>JAQWQD010000026.1 GCA_029244985.1 Gammaproteobacteria bacterium | reverse complement strand
GCCATTAGCGATAACAGCTGATCCTGCAGATGTTGGGGAAGTTCCACTACAGAAACCAAATGGGTCCTTAACGGAGTGAGGTCCAGCCTTGTATGAGTTAGGCTCACCTTCGACTACTTCATAAGATTCGTCCAAGTAAGTCGCACCAAACGCTAATACAAGCGGGTTGGCGAAACCACTGACTTCGAATTCATTAGTAAAATCAGCCGAAAATTGAGTTTCCTCATTAACCAGATCTCCTGGTCGGAATGATTTCTGCGAAGCGCGTCCCATAGAAGGATTAATTGTATTTGCCAAGGTATATTGAATTTCGTTTTCGCCGTGGCGAGCACTGAAATCAAACTCAATGCCGTTATCCCACTCTCCTCGAATTCCCCCTACCAAAGACATATCTTCCTGTTCACCGAAAAATCTTGGTGTAAAGCCACCAGGGTATTTCTCTAATGGGTCGTATATCCCACCATCTTTTTCTCTAAGTTGCTCAATGGTGCCATTTCGAGGGTAACGATAGAAAAAGCTGCCATCCCCCTCACTGTCCATGTAGTTACCAAATGCATAAGCCTCGGTATCCGCGTCGATCTGATAGCCAGCATTAAAAAACAAACTGACCGACTCTTGTTCTGGATTACCCCAAGGTTGAACCACGTCACCAAAACCAGTGTTTGCGGCAGCAACACCAGCCTGATATGTAGGATCTTCTGTGAACGTCGCGTAAGAAGCTGAGGAGTTATATCCCGGTAAAGTTGGATCTACACAAAACCATGAATTACAGTATTGTGATCCTCGGAGAGTAGCATCCGCCTCCATAAATTCACCCGAGATACTTAGAAAACCGTCGTCGCCTAAAGGTAGTCCAATATTAGCGGTGACAGTTGTGCTCTCGCCGTCGCCTTCCGAATACTCGCCAGTGTTTATTGAGATCGAGCCACCTTCATTATTCTCTTTGAGGATGAAGTTGATAACTCCAGCTATAGCGTCAGAACCATATTGTGCTGAGGCGCCATCTCTCAGGACTTCCATGCTCTGAATTGCAGAGGATGGGATAGTCGCTAAGTCGGCATTTTGGGTGCCGCTACCGCCAATGGAAACAAGTGATGCTCGGTGGCGTCGTTTTGAGTTCACCAACACTAAAGTCTTGTCAGTTGGTAGGCCGCGTAGCTGTGCTGGTCTGATAAACGTAGCACCATCTGAAATAGGCTGTCGTGCCAGGTTGAACGAAGGTACCAGCGTTCTTAAGATATCGTTTGTGTCAGTATAGGAAACATCTTCCAGATCCTGAGCCGAGAACACGTCAATTGGCACTGGTGAGTCACCTACCGTTCTTGGCCTACCGCGAGCACCGGTGACGATAATCTCTTCGAGACCATCCGCCTCTTGCCCATAGACAACCGGGGCAAAACCCGCGGCCGGTACAAGCAGACTCAGCGCAATAGCAGTAGGTAATACCCGCTTTGCTAAGTTAGGTCGTTTATACATTTACTTCCCCTTTAAGTATTTCAAATATGAGCTCACATAACGAGTCGTTGGTTGGGAGATTTGCAGGAGATTAATCGTGCTATATTTCCGAACCCTCGATCGTGAACTGCAATTTTCCCACTGCTAACTGTGAAATGTCTACAACGGAACCAGCTATATCGGGCATTTCAGCATCTTTTTAAGACTTTTTTTGTTTTTTTTTTGCGAGATATTGTTTTTTGATTCAAAAACCACAAAATCCGGACATAATCCATGTGATCAGCACTACATATAGTAAATAATTCTCATTCGTATTAACAGTGCCTAGACCTTAACAATATAACGAATTCACGTAAAGAAGCTGTTCCAAAAAGTAATGATTCTCATTCGTATTTATTTAAGTCATAAGGGTGCAACAAACTCACGCAGAAACTCGTTCCGGGGTGGAAGCTAACACGCGATTGATTCCTTGAGCCTATTTATTGCTTGTAGGTTCTAAATTACTCCTTATTTGTGGCGTAATTATTATCATTTTCATGTTTAACCATAGATGCTGCTAAATGAATCAAAAACTCGATCCCGGGCTTTATTTCCTAACCTTTCTCTGACTCTTGTAGGCGGAGAATCCGCGGATCTGCCTGGAGACCTGACCAATCCAATGACCCTAGCTTTATTCTATCGCGGCCATTGGTGACCTTATTGCCGCCGGTTGTTGGTCGGATATGAGGCACGCCGTGAAGCGTTCGCTGAGGAACGAGTAGGTCTGATTGCAGGGTCTGTAGATGACCAGAAAAGAACCGCCGAAGTTGCTGCAGATTTGGGTTTTCCTGTCGCCTTTAATATGACAAAGGATGATGGTGATGCAATCGGCTCATGGTGGGATGAAAAACGACAAATCATTCAACCCAGTGAATTTCTTCTGACCAAGAAAGGTCGTGTAATAATCTCTGTATATAGTAACGGGCCCGTGGAAAGAATGGATCCGAATGAGACACTAACTTTAATAAAGTATTTGAATAAACAGAGATCTCAAGCCAATGGTTCCTAACTCTTCAATGATGACTATTGGAAATCTCTGATTTTGGCCCCTATTTTGTTTGATAATTTATTGTAGGGAAAAAACAAACAAAGTATGACCGACGTTTGATACGCCGGTTGTCGCGCTTAATCCTAATTGGCCAGCATGCTGCGCAGCAGCTTGTGTCCCGCTGGGGGCAAATACGGCAATGTACTGTTTTCCATCGACGCCGTAGGATATGGGAGCCATATCACTTGCGCCGCTAAGAATTGTTTGCCAAAGTGTTTCGCCGGTCCATTGGTCTATAGCATGAAAGCGGCGGTTAGTGTCTGCTGCGAAAAGCAATCCACCCCCTGTGGTTAACATTCCATATAAAGGGGTTTCCCTTTGTAATTGCCACAATGACTCGCCCGTAGTCACGTTAATAGCTTCTGGTTGGCCTAAGTGACTTGCTGGAGTTGGAACAGTTGCAATGTACGAGGTGTTATATCCAGTGTCTAAGGAAGGCTCGAGCGAATTTAGTTTCATAACTGAGCATGGCCCATTGAATGCTGGTACGTAGTAAGCGTTGGTTAAAGGGCTATATGCGCCTTGAGGTATTTGTCTGTTTTCGCGGCAAATTGTCGCTTCATGATCTACGTCGGCGGTCATAATCGCATCAGGCTCTATTTCATAGGCGCCAGTTATCCCATCATATCTGGCTATTATATTTTGGTAGGCTGTAGGTCGTGCATACAAAAATTCGCCATCAGATCTATCGTATGCATAAAAGATAGCATCCTTTGAAAAAGAACCTATTACCATATCTCTCGTTTCTGTAGGGTCAATATTAGGATTGACTCCCAAAGGATTAGGTGGGTTCGGATCTACGGATGCATTTACAAGGATTCGATCATATACAGCATCATCATTCCACATGTCTGAGTGATGCTGTGCCCACCAAATTAATTGACCTGTTCGGTAATCAAGCGCGACGGTTGAACCTTGATACAAACGATCAGGATATTCCCCATCAGTTCCTGCAAGCCCCGGTTGCTGTGGGGCGCTGGAGCCAATTCCGAATATAAAAAGCCCACGGATTTTGTCGACGGCTGGAGTCATCCATGGGGACATATTTCGGCGTCGCTCTAATGGATAGAGTTGTGGGTCGTCACCCCATGTATTGTGCATGGGATCGTCTCGGGTTGGGCTAGTAAACCATCGCCATAAAAGAGCCCCATCTTCAGTGCTGTACGCGGATAAATGACAAGGATCGGGTGCAGTCCAGGCGGTACAGTTGTATGGTACAACCAGAGAGCCCCGAAATCCCACGGGTGCCCCGCTTGGTTGTTGGCCAGACCGAAAGTCCTGCATTGCGACTTCCCATTTTAAGCGTCCGGTTTGAGGGTCTAAGGCAAATAGCATTCCGTCGGTTGCGTGCGAAATAAGGTTATCTTCATAGATAAAAACCCCTCGCCCCCGATGTACTGTAAGCCGGGTTTCATATCCCGCAACTTCCGAAGCTAAAGGCCTTGAATATTCCCAAATTAAATCTCCAGTTGTCGCGTCGTGTGCTGAGTATTTTTCATTTGAGTGACGAACGTACATGATGCCGTCATAGACAGTCGGTTCTACCTGCATTCCATTTGATCCGGGTGCTGCGGGTGCAAACTCCCAGGACCAGCTTAAACTCAACTCACCTACATTTTCTCTATCGATTTGCTCAAGAGGGCTGTAGCCCCAGTTCTCATAACCACCTCGCCACATCAACCAATCTTCTGGCTCTGGGTTATTAAGCATTTCTTGACTTAGAGGTTGAAAATCAATCTCCCGCGTCGGCTGGGCCCAGCTGTTAAGGCTTATAACTGTGGCCAATAGGAATAGATAACTGAAATTCTTTTGTTTGCTTTTCACAAGTCACCCTCGGAAATTTGGATTCAGTTCATCTCAATCCTAATTGTTTCTGGGACAGTTGGCCATGCCACAACGGCACAAATAAAAAGGAATTAGAATTAAGTTGTCTGAAGATACAGGTTTGTAAAATGTGGTTATTTACCTTATCGCTTGTTGCTAAGTTTAACAACCATGGTGATCTATAAGTTATCGAAATACATAAGGATATTGATTTTCTGCGTTCTCGCTGTGGTGGATTTGATTAATTTCTGGTCCAATTCCTGTTCAGCAGGCGCAGGACTGAACGAATCAGATTAGACTTTTTTGCAAGCAGTGACCGAGTTTGCCTCTCCTATGCTGTTTTGAGCCGCCTATCGCCTATAATGAGCGGAAAGTTAGGCTTTAAAAAATAAATTAAATAAAAAAATTAATGAATTATTCTATAAAAATAGCCTGTCTAGGTGAGTCCAAAGTTCAGCAATTATCTCACGATGATGGGTTACAAAGCTTTGCTTGTTTTGGGGACGCACTTACTACTGCAATTTATCTCGTTCGCTCCGGTTTCGAGGTAAGTTTTATTAGTGTGCTGAAGGAGCTTGGTAAGAAGACAATTTGTAAGTCTTGGCAAGAAGAAGGTCTTAATACAGATTTGGTTTTAACCGGCGACAACCATGCATTTTTTTCGAGTGACGATTTCGAAAGTATTCAACTGAAGTTGAGCGAATTCGATTTTGTTTACCTAACTGGGAATACACTCTTGCTGCTAGATGACGCAGGAATAGAGAAATTAATACAACTATTGGTTTCGCTACGAAAACGGGGGGGCAAAGTCATTTTCGATAGCAATCACAGCTCCAAAAGTTGGAGCAGCGATGAACTAGCACGCGCAGTCTATACAAAGTTTCTCCAGGTTACCGACGTAAGTTTGCCTAGTTTTGTTGATGAAGCAGATTTGTTTCAAGACAGGGCCGTCGAAGATTTAATTGCTAGGCATCATGCTCTCGGTATTAGAGAAGTTGTAGTAAAAAACGGAACCGAGGCAAATTGGCTTTCTACTAAACCGGATAAAAGACCAAAAGAATTTCCTCTCGAATCGATTCAAAAGGCAATTGATAATTCTGGGGTAGGCGATGCTTTTAATGCAGCCTATTTAGCAACGCGCCTAAGTGGGCAAACGTATTGCAGTTCGATTAAGCAAGGGCAGCTTCTTGCAGCTGAAGTAGTTGTAAATTCTGGTGCAATACTTCCAGGCAGCTAGGTGGCAATTGCATTTTAATTATCAATACCTTTGCGACGGGGAAATAAAGCTCTAGTGAAAATAATTGAAGAATAGATGAAAAGGGTTAATGATAAAGGGTTCGCAATAAAGAAAAAGGAGAGAAGCATGCCTGTTCGAATTCCCACTTGGTCAGCTTTCCTATTTATCCTGTTAATACCTTCGATGGCATGGGCCCAGCCCTGCAAGAACCTTGTGTCATTCTCTTTGCCAGGCGTGACCGTTGATGCCGCTGAACTTGTTGCCGCTGGAGCCTTTGTGCCCCCCGGAGAGAGTGCTGGTAATGCACAGAGGTATCAGTTCCTACCTGAGTTCTGTCGTGTAGAGCTAAGCCTTACTCCTACTTCTGATTCAGATATCAAGATGGAGCTGTGGCTACCTACTGAAAATTGGAATGGAAAATATCTGGCTGTTGGCAATGGAGCCTTTACCGGAAATATTCGTCACTCAGCACTGGGAATGCCATTGACCCGGGGTTATGCGGCCAGTTCGACAGACACTGGTCATCTTGGTAATACGGCAAGTTTTGCTCTTGGTCATCCCGAGAAAATCTATGATTTCGCCTGGCGAGCGGTCCATGAAATGGCAAAAACTTCCAAGGCTTTAGTCGACACTTTTTATGATGAAGGTCTACGACATTCCTATTTTACCGGTTGTTCAGCCGGTGGTCGTCAAGCTATGAAAGCGGCACAGCGGTTTCCGGAAGATTTCGATGGCATAGTTGCCGGTGCACCTGGATTAGATTGGACTGGAAGGGCTTCTGCCTCTTTAAGAATTGCTGCCCATTTAGAAGCAAATCCGACTGCGCAGCTAGAATCATCTGAGCGGGAGCTGCTTTATCGGACCGCGTTAGATTTTTGCGATAGCAGCGACGGGGTGCAAGATGGCTTAATCGGGAATCCAGCTGAGTGTGAATTCGATCCCGAAGTATTGCAATGCGATGGCGAAAACGCTGGGGCTTGTTTGTCAGAAGCACAGGTTAATACTGCTAAGATGATCTATTCCTCCCCTGTAAACCCTAGGACTGGTCGAGCTATAACCGGTCTATTACCTGGAAGTGAGTTAGGCTGGACCGATTTTGGGTGGACAAACTCTGCTCGAGCTACGGGGTTAGATCAGTTTCGTTATTTAGTATTTGAAGACGAGAATTGGACGATCGATCAATTTAATTTTGAACGTGATGCAGGGGCTGGGGAAAGGAAAGATGACGATACTCTAAATGCGTTAAGTCCAGACCTGTTCGACTTTGTAGAAAGTGGTGGCAAGCTAATCGCTTATCATGGATGGAGTGATCCACAAATTTCTCCTGCAAATGCTACTCAATACTATGAGAGAGTTGTGAGAGTTATGGGGGGACGTGACAATATCCATAATTCTTTGAGATTGTTTATGGCGCCTGGTATGGGTCACTGTGCCGGGGGTCCTGGGCCTAACACTTTCGATTCACTGACCGCTCTTGAAAACTGGGTAGAACATGGTGAGGCCCCGGATAGTATTGTGGCTATACATCGTACTGACGGCGTTGTAGATAGAAGTAGGCCTTTGTGCCCCTTCCCCGAAGTAGCGGTCTACGGTGGCAGTGGCAGCACTGACGAAGCCAAGAATTTTGCTTGTCAGGCTCCTTAAAAATGATGAGAAATACATCCTGCCTATTACCAGTGGTAGGTTTGCTGATCAGCACTTCCTGTCTGGGTCAAAATGAGAACATTGATCTCACCGGTGTGATCGATATGCATGTCCATGCAGGCCCTGACTCCAGACCTCGCGCCATGAATGATTGGGAGGCTGTCCAAATGGCCGAAAATGCAGGTCTTCGGGGGATTCTGCTTAAAAATCATTTCACTATGACCGCCGATCGCGCGGCACTTGCTGCGCAGCTAGTTGATAACTTACTTGTTTTTGGAGGCGTTGCTCTCAACAGGTCGGTTGGGGGGATAAACCCAGAAGCAGTCCGGCAAATGGCAGCATTTAGTGGCGGGCGAGGGAAAGTTGTTTGGCTACCAACCTTTGATTCGCAATTTTTTATAACCAAAGAAGGGATAATTGACTCTTTTGTTCCAGTAATGAAAGATGGTAAGCCCGTAAAAGGATTGCTTGAGGTTTTCTCACTTATTGCTAAGAATAATTTAGTGCTAGCAATGGGCCACTCCTCGCCGCAAGAAGTGTTGGCACTCATACCTTTCGCTAGAGCTGAAGGTGTAGAAAATATTTTAATAACTCACGTTTTTGGTCAAGGTGCGAGCTTCAGTCAGATTCAGCAGATGGCTGCTACTGGTGCGATCATGGAGTTAGATTGGCTGGCAGCTTATACCGATCCGCCGATATTAAATGACTATGTGGAAGTCATTCAGTCAGTCGGGGCTGAAAATTTTATTATCTCCTCTGATTTCGGGCAGGAAGGTAATCCAGATCACGCAAGCGGGATGCGTGCATTCATTGCTGCATTAATATCAAGAGAAATCTCACAACAGCAAATCGATGTAATGGCTAAACAGAATCCGGCGAAACTGCTAGGCCTTGATTAATGATACTTTGATAAAGATAGAGCCGAGGGATCTCATGCTTGCGGCTTAAGTGTAAACTCCGCAAGCATTGCTGCCCAGAAAATTTTCATTCCTTGGTTTTTAGAGCAGGCTGCCAATTACCCCCCAGCAAGCGCTGAGAATTAATACAATTGAAGCCAACCAGCCAGTCATAAAGCCTATGGCGCGCTTTTCCGGCGCGGTGCGATAGCCCACACAAAAAATGATACGCCCGATGAGAAAGACTGCTCCAAGGCTTACTGCTAAAAGCTCATTTAGAAAATAAGAACAAATCCAAAGTGATGGAATCACATAAACTAATTGCTCTAAGGTGTTTTGTTGAACCCGCAGTGTAGCTTCGAAGAAGGGGTCTCCTGTTGTTGCAGGGGCTTTTATGCCAGTTTTTCCTCTGGCAGCACCGACCAACATCATAAAGATAAAATATTCAATAAGCAGGGCAAGGGTAATTAAAGCAGTTAGCTCCATAAAGTCTCTCCATAAACGAGGTAATTACAAATAGGCAAAAAATATCTCCTTAGTAGGGGGCGATTTTGCTGATTGCGGCTCATAATAGTGTAGTTCCTTTTCTTGTCAACAAGACGAGTATTTGGTCCAGGAAATAATTAGTTAATGTGGCACCATTTTTTAGTAGTATGGGCTGGAGCTAATGTAAGGCTTTGAATCCCAGAAGAGCATAAAATGAAAGTCACTGATTGTTTCAGTCGGGAAGAAATTCAGGAGTTCTGCCAGCGCAGTGATTTCCATGGCTGGCTTGCCTTTCTGATAAATTGGGGGATTATTGCTTTTTCCTTCGCCATTGTTGCGGCTTGGCCGAATCCGCTAAGTGCGTTGCTGGCTATTGTTTTGTTAGGTGGTCGCCAGCTTGGGCTGGGCGTATTAATGCATGAATGTGGTCACGGTTCTTTGTTTAAGACCAAGGCATTAAATCAATGGATGGGTAAATGGATTGCAGCGGCTCCTGTGTTTTATCGCATTGATGACTACATGAAAAATCATCTTGAGCATCATCGCAAAATCGGATCAGAGGAAGATCCGGACCTACACCGTTACCAACGTTATCCAGTGTCTTCAGCATCACTGAAAAGGAAGGTCATGAGGGATGTTTCGGGAAAAACAACATGGAATTATTTCCGTATCGTTTTTAATGCCAACAAAATTTTTTATCTCGATAACGCCAGCAAAACTAGATTCAGTTTGAGGCAGCTAGTAAAGCGATTTCATGCCCCAATCACTGTCAATCTAATTCTTTTAATCGGGTTAGCTGCGCTAGGTATGCCATTGTTGTATTTGCTCTGGGTTGTTTCTTACTTCAGCTTTTACATGGTGTTTAGTCGAATTCGAAATTTGGCGGAACATGCTGCAGTTCCTGATTTATTTAATGACGACCCACTTATGAATACGCGGACTACTATCCCTAGTTGGTGGGAGCGGCTGACCGTTGCTCCAAACTCCGTTTGCTACCATTTGGAACACCATCTCGTTCCTTCAGTACCAAAGTATCACCTTGCGGACTTTCATCGAGCACTTAAAATGCGAGGTGTGCTGGATTCAGCGGATATTTCAATTGGGTATGCTCGATTAGTGCGCAAGCTAATCTCAGCGCCTTAAGTCCGGACTGCCGAAAATAATCCCCGCAATTCTCTTATAGGCACTTGATTAATTGAATTGGCAGGCGTAATTTTTGAGGCTAGATAAATTTTCCTTTACTAAACCCAATTGCTCAATAAGATCGGAGGTTTGAATGAAGATTCAAAATAGCCAAAAGAAAGCAGCAGGGAAAGTTATATTACTAGTGATTCTCTCTGCACCCACGGCACTCTCCGCCCAGGCAGCCGAAATCCCCCGTTTAGAAAATGGTCTGCCAGACATGCAGGGTACCTGGGATTTTCGCACAATAACTCCATTTCAACGTCCTGAAGCATTAGGTAATAAGTCCGTTCTTACGGCCGAAGAAGCGGCAATATTTGAAGAGGAAGAAAGAGAGCGGCGTGATCGAGATAATTTTACCGATACCACCACCACAGGGGACTACAATCAATTTTGGTATGACCGTGGAGAGGAAATTTTGGGCGACCGACGAACTTCGTTGGTTACCAGCCCCGCCAATGGCCGCATACCTGCACTTACGGAAGTTGCACAACAGCGAATTTCAGAGAGAAGAGCAGCTGCTCGTTTGGCGGAGGGCATCGAAGTGCGCCCATTGGCTGAACGCTGCATTATGGGATTCAATTCGGGTCCGCCAATGATTCCCAGTGCTTACAATAATAATTTGCAGATAGTTCAAACCGATGGGTATTTCATGATGCACAATGAAATGATTCACAATATTCGGCCGGTTCGATTAGATGACGCTGTGCATAGAGATGTACCGCGTAAATGGGAAGGAGATTCTGTCGGTCATTGGGAAGGGGATACTCTGCTCATTGAAACCAGAAATTTTGCTAGGGATACCGCTTTTGGAAATTCTTCAGCCAGCATGCGACTTACAGAGAAATTCTGGATGATTGACGCAGACACGCTGAATTATGAATTTACCATCGAAGATCCCACCACTTGGACCGAACCATGGACCGTAATGTTCCCAATGGTGAGGGCAGAGCTACCAATATATGAATACGCCTGTCACGAAGGAAATTACAGTATGGCTGGGATTTTAGGCGGCTGGCGCACACTGGAATCACTAGGGCAGGAAGGGCAGCAAGACTAGTCAAGTACTTTAAAAAGGGTCGGGGTAGTATTCGTAGCGCATACTCCGATCTTTTTGGATCTCTGTTTATTAATTTTTTATGCTTGCGCCCGTAAGTTTAGCAATTGCTGACAGGGTTGTTTGTGCTGCATTTAAGCCAAGACGAAAATCACTGTCACTAAACATGGTCCACACATCTAGCGGTGTGTGCCAAGTTGGATTCCAGCCAGCTCCCGTGTGGGCACCCCGTTCATTTTCGCGCAAACTAATCGATGCCACTTCGTTCATGAAGGGCGTCGAATCAGTGTTGGTCATGTGGGGACCAACCGTAGCTGGATAGTCAGTGTTATATTCGTCCGCCGCCGCTTTGAATGCAAATGCTAGTTTCATCGATTCCTCGACAAGACCAGAATTTGATTGAAATTCTATGTTAACGTCCGCCTCCGGCCTTTGGTCGCGACTAACTTCTCCATCGGCGCCGGGAGCCCCATGATCCCAAAGCATCATGTCATGCTGGATCATGCCTAACCAACGAGGTTCTGGATATTCGCCAGAATTAGCTGGGTTTTCTATTCCTTGGAGTTCCCTGCGCTGTTCAACATAGGCAGCGGAACCATTCAGCCCAGTTTCTTCGTTATTCCACAAGGCAAAGCGAATCGACACGTCCGTTTCCACATCCGGAGAACTAAAGATTCGCGCAAGTTCCATCACTAATGCCGTTCCTGATGCGTCATCGTTAACTGCCTCATTCACACCATGACCGTCCATATGTGCTCCTAATATATACATTTCATGTGGGCGGGTAGAACCAACTTTGGTGCAATATACTTGGCTGCGAGGACCATTCGTCGGTTCTTCCCGATTTAACTCGCGAATACGTTCGTTTGGTTGGGCCATTAAATCTCGATTGACACCTGTGGGGGCACGATAACCATAAATCGAAGATCCTCCGGGACCGCTTCCATTCCGACCAACATTTCCTCCTGTAGGTGTTGTCAGTTCAATAGGTGCAGTTGGTTGCAAAGGCAGTTGTCGAGGCGGTCTTGGTTCGGGGTTAAATACATAGTGAAGGCGTTCGATATTGCTGCAACCAGCAGCTTGAAGCTGTTCTTCGATCCAGTCGACAGCAAGTCGATTCCGCTCTGTGCCCTGGCGTCGATCGCCAAATTCGGCGAGGCCCTGAATTACAGCTTTATAACTTTCCAATTCAAGGCGGCCAACTAATTCTAGAATGGGGTCGCGAGTGTTATCCTGTGAATCATCTTGGGCATTGGCACTCATATTGCCGCCAATTAACCCTATAGCTATGGTTGCAGCCAAGATAATCAATTTCGGAGTGTTATTATTTATACGCATTCTGCGCCTCAAATGGTAAATGGACTTTCCATAGAGCATAAGCAAGCTTGGTCTTTGAGTCTAGTTGATGAATAATCGAACTACGGCAAAGCAAGGAACCTAAAAAGATGAATTGGGATGCGATAGGAGCTATGGGAGAAGTCGTTGGCGCACTAGCCGTGGTAACTGCGCTATTAATTTTGCTTATTCAGGTTCGCCATAATAACAAATCCATGATTGAGGCCAATGCGTTGCAGAAGGCGGCAGCTATTAGTAAACATGCGGAATCAATCGGAATCTAGAGAAGCCAATTTATTCAGAGCCGTGACATGATGGCACTCTGGTTAGCAATGAGAGATGGGAAAGAATTAGATCGGGTTGACGTAGCACGCTTTGATAATATTTGGGTAAATTTTATAAATACTCAGCGCTCCAATTTTGTAAGTGCCAATGTGGTAAAGGAAGAAGGGCTTGCTGCACAAGCCGCTAGAAGTGTAGCGGTAGAATTATCGAGTTCTCCATACTTTTTGGAATTCTGGAATAACACTAAGCCTTGGCATTTGCTCGCATCTCCCGAATTTGTCGAAGCAGTAGATAGTGAGTTTAGCAACGCTTCTAGGAATAAGGACCAACATATGCACCCGGGCAGTCGCAATAGAGCAATCCATCATCTTAAATCGAATGAAACTCAAGGGGTGGAAAAATGAAACGCAGAACATTTTTAGCAAACAGCGGCAAACTCAGTGTAGCATTAACATTGCCGTGCTCAATTAACACTAACCTATTGGCTGCTACTATGTCTTCTGAGCTAACAAGCCTCACTGCACTTGAGCTTTCAATAGCGATAAAACAAAAGCATGCGAGTTGCGTCGAAGTAATGCAGGCTTATCTTGCGCGCATTCATAAGTACAACCATAGATATAACGCAATTGTGGCTCTCGCAAGTGATGATGATTTACTTAATCAGGCCAAAGTTGCCGATGCAGAATTAGCTCGGGGGGAATACCGTGGCTGGATGCATGGCATGCCCCATGCTGTAAAAGACTTAACAGCTGTTAAAGGCATGCCCTTTACTAGCGGTTCATTGATGTATAAAGACCGCATCGCGGAACAAGATAGTGCTATGGTGGCTCGGATTCGTGCTGCGGGTGCGATCTTTATTGGTAAAACCAATACGCCAGAATTTGGTCTTGGTTCCCAATCCTACAATCCTGTGTACGGGGCAACTGGGAGTGCCTATAACCCTGAATTAACTTCTGGCGGCAGCAGTGGTGGAGCCGGCAGTGGCTTGGGAACACAGATGTTACCTGTGGCTGATGGCAGCGATATGATGGGTTCTTTAAGAAATCCCGGTGCGTTTAACAATGTAATTGGTTATCGCCCAAGTACGAATGTTATGTCTGGTCGCGATGCCAGTCAGCGACCGCTTTCAACTTCTGGGCCCATGGGAAGAAGCACAGCAGATACAATTCAATTCCTCAAAACTATCGCTGTTAAAGATGTGGGAGCAAACTTCACTCCGATGAATCTATCAGGTATGAGCATAGCCTGGCTTGGTGATCTTGATAACTACCTAGCTTTAGAGTCAGGCATAGAGCCTTTGTGCGAGGCCAGTCTATCTAAAATATCTGATGCTGGCGCCAATGTTGAATCCGTTATTCCCCAGTTTAATTTTGATGATCTTTGGTTCTGCTGGACCACGTTGCGTCACATCGGGCGAGCGAGTTTTAAGCGATTTTATGATGATCCTGCAACGCGAGACATGCTTAAGCCAGATTTGGTCTGGGAAATCGAACAATCTCAGATATTAACTGAGGGGCATCGAGCGCGAGCGAATGCCATTCGTGGCGAATGGCTAAGGGAAGTAGAACGCCTCTTTATGCAGTATGATTTTCTTGCAATACCAACCGCCCAAGTCTTTCCTTATCCGAAAACAACTCAATGGCCTAGCGAAATAGAGGGTCGGGCAATGGATACGTACCATCGTTGGATGGAAATCGTCATTCTGGGTAGTCTTGCGGGGATCCCTGTAATCAACATCCCTGTTGGGTTTGATAACCAGGGTCGACCCATGGGTATGCAAGTCATGGGTAATTTCGGTGAAGATAAAAAAGTTCTGGAGTTTGGTCTTGCTTATGATCAGATCACAGACTTTCTTCAGCAGCGACCGGAAATGATGGAAGCCTGAATCTGGGAAACCCAAAATTTGAGTTGCCGGATTTTATAATGAGTTTCACCAAAGCTAATTTCTCATCATCTATTGCGGTTAGCTGCAAAACAACATCGGCATTCCTTGGTAGTACTGCCAGATGAAGTGCCGCCTTTTAAGAGAATTATTAAGGCATAAAAAGTAGTTATGAAATACCAATCAATTTTTTCTTTTTTAATATCTCTTTATGGTTTTGTTTGGATTAGTTCTGCTGCGGCGCAAAACTATATTGTTACTCGGACTGAGCATGATCAGCCTGACTTGAATGGCGTGTGGAATTTTAATGATTCGACACCCTTTGAACGACCTGATCGTTTTGGTATGCGTGAATATCTCAATGCAGAAGAAATAGCGGCAAGAAACACCGGTTTCGAAAATGGCCAGCAGCGCCGAGACAGCAGTGAAGCGAATATGTCAGAGCGGATCTTGAATGTTCCTACTAACGATACTGGCGCGTATAATTTGTTTTGGTCTTTCTACGACGAACCCTACCCGAATATTCGAACCTCGCTCATTGTTTACCCGCCTGATGGTAAAATTCCGGCGACAATCAACAATGTGACCACTCAACACTCGCCACCAGGATCTAATCCTTGTAACTATGGGGGTGTCGTCATTGCTGACAGGCCAGTCCGTATATCCTGGGGTGGAGTGTCTTGTGATCGACCGGAAGATTTTGGATTAGCTTCCCGTTGTATGGCTTTTCCCCAAACCTTAGCGCCTTATATCAAAGCAAACTCTTACAATAATAATATTCAAATCTTGCAGACTCGCGACTATGTCTTGATTAAATCTGAACTTGGTAATGACCCTCGGATCATTCCGTTGGACGGTCGACCTTTTCTTACTGAGAAAATTCGTAGTTGGACCGGCTCTTCTAGAGGGAAGTGGGAAGATGACACCTTAGTGGTCGAGACACGCTACTTTACCAACAAATTAGCCAGTCTATTTTTGAGAACGGACTCCTACGGTAGTGCTGAAAACATGGTCTTAACCGAAAGGTTTACTAGAGTGGAAGGAAACGCTTTGGATTATGAATTCACTATCGACGACCCAACTACTTTTACCGACAAAATTACCGTCAAAACAAATATGTCGCTTTTAAATGCACCTATTTATGAATTTGCCTGTCATGAAGGCAACTATGCCTTGGAAAATATGCTCAGAGCAGCACGAATGACCGAACAGCCTTAAGTTCCGGATGTATTTCCCAGCGCCGTGTTTTATAGTGATTTGAATATATTCGGCATTAGTTCTTAAACAGATAGATTGGGGTTCTGTAATGAAAAAAACGGTCTTGATCATTGCCAGCTTTCTGGCAACAAATTGTCTGGCTCAGGAAATTGACTTAGAGAGTTTAAGCTTGCCAGACGGGTTCTCGATTTCGATTTATGCAGAAATTGAAAACCCGCGACAACTCGCGCTAGGATCGGACAACACTGTTTTTGTCGGTAGTTTGCGCAGTAGAGTATGGGCGATAACTAATCCTGATGGAAATGCGCAAGGTAATGCGGTAATAGCTATTGCTGAAGGTTTGAATACGCCAAACGGAGTCGCTTATCACAATGGAGATCTCTACATCGGCGAAATCAGCCGTGTCAGCAAGATAACGAATGTCGGTGAAAAATTAAACGAGCCCCAATCGACAGAAACTTTAAATGATTCTTTGCCGAATCGCCGTCATCATGGTTTCAAATTCTTGCAAGTAGGGCCAGATGGAAAGATATATCTTCCCGTTGGTGCTCCATGTAATGTTTGTGAAGAAGAAGAGATTTTTGCAAAAATTCTGAATATGAATCTTGATGGTACAGACTTGCAAATTGTTGCCAGCGGCATTCGAAATACTGTTGGCTTCGATTTTCATCCAATCTCTGGCGAGCTCTGGTTCACCGATAATGGGCGTGACATGATGGGTGATGATATACCTGCCTGTGAAATAAATCGTATGAGCAGTGAGGGTCAACACTTTGGTTTTCCTTACTTCCACCAAGGAGATTTGCCGGATCCAAATTTCGGTCGTGGGCGCAGTGCTAACGAATTTGTTCCACCAGTATTAAAGCTCGGGGCGCATGTTGCTCCTTTGGGCTTAGCATTCTATCGGGGCGAACAATTTCCCAGTAATTATGGCAACACTGTATTTTGGGCTGAACATGGCTCATGGAATCGTTCTGAAAAGCAGGGTTACCGAGTTATGATGGGGCTAGTTAGTTCAGACAATACATCAATTTCTTCCTACTCCCCATTTATTGATGGGTGGCTGCAAGGTCAAAGCCATTGGGGTCGACCAGTTGATATATTAAGTATGCCGGATGGATCAGTTTTGATTTCTGATGACATGGCAAATGTTATATATCGTGTAAGCTATGATGGTTGATTGTAATAGTTAATGGAAAATCAGATCACCTTCTCATACAAATTGTTAAATACTATTAACTATCATGATTTTTTTTCTCAGAATATTTAGTCGAAGCCAACTTGGATTGAATAACTTAATCTCAATGCTGATTATTTTGTTTGTAAACCCGTCAATAGGAATAGCGCAGAGTTTAAATGAAGTGCGAGATTTAGGAATTGAGATTCCTTCTTCAGATGAGAGGCCAGCCGGCGTAATCGAAATTGATGCTATCTTTGACGGCTATCCGGTCACGTATATACACGATGTGGTCTATGCCAGTTATGGTGAGAGAGAGCTAGTGCTTAACATTATGTTGCCTAGCTTAGACTCAGTGAACCCATACCCTTTGGTTGTGTTTATTCAAGGTTCTGGCTGGCTTCCTCAAAATGTCTATAGAAGCTTGCCTAATTTTGTAAACTTTGCTCGCGCCGGTTATGTGATCGCCAGTGTTGAATATCGCCATTCCCGTGAAGCTATCGCACCGGCTCAAGTTCAAGATGTTAAAGCTGCGATCCGTTTTATGCGTGCTAATGCAGAGCTATATGGGCTGGATCCCAGTAAAGTCGCGGTATGGGGGACTTCGTCCGGAGGTCATCTTGCCGCTTTGGTGGGCGCCAGTGTGGGCGTAGGATCGTTCTTAACTCAGGATAATCTTGATCAATCGAGCGACGTACAAGCCGTAATTGATTTTTTTGGTCCGACAGATTTTCGGCGAATGGATGATTATCCGAGCCAGATAAATCATAGTCATGCAAGTTCTCCAGAATCACTGGTTGTTGGGGGCCCAATTCAAACGCAGGCCGTGGCAGAGATCGTAGCCGGCTACAATCCGATTAATTACATCTCAAGCGACAGACCCTTGCCGCCATTTTTAATTGTCCACGGAGATATCGATGAATTGGTACCCTTTAACCAAAGTACTCTCCTTTATAAGGAGCTGAGGGAAGCGGGTAAAGAAGTTACCTTCTACCGGGTGAATGGTGCAGGTCATGGTTCTGGAATCTTTTCCAAACAAATGATGAAAATCGTCAAAGATTTTCTCGACCAATATTTGAGATGAACCGTGTTCAACGCAATTTTTCTAACTATTGAGTAGCAACAAGGAGTTTAGAATGCGCAACTTAAAACTGCTAGGTTTAACCTTAGTATTAGGTCTAATGCCTTTTGTTATAAATTTCAATTCTCAATATATAGTTTTGGCCCAGCAAGATCTGCCATTCGTTTCTCAGGCCCAATTCGAAGACTGGAAGCAAAATATAAATAACTGGGGCCGTTGGGGCGCAGACGATGAAATTGGCACACTCAATTTAATTACGCCGGCGAAACGCACTGAGGCAGCTTCCTTAGTCCTAAGTGGAGTTACCGTTTCCTTGGCGAGAAACACTGATAATGTCGAGAGTGTGGACAATCCCTGTCCTGTGGATTGGGAGATGGTTAATGCAACACCGAGTGGTGCGAGTGATCGAATTGCCTTTCGTTGTATTCACGGATTAGGTACAACCCATATCGATGGTTTTGGGCATCGGTTTTTCGATGGCAAAATGTGGAACGGTGTTGACATGGCTGACACCGTCACTATGGAAGACGGGGCCTTAGTGAATTCTGTCCTCACTATGAAAGATGGAATCGTAACCCGTGGTGTTCTCTACGATATTCCAAGGTTAAAAGGCGTCGATTATTTGCAGCCAGGTTATCGAGTAACAGTTGCTGACTTGGAAGCCTGGGAAGCAATGGCGGGTGTCAAAGTGGGATCAGGTGATGCCATGTTGTTTCGTTGGGGGCGTTGGGCACGACGGGAAGTAGAAGGGTCTTTTGATACTTGGGAAGCAGCAGCAGGTCTCGATAACAATGTTATTCCCTGGTTGCGAGAAAGAGATATTTCGATCTTAGGTTGGGAAACTCCTGGATATACGCCGCGCCCAGCAGGTGATTTACCGACCCTAGCTCTGCATGATTTTGCCCTGACTATGCTTGGCATCCACTTGATCGACCGGTCAGATCTTGACGCATTAGCTGCTATGGCCGTTGTTCAAAATCGATGGGAGTTCATGTTAACAATTGCACCCCTCCCAATTCCCAATGGCACAGGGTCGCCAGTAAATCCTATAGCTATATTTTAAAGGAGAGGCTAATGGCGCCTACTAGAAGGGATTTTATTAAGTCTGCTGGTGTTGTGGCAGCAAGCGTAAAGACAGTCACTTCGAAAAACTTATACGCGCAAGCACCAATTGAGATTAAAACAGTACGAACTGATGTGCTGGAAATAGCCTATGAAGAGCACGGGCCAAGCGCTGGATTTCCGATTTTTTTAGTTCATGGTTTTCCCTATGACCCGCGTTCATTTGATGGAGTGCCGGCACTTCTAGTAGATGCGGGGTATCGCATTCTAGTTCCTTACATTAGAGGGTATGGGCCGACTCGGTTTCTTGATGCAGATGCTCCACGCATGGCGGAGCAGGCTGCGATTGCCCAGGATTTAATCGACTTTGCGGATGCTCTCGGTATCGATCAATTTGCAGCGTCGGGGTTTGATTGGGGTAATCGAGCGATTTGCATAGCAGCAATCTTGCATCCAGACAGAGTGGTTGCTCAAGTTGCCTGTGGTGGCTATTCTGTTCAGGACACAATTACGCCTAGCGGACCGGCGCCCGCTGCTTTAGAGGCCATGCTTTGGTATCAATGGTATTTCAATTCAGAACGGGGCATTCGAGGATTAGCGCAGAATCGCCACGATATCATTCGGCATCTTTGGAATGCTTGGTCCCCGGCCTGGCCTTACAGTGACGAAGATTATGCCCGTTCAGCGGACTCCTTTGATAACCCTGATTTTGTCGACATTGTTATTCATTCCTATCGTCATCGTCATTTGAACGCACCGGGAGAGGATCGATTTTTAGAGGTGGAGAGGCAACTTGCGCAGCGACCTGTTATTTCAGTACCTGCCATTGTGTTACGTGCAGCTCAGAGTGGTTTTGGTCCGCCATCCACAAATCCAGCAGGCGATCAGTCTCGTTTCTCTAATTTGCGGGCTCGACGAATTGCAGATGGAGCAGGGCATGACTTGCCAGCGCATCGGCCAGATATGGTTGCCGAAGCACTACTGGAGCTTTTGGCTTGAATAAATTGGCAGCGAAATGACGACGCTACGTTATCACATCATTATCGGTTGATTTTTATTAGGAAAGCAGGGGCCTACTTTTCAGTGGATTGTTTTTCTAGGTTTCTGGCTACAGAAAGAATATTGCGAAGGCCATGATTTCCTTCATGGCAAGCAAATTCAAAAATAGGTTGGTCGCCACGAATCATTGGATAAGAAATGGTCCAATCTCTCTCCCAAGTGGTGTCATCCATAATTGTTAATGAATATTCCATTAGGTCTTCGTTGTTGCGGCGAAAGCGTTCTTCAATTTCTAGATTAACATCCGCTCGACGAAAACTGGATTTGGGTGAGAAGTTTTTTGTTCTTACTACCAATGTATCTTCTTCCCAATAACCACGTGAATCACCATGCCATTGCTTTATGGCTTCCGGTAGATGTGGGCGCTCATCGATCGGAATAATGCGCACGTCATGCACCATTTCGATATAGAGCATGACATGGTCAGCAGTCTGAATAATTTTCAAATTGTTGTTGTAGGCTTGAGGTAGCATGCTTTGAGGAATGCCCCAAGTTATGCATCGCTCATTCAAGGTTCGATCAGTCCAACTATCGGCTGGTCCACGCCTTTCCCTTGCTCTATTTGCTATCGCAGCTCTCGCAGTCGCGGCTTCGGTGTAAGCTGGAATGCGACCATTCGAGGGATTGACTACTAAAGAAGTTTGGCCAGTCGCTACAACATTAGAACCATAGTCAAGATCGTTCGGATCATGCACCGAAATCCCTCCTCGACCCAAATCTAGCGGGCGACCATCCTCGCGGGCCGCACTCTCACGTTCATAAGCTCGGATTTGTTCAGGTGTAAAAAATGCGGTACCGGCAAACCGTTCGGGGCGCTCTAATGGCGTGATGGTTCGTCTGTCCCAAACACCTTGAATGTTTGGATCACCCCAGGGGGTTAGTTTTGTTAGATAAGAATCACCATTCTGATCTGGTAACTGGGCGTTAGCGGAAAAGGGCCCCAATGTACTAATAATTAGGCTGCCAACAAATGCCATGAACTTTCGTTTTAGCATGGTTTTCTCCAGTTTCTTGTTGTAGTAGCAATTCTAAATCCTTTACGAAATGTGAGCTAGTCAAAAGTCACCACTTTATCGATAGCACTATTTGGCTACGAATTCAGTCAGGGGTTTTAAAGCCGATGCTCTTCTAGCACTTGTTGGTTTAGACTGATGCCGTATCCTGGCTCGGTGGAAACCATGATGGTGCCGTTTGTAAATTGTTCCGTTGGCTCCACTAGTAAAGATCGCCAAGGCTGTTCGCCCCATTGGTATTCGAGAATATCGAAGTTGGGAATTGCTGCGCAGAGGGCGACAGAAGCTGCAGTCGAGACTGGTCCACTGGGATTATGTGGTGAAACTTTGACACCAAAGGTTTCCGCTAATGCAGAAATTTTAGTTGCTTCCCACATGCCTCCACAATGTTTAACGTCGGGCATGATTATGTCCACTGCGTTTATTTCACATAGAGATTTGAAGCCGTCAATACCGAAAAGAAATTCTCCGCCGGCGAGGGTCTGTGTAATTACATCATGAATTAATTTGGTGTTTTCGACTTGAGTCGGTGCAATAGGTTCTTCGTACCAACTTAAATTCGCAGCTCTTAATTCTTTTGCAATATCGATAGACAATTGCGTATCAAAAAAACTATGTGCGTCGATCTTGATTGCAATATCATCTCCCACTCTTTCTCGCATTGCATAAATGCAATCTATTCCAAGTTGTCTCGCTGCCTGAATCTCTCGCGCAGGAGAATCGAGGGCGGGGAAACCATCGAAAGGCGCGGCCTTGATAGACGTGAACCCTTCGGCCACTGCTTGCTCTGCATTGTCAGCGAACCCTCGAGGCCCACGCTCAGCGGTGACTCGATTAATGTTGGCATAAACTGGCAGGTTACTGCGCATCTGGCCGCCAACCAGGTTGTAAAAAGGGACTTCAAGTGACTTGGCGATCAGATCCCATAAGGCCTGTTCGATAGCGCTGAAGGCCGTAGCCAATCCACGTTGCCCTGAAGATGCTTGCTCCCATCCTCGTTGTCGGTACTGTTGGATATCGAATGCCGATTCACCTTCTACTAAGCGATAAAATTGGTTTAACTCATTCAGTTCGATTCTTCTTCCCAATGAGGCTTCCCCTAAGCCTTTGATACCATTGCTGCCAGTTAAGCTGACTATAATCCAGTTTGTTCTATTAGTGACAGAAACCGTAAATACTTCCATGTTTCGTACTAGAACATTGCGATCAGCAACTGTACTCTGCGCGAAAACATCCCCAAGTTTCATCGCCGCAAAAGTGCCAGTAAACAGAGAAGCCTTCTGAAGAAAGTGACGACGCGAATACATTTGATGAAGTTCCATGCATCTAGTAGTTCTAATGTTTAACTATAATGCTGATTCATCGCTTGCAATTCAAGCGAATTTCTACCTAATTGTCGTAATGTAAGATAGAATCTTTTATCTCTTAAACAAAAGTTCGTGTCACAAAGTGATGCGAGTTTCTTATATATGAAAATTGAAGATTTAGAAAGGCACCTGCGCCCTTTTAGTCGTTTTCATTATGACGATGACGACGTTGAGGTAAGAGAGGTATTCGCAATGCCGGGGCATGCCGGGTTCTCCTATGGCTTCTCCGTAGTGCAAGCTGACAAAACTCACAAGTGGTACATTCGCTTGCCCCCGCCAAATGTTAAGTTGCAAGGAACGGCTGATGTGCTGAGACAAGTCGCTGCGCTTAATGTGCTGCCTGATTCTGTTCCCCATTGTCAGGTGAAATGGTCTGGGGATGATCCACAATGGTTTGGTCGGCCTTACTTTATTGTTCCTCAGTTAGAAGGAGATGTAATCAGGGTTAAAGAAGATCGAATCTTAAGCTTAGATCCAGCACGTCGCATCTCAATGGCTAGGCAAGCTATTAATGCTTTGGTAGAAACTCATCGAATCGATCACCAATTAGCTCCTTATCTTGGGAAACCAATTTCCCTCCAGGAAGATGTAATTCGATGGGATCGTTTTGTGGAAAAGGCCGCGGATTCTGAAAAATTAAATTTGGCCGCGAAAGTTAAACAGTTATTGTTGGGAAATTTGCCGGCCGACACTCCAGTTGGAATATTTCACGGCGATTTTCAATGGTCGAATTTATTTTATTCTAATTCTTTTCAGCTGCTTGCTGTAATTGATTGGGAGTTGGTTGGCGTTGGTTCAACTTTGAATGACATTGGTTGGTTCGCAACTTTTAACGATCCTGTTGCCTGGGCAGATTCAAATCATAGCGATCACGTCATGCCCCATGCGGAGGAACTAATAACTATGTATGAAGAATCTTGGGGCTCAGAATTGCCCGAGATTGCCTGGTTCAGAGCCTTAGCGGCATACAAGTTTGCTATCATTACAGGATTCAATTTGATGCTGCATCGGAGAGGCAAGCGTCAAGATCCGGTATGGGAAATTACCAAAGACTCTATGGAGTCTTTATTGCAAAGAGCTGAAGCATTATTGGCCTAGAATTTTTCTGTTAAGAGCCTGTGTTACAATAGACTTTAAGTATTTCTGATTTCTTGCAGTTGTTACTTTGTATACTCTAGTCGGGGGATTGAGTGAAGAAAGCAGTATTCTCGCGCCGCGCCTTTTTAAATTCGCTAACTGATACAGCAAGCAAATCGATTATATTCTTATCGATGCCAGCGATATTGGTGGCGTGTCGTGAAGCTCACCGTATGCGTTTGGCGGGGGAAGACTTACAGGTCTTCACTGAAAAAGAGGCATACGAGTTTGACGCCATTGCAGCCAGAATAATTCCCACGACCGAAACAGCGGGCGCAAGAGAGGCTGGCGTTGTTTATTTTATGGACAATGTGCTTGGTGATAAAAGAGAAGACGAACTCGCTGTATTAAAAGAAGGATTACGAGAACTTCAAACGACAAGTGTGCTTGAATACGATTCTGCCTATTTTTATTTGTTAGATGAAGCTCAGCAGGATCAATTAATTACTGGTATCACAGACACACCATTCTTTTCTACGCTGCGTTATCTTACTGTGGCTGGAATGTTTTCATTACCGGAATATGGTGGAAATCGCGACTTAATTGGTTATCAACTTATCGGTTATCAGAATCAGGGTGGGTGGGCGCCGCCTTATAGCTTTTATGATGCTGATTTTTTGGAATTGGGAGAATAACCATGCCCCAGGCCCTTAATAAATCAGTCAGCTTTGATACTAGAGAAGAAGTGGATTTTGTCGTCGTCGGTTCTGGTGCCGCTGGTGGTATTTTGGCGAAGGAGCTTGCAGCCGCAGGTCATTCTGTAGTTGTTCTTGAGCAAGGTCCTCATCTACAGGCATCGGATTTTAAGCACGACGAATGGGGTTATGAGCACAACAATGATTTGGTGTGGAGTACACGTCGTGGTAATCGGCAAACCTTTCGACGTAGTGAAAGCGAAGAAGCAGAATTGCAAGAATCTGTTTTAGGTTACGCGCACAATGTGGGCGGCAGCAGTGTGCATTTTTCCGGTAACTTTTGGCGTTTTCGCCCTATTGATTTCATGGAGGCTAGTGTACGCGGCACAATAGCGGGAACCAATTTTGCGGATTGGCCCATTACTTATGAAGATCTTGAGCCTTACTATACTAGAGTAGATTGGGAGATTGGTGTTTCTGGTTTACAAGGTCCTTGGGATCCCCCTCGGTCTCGAGATTATCCCTGTCCACCAATGCCTATCAAAGGTTCTGATGTATTGTTGGAAAGAGCCGCAAAAAAGCTGGGTTTGACGCCCTATCCGGCGCCAGTCGCAATACTCTCTCAGGCACATAATGGTAGGCCAGCTTGCATTCATTGCGGTTTCTGCAATGGCTATGGTTGTGAAGTAAATGCAAAATCTTCATCTATGGCGACAATGATTCCTTTAGCACTATCGACTGGAACTTGTGAGCTTCGAACCATGGCAACAGTTTCTCAGATAAGTATCGATGAGAATGGACGGGTAAACGAAGTTGTTTATTTTGACGGCGAGGGAGTAGAACAGGCGCAGCGAACAAAAGCAGTTGTATTATGTGCTAATGGAGCCGAAACACCGCGCCTCTTGCTGATGTCGGCTAATAGTATATTTCCAGACGGCTTGGCTAATTCAAGTGGTTTTGTAGGGCAAAACTTAATGTTCAATGGTTATTCTTCTGTGGTGGGGATCTTCGATGAACCTGTAAATGCCTGGAAGAGTTTGCCGACAACGCGAGTGGTGCATGATTATTATGAGCTCGATGAGCATTTAGGGTTTTACGGAGGTGGGGGTATCGATGGTCGTCATCCGTCGCAAGGGACACCTATGGAATTCGCTTTAGTTGCACCGGACTTATTTGGCACTGCGAGCTGGGGAGCTGAATTTAAAGACAGTCTTGCTTATCAGTTTTCTCATTGTGCAGCATTTGATGGTCATTCGACCTCCCTGCCACTTCCAACAAATAATGTGACACTTGATCCTAATTATCAGGATACTTTTGGAAGGCCCGCACTCCGATGCACCTATATGGATCATCCTGACGACTTAGCTACCATGGATTGGTTTATGAAAAAAACTATTGAGCTAATGGAGGCGGCAGGCGCAAGCAACATAAATGGATCCTATCCTGAGACGGGCCAGACAGGTAATGTACATTTACTCGGAACCTGTAGGATGGGGAGCGACCCGACGACATCAGTGATTAATTCTGATCACCGCGCCCATGATGTTCCTAATTTATTTATGTGTGATGGTAGCTCTTTGGTTACTGGCGGACGTGGTCAGCCTACAATGACTATAATGGCTTTAGCATTTAGAGCTGCTGATCGAATAAATCAACTTGCCCTAAGGAACGAAATATAAAGCCAAGGGGATTTTGGGTAACAGAATAAAAAATTTATAAAGTTAGTAATTATTTACAGGGCAACTGGATGATGTCGAAAGCTAAAAGAAATCCTCCGATACAAAAAAAACAAAATAAGCAAACCCTCGCAGATAAGGCTGATAAATTTGATTGCTATCAACAGTCAGTGCAGGAACCGGAACATGAAATTGACATCTTCGACCAGGCATTCCGGGAAGCATACAATCGCAAGGCTTTAAAACTTCGTGAAGATTTTTGTGGAACCTTCGCAGTTTGCTGTTACTGGGTGGAGTCTGATTCCAAGCGCAGCGCCTGGGGAGTTGATTTATGTGAAGAGACCCTACAGTGGGGTAAAAATAACAACCTCAATAAGCTAAAAGAAAAAGATTCTAGGCGTGTTACTGTGATGGAACAAGATGTGCGGGAACGCAGCACTCCACAGGTCGATGTGCTGGCGGCACAGAATTTTTCATTTTGGATATTTAAAACCCGGGAAGAAGTTCTTGAGTATTTCAAGGTTGCCTACGCTAACCTTGCCGCCGAGGGGGTAATAGTTATGGATATGATGGGGGGAAGGGATTGTTATGATAGTGATCTTGTCGATAAGCGGACAATTGTTAAAGGCAAAAATGGGTTCAAATATCACTGGGAACAAGCTTACTTCAATCCGGTAAACTCCCACTGTAAATTCTACATCCACTTTAAATTTGCTGATGGCAGTAAGATCAAGAAAGCTTTTCAGTATGACTGGCGTTTCTGGACAATTCCAGAAGTTAGAGAGTTGTTAATGGAAGCAGGGTTTAGAGACGCCGTCGTATACTGGGAGGAAGATACTGAAGATGATGAAGATGCAACTTGGAGCAAAGTGGATGAGGCGCCAAATGATTACAGCTGGTTATGCTATGTAGTTGGAATTAAATAATCAGAGTAAAAGTTAATTCTCATTAGTGTGAATTTTTGCTCAATTTAAATTGTTCGATTTCTCAAATTCTTAACGAAAAGGGTTATGGCTATTACCGCTGTTCATCTCAGTTCTGTTGGGATGGATTATCAACAGTGAAGAACACTGAGTGAGTGCCGTCTTTATTAATTAAAAGAATATCGTAAGGCGTAAAACGATCGCCAATTTCCATGCCTGGCCCACCTAGTGGCATGCCGGGTACTGCTAAGCCCAGCGCCCCTTCAGGAGGAGATGCTAGGAATTGAGCAATGAATTTTTCAGGAATATGGCCTTCAAACAAGTAGCCAGTTTCGTGCACTGCAGTGTGGCAAGATCGCCACTCATCTTTTAGGCCGAACTCATCCTTCAGTTTTTGAATATCTGTGGGATGGTGAAAAGCGGTTGTATAACCGTTGTCATTCATGTGATCTATCCAACCATTGCAGCAACCACAGGTTGGTTCCTTGTAGACATTTAGCACTATAGTGTCTATCGACTGGGCAAAATTGGTGCCGCTGATGGAAAGGAAGAATCCAGTAAATAACCCTAGTAATTTCTTTTTCATGTTTATTTCCAAACAATTTCAGTGATCCTAAAGAATTTGATCTTCAGAATATTAATTATAACCATTCGTGATGCTATTTTTCCGCATTAACGGCACATTTTCCAGCGGAATAATGGATAGTTCATCTTTCTTAACTATTATGGAATTTCACCAATAGTGTTTAAGCGCACTCTATATAGTCCTGTTCGAGCCGTCATGTATAGCGTTGAGCCATCATCCCCCCAGGCAACATTCGCGGGAACTTCATCGGGTTTAATAGTGCCAAGATGCGTTCCTTCTGTGTTGAAAACCCAGACTCCTCCGGGGCCAGTCGCAAATATGTTTCCATTCACATCGACTTTCATCCCATCCGCTGCACCAGTTGCAGTTTGATTATTGACATCATAAAAAACTCGAGGATTGCCTATAATGCCATGGAGAACTGAATAGGCGTACCAGACTTTATTATTTGCATCTGAGTTGGCCACATAAAGCGTTTGTTCGTCTGCCGAAAAGGCAATGCCATTCGGTCGGGTTTGATTGCGCTCCAACAGCTGAATTTCTCCATCAGGGCTTAAGCGGTAAATTCCATTGTAGTCAAGCTCTCTAGCAGGGTCATCTTCTAAACCTTCCAATCCATAGGAAGGGTCAGTAAAGTACATCCAGCCGTTGGAGTGCCAAGCCACATCGTTGGGGCTGTTAAGACGCATTTCGCGATAGTTATCGACTAGAGATGTGCGGGAACCGTCTGTTTCTAATCGTGAAACGCGGCGGTAGCCATGTTCCATGAGTATAAGTCGTCCCTCACTATCAAGAGTTAGTCCATTTGATCCTACCGAGGGGTGTGCGGATTCTTCTTCATAGACTGGCTGAATAAAAGGTGCTATGCCATTGGCTTCACTCCATGAATAAATGGCATTGCCGCGTACATCACTAAAGTAAAGCTGGTTGTTGCGTCTATCCCAGACAGGTCCCTCGGTAAAAGTGAAGCCTTCCGCAAGCTTTTGAATGTTTACGTCACCAGGAATTAAGGCTGCAAACCGTGGGTCGACTTGTTCAATAGTTCCTGCATTATCGACGATTTCAAATTGACCGCTTGCTGAATTGTTATCTCCGCCGCATGCTGTTATTGCAGTGCCAAGCAGTAAAATGGAAAGCAGTTTTTTTAAGCATGTCATACATATCTCCGTCTATTTAATTTTACCATCCCAAATATCATACATGCGTTGCACAGCTTCAACATTTGCACCGAGTTGATTAACGCCGAGGGTCTCAGCATGTTGTCGTAAGTCGGCTCGAGCAGCAGCTTCTTCGGCGCTGTATCCTAAATTTTTAAGGCGTCGAATTTCTTCCGTAAGATCAGTGTAATAAGCCTGCACGTTTGAAATACGCTCTACCTCAGTAAAGCCTGGGCCATGACCTGGCAAAACTAATTCAACATCAAGGTTTTTTAAACCCTGTAAGGTGTCCGCCCATTCTGCGACATAGCCGTCCCCCATATATGAAATTCCGCCGAGCATCATGTCTCCGGTAAACACTATCTTGTCGTCTGGTAGATATATAGCGAGGTCTCCCCCAGTATGAGCTCGCCCGAAATAATGTAATTGAATTTCACGGCCGCCGCGATAAAGCGTCATCTTATCTCGAAGTGTTTGTGTTGGAGGAGTAAATACTATTTCTTCCTGTGCTTCGACATGTCGTTGCCAATAGGCAAGTTGGCCTTGCAACTCTCTCCTCTCTTCTGTGCCGGTGGCATTGTTTAATTCTGTTTGTAAACGGTTCACGGTTCCGTCAAAGCGTCGTAATGAAGATTGAAAGGTGTGTTCGTTCTCTGGATCTGCTGTCAGCTTTTCATAAGTAACTTCATGCCCAATAATTTCGATATCAGGCCCAAAAGCCGGCGTGCCATTGGAATGGTCATAGTGAAAGTGTGAGTTTATTAATGTCGTAATTGGTTTTTCAGTCACCACGCGAATTGAATCTAGTAGTGCGCGACCAGCCGCTGGCGTAATGTGGGAATCCACGATTACTACATCGTCATTTCTTTCGATGATCAGTGCATTGCTCATGGTGTAAATATCGCCGGTTCCTGTGGCGAAATAAACGCCTTCGGCAACCTCTTCCAGGCGGTGAGAATCGGTATTAATGATTTCCTGCGCTGTCGATAGATTAGGAATCAGGCCTACTAAAATTAGCAGGATTTTTCGGAGGTAAATAAATTTCGAAAATACTGTAATGACTTTCATAAGCTGCCACCTCTTTGATTATTGGCATAGTTGAAGCCTTAATAG
>JAQWQD010000042.1 GCA_029244985.1 Gammaproteobacteria bacterium | reverse complement strand
TTATTCGAGCATTGGAAGACCGGGAGTAAGTGTCAGAGAGTTTGTTGGTACAGGAAGCAGTACCAATGGCTACTGGAGATTTAACACCCCTTACGGGTATCAGCTTGGTAATGGCTTCGAAGGGGATCTGCCAAATGATTTCAAATTCATTTTTGGTGGCGCGGTGTACCGAGCTCCCGGCGATAATTTTAGTCATTATGGCGCGTATGCTTCATTGTGGGCGATGTTGCCTGATACAGACACAGACGGGGGGCGGGTTATGCCGCCTTTTCAAGGGGCATCGGGTGGCCCCTCTGGGGGGCCATTATTTACATTGAACGGAGAAGAAATTAATATATTTTTACATCCTCAGGGAGTGAGACCTGGCACTATTCTAGAAGAGGGTGATGTGGTCAGTTTTTCAGGTCAAGTCGGACCAACCTTGCCATCCAAAGTTGAGGTACAGATAACGTCGCCAGACGGAGTCGTGCGCAATTTCGGTGGGACAGCTAACAAAGTGGGTTATTTTTATAATCCAGATAATGATTATGTCGTTACTGAGGCAGGTGTTCATTCGGTTGAAGTCTCAGTAATACATGATGGTGAAACTTCCTCAGGTAGAGTTGAGTCACCATACCCCTCAGGCTCAGTACTGGGCGCATCCAATGGAAAGTTCAATTTCTATGTTGCGACCAAAGGTGCGCAACAAGCCGAAATCGCTAGTGAGCTTCCGAGTAAATTAAGCGCTAGTGCGAGCTTAGAGCTATCGCTACAGTCAAGCGATAAATCATCGCCAACCAGTATTCAGCGCACTGTCACGATGCCAGGTTTTATTCTGTCGCAAAATGAATCGAGCGATTCTGCGTTTAAGTATGACGCCTATGCATTAAACGAATTTTTCCCCAATTTAGATTTGCCAGGAGGTCAGCTGCAGCGGCAGAATGGTGCTGATACCGTCACACTTAGTTTTCTTGCACAAAGCGAGGGAGACGATGGAGTCACAATCTTTGAGGGGCGCCAAGTACTTTTGCAAGGTGAAAAAATATTCGCGCCTTCGCATCAAAAAAAGATAAAAGGTACCTTTGCGGTTAGACTTGAAGACAGTGACCTCCAGCCTGGAAAACGGCTTAAAGCAACTGTCGATTTAGAGGCTAAAGGTGACGCAGATATCTATGTTGCAATAGTTCTGCCAAATGGAGACTTTATAACATTTGATAACGCTTTGGCGATCAGTGGTATTAACCAAATTATCCCCTTCGCCGAATTTTTAGCTTTAGGAGAGCTAGAATCTTTGCCAATCATTGATGTTCCATTGGACGACAGTGTTGCCGCGGGTGATTATCGCATGGTGGTCGTAACGACAGCTGCGGGGAAAAGTATCTACGATCAATCCTATTGGTTGGGATTCGATGAGATTACTTTTAGCTTTGTTAATTAATTACTAGTCGAAATGCCAGCTAAGATATTTCAAATGGTTACCGTATTAGCTGCTTACTTCGTATTGACAAATACTGTGCTGGCAGCTGACCGCACATCCTCTATCCTTTTGCTTGATGATTCGACTATAGTCGTCGCAAATTCACATTCGCATACCATCTCTTTTGTAGATTTGAACGACCAAGCCAATGGGACAATTGAGATCGGTGTTGGGAAGTCACCTCAAACTCTAGCCTATGACAGTGCGCTGGATAGGTTATGGGTAACAAATCAAGCAGAAAATACGCTGACGATAATTTCGGTTCCAGATAAATCTGTTGAAGGTCAGATCGAAACAGCTCAAAGCCCATTTGGAGTGGTTTTTGATGACTCAGTCGCTTATATAACAAATCAAGAGAGTAATTTGATTCAAGTTTTCGATCTAAATAATTTTACTCTAATTGCTTCAATACCAGTGAACAATTCGCCAAGAGGTATGTCGCTGTCGAAGAACAAAAATACTTTGTTCGTGACCCATTTTTCTTCAGGGGAAATTTCGGTCATAGATACTACTGATCTTAGTGTAATAAAAACAATATCTCTTGGGTCAAGGGCTGGCCTGACACAGGCTTTTGTTATAGACGAAGTTGAGGCAGTCGCTTATGTGCCAAATACGATGCGCAACTCTGACAACCAGAATCTGGTTTTCGATAATACTGTGTTCCCCTTTGTCTCAATCATAGATTTAAATGAGCTAATTCATTTAAGAGGGGACCGAATAGCGCTCGACATTATAGATAAGCCAGTCGGTATGCCGTTGGAAGCTGCTCTTCAAAACTCTATCTTGTATGTGGCAAATGCCGCAAGCAATGATTTAACCATTATTGATCTAAAGTCAAAAAAGGCTTTAGCTCATGTGGAGGTCGGCAGCTTTCCAACTGGAATTGATATTAGTGAAAGTGGAGGGGAAATTTATATTCATAATTCTTTAGATGGAACTATCTCTGTTATGGATACTGACTCCTTTATAGTCGGCTCGGTAATTGAATCCACGGTGATTCCCGTGAGCAGTGCGGTTCTAAATGGGCAAAAGCTATTTCATAGTTCTGATGACACGAGAATGTCTAAGGATCAATGGATAGCCTGCGCAACCTGCCACTTTGGAGGCGAGGCAGATAATGTAAACTGGTTCTTTCCAGATGGCCTGAGAAATACACCCTCACTACTCGGCGTCACTGATACAGGTCCGTTTCATTGGTCTGGTAACTTAGATGAAATTCAGGATGTAGAAGATACAATCAGAAAGCTTCAAGGTGGAACTGGTCTAGTCTTTGGGTCGTCAAATTGTTTGCCCTCTTGCGACACTGCAGAAAAAAATGCCGGTAGATCCTCTGATTTAGACGATATCACTGCCTACCTAGGTTCTTTAAAGTTTTCAACTGCTTATCAAAAAAGTAACAATACAAATGAAGTCGATTCTATTTCTCGTGGTAGAGAACTTTTCTTCGATAAAAACGTGGGCTGCTCAGATTGTCATAAGCCACCATTTTATATGGACAATAAAAATCATATGATGCCTCAGGTCAATTCAACGTCTAAATCGCTGAATACCCCCAGTCTCATGAGGCTTTCAATATCATCCCCTTACTTACATGATGGTAGCGCTAGAACATTGCCCGAGGTTTTAACCGCAGCACCTCTGAATTCTGTCCATGGTGTGCAGGAATCCCTCACTTCACAACAACTTACGGATTTGATTGCATTTACTGAAGCAATTGAACCGCCTACCCAGATGCTGGTGGAGCGAGAATATAGCGAGCTGACAGTTCCCCAAAAGTTTGATTCGTTAGCTGCCAGAGCAAAAGTCGATTTTGAAATAAATCTTGAATACGATGATGACGATATAATTCTTAAAATTGGCTATCGTCATGGTGCTAATGTTGAGACTGATACTTATCTCGTGGTGGAAGATAATCTGTCTGGTAAGTACTGGTTATTGGATGAGTTTTTAAACTTAAATGACATTAACGTATCGAATTATACTCCCACAAGTTCTACTGGTGGGCCTTCATATTATCAATTATATAGTTTTCCTGAAGTGCGAGTAGCAAATCTGGATGTTGCGGGACAGATATTTACTTTTCATACTATCACTTTAGAGAAGGGGGCTTCGCCTTATGCTATTGAGAGTTGGTTGTCATACGAAATTGATGAATTGAAGTTTTAGCAGATTTAATTAAAATACAAAACTCTGATTACAAGGGGTAAATATTTTTGGCCTATTGCCGAAATTAACATGCCTCATTTTGAATACGCTAAGCGTTCACAAAATCATTAGCCCTAGAAGTATTAATAGTCTAGTAAGGCAAATAATTCAAAGAAGGTAGAGAACTTTATGAGTACGAAACACCTGATTACAATATTGCTGGCTGGCTGTTTACTGGCGACACAAATGGTGAGCGCAGAAGTTAAGCATATCTCCGATGTTATATATGGTCGCAAAGATGGTATGGCTCTTACGTACGATGTCATTCAGCCTGAAAATGCAAACGGGGCGGCAATCATATTCATGATGAGCGGCGGGTGGTACTCCTCATGGACCCCACCGTCTAGATTAACCGAATCGTTCGGCGACATGCTAGAAGCTGGCTTTACCATGATTCCTGTCTATCATGGCAGTGCACCTAAATATAAAATTCCAGACGCGGTGAAAGACGTTAATCTCGCCACATTGCACATCAAAGAAAATGCAGAAAAATATGGGATTAATGCGAATCGTATAGGGGTCGCTGGAGGAAGCGCCGGTGGTCACCTTGCGTTGATGGTTGGTTTGGCCAGCGAGCTTGTCGCAGCCTCCTCGTCATCTGATGACGAATCAATCGATGCATCCCTGGCCGCAATTGTTGCCTATTTTCCGCCAGTGGATCTTAGACAAAACGAATCGGAGGCTTTGGGAATTGTTAATGAGGTGCCAATGGAGGAGCTATACAGTAGATTCCCGGCATTAACATTCGAGGAGGAGCTGATTCCAAGTGTTTCTCCGATAACTTTTGTCGACAGCGCAGATCCTCCTACTTTACTAATTCACGGGGATGCTGATCCCCTCGTTCATGTAAGTAATTCTATAGTGATGAACAAAAAGCTTATTGAGAATGATATTGAAACTGACCTGGTTATAATTCCTGGTGGCAAACACGGCTTCGGTGGCGAAAATTCTGTTCGGGCTGATGCGGCACGCTTAGAGTGGTTTAAAACTCATCTTCTCGCGGAGAAAAATTGAGTTTTCAACTTGGAGATATTAGAAATAATCTGGAGTAGTAGATAGAAGTTCGAGTCCTCGTGGTCCCATCGCTTAAATCAATCACTTGTGAGCTCCTCTCACTTTAGTTCGGCCTTGCTCCGCGTATTCATTGGGTGGCGAGATTTTATAGCGAGAATTAAACTTAAGTCTAATAGGGGCTAATGATCAATTATTTTGGAGAGGTGCAAAAGGCATGAGAGCTGTAGGAATTAGGGTTCATGGTGGACCAGATGCATTGGAAGTACTGGATGTGCCCGAAGTTTACGCCGGCCCAGGAGAAATACGTATCAGAAATCAGGCTTCGGCAGTGAACCCTACCGACGTTATTGTACGCAACGGTATGAGGGCGGAACTACAAAAGAAATATCCACCTCCTTATATTCCAGGAATGGATTTGGCAGGAGTTGTAGATCAAGTAGGTGAGGGGGTATCGACAGGTATTAAGGTTGGTGACAACGTTATTGCTATGGTCGTACCCAAATCTATTCATGGTGCTTACAGAGAACAGATTGTTTTGGATCAGCGTGCTGTGGTGAAATCGCCTGAGAATGCGTCATATGTCGAAGCATGCACACTTCCTATGAATGGCTTGACCGCAAGATTATCGTTAGATTTGCTTGGGCTCAAATCAGGTCAGGTGCTAGCGGTAACAGGAGGCCCTGGTGCTTACGGTGGTTATGTTATCCAATTAGCTAAAGCTGAAGGATTGACTGTGATTGCTGATTCATCAAAAGGTGATGAACAGCTAATCAGCTCTTTAGGGGCGGATATTATTATTGCTAGGGGCGAGAATTACTCAGAAAAGATTAGAGAACACTTCCCTGCTGGAGTTGATGGGTTAGCCGACGGTGCGCTATTAAATGAACATGCAATTGATGCAGTTAAAGATGGTGGGTCTTTTACAGCAATTCGAGGCTTCAAAGGATCGCCACAGCGCGACATAAAATTTACGGCAACATGGGTTACAACTTATGATTGTGAATATGAGAAATTGGAGCAGCTTCGAAAACAAACTGAACAAGGTGAGCTGGACCTTAGGGTTGCTGATACTGTCTCACCGGAAAATGCATCTGAAGCACATCGTAGGTTAGAGGCAGGAGGAACTAGGGGAAGAATGGTAATTACTTGGGGATAGCTAAATATATAAGCTTTGATAGGATTTAATTGTCTGCGACTATAATTCGCACAAATGGAACCTATTTTGGTAAAAACCCTTATTGTATTTTTGTGATAAGCGCTGACGATGCAACATTAGCAGTAACGTTAGCCATTGTTAGAAACATATCTACTACTAAATCTATCGCGATAAGAATTCCTATTCCTTCTACGGGAAGCCCGAGCGAAACATAGACTGGTGCCATAATTAGTAAGCCCCCACTGGGGATTCCTGGCGAATAAAAGCTCAGCAAGCCAATGGCAATTGCAATAATGATAAGTTCTGCAGGCGTAAGGTCTATGCCATATAAATGAGCAATGAAATAGGTTCCAGTTGTTCTTGCCAATGGTGAAGCAAACTTAAAGAGCGTCACAGCTATTGGTAAGACGATGCCGCTGACTTTTTCAGGAATACCGAGTGTATCTGCAGCTGCATAAGTCGCAGGTAACGTCGCCAAAGAAGATCGAGTTCCAAACCCAATAGCTTGTACTGGCGCCACACTGCGCGCAAATTTCCGAATTGGGATATTGGTTACGCTGGCAACTAAGGGGTATAGTGACAACATAAATAGGGTTACTAACGCACAGACTATGGCTACGAATGAACCTAGAACTGTTAAGGCAGATATGCCTAGCGTTGCAGCCAAGGGAAATATGAGTGCGAAAATACCTAAGGGTGCTAACATCATTATCCAATCAATCAATACAAACATTGCAGATTTGATCGCTTGAAAAAACACGACTATATATTCACGTTGCTGCTTCTCAATGCGCAAAAGTGCAACTGAAAAAAGTCCTGTAAAAATCAGCAATGGCAGAATGGCATCTTCTGCCGCTGCAGCAAATGGATTGCTTGGGATTAGAGCAATAAGCCATTCATGGAACGGTGGAAGTTCTGTAGTGGTGCTCGCTTCAAATCCGCTGGATTCAAGAAGGGCGGCACTGGCATTCGCATCGATAGCGAGTAGGTTGATTAAAGGTGGCGCAAGAATTAGAGCAAACATTGAAGATAAAAATATTAGCGCTAGAAATAACCCAATAGTTTTTCCTCCAAGTTTGGCAACCTTAGTACCATTGGGCTGGCCGGCTATTGCCGTAATAAGCAAGGCCATTAACAGTGGGATGACAACCATGCGGATCGCGTTGACCCATAAAATTCCTATTGGAGCAACGAGATCAGGAAGAGAAGAGAGAAAGCCGGAACTGCTAGCTGGATAGCCGACACCTAGAATCAAACCGACTACAAGACTTAGAAGTATTTTTGTAGAGCTCGAAAGCTTCACAATAGAATTCTCACCCGATACTCAAAAATGTTAATCATATCGAAGTTGTATTTTAGTGATGAGTTTTGAATTAGAAACAAATTGAAATTGCCTGATAGTTATTAAACTATTCGTAACTGATGGCTAATTTAATTTGAACACATACAAAGCATTATGACCGTCTGGACTAACCAGTTCAGGAGCAAGAAAGCTTCCAATTCGCCATGGGCTACCGCCCTCACGACCAGATGTGAAGGCCACATATTGTTCATCGTCAATTGCGAAAGTTACTGGGAAACCTTCTACTGAAGTGCCCAGCCTCGAACGCCATAACTCTTCACCTGTATCGACGTCATAGGCATGCACGTAACGATCATAGTCGCCAATAAATACTAATCCACCTGCGGTTGATAGTGCAGCTGTTAGAAAAGGGGCTCGCTGCTCAACACTCCATTCCTCATCTAATGAATCCACTTCATAAGAGGCCAGTTTTCCGAATTGCTCATTAGTGCCGGGCATTGGAAACCAGCGCCGATCCGCCATGGTGCCGCCTTGGCCTACTTCGAAGGTAACTTCCCTGGGCGACATCTCCATGCAAGATTGGCTGAGAGGGATAACGAGTTGGCGAGTAGGGGGGTGATAAGTGCTTGATTGCCAGTTATGGCCACCCGCAGTAGAAGGACATACCGATAACCACTCGCCAATTTGCATGTTCTGAATATCTTCTCGATAGCGAACCAGGCCGGTCTCGAGATTAACTTCTGAGAATACATTCTGGAATACTGTTTCCTGGAGTCCTTGGAACTCTCCTGTGCGTCGATCTAGCTTCCACAATATGCCGCTTTTGCCAATAGTGAGTAAAAAAGGTTCATCGAATAAATCAACTAGAACCTGTTCGAATGCCTCATCCATATCTAAGGACTCGCCTGGTACATGTTGTCTATGCCAGACGATGGAGCCGTCTTCGGGATTTATTGCCAGGGTTGAATTGGTATAGAGAGTTTCATCGTCAGTGGTTAAGCCACGACTCGCAGCCATCCAAGGCTTAGCTTGTGCAACACCAAAAAACACCAATTCTAATTCTGGATCCCAACTGCCAGTTACCCAAACGTCTCCGCCACCTCGAAATTCTAGAGGCAGGCCACCCCAGGTGTCATCGCCGAACTCCCCTGGTTGAGCGATAGTATAGGTGCGCCATAATTCTTCGCCAGTACGGGCATCGTGACCAGTAATAAAACAGCTTTCTTCAAAAAAGCGAGTACAGCCGGTTATACCGTTAATTACCTTTCCATCTGCAACGATTGGTCCGCTGGTATTAGAATAGCCTAAGCTTTCATCTGCGATTTCTACATCCCATCGCACTGCGCCAGTTCGCGCATCCAGCGCTACCAGGTGGGCATCTGTCGTGGCTACATAAATCATGTCTTCCCACATAGCCAAAGTCCGAAGTGGACCACCTTGACGGCCACCTTGAGGAAATTGTCTTTGATATTCCCACAATAAAGTGCCATCCCGCCCATTTATGGCTTGGATAACATTACCAAAATTTGGAATATAAATTATGCCGTTGCGGACTAAAGGAGCTGGCTGACTGCGACCAGGCTCCATACCCCAAACCCAAGCTAGACTTAGATTGGATACATTCTCTTTGTTAATTTGATTGAGCGGACTGAATCCCTGACTTTTAGGCGATCGACGCCAATAAGTCCAATCTGCGGGATCGGGATTAGCTAATTCTGCCGTAGATATATTTTCATAACCTGACACAGGCACGAAAGATCGAGTTATGGCGCGATCGCTCTGATAAATAGTGGCTATTTCTGGCACTGAATTTCGAGTACTCGGTGTTGGGATGGAGCCTGCGCGGCCCGGAACAGGCGTGCGCTGAACTAGTGGTGCTTGATCAGTCTCACCTTCACCGATAAAAACTACAGCATCGGAGTTTGTCACAAGATTTACTGTGCTAGCTGCAATGTTATTCTCGCTCAATAGATAGGCGACTACTTCAATGTATTGTTGTTCAGAAAGTGAAGCTGGTGCCTGGGGCGGCATGGTGCGTTGTAATAGGTCAATAAGTTCCGCGACAGTTCGATTAGACCAATTTGTTCGAAAATTAATATCGTTGAGAGCGGGAGCTTCGAATGAGCCGGTCAGATCTGGCAGATGGCATGCGGCACAACTCTGACTGTAAACCGACGCCCCAGTTTGTGCTTGGTTGTCGGTAAACGTTGCCTGTTGTAATTGCTGACCGTTCAGTATTGAGGGAATTACTGCAACAATCAGCAAAAACAATCTGGCTAGCATAAGGCTTCCTTTCTATTCCACCTGTATGGTTGTTGGCGGAAAAACTATTGGATACGGAGTGTTTCTTGTTGCGCTCGCCTTTCCGCGACTGCTTGTGCGTATTGTTCTTCATTAATATAAGTGATGCCCACCCATGCATGACTCATTTCATCTACGCCCCGCCGTCCAAACACTACCCATTGTTCTGGATCAGGATTGATTGGATTATTCGCAGTATTGTCGAAAACCGAAGTAAATTGCAGAATAGTTCCAGTAGGCAAAAGCGGTTTTACATCATCTTCATAAATATAAGCAATCTGCCAATTATGGTCGTACTTGTTGACCTGACTCAGCACTTCCTTGTCGCCGTTTGGCAGGATCGCTTCCATTGTCATCACTTTGCCGCGCATGTGCAAATGCGGGCGGTAGCTATGAATCACTGCTGGTGAGTCGAGACGATGAGTGCCCTGCAATACTTGATAACCATGAGGAGGAATAACGATGTCTTGACCTCTAGCCATACCTTTTAAACCATCGACTCGAAACATTGCTTCACCTACAGTTTCTCTTTCTGGTTGCTGACCCTCTGGATAAAACCAAAGACCCACCTCAACCACATCGTCATCACCTTCTGCTCCGACTGGGAAGTAGTGCAAATTCCAGGCAATATTGCCGTTTGCTGGCACGCGCATGCCCGTTCCCTCCGGAAACATTTCCCAAGATTTGCCAACGCCATAGCGAGCTAATGCAACTTGGCGGCCTCCATCCTCGGGCACCAGTACGGCATGACCATGGTGTACAACTTTTTTGCCAAGGGGATAAGACGGCTTGAATTCTGCAGCTTTAAGAAATCGTTCTTGATCTAATCCTGCGAATGGAACGCTAGGCGTCCACCACTGATCCTGACCATTGGCAATAACGTCGAAAGGAGAAGATTTGATAATTAAATCAGGTGGACCAAGTTGATCAGCTAACTGCCATTCAGCTCCGCTAGGGAAAGTGACCTGGGTTGGCAAGTCCGCAGGGTTACCTTCTGGGGCACCTGCTTCTACCCATGCTTCGATAGTATCAATCTCTGCTTCACTCAGTGACGCGTCGTTCTTAAAGCTCTGAATGCCGATGCCCGGGTCTACGTGCCAGGGAGGCATAATTCTTTTACTGGTTCGGTCATGAATCAGTGCCGCAAAGGGTTGCACCTGTTGATAAGTTAATAACGGCATTGGGCCTATGCCTTCGGGGTTATGGCAGGCTGCACATTTTTCTTGAAGAATTGGCGCTACATCTTTCGAGTAATTTGGAGCTTCTTGCGCGAGTGACTGCGCACTAAATGCAGCAATGACATAAATTGAAAGGCAAAGTTGAGTAAGTTTTTTCAGTTGAATCATGCGCGGCTCCCAGTTAGTTGCTCACGTTGACATTAAAGTAGGCATTAGTGTGACAGCAATAAAATTCAAACGCAGCTATGCTGTCGATAGTTTGCATCCGAATGACATAGTCGCCGGGTTTGGTAAATCTTGCTTGTACGCTAGCGAGACCATCGTTAGTTTGTATTTCGTATTCTTTATTGTCGAACGCTACATTGCCCGGGCCACTGTGGTGGGACCAGCCCACCCAGACTGCGTCGTCGGGATGTTCAATCCAAGCTCGTAATGAGACAGCCTCACCAACAGAAGTGTTTAAGGTCTTTCTGGCGTGTATCCCTGTGCGCCCTCGATTGCCAGCTTCGTCTCTTTGTAATTTCACCAATGGTGCGAGATCGCCGCGACCAAGAGACTGGGGTTCATCGAGCACATAAGGGGGAATTACTTTGCCTGGCACATTTAAGCTGAAGCGGTTGCTTGATAGATGCCAAGTGATTCGGTGATTGGTATTGAATCCAGCTGGCACATTGACAGTAAATGCGCAAAACACATGGCGATAGCGTGGAGGCAGTGGGTCGAAATGAGTCGGAATATTAGCGGCACTTAAATCGAGCCCTGGATAGTCAGTTTCTAGGTAGTTCTCTTCACCCAAAGGAATATCTAAGGCTTGTTCGGAATTCATATTGAAATAACCGAAGCATATGGTTTTGCTGCCATCTTCATTAGGATACCAGCCGTCATAGAGGGGAATTACAGCCTGCCCACTTTTACGAATAACCTCAGTTGACCAGGTTTGATTAGACAGGTCTATTTGCTGCGGGTATGCAGCTCCCATCAGAAACGTAAGGCTCAATAGTTGTAGTGATTGAATAATTACACGTTTTTGCATCTTCGTGCGGCTCTTACCAAGCTCTTTCGCGATATTTGTATGCTCAGATACTACTTGAATTTCAAGGAGATGTCTCTTTTCTGAAGGTTTTTACAGGGCTGGGGTTTTCCATAAATAGGCTCAGCATGTGCTAAACTTCTTGTTAAATCCTCAGTCTGTAAGGTCGTTGCCAGAATAAATATTAGGCCACTCAAAAGTCGATTTAGACGATCAATAGCAAGATCCAAAGAAATAGGTAATTTCATGAATGAAGTAAAGCACAGTGTATTCTTCCTGCTTGCGGTATTTTCAATAAGTCTTAACGCACAACAAGGCGCACCAAATGGGGAATGGCCGAGTTACGGTGGAGATTTGGGCCACACTCGTTATTCAGCGCTGGATCAGATTGATGCTAGTAACTTTTCCGATCTTGAAATTGCCTGGCGGTTTAGTGCCGCAAACTTTGGCCCCAGTCCTGAGTATCGATACCAATCTACACCGCTAATGGTGAATGGCAGGATTTTCACAACAGCTGGGTCTCGAAGAGCCGTAGTTTCATTGGATGCTGCGACTGGCGAAGTTCTGTGGATGTACAGTTTGGATGAGGGGGAGCGTGGCACTTACGCTCCTCGGCAATTATCAGGCCGAGGTTTAGCTCACTGGCGAAGTGGAGATAACGAACGCATTATCTATGTCACTCCTGGCTATCAAATGATTGCGTTGGATGCGAACACAGGCGCGCGCATTCCTGATTTTGGCGAAAATGGCATCGTCGATCTAAAGCAAAATGCGGATCAACAAATCGATTTGATCACAGGTGAAATAGGTTTGCATTCAACGCCTATTGTTGCAAATGATGTAGTAATTGTTGGTGCGGCACATCGTACCGGTGGAAATCCTAGCAGTCGTGAAAACGTTAAAGGTTTTGTGCGAGGGTTCAATGTTCGCACAGGTGAGCGGTTATGGATTTTTCATACAATTCCTTTTCCTGGGGAATATGGGAATGAATCCTGGCTAGAAGAATCGAGTGCTTATACAGGTAATACCGGCGTGTGGGCTCAGATTTCTGTCGATCTTGAATTGGAAACTGTCTATCTCCCCGTAGAAGCGGCGACGGGTGACTACTATGGTGCTTATCGGCCCGGAGATAATTTATTTTCAGAATCTCTAGTTGCTGTAGATCTGAATACTGGAGAGCGTAAATGGCACTATCAGTTAGTGCATCATGGCATTTGGGATCATGATATCCCCTGTGCACCAATATTGGCTGACGTAGTTATCGATGGGCAATTACGGAAAATTGTCGCACAACCAACAAAACAAGCTTACCTCTATGTGTTTGATCGGATTACTGGAGAGCCTATTTGGCCTATTGAAGAGATGCCTGTAGAAATTGGTGATGTTCCCGGCGAGTGGTACTCGCCAACTCAACCATTTCCTAGTAAACCTCCTGCTTACGATCGGCAAGGGGTAGCTGAAGATGATCTTGTTGATTTCACGCCGGAATTGCGTGCACGAGCATTGGAGATTGCAAGCTGGCATAAGATGGGGCCTATTTTTACGCCGCCTGTCGTTAGTAATATTGATGGGCCACTTGGCACCTTGATGGCCCCGGCCACTGGTGGTGGGACTAATTGGCCAGGGGGTTCTTATGACCCAGAAACTAATATTTTGTATGTGGTTTCAAATAGCTCGGTGACAAGTCTGGCTGTGGTTCCGCCGTATCCTGGTCAATCTGATATGGCCTATATACAAGGTAGTGCCACTTCGGGTCCACGCACATCTGGGGGAGCAGGTTCCACGGCTGGTGGTGGTCGCACAGAATTTAATGTTGCTCAAAGAGAGCGACCAACATCTGCGCGAGGAACTCCGCCTATAGGATTGTTAGTAGATCGAATTCCTTTGTTAAAACCTCCTTACGGAAGGCTTACGGCAATAAATTTAACTCAAGGTGAAATTGCTTGGCAGATACCCCATGGGCAAACCCCTGATCGAATTGTTAACCACCCTTTGCTGGTTGAATTGGACTTGCCACGCACGGGTCAAGGTGCTTCTGTTGGTAGCTTAGTAACAAAGACCTTGGTGCTTGCGGGTGAAGCGGAGTTAACCACGGATGCAAACGGCGAACGCAGGGCAATGCTGCGAGCCTACAATAAGGCGACAGGTGAAGAGGTCGGTGCAATAAAGTTACCTGCCCCTCAGACTGGTTCACCCATGACCTATCTTCTCAATGGCGAACAGTATATTGTCATCGCTGTAAGCGGTAGTGGAGTGCCAGGTCAATTGGTCGCCTATAAACTTTAAAAAATACTGAAAATCGAATTACGCAGCTTGTGAAAGAATTACTAACAAGGGGAATTTTATGTACGTTGTTAAAAAACTAAGATCTATTGTCGCCTTTATTGTATTTGGCGCATTGTCGTTTAGTGTTGCGGCACAATCTACGAATCTTTCCATTGAGAATTACAACTCTGTAACTGATGAGCGTTTGATTAATCCGGAAGATCACAATTGGCTTTCTTATCGAGGCACACTGGATGGCTGGGGCTATAGCTCTCTTGATGAAATTTCGGCGAGTAATGTTAGTGAGTTGGAACCAGTATGGTCATTTTCTACTGGCGTACTCGGTGGACACGAATCCCCTCCCATTGTTAATGACGGAGTAATGTTTATTACCACTCCAGGTAATTTGCTTTATGCGATAGATGCCGCTAGTGGCGATCTGCTGTGGCGTTATCAACATGATCTTCCTGCTACCTATATTGCGTTTCATCGAACTAATCGCGGTGTTGCACTCTATGGGGATAAGGTCTATATGGCTACCTTGGACGCTAGAGTGATTGCGTTGGATGCTGCCACTGGAGAAAAGGTTTGGGACAGAGCGGTTCAAGACAATTCTTTTGGCTATTACATCACTATGGCTCCGCTCGCTGTAGATGGAAAGATCATGGTGGGTACATCTGGTGGGGAGTTGGGAATACGCGGATTCGTGGTCGCGTTGGATGCAGAAACCGGAAATGAAGCGTGGCGCACTTATACCGTGCCCGGGCCAGGTGAGCCTGGCAATGAATCATGGCCAGGTGAGTCATGGCGAACCGGTGGTGCCGCAGTGTGGATTCCTGGGCATTATGATCCGAATCTAGGGCTGGCCTATTTTGGAACTGGAAACCCTGGCCCCTGGATTGGCGACCAACGCCCTGGTGATAATCTTTATACTAATTCAGTAATTGCATTGGACGTAGATAGTGGTGAGATCCGTGCGCATCACCAGTATCACTGGAATGGCTCTTGGGATTGGGACGAAGTTTCAACTCCCATATTAATGCCTGTGGAGCGTGCTGGCCGAGAGTTTAATGCCTTAGTACATCCTGGTCGCAATGGTTATTTGTGGACTCTCGAACGACAAGCTGACCGCATAGGATTTGTTGATGCTGAGCCCTATGTTTATCAAAATGCTTTTTCCTCAATCGACCCCGAAACTGGTCGTCCAACTTATGACCCAGAACATACTCCGGCTACTGGCGAGTCGGTAGACTTCTGTCCATCCCTCTGGGGTGGCAAAGACTGGCCGCCTGCTGCATATAATCCGGATACCGGGTTAGTTTATATTCCTGTGAACGAAAATCATTGCGGTGTAATAGAAGGAAGGGAAGTCACTTATATGCCTGGTAGCTCTTATACAGGCGCGCGGACAGAGTTCACGCTTCGTGAACCTGAAGGCAATATTGGTGAGATTCAGGCTTGGAACATGAACACCGGCGAAGAGGTTTGGTCTGTTGAATTCCAGTCACATAATTGGGGTGGAATTCTCACCACTGGAGGCAATCTAATTTTTAGCGGGGGTACTAGCGATCGATATTTTCGTGCTCATGATGCAAGTAGCGGAGAAGAGCTTTGGCGTTTTCGCACTAACTCAGGAATCATCGGCGTCCCCTCGACATTCTCGGTAGATGGTAAGCAGTACGTTGCAGTGCAGTCAGGTTGGGGTGTTGATGCTGCAGGCATGACTGCGAGAATTGATCAGCAAAGAGGTACTCGGACCTTTGTTCCTCAAGGTGGTGTAGTGTGGGTTTTTGCCTTGTCAGATTAAATAGCTTGATGTGTTATGTGATAGGCCTAGTCTTTAAAAGTGAGAAACGACTCTAAGGAATTGGAGCGCTCAACCATATTGGGTCAGTTGCTAATGGTGCGCTTAGAATATTAAGAAAGTCTTCCAGTTGACGAAGTTGTAGAGGTCTTAATCCAAGAGGCTTAGCTTCGTTGTGACTAAGCATTGAGATGGGAGCTTCATTGTAGTGCTCTATAACTTCCTTAAGGGTCTTAAGTTGGCCGCCATGCATGTAAGGTGCAGTAATCGCTATATTGCGGAGTGTTGGAGTTTTTTGCGCACCGACTAAATCGTTAGTATCTCGAGAGAATCTGAGTTCTAGACATTCGCTATTAGTGGCGTCGCTAAATTCACCTAAGCAATTAAAAGGATCTTTCCTGGCTATTCGAATCCCGTCGTATCGTCCCATCGGGGGAAGTTGGCCATTTATTGCCAGCACACCTGTGTTATGAAATTCATGGTTGGTGAGTAGAGGCCCGTTATGACAGTTCACACATTGCGCTTCACCAATAAAAAGTCCAAGTCCAGCGACTTGCGAGCGCGTCAATGGTTCATCACTTGAGTCACCTTCTATAGAAAGTCTATTTACATAGTCATCAAATGGTGTTGAGCCAGGAAGTAGCTTTCTTTGATAAGCGGCCAAAGCTTTGCCTAGATTGCTAAATACTTGAGAAATTTGACTCTGCTGGTCGATAGTCAATGAGGACCAAGCTGCCTTCAAAGCTTCATCTCCATGGGGTGAGGCTGCTAGGGGAGATTCTGGAATAGAAGGCAATAGACCGAAAATCAACTCATATTGCTGTCGGTAACTATCATCTTTAGAAATTAGTCTGGCTACTTGTAATCTATCTGTGTTGTGTTCATGGGCAGCTTCTAAGGGAGATAATGCCTGGGCCCATTGACTATCTTTGCGTCCATCCCAATAAAACCAAGGGCTGTAAGAAATTCCAACAAGGCTAGGAGTATGGCGCGAGCCCAACTCAGTCCCCATAGCGAGTACTAATCCGTCAGTAAACATTTTCTCCGGTTGGTGGCATGTGGCACAGGCAACCGCATTATTCCCGCTGATTCTTTTATCAAAATAAAGTGCATGACCAAATTTGGCCGCATCAGGAGAGTCAGCAAAAAGATTGCTGGGCACCTCGGGGAGCGGTGGAAGACGATTGAGTGAGAGCGATTGTAATAATTCAATTTCTGATGCAGTCCACTTTTGAGCGCCAAGACTAAGTGAAAAACCCCAGGCAATATAAGCGAGTAATGGGAAAAAAATCAACGCGGTGATGATCTTTTTATTCACAATTGAAATTCCAAAAGAGCATTGGTGACAATTCCATTAGCTTGAATTGAGAATTCCATTTGCCATTTTCCAGGCATGTGGAAGCGAATTCCTTCGATGAGATAGCTACCGGGTTCGACTTCTTCAGTAACTTGCGGTTGAGTGGGTAAACCGTGATCGTGTTCAGGCATACCGCCGGCGACAGATATTGAGGCTGTCGTTACGGCTCCCGATTCATCTTTTAATTCCAGTAGCCAACTGTGAATTTGGTTAATCGCGAGAGGTTGTAAGTGACTGTGTATGTGTAAGCTATAGCCTCCATCCGTTTCTAATAGAAAGTCTGGGTTCTCATCACTCCAGACTGGGGAATAGTAAAAAATTGCAAAGAAAAGGAACTGCTTTGCTAAAAGGATAGATTTTTTCGGCATTACATGGATTCAACTAAATTACGAACTACAGAGAGGAAAGTATAACAAATACATTGCCTTACTAGCAGGACTGTCTAATAAGCAGAAATTGGAGTGGCGGTTTTTTTTGCAGTAAATCACGCTTACTCGAGGCTATATACTAATTTTCCGTCAACATAAGTCTGTTCGATTTCAATATCCATAATGCGCTCTTCTTCAATAGTTAAAATATCTTCAGAGAGCACGACCATGTCGGCAAATTTCCCTGGCTCTAATGAGCCCTTAACATCTTCTTCAAAATTGAGGAATGCTCCGAGCAATGTGTAAGCGCGAATAGCTTCTTCACGACTTATTATTTCGTCTGGTCCGTAAACAGTGCCTGTCATTCCTTTGCGTGTGGTTGCTGCATAAATTCCAACCATAGGACCAATTGGCAGTATGTCACTTGATATGGCGACTGTAATGCCATGATCCATTGGAGAGCGCACAGGATTATTATGTTGTAAGCGCCAGCCATCCAAGTTTTCCACATATCGACCTTCCAGAGTGTAAGTAAAATTCGGTTGTTGAGTGATATGAATTTTGTGCTGGGCCATAAGTTCCATAGTTAGCTCGGGTGGCCGCATGGAAAAATGGTTTAGATAATGGCGGTGATCTTCGCGGGGATTGCGTTCAAGCGCATCAGCTAATGTGTTTACTACCAAGACGATAGCTGCATCACCGATAGCATGAATTCCCATTTGCCATCCTGCATCATGAATCTCATTTAAGTGAGTAACCAATTCTTCTTCAGGCATGTTCAGGTAGCCACGATATTCACCCTGATTACGATAAGGTTCTAATGTGTAAGCTGCTGGCCCGGTAAATCCGCCATCGGCGAATACCTTTATAGGGCCAACTCTCAGGAAGTCGGTACCATCCCCAACCCGTGCTTTGACTTCATTAATGCCCTCTAAATCGAACCACTGGAACTGCACTGCTGAGCGAGGCAATGAAAGCTTGGCATTTTCATAAAGCTCTTCCCACATGGCGAATTGACTAGGGGGTTTTGAAGCATCTGTAATTGAAGTAATTCCCAAGCTGAGCAAATCGTTTAAGTTAACTTCCAGGCTAGAGATGAGTTCATCGTACGTAGAGTCAGGAACCAGGCGTCCAACAATTTCTTGTCGCTCACGGATTACTCCATTGAGCTGACCATCATCACCGCGTTCTATAACTCCGCCGTCAGGTTGCGGAGTTTCAACCGTTACATCGGCTAGTTCCAGGGCGAGACTATTAACAACAGCACTATGTCCGCCAGCTCTAGTTAAAGTAACTGGGTTATTTGGGGCTACTAAGTCGAGATCGATTCGCAAAGGTCTTCTGCCTTCGTCGAGTTCATCTTCGGACCAGCCATAACCTGTTATCCATTCACCTTCGCCTATTTCAACAATTTTGGCTTGAATTAATTCCTGGATCTCTACAATTGAAGTGACGTCTCCTAGTTCAATATAGCGTTGAGGACGACCACGGATATGAGTGTGGGAATCATTAAACCCAGGCATGAGCACTTTGCCATCTAAGTCGACTACGTTATCGCTGGCATATTGTGATGTTAGTGATGAACCACCGGTAGCAACTATCCTGCCGTCATTTACAACTACTGTGTCTTGAATCGAAAATTGATCATCGACAGTCAGTACTTTGCCGTTTGTTAGGATCAGGTCAACGCTTTGATTTGCAGTGTTATTCGCTAAGTTCGAAGAATCTTCCTGACTACAAGCGGCTAAGGTGACACAACAAAATAAAACGACGGTTCTGACTATTAATTCCATAGTAATATTCTCGTAAACTCAGTGTTTAATTAATCCTTCAGCGGAAACGTAATCGAGCGTTATTTGTAAGGCTTGACTGAACTTCTCAATCATTTCATCGATTTGTTCGGTGTTAATAATTAATGGCGGGCAGAATGCAATTGAATTGCCGCCCACAGCTCTAATTAATAAACCATGATCCTGGCAGGATTGCTTGGCAAATGCACCAACGCTAGCATCTTCAAAACTCTCGCCGGTATTTTTGTTGGCAACCAATTCTACTGCGGCTAATAGCCCTCGGCCTCTGACTTCACCGACTATTGGGTGGTCTGTAAATTCTTTTAATCGATTTTGCATGTAGCTACCCATTTCTCGGGAATGTTCAAAAAGTTTGTCTCTCTGGTATATCTCCAAAGTCTTTAATGCTGCGGCGCATGCTGCTGGATGCCCCGAATAGGTATAGCCATGGCCAAATACTCCTACTTGAGAGCTAGGCTCTACCATAGCCTCATACATATAATCTGGTATTACGCTGGCACTGATGGGCAGATAAGCGGAAGATAATTGCTTGGCAAGCGAAAGTAATTGAGGTTTAAAACCCATGGTTTCACAGCCGAAATCATTTCCGGTTCGACCAAATCCGCAGATAACCTCATCGCTCCACAGCATAATGTCATACTTGGTTAGAAGGGTTTCTACTTCAGGAAAGTAGCTATCTGGCGGGACTACAACTCCGCTTGCCCCGCCGATTGGTTCTGCGATGAAAGCGGCAATTGTTTCTGGCCCTTCTTTTATTATTAATTCTTCTAGGTTGTTGAGAATGCGTGAGCAAAACTCTCGCTCAGATTCATTGTCTATTCTACTTCTATAGTAATGTGGTGAGTCGGTACGCAAAATACCTAACTCCTTAACTGGTAAGGAGAAGTGAGTGTGGTTGGCTGGTAATCCAGTCAGCGAGGCTGCTGCAAGAGTAACCCCATGATACGACCGCTTGAGTGCAATGATCTTTTTCTTTTGCGGCTCTCCAGTTACGTTGAAGTAATATCGCAGCATCTTCATGTGTGAGTCATTTGCCTCACTACCAGAATTCGCAAAAAAAACTTTACCATTTTTAACAGGCAGCATGTCACTCAGCTTGTCAGCTAATTGCATTACTACATTATGAGTTCTGCCACCAAACATGTGGGAGTAAGACAAGGTTCTTAATTGTTGTGTAATGGCATCGATAAGTTCTTCATTTCCATAACCTAATGAAGCGCACCAAAGGCCAGCTAACCCTTCTAAGTACTGATTACCAGCATCGTCATAAACATAAATGCCTTCGCCTTTTACGATATTGAGCTGCTCAAGTTGTTTCAGATTAGTAGTAGGGTAAATAATTGAAGTCATGGTATTTATCTATTTTCTTGCTTAATTATTTGGGGTCTAATTGCCGATAAAGCAGAGACAAAAAAGGGAGACCTGGTCTCCCTTTTTTTAACTAAAATCACTTAAGGCTTACGAAACTTCAGAGTAAATCGGTCTGTATTTCCCCTCACTCCTGGAGTGCCAACTTCTTGCATTAGATTGTCTTCCGCATGGTAATGCATGGGACTGAAATCTACGAACTCAAATCCAACATCAATCATTTCTTTGATAACCAACACTGGGTCCAGTCGGCGGCCATTTTGTGAGGCTCTTGAAGTAGGCTCCAAATGGCGACGGGTGTGGTCTACGGCACCATAGATTCCTCCAGATTTAAGTGCATTGAATACGGCTTCATTCATATTTCTACGACCTTCTGCTGACGGGTTATGTAAGTTCCAAAAAGTCAGCACCATATCGAATTGATTGTCATCAAAGGAAAATGCTGGCATATCGCCTAGACTAATTTCGTCATTAATCGCTGAAGAACATTCTAGTCCATCAAGAGTCATAACATCGCTTTTGAAAGCGCTATTGACACCAACTGAAAAAACTAATTCTCCGCCATTATTGCATAGAGTAGGGCCTACAAATTTGGACCAGTAACCAGTCGCTGGTGATATTTCTAATACTTTCATGTCATCTTCGAGGCCGAAGAATTCTAAAACCTCTGCTGGTTTCCGGTTAGTGTCACGTGTAACTTCTGCCTCGTCGCGAATGCTTCCGCCTAAAGCTTGTTCAATTTTTTCTCGAGTTGCTGCTGCATCAGCAGCGAACACCTGAGAGCTCACGAATAGGCTAAGTATAGTTAGTAAAATCTTTTTCATTTCTAATCCTCATAGTACGAAATGGTGAAATAGTAAATCTAATTGTTAATAATGCGTATCGTCATAAATGACAATATTTACGGTTTATTGTCTTGCTTTTAGCCACCATTTTATTGTTGAAGTGACGAGTTCTGCTGCGTCTTGTTGCACAAAATGATTTGCCGTAGGAGCCGATACTATAGTGGTATCTTTGTCATTCCAATCCCAGGTGTTATTCAACCCGTCAGAATGAAGTGCGGTGTCCTGCAATCCGTGAAACACTAACAAAGGAACATTAAGTTGAGGTGCTTTTGGAGGTGCCGTGGAACTGGAGCTAGCTCTTGGGTAGTTCTGCTTATAGTAAGCAAGCATTCCATCAAAGCTAGACTTTTGAAATGCTTGGGTGTATTTCACGCGCGCTTCTGCATCTGCTACCCAAAATGACAGAGTCTCTGCAGTCATAGGACCACCGAATAAGATGTCAGGGTCAGACGATGAGCCTTCGATGAAAGTGCGAGCATAGCTGCTGTTTTCTTGTTGTTCGGCATTTGAAGATAATTCTCGTGCCATTCCATTAGGATGCGGGAGATTTAGTATGACCAGATTTTCGACCATTTGTGGTAAAGCAAAAGCAAATTGCCAGGAAACACTACCGCCCCAATCATGACCCACTATGGTTGCCTTTTCCTCTCCCAAGTGCGTGATTACTGCTGCTACATCTCCTACCAGGTGACGCATACTGTAGTTTTCATTGCCTTCTGGCTTATCACTTAGGTTGTAGCCACGTTGATCAATAGCAACTACTTTAAAGCTATCCTTTAAGCCTTCCATTTGGTGGCGCCAGCTGTACCAAAAGTCAGGAAAGCCATGGATCATGACTACTAAGGGACCTTCGCCGACAGTGGTATAGTGAATACTCACGCCATCACTATCAGCGTAGCCATGTTCTACTTCGTCCCACAAGTCTGCATTTGCCTGAGTAACTAAAATTGTTAACCAGCAGATTGTAAGAAATTTCTTTAGAGAGAAAATTTTCATGGAGCAATTCTCTTAAGTTAAAAGGTTTATGAGCATCTCCGCCACAATCATCTTAGTGGCTTGGCAAGAGAGGTAAGAATGAGCACAGATTAAAGCAGATTTGTCACAAAATGTTTAATGAAATCATATGATTTGAAGTACTTTGGTTTAAAATAGAAAGCTTGGAAAATAGAAGAAATTTAAGAATTGGTGTGTATCATCCCTTAATTCAAGGTTTTGCCAGAATTTGATGGTTAAAAGAATAAAGGCCGCTGTAAAAATGAAAATAAAAATCAATATTATCATAGGGTTACTGACTCTTGGATTGAGCTCGTCTAGTATTTCCCAAGACGAAGATGGCTCGTCACCTCTGCTTTCTGTTAAAGAGATTATGAATGGAATAATTACTCCAACCACGGCGACCATTTGGGGTGCCTATCAACTGGAAAGCGATGCTCAGTGGCTAGAGGTCCAGAATGCAGCGCTCTCGGTCATAGGTGCTGGTGGTTTGTTAGCTCGTGGCGGTTCGGGGGAGGGTGAAGAGCGCTTAGCACGAGAAATCGATTGGCAATCGTATAATAATGAAATGATTGCAGCCGCCAGAGCCGTTATCGCTGCGGTTGAGGCTCGAAATGAAGAGGCATTGTCGGAAGCAGGAAATAATTTGCTGTACCCTCCCTGTGAAAGCTGTCATCAGCAATATCAAAGTCAATAAATTAACAGCAAGAAAATAAAGAATAACGGAGTCCTCGATTTATTCCTTCGGCATAAGGTGCGCTCGCTAGAACGTACTAAGCAAAATCGAATCCACGATAACCTTCTGCCGCTATCTCGTTACATTTTTCTACGTAGGAAGGGTAGCCAAGGTAAGGCATAAAAACACGAGGCTTCCCAGGGATATTTGAACCGGTGTACCAAGACTTGCAGCCGCGGGGAAATAAAGTTTGATCTGCAATCCGGTTTACCGTTTCGACCCAACTTAGTTCTGCTTCGAGACTCGCTTCTACCCGCATTTGGTTTGCATCACGCATTGAAACCAAAAGATTAGCAATAAAATCCACATGTTGTTCAATAGCAACAATCATATTGGCCAGGACTGAAGGGCTACCTGGTCCCGTGATCATAAAGAGATTTGGGAAACCATTGATAGATAGGCCAAGAAAATTAGTTGGTCCATCTTGCCAATGGTCTTTGAGGGTTTGATTTGATGGTCCTTTTATGTCGATAGAGAGAAGTGCGCCAGTCATAGCATCGAAACCTGTTGCTAGGATGAGCGAATCAAACTGATATTCTGTGCTGGTTGTTTTCAGGCCAGTTTTCGTTATGCATTCAATCGCAGATTCATTGACGTCAACTAGTTCAACATTATCTTGATTAAAAGTTGCGTAGTAGTTGGTGTCCACACATAAGCGCTTGCACCCCATGACAGTATCCGGACAAAGCATTGCTGCGACTTTCGGGTCAGTAACGATCTGCTTTATTTTTCGATGCACAAAATCTGCTGCCGTAGCATTTGCAGTAGCATTAATGGCAAGATCATTAAAGCTCGCTAGAAAAGGCAGACCTCCATCAAGCCACCGTTGTTCGTAAATTGTTTCCCTATCGCTTTCACTCATTTCTAAGGCAGATGCTGGATTAGGCTTGTTGTTCAAGGCTGCATAGCGCTGGGCATTCTGGTCTCTAAATTCGGCATAGTTAGCTTTTATTTCCCTCTCATAAGCTTGATCCATAGCCGCGTTATGGGCCGGAATAGAAAAGCTCGCTGTGCGTTGAAAAACTGTGAGCTTCCGCGCTTGCTGAGCAATTATTGGTATAGATTGAATTGCAGAAGAACCGGTACCAATGATACCCACAGACTTCCTGCTAAAATCTACTTCCCGATGAGGCCATTGACCAGTGTGTAATAATTCGCCGGAATAGTTTTCTAGCCCTTTAAATTCTGGAACATTATGTTTTGATAGACAACCAGTAGCCATAATGCAGTAGTGAGCAAGAAAACTTTCTCCTTGCTCCGTTTCACCAAGCCAAAGTTTCTTACTTTCATTAAATTGCAAACTGACAATTCGAGTATTAAATTGAATGTTGTCATGTAGGTCAAAACGATTGGCAACGTGATTTGCGTAGTCAAGAATTTCTGATTGAGATGAATACTTTTCAGACCAGCTCCATTCTTGTTGCAAGTCATCTGAAAACTGATAAGAATATTCTAAGCTATTTACGTCGCATCGGGCACCCGGATAGCGATTCCAATACCAGGTTCCACCAACTCCTCCACCGGCTTCGTAGACTTGAACATCGAAGCCAAGTCGCCGCATTTTGTAGAGGGCATACATACCCGCAAATCCGGCACCCACTATAACGATGTCAACGCTTTTCTTTGCGTTCATCAGGCTATGACCAGTGCGGGAACGCGCTCCAAGAACCAAAACATTGCAATGCCACCAAGACTATAGGCAAGTCCTCTTTGCACGCTTGGGATTAGGTCTTTTGAGAATTTCATGAACAAGAGATTGGCAGCAAGCAATAGTGCAATAAATGCCACTTGGCCAGCTTCAACTCCAAGGTTGAAGAAGAGTAATGCAAGAGGTATGTCCGCATCACTGAGTCCTAATTCTCCGAGAGCTCCCGCAAACCCAAACCCATGAAACAACCCAAAAATGAAAGCTACGATCCAGGGTTTCGAATGAACGAGAGTTAAATGACCTCTCTGCCCCATGATGACTTCTCGAGCAAGAAAAACGATAGACAAGGCGATTAGAACCTCAATAGGTGCATTTGGAACCGGAAAAATTCCAAGCACAGCAAAAGCAAGGGTAATGCTGTGAGCGATTGTGAAAGCGGTAATTGTTTTAATCAATTTCCAAAAACCTTGAAGCAACAAAAGCAATCCGAGGACGAACAATAAATGGTCAATTCCAAATAATATATGTTCAGCACCTAATTCAAGATAGGTAATCGCTAAACTTGAAATTGAGGCTGCCCCAGCTTTTAACTGAGCAAGAGGAACTTCTACAAAGCTCCCGTCGCCGGGAAAGAATCCAGAGACATCACTACCGTCACCCCATTGTGCGATTACAACCACTCCTTCAAAACTCCAGGGAAAGGTAATGCTGTCTTCTACATTTAATTTTGGTTGGCACTGGAAGCGATAACTAAATCGACTTGGGTCTAAACTTGTGCAGCGTTCTGGTAATATTCTTTCTATGTTGAAAATTGGAGGAACTTGTTGGTCGACAATAGAAAGTTGATATGTATTATTTTCTTGCTCATACATCAGTACCCGCGCCACACCAGTAACATCTATATCGTGAGCAGAGGCAATAGTTGGCAGAATAAGCTGCGATAACAGTATTATTAATAAACGACTAATTTTCTTCATTGGCAACAATAATCGTGTACTGATCCCAAAGCTTGTCGACTTCTTGTTGAAGCAATATTTCTTCTTCTTCGGCAATCCAGTCTAATCTCACTCGATCGGTGATTTCGTTTAATGGGGGTAAATTTGCTTCGCTACGTTCGGTGACCTTTAGCCAATGCTGTCCACGATTACTAGTATATGGGCCAACCCAGCTCTCAGACTCTGCGTTAAAAACTTGCTCGCTAAACTCTGGACTAAAAATATTCGCCAAGTCGATGCGATTTACATTTGGTAGTGGAGCTTCATTGCCAGCAGTTGCCGATAAAATCATTTCTGCATCAGAGCCCGAGTCCAGAAAGGCTTGAACCTCTGCACTCAGCTCATCTTGAGTATTCAGGACGAGCTCGTTCACCGATACCAAAGGCAGAGTTCGATAACGCTCCAGGTTTTCTTCATAATAACTGTTTAGATCATCAGTGGTGGGTTGTATAACGTCCCCGCTTAAAACATGGCGCATTTTCTGTGCAAGCATGTCATGAATTCTTGCATCATTGTTCAGGCCTAAAGCGATTGCCTCTCTCACAAGTATCTGTTCTTCAACATAGTTAGATGCAATAAACTGTCGTTGCTCATCATTTAAAGGCTGGCCCGTAGTCATTTCCTGTATGAATACTCGCGCGTCAATCTCTCGTTGGTCCACTTCCAGTAAATTTTCTCTATTAGTTTGCGAAATTGCATAAATTACAAATATTACTATTGCCATGAGGAAAAAATGTACGGTAGGTTCCTGTACTAATTTCTGAATGACTAAGTTTGATTGTTTTATTTTGTTCATTCCAGTGTCTCAGAAGTTAAGGATGGCCAGCTTAGAGATAGATTACTTAGTCTGCATAGCTTAGCTAAAACCAATATTTTACGCTATAGCCGTAATTAATTGTCTTGAGGTGTGAGTGAATAGACCAGCCTGGATAACTCGGGTTGAAGTTCCTTCTGTACAAGATTAAAGCCCATCTGTATAATGCCGTTTTGCGAATAGTGGTAATCTTATGTTACGTATTGCTGAAGAGGCTCTAACATTCGATGATGTTTTGCTGCTCCCTGCCCATTCAAATGTTCTCCCTAAGTCGGTTAACCTAGAATCCAATTTGACGCGTTCGATCGCGTTAAAAATTCCTTTGATTTCATCGGCAATGGATACCGTGACGGAATCTCGCTTGGCTATTGCGATGGCTCAGGAAGGTGGCCTAGGTGTAATCCATAAGAGCATGGGCATCGACAAACAAGCTCGCGAAGTTCGCCTCGTAAAAAAATATGAAAGCGGAGTGGTGCGCGACCCATTCACCATTCCTGTAACTGCAACTATTAGAGATTTAGTCGCGTTAATGAAAGAAAACGATATTTCGGGTATGCCAGTTTTAGATAGTGCTGGTTTGGCGGGTATTGTTACCAGTCGAGATGTTCGTTTCGAGGTCAATCTCGATGCAACCATTGATACCATCATGACACCAAAGGATAAACTGGTGACTGTTGGCGAGAATTTCGAACTTGATGAAGTGAAAGAACTACTGCATCGTCATCGTATTGAAAAGATTTTGGTTGTAAACGGTGGTTTTGAGTTAAAGGGGCTAATAACGTTAAAAGATATTCGGAAGTCGGAAGATTTTCCTAATGCAGCTAAGGATGATATGGGAAGACTTCGATCTGCGGCTGCAGTTGGAACAGGTGCAGATGCTGCGGATCGAGTAGATGCGATTATCGAAGCCGGAGTAGATATCATTGTTGTGGACACGGCCCATGGACATTCCCAAGGTGTGATTGATCAAGTTAGCTCTATTAAAGCCAGATATCCTGAAATCCCAGTAGTTGGTGGCAACATTGCTACCGCCGATGCTGCAAAAGATCTAGTAAAAGCCGGTGCAGATGCAGTGAAAGTTGGAATCGGCCCAGGCTCCATCTGTACGACCCGGATCGTTACTGGTGTAGGCGTTCCTCAAATAACAGCAGTTTCAAATGTGGTCGAAGCAGTAAAAGGAACTGATGTCTGTGTTATCTCCGATGGCGGGATTCGATATTCCGGTGACATTGCCAAGGTGATTGCTGCTGGCGCTAACGTAGTAATGATAGGGAGTCTATTAGCAGGGTCCGAAGAAGCACCTGGTGACGTGGAGCTTTATCAAGGTAGAAGCTATAAAGCCTATCGCGGTATGGGTTCACTAGGAGCCATGTCGCACTCTCAAGGATCCAGCGATCGTTATTTTCAAGACATTGAATCTGGCACTGAAAAGCTAGTTCCAGAAGGCATCGAAGGCAGGGTTCCCTATAAAGGACCTATGTCTACCATCGTTCATCAGATGATGGGTGGGCTACGTTCTTCAATGGGCTATACAGGGTGTAAGAATATTGCTGAAATGCGGACAAAGACGCAGTTCGTCAAAATTACTGGGGCCGGAATGTCAGAATCTCATGTTCACGATGTGAGCATTACAAAGGAAGCGCCCAACTACCGCGTTAGTTAGTATGCTAAATTACTTACCGAGATACCTATTAGAAAGAGTTGGCGATCGAGTCGCATATTAAACTTGTGTCCATATCTAATTTATTCTGGCTCGAATTCCATGAACATAAAGCCCAACTTTATTTTAGAACTTAAATTCCAGATAACTGATTAGCAAAATGACAGCAAATATTCATTCCCAGAAGATTCTCATTCTGGATTTCGGCTCCCAATATACTCAGCTAATTGCGCGGCGAGTTCGCGAGGCAGGGGTTTATTGCGAAATTTGGGATTATGCGGTTGAGGAAGAGCATCTAACCGAATTTGATCCTCAAGGTATTATCTTTTCTGGTAGTCCTGAGTCAGCTCACACTGAGGTATCGCCTCGGGCTAGCGTTGTTGTCTATGATTACGGCGTGCCGATATTAGGAATATGCTATGGCATGCAAACTATGGCTGAAGAGTTTGGTGGGAAAGTACAGGCATCAGATAAATCTGAATTTGGCTTTGCCCAGGTTGAGATTACGGGCAGTAGTAAATTGCTAGATGGTATTGAGGATCGGCCTGCAAATACTGGCAATTCGCAGCTCGATGTATGGATGAGTCATGGAGATAAGGTAACTGAAGCTCCGGAAGGTTTTCAAGTAGTTGCACGCACAGAGAGTGCGCCTGTTGCTTCAATGTGTGATGAAAGGCGAAAGCTCTATGGTATTCAATTCCATCCGGAAGTGACTCATACCCTGCAGGGTCAAAATATTCTTGAAAGGTTCGTACATGATATTTGTGGCTGTGAATCGCTTTGGACTGCCGAAACTATTATTGAAGATGCGATTACTACCGTTCGTAACAAGGTCGGATCAGACAAAGTTCTATTGGGTTTGTCTGGAGGTGTGGATTCTTCGGTGGTTGCCGCGCTCTTGCATAAAGCAATTGGCGATCAACTGACTTGTGTGTTTGTTGACAATGGGCTACTAAGGCTCAACGAAGGCGATCAGGTGATGTCTACTTTTGCTAATAATATGGGCATAAAAGTGCTTCGAGCAGATGCTGAAACTAAGTTTCTCTCTGGTCTGGAAGGCGTCACAGACCCGGAGGAAAAACGAAAAGTAATTGGCAATACGTTTATTGAAGTATTCGAAGAAGAAGCAGGAAAATTAAAGGATGTGAACTGGCTTGCCCAAGGCACTATCTATCCAGATGTTATCGAATCAGCGGGATCGAAGACGGGAAAAGCTCATGTCATAAAGTCTCACCACAACGTGGGTGGATTACCTGACGATATGCGTATGGGCCTAGTGGAACCATTGCGTGAACTGTTTAAAGATGAAGTAAGAAAAATAGGCCTTGAACTAGGACTCCCTTATGACATGGTCTACCGACACCCTTTTCCAGGCCCCGGGCTAGGTGTCCGCGTATTGGAAGAAGTCAAAAAAGAATACTGCGATATTTTACGGCAAGCGGATGCAATCTTTATTGAAGAGCTGCACCGCTCTGATTGCTATCATAAAGTAAGTCAGGCATTTGCTGTTTTTCTACCGGTCAAGTCCGTGGGTGTAGTGGGTGATGCGCGACGTTATTCTTATGTGATTACTTTAAGAGCTGTTGAGACTATCGATTTTATGACCGCACGTTGGGCAAGACTAGATCCTGAACTTCTAGAAATTGTTTCAAATCGAATAATGAATGAAATTGCTGATGTCTCCAGGGTTAGCTATGACATTTCCAGTAAACCTCCTGCCACCATCGAGTGGGAATAGCCACATAGGCTGTAAGCCCCATATTTACTGGCTTCTGCCACTTATAAACTACTTGTAATCCACCTTTTTTCTGCAATTCTTGTAAACAAACTTGTAAAGTCTCGCTACTACTGAGAATTATCGATTCTTCAGGTATTGTGTCTTTGCGCCTTGGGAAAAGGCAGTGGGGATATGGGGATAAGAAAGCAATAGATTTTCAGAGCGGTAATAGTTAACTTGTCAGTACCTGTCAGCGGCAAGCAATCGCAACATTAGATAACATGCTGAAATTAATAGACGTATCAAAAACTTCAATTGCCACTTCACTTAGAAG
>JAQWQD010000010.1 GCA_029244985.1 Gammaproteobacteria bacterium | reverse complement strand
TATGAAGAGGCGGCAGCTCAGGGTTTATTGGCAGGCTTAAACGCTGGCCTATCGGTTCAAGGAAAAGATTCGTGGTGCCCTCGCAGAGATCAAGCCTACTTAGGTGTTTTGGTTGATGACTTAATTACGTCAGGAACAAATGAACCTTACCGTATGTTTACTTCTCGAGCTGAATATCGACTTACCTTGCGAGAAGACAATGCAGACTTGCGATTAACTGAAATAGGATATGGATTAGGATTGGTGTGTGAAAAAAGGTGGCGCCAACATTGTGATAAACGAGAACGCATTGAAAAAGAACTAAACGTGCTCAGAACCCAATGGATACAACCAAATACATCTGAAGCAGAGCGGGTGAATCAGTTGTTAGAAAAACCTATATCTCGCGAATATTCTCTTGCTGATTTATTAGCCAGACCAGGGGTCAGTTATAAACCACTGATGCAAGCAGTAAAGAAAACAGCAATTGATGTTGAAATAAACTCTATGGAATATCAGGCAGAACAACAAGTTGAAATCCAATTAAAATACCAAGGCTATATTGATCGCCAGGAAGAAGAGATTCAGCGTCTCAAGAAACAGGAAAACACGGCGCTTCCAGAGGATTTCGATTATTCAGAAATGCCAGGATTGTCGAATGAGTTGCAACAAAAACTCAATGCGGCAAGACCGGAAAACATAGGCAGGGCATCGCGCATACCCGGCATGACACCTGCCGCCATCTCCTTGCTACTAATTTATCTTAAAAAACACCAGGCCCTTACGAGAAAAGCTAGCTAGCGTTCTTTTTTCTAATTTGACCATCGTGGACTCTGACTACCTAAACATTCTGCAGCGCGGCTTAGATAAATTAGAAATCGAGTATCAACCTCTTCAACTCGAGAAAACTAAGATTTATCTGGGTCTCTTAAAAAAATGGAATCAAAAATACAATTTAGTTGCTGATGCGAACATTAATGTTTTAGTTGAAAAACATGTGCTTGATAGCCTGTTAATTTTCAATTTTGTTAACGCAAAACAAACTTTAGATATTGGGACCGGTGCAGGATTTCCTGGCATACCACTCGCAATTTTCAAGCCTCAGCAAAAATTCACCTTACTTGACAGTAATGGGAAGAAAACTCGGTTTTTGTTCCAGGTAAAAACCAAGCTCGGCCTGAATAATGCGGTGATTGAAAATTGTCGTATAGAGAACTACCAAAGCCCTTGCCGAATTGATATGGTGACTTGCAGAGCTTTTGGTTCTCTAGAAGATATTGTAATCAAATCTCAGCATTTACTATCACAAGAGTGTAAACTCTTAGCTATGAAGGGAAAGTTTCCAGACGAGGAAATTAGCCGTTTACCAGAAGAATTTATCGTGTTGGACAGTGTTAAGCTTCCTGTACCTGGCGAGGATTTCGAACGCCACCTCATTCAAGTGGGTCGGAAAAAGTAACGCAAAAACTTATCAACACTGATAGGTCTTTGTGAAGTCAACTCAAATTAGTGGATTAACGCCGTGGGCAAAGTATTAGTAATTGCCAATCAAAAAGGAGGAGTGGGAAAAACTACCACCTCCGTTAACCTAGCTGCATCGTTAAACGTCACACGAAAGAATGTCTTGTTGATCGATTTGGATCCACAGGGAAATGCGACTACTGGATCAGGTGTTGATAAATCGAACTTGTCGCTCTCTATCTATGATTTGCTTTCAGAGAGTGAAAAAATAGAGAATGTTGTGTTACGTCCAGATGCTGGGTATGACTTATTGCCTGCTAACGGCGATTTGGTAGCGGCTGAAATTGACCTGATGACCGGGGATGACCGCGAAGTACGACTACGATCTATAATTGACAGCGTTAGAGACACCTATGACTATATTGTAGTGGATTGCCCACCCTCACTGAACATGCTTACAGTTAATGCCCTAGTGGCTGCTGATGGTGTAGTGATTCCTATGCAGTGTGAGTATTACGCCCTGGAAGGTTTGTCCGCTTTAATGGACACCATTAGTGCAATTAGAGACCGGCTTAACCCAAGCCTAAAAATTGAGGGTATATTGCGCACCATGTATGACCCTCGTAGCAAGCTTACAAGCGAAGTTAATGGTCAGCTTTTTAACTATTTCGGTGATATTGTTTATCGAACGGTAGTACCCCGCAACATTCGCCTTGCAGAAGCGCCTAGTTATGGAAAGCCTGCGATTAAATACGATAAACAGTCACGCGGTGCAATTGCCTATCTAGCATTAGCTGGTGAGTTACTGAGAAGACACGACGAAGCTGCTGCTGCGGTATCGAGTTAAAACCAAACAGGCATCGCAGGATTAGAGCTCAGGTGAAAAATGAACGATAAAAAGAAGCTAGGTAAAGGCCTAGACGCACTTTTATCCACCGGCAGTACCCAGGCAATGGCCAATTTGCTGGGAAAGCAGAGCCAACATCAGCAGTCAGCTCCAGCTTCAGAAGATAAAGACGGCGATCTTAAAAACATTCCAATTGACCTTATCCAGCGCGGTAAATACCAGCCTCGAACTGATATGCATGAGGAGGCGCTCCAAGAACTTGCCGCATCAATTAAGAGCCAAGGCGTTATGCAGCCAATTGTCATTCGCCCTCTTTCTTTAGACAAATACGAAATAATAGCTGGCGAACGACGCTGGAGAGCCAGCCAAATAGCCGGGCTTGATACAATTCCGGCCATTATTAAGCCGGTTGGCGATGAAGCGGCTATAGCCATGTCGTTGATTGAAAATATCCAGCGGGAGAACCTAAACCCGATTGAAGAAGCCATGGCGTTGAAGCGCCTGCAGGATGAATTTGAACTTACCCAGCAAGAGGTTGCTGACGCGGTAGGTAAATCTCGCGCGGCGGTTGCAAACTTGCTTAGACTTATTGGACTGCATATTGACGCACGAAGAATGCTGGAGCATGGTGACCTTGAAATGGGACATGCTAGAGCGTTATTGTCATTGCCAGACCTACAACAAGCAACCGCTGCCCGGACAGTTGTTGGGCGTGGTTTTTCTGTGCGGCAGACAGAGTCTCTAGTTCGTCGCTTGGTCGCTGGTGGTGGGACTACAAATAAGGGCGTGGCTATCGACGCAGACATCAAAAACCTTGAAGAAAACCTCGAGGGAAAGCTCGGCACGAAAGTAATGATTCAGCATACGGCCAAGGGTAAAGGCAAATTGGTGGTTAAATATAATAGCCTGGATGAGCTAGATGGGATTTTATCCCATATAAAGTAAGCGAAACCAGGGGAAGCCAATCGACTTCCCCTCGAGAATTTTTCCTCTTTTCGTTCTGTTTTAATTGTTATTGAGGTGCGGTTGATCCTGCCTTGTAAAGCCCCTATAATGCGCGTGCTTTGGTGATCACCGCCATAACAACAGAAGTTTGTAATGGATGTTTTTAGGGTTCTGGGCTCGAACGAGAAGCTAATTTAGAAAGCGATCTTCGTGAATAATTTAAGACCCCCTCCAGTTTATAAAGTTATAGTCGCGCAGTTAATCGCGACAGCCTTTATTACCACCATTTCTCTGTTGTTTTCAGGTAGCGTCACGGCCTATTCAGCTTTGCTGGGGGGGCTGATAAGTGCTTTGCCTAACAGCTATTTCGCATTACAAGCATTCAAGTATCAGGGTGCCCAAAATGCAGATAAAGTTGTAAAGAGTTTTATAAAAGGGGAGCTCGGCAAGATTGCAATAACCATTGTGCTTTTTGCCCTAAGCTTCACATTGATTACTAATTTAAGTGAACTCGCACTGATACTTGGGTTTATTACAACTCACTTTGTCGGCGTGATGATGTCTGGACTTATTAGCTATAGTCCAACCAGTGAAAAAAGCAATGAAAAATCAGTGGAATTGAAGTAAGTATACTGATTAGTTTATAACGCGAGTTAGAGCGAATATTAAATGGCAGAAGCAGCCGCAGAACAGACAGTTCAAGAATACATCAACCACCATTTGTCTTTTTTAACCTTTGGAAAGGTAGATGGTCATTGGGGTTTTGCCCATACGCCGGAAGAAGCTATGGAGATGGGTTTCTGGGCAGTGAATGTTGACACTCTCGGTTGGTCAATTTTTCTTGGTGCAGCTTTCCTGCTTTTTTTCCGGTCCGTTGGTAAAAGAGCGACAGTTGACGCTCCTTCTGGAATACAGAATTTTGTCGAGGCTGTTTTCGAATTTGTCGATGCCCGCGTTTCAGAAGGATTTAATTATAAAAATGACTTAATAGGGCCTCTGTGCCTTACTTTATTTTTCTGGATTCTTTTGATGAACACCATGGACTTGGTGCCTGTAGACTTAATTACAAAAGGATTCGAGATTTTCGCCGCGGTAGTGTTTGGTTTTGAGCATGCTCCTTTCAAGATCGTGCCTACCACAGACCCAAATATCACAATGGGCATGTCGGTGTTTGTTTTTTTGCTTATTATTTATTACAGCATTAAGAACAAGGGAATTGGTGGTTTTCTGAGCGAACTCGCTTTTCATCCATTTGGGAAATGGATGATGCCATTCAATCTAATTATCGAAGTACCAACACTATTTGCAAAACCTATTTCACTTGGTTTACGGCTTTTTGGAAATCTTTATGCAGGAGAATTATTATTCCTGCTAATCGCGTCAATGTTGGGATATTGGCAACTACCAGCACACTTTGTTTGGGCGGTTTTCCATATATTGGTAATTCCGCTTCAAGCTTTTGTATTCATGATGCTAACCATTGTGTATCTCAATGCAGCACATGAGAAACCGCATCACTAATTTTGCTAAACACTCTGAACTGAAGAAAACCTGGAGGAAATGATGGAAATGATATTGGCTTTCACAGCACTAGGCGTATTGCTTGTGTTGGGCATGGGTGCATTAGGCACGGCGATTGGTTTTGGTATTTTAGGAGGAAAATTCCTAGAAGGTTCCGCGCGCCAGCCCGAGTTGGCACCCAAATTACAGGGATCGATGTTCCTCGTGGCCGGCCTTATCGATGCCGTAACCATGATTGGCATTGGCATTGGCATGTGGTTTACATTTGCCAACCCCTTCTTAGCCACGCTAGCTGGCTGAAGAATGCTTAAGAGGGAGAGAACAACGTGAATTTTAATGCTACATTCATTGGCCAAATTATCGCAATGGGCTTCTTCCTTTGGTTCTGTAAGAACTACGTTTGGCCTCTATTTGCTAATGTGCTCGAAGAGCGCAAAAAGAAAATAGCCGACGGCCTTGAAGCTGCAAATCGAGCACAAAAAGATTTAGAGTCAGCTCAAGCAAAATCTGCAGAACAGCTTACCGAAGCAAAAGGTGACGCTGCGGCGATTATCGATCAAGCCAACAAACGTGCTGCTCAAATTGTTGAAGAGGCAAAAGTGCAAGCACGTGAAGAGGGCCAGCGCATCATTGCCGGTGCTAACGCGGAAATCGAGCAAGAAGTTAATAGAGCAAAAGAGGCCTTACGTGCTCAAGTTTCTGCGATTGCTATCGCTGGCGCAGAGAAAATTCTTGAAGGCTCTATTGATCAGGCGGCGAACGAAGAGATGTTAAACAAACTTGCTTCCGAACTTTAAACAACACTAACTAAGAATTGTTATGGCCGAATCAACCACACTAGCAAGACCTTATGCCAAAGCTGCTTTCCAAACAGCTCGTCAGGACAGCGCTTTAGAAGAATGGTCAGCAATGCTTGGCTTATCAGCTGCAGTTGCAGGGCAAGCGTCAGTGAGCTCAGTGTTATCTGACCCTTCTCTCTCTAATGAGCAAATAGCTAAAGCCTTGATCGAAGTTTGTGGTGATGATTTAAACAGCAAGGGTCAAAATTTTATTCGATTATTGGCAGAAAACAAGCGCCTAGTTTTACTTCCGGAGATCGCTGCACTTTATGAAATCCTGAAAGCCAATCAGGAAAAATCAGTAGACGTCGAGATCACGACAGCTTTTGAGATCAGTTCAGACATTGCAGAAACGCTGGCGAATTCTCTTCGGTCAAGATTAGAGCGCGAAATAAATCTGGCAACAAAAGTCGATCAGTCATTACTGGGCGGCGCAGTTATAAGAGCCGGTGACACAGTAATAGATAGTTCTGTGCGCGGGAAGTTGACCAAGTTAGCAGAATCAATTAATTCCTGAACGGGTCAGGAAGCAGTCCTGAACTGCTGGGAGAATAGGAAATAAAAATGCAACAACTGAACCCATCTGAAATCAGTGAAATCATTAAACAACGCATCGAGAGTCTCGATGTGTCTGTTCAAGCAAAAAACGAAGGCACTATCGTCAGTGTTATGGACGGAATTATCCGAATTCATGGACTGGCTGACGTAATGTATGGCGAGATGATTGAGTTCGAGGGCGGGATTTATGGAATGGCCTTGAACCTAGAAAGAGATTCCGTTGGTGCTGTAGTACTTGGTGACTACCTGACATTAAAGGAAGGACAATCCTGTAAATGTACTGGCAGAATTTTGGAAGTGCCAGTCGGGCCAGAATTAGAGGGCCGGGTTGTCGATGCCCTCGGCAAACCAATCGATGGAAAAGGTCCGGTTGAAGCTAAACTAACTGACGCTGTAGAAAAAGTGGCACCTGGCGTAATTGCTAGGCAGGGTGTAGCAGAGCCTGTGCAAACGGGACTGAAGTCTATCGATTCCATGACGCCAATCGGGCGAGGCCAGAGAGAATTAATTATTGGCGACCGAGAAGTTGGTAAAACAGCCGTCGCCATCGACACCATCATTAACCAAAAAGGCAAGGGCGTTAAATGTGTTTATGTCGCCGTAGGCCAAAAAGCCAGCTCCATTGCAAACGTTGTGCAGAAGCTGGAAGAACATGGTGCGATGGAATACACAATTGTGGTTGCAGCGTCAGCATCTGACCCAGCTTCTATGCAATTCATTGCGCCTTATTCCGGCTGCTCCATGGGTGAGTATTATCGTGATCGCGGTGAAGACGCCTTGATTATCTATGACGACTTGACCAAACAGGCTTGGGCCTATCGCCAAATCTCTCTTTTGCTTCGAAGGCCCCCAGGCCGTGAAGCTTATCCAGGAGATGTTTTCTACTTGCACTCTCGTCTTTTGGAGCGTTCGGCGAGAGTGAGCGCTGACTACGTTGAAAAATTTACTGAAGGTAAAGTTAAAGGAAAGACCGGATCCCTAACTGCTTTGCCAGTCATTGAAACCCAGGCTGGCGATGTTTCGGCGTTCGTACCGACTAATGTAATTTCCATTACTGACGGGCAAATATTCCTCGAAACTGATCTATTCAATTCAGGCATCCGCCCTGCTATGAACCCGGGTATCTCAGTATCTCGAGTAGGTGGTGCAGCGCAGACCAAGATTATTAAGAAGCTAGGTGGCGGGATTCGTATAGCACTAGCGAGCTATCGGGAGCTAGCGGCATTTGCGGCATTTGCTTCTGACCTTGATGATGCTACTCGCGCACAGTTAGAGCACGGCCAACGAGTTACAGAATTAATGAAGCAAAAGCAGTATGCGCCGCTTTCTATCGCGGAGATGGGCGTTTCTCTTTATGCGGCGAATGAAGGCTATTTAGAAGATATCGAACTTAACAAAGTACTCGATTTTGAGGCTGCTTTACTCTCGTATATGAACAGCGAGCATGGAGACTTATTAGCAAAGATTAATGATACGGGTGGATACGATGATGAGATCGAAGCTGAATTCAAATCTTCGTTAGAAGAATTTAAGGCGACGCAGACTTGGTAGGTGCCGGATAGCACTTTTAAGCATGCTAATTAATTCAGAGATTAAAGAGAGCTAGTATATGGCTGGTGGAAAAGAAATACGCACCAAGATCGCGAGTATTAAAAATACTCAGAAGATCACTAAAGCCATGGAAATGGTTTCGGCGAGCAAGATGCGTAAAGCCCAGGACAGAATGAAACTGGGTAAACCTTATGCCCATCGGATTCGTTCCGTGATTGGGCACATTGCGAATTCTTCGCCTGAATACCGTCACCAATACTTTAATACTCGTGACGTCAAAAAAGTAGGCTACATCGTTATTTCAACCGACCGTGGCTTATGTGGTGGCCTCAACATTAATGCATTTAAAACAACTGTGGCGTCGATGCGGAAATGGTCAGAGAAAAACGTTGAGATTGATATTTGCTCAATTGGTGCGCGAGCGGCAACATTTTTCAATAACTTTGGTGGCAATGTAGTTGCGTCAGTGCGAGACATAGGTGATTCTGCTGAAGTTGAAGATGTAATTGGCGCAGTGAAAATCATGCTAGACAAGTTTGATAACGGCGACATTGATCAGCTGATGATAGTTAGTAATGATTTCGTAAACACTATGACGCATACGCCGGTCGTCAATCAGTTATTGCCCTTGCAGGCATCGGAAGATGAAGGTTTGCATCATCATTGGGATTACCTTTATGAGCCCGATGCAAAAGAACTGCTGGATGGCCTATTGCTCCGCTTTATTGAATCCCAAGTTTATCAGGCAGTAGTTGAAAATAATGCCTGTGAGCAAGCGGCAAGAATGATCGCTATGAAGAGCGCATCAGATAATGCTGGTGACCTTATTGAAGAGCTTGGGCTTGTCTATAACAAAGCTAGACAAGCAGCGATTACTCAGGAACTTTCTGAAATTGCTGGTGGTGCGGCGGCAGTTTAACGAACTTAGTTTTATAACATTGAACATTTGAATAGAAGAGATTGAGGAACCGAAGATGAGCAGCGGTCGAATCGTAGAAATTATCGGAGCGGTTATAGACGTAGAGTTTGAGCGAGAGAATGTGCCTCAGGTTTATGACGCTCTAACTGTCGACGACACAGAGATTACATTGGAAGTCCAGCAACAACTGGGCGATGGTGTCGTGCGCACGATTGCCTTAGGAAGTACTGAAGGGTTGAGCCGTGGACTTGTGGTGCAGGATACTGGTGCACCAGTATCAGTCCCAGTTGGCACTGAAACACTGGGCCGAATCATGGATGTGTTAGGTCGACCAATTGATGAACGAGGCCCAATCGGCGAGCAAGAACGCATGCCGATTCATCGTAAAGCCCCAACGTATGAAGAGCTGGCAACCACAAACGAGCTGCTCGAAACTGGTATTAAAGTTATCGATTTGATTTGCCCTTTTGCTAAAGGCGGTAAAGTGGGGTTGTTCGGTGGCGCGGGCGTAGGTAAAACCGTAAACATGATGGAATTGATTAACAATATCGCTACGGAGCACAGTGGATTATCAGTTTTTGCTGGTGTGGGTGAACGTACTCGTGAGGGGAACGATTTTTACCACGAGATGCAAGAATCTAAGGTTATCGACCTAGAGGGCGAAAGCAAGGTGTCCATGGTTTATGGACAGATGAATGAGCCGCCTGGCAACCGCCTTCGTGTTGCTTTATCAGGTTTAACCATGGCAGAAAAATTCCGTGATGATGGCAAAGATGTACTTCTTTTTATCGACAACATTTATCGGTACACATTGGCAGGCACTGAAGTATCAGCACTGTTGGGGCGTATGCCATCAGCGGTGGGATATCAGCCAACATTGGCAGAAGAAATGGGCGCCTTACAAGAAAGAATCACATCGACGAAGGATGGTTCAATTACTTCAATTCAGGCGGTCTATGTCCCGGCAGATGACTTGACTGACCCATCACCGGCAACAACGTTCGCTCACTTGGACGCAAAAGTTGTCCTTTCTCGTGATATTGCCTCGCTTGGCATCTATCCAGCTGTTGATCCATTGGATTCTACATCGCGGCAACTAGACCCATTGGTAATTGGTCAGGAGCACTATGATGTTGCCAACGGTGTTCAAACAGTATTGCAGCGTTATAAAGAACTAAAAGATATTATTGCTATTTTGGGTATGGATGAACTGTCAGATGATGACAAGCAAACGGTTTATCGCGCTCGTCGAATTTCCCAATTCTTATCACAGCCGTTTACAGTAGCTGAGATATTTACTAATGCGCCAGGAAAGTATGTGTCCCTTAAAGACACAATCGCTGGATTCAAGGCGATTCTAGATGGTGAATATGACCACCTGCCAGAGCAAGCATTCAGCATGGTAGGCACTATAGAAGAAGCAATAGAGAAAGCGAAAACTCTTTAGTAATGAAAGAGTCATAGGTTAACGAGGCAAACAAACATGGCCACAACAATGCACTGTGACATCGTAAGCGCTGAAAAGAGCATCTTCTCTGGCCGGGTGCAAATGATTATCGCTGCTGGCTCCTTAGGGGATCTTGGAATTGCTCCAGGCCATGCCCCCCTGCTCACTGCAATTATTCCGGGTCCAGTAAAGCTGATACTGGAAAGTGGCGAAGAGGAAGTCTTCTACGTTTCTGGAGGCTTTCTGGAAATACAGCGCGAAGTTGTAACCTTATTATCTGATACTGCTATTCGTGCAGATGACGTTGATGAAGTCGCTGCAGTTAAAGCTGTAGAGGATGCAGAGAAGGCCATTGCAAATCAGGGTGCAGAGTTTGAATACAGCGCTGCCGCAGCACAGTTAGCCGAAGCAGCGGCTCAATTACGAGCGCTGCGACAAATAAAGAAGTAGCAATACGATATCCGCTAAGCAGAATGCATAGATTTCGAAAAAGGTAGCACTTGCTACCTTTTTTTTTGGTAATCTTTTCACCAACTGACTCTTCAACAAAAAGGGAATATTCATGGAAGTCGTAATTCTGGCAGCCGGTAAAGGCACTAGAATGTTTTCCACCAAACCCAAAGTAATGCATACCCTTGGCGGAAGACCTATGCTGCATCGAGTAGTTGAAGCAGCTAGAGCTGTAGATGCAGATGGCGTGCATGTTGTGATTGGCTATGGCGCTGAACAAATAAAAACAGAATTTCCAATAGATTCAAGCGAATCACCAATTAACTGGGTCTTGCAGGAAGAGCAATTAGGCACTGGCCATGCTGTTCAGAAGGTCATTTCATCGCTCAATACTGAGGATCCGAATAATACGGTAATAGTGTTGTATGGCGATGTACCTCTAATTACACCAGAAACATTAACAAAACTGCTAGATCGCGCTGACAAGAGCAGCTTGTCATTGCTGACCCTTTTGACTGCCAACAACCGTGGCCTGGGTAGAATCATCCGAAATGAATTGAATAGTGTTATCGCTATAGTCGAAGAGAGGGATGCCACCGAACAACAAAAACAAATAACTGAAGTGAATAGCGGCATAATGGCTGTACCTGCTCTTAAACTTAAAGAATGGTTACAGAGCATAAATAAAGCAAATAACCAATCAGAATATTATTTAACAGATATCGTTGCTCTTGCTGCTAAAGAAGGATGTAGAATTAATCCGCTGGCTATTGAAGATGAATTCGAAGTGCAGGGAGTTAATGATAAAACTCAGTTGGCCCTATTGGAAAGGCATTTACAGATGACAAATAATAAAAAATTATTGGAACAGGGAGTTACGCTGCGAGATCCAGCTCGAGTAGACGTTCGTGGCGAACTAAGCTGCGGAAAAGATGTCGTAATTGATGTTAATGTTATTTTTGAAGGCCGTGTTTTCATTGGCGATAACGTCTCAATCGGGGCGAATGTGATAGTCAAAGATAGCTCTATTGGCGACGGCTCTAAAATACTTGCAGGTACGAATATTGATGGCGCAGAAATAAAAAAAACCACGTCAATTGGTCCTAGTGCAAGAATTAGACCTGGCACAGTATTAAATAATAATGTAAAGATAGGAAATTTTGTTGAAACTAAAAATGTGTTAATCGGCGAAGGCTCTAAAGCAAATCATCTCGCCTATATTGGAGATGCTGAAATTGGTGAAGGCTGTAACATTGGGGCGGGCACAATATTTTGTAACTATGATGGCGCAAATAAACATAAAACAATTCTAGGCAATAATGTTTTTATAGGCTCTAACACTGTTTTGGTGGCTCCATTAAATATCGCAGATAATGCTTTTGTCGCAGCAGGATCAGCAATTAATTGTGATGTACCAAATGATAGCTTAGCGCTAGCCCGCGGCAAACAACGCAACATCGCCGGTTGGAAAAGACCAACGAAGAAAAACTAACTACTACTAATTAAGTCAGAACAACATTATGTGTGGAATCGTAGGTGCAATCGCAGAAAGGAATGTGTCAGACATTTTGCTTGAAGGTCTAAAGCGTCTTGAATATCGCGGCTACGATTCGGCGGGTATCGCTTTGCTAAATAGCAATAGTGAGAAACTGAGTGATTTAAAAACTGTTGGAAAAGTTGAGAAGCTTGTTAAGTCTATGACTAAAGCAAAGCTGAGAGGCAATCTAGGCATCGCACATACTCGTTGGGCCACTCATGGCAAACCAACGGTCGCGAATGCCCATCCTCACAGTTCAGCAAAAGAATTATTCATTGCCCATAACGGTATTATAGAGAACTATCAAAGACTTAGAGCTATATTAAAAAAAGACGGCTACAGCTTTAAAACAGAAACGGACAGCGAAACGGTTGCTCATTTAATTCATAAAGAGCGCAAAGGCGGCAAAGTAAGTTTGGTAGATGCCACCAGAAAAACCGTTAGAAAACTCGAGGGCGCCTATGGTCTGTGCGTCATTGATAAAACTCTCCCAGACCAAATCGTTGTTGCGCGAAGCGGTTCGCCCTTGGTGATTGGTATCGGTATTGGAGAGAACTTTGTTGCATCCGACCCGTTGGCTCTAGGTCAGGTTACTGACAGATTTATTTATCTTGAAGAAGGAGACGTCGCTAAAGTTACCCTAGATAATATAGAAATTTGGCATGACGGTGAAAAAGTTTCACGCTCAGTTACAACTGTAAAGTCTCGTACTAAAGACGCAGAGAAGGGCGAGTATAAACATTTTATGCTCAAGGAAATTTACGAGCAGGGAAAAGTGATTAAAGACACTTTAGATGGCCGTGTAAGCAAAACTAAAGTTTTGGAGCAGGCATTTGGTGTAAATGCAGGCGAAATATTTGATAATGTTAAGAATGTGCAAATAGTTGCCTGCGGTACAAGCTTTCATGCCGGTCAGATAGCTAAATATTGGTTAGAGACGATTGCTAAAATTCCTTGTGCAGTCGATATAGCAAGTGACTATAGATATCGTAATATAATCGTTCAACCTGGCACCCTATTTGTCACAATTTCTCAGTCAGGTGAAACTGCTGATACTTTAGCTGCGTTGCGCTATGCTAAGAAGAAACAATATGTAGCTAATCTTGCTATCTGTAACGTCGCCACTAGCTCCCTAGTTAGAGAATCGAATTTTTGTTTACTCACTATGGCCGGCCGAGAAATTGGTGTTGCCTCAACTAAAGCATTTACCACCCAGCTCGCTCTTCTTTTAATATTGGCCATTGTATTAGCTCGCAGAACTGGGCTTAAGCCAAGCCACGAAGCTAAGCTTGTTAAGGAATTAGGCAAACTTCCAACTTTAATTGATAAGGCACTGAACCTTAACAAAGAAATCAAGAAAATTGCCAAGCAATTTTCTAACAAGAGCCATAGTCTTTTTCTGGGTAGAGGTATTCAATACCCAGTAGCAAAAGAAGGTGCATTAAAGCTCAAAGAAATTTCTTATATTCATGCCGAAGCCTATCCTGCCGGAGAGCTTAAACACGGCCCCTTGGCTTTGGTGGACAGCAAAATGCCTGTTATTGCTGTTGCCCCTAACAATGATTTGCTGGGAAAGCTTAGAGCAAACCTCTCTGAGGTAAGTGCACGGGGTGGGAAGCTATATGTATTTGCCCATGAAAGTATTAGCTTTGAAAGCGATAAAAGCTCCAAAGTGATAAATGTCCCAAATTGTCCTGAAATCCTGGCCCCAATCGTCTTTACCGTACCGTTACAGCTCTTGTCTTATCACGTGGCGATTACAAAGGGCACTGATGTAGACCATCCCCGAAACCTAGCCAAGTCGGTCACTGTCGAGTAAGTTTGAGTGCAGAATTAAATTGAAGCATGACATTATCTGAATATGTCTTAAAAAGAAATGGGGTACCCCTTGGTGCCAAGGGGTCACTATTAAAAAATCTTGAAAACTCATTTGGTGCGGAAAGCAATGTTTTGTTTTGGAAGTACTGGAACCCAATTTGGGGTTTCTATCTGTCTAAATATATCTACTCACCACTTAATAGATATCTACCTAAATCAATTTCGTCGATTGTTACTTTTGCGGCAAGTGGTGCACTCCATGATTTAGCAATCGGGTTATTGGGGTTAGGTTGGCAGAACTTCCTGACAATTTGGTTTGTCATGATGGGAGTCTTTATGAGCATCTCAAAATCTTTAAATATTAGTTACAGCAAGTTCGGTTTCTTTATCAGGGCAGTTATCAATATATCTTCAATAACAATTTGTCTTTTCCTAGCAATACTTTTCACCTAACACGATCTTCGAAACTTCTTTATTCAAAAACGGAACCTTGTTCCTAAAATAAAAGTGCAATTGATTCGTGGTAATCTTTACCGAGAATTTTAAATAATGAGTAGCATGAATAGAGTTAACAGAAGAACGACCTATCTCCACTACTCTGTCACGGTGGAATAAAAAGACTGTATCTAAGCAAAGTTAATGGTATTGAATTAGCTTCAAACATAGTTTACTTGCTAGATTCCAATATCAATGCAAACCCAATAAAGAAGGTGGAATTATGACTAATATGGAAAAATTGCAGGTAGCGTGGGATGCCAAGGACTTAGATGGCGTGAAAGCCATGTTTACGGAAGACGCAGTAATGATAATGCTTCATGAGGACAGAACCTTAAGGGGAGTAGAAGTCGAGGAAGAGCTTACTGCAATGGTTCTCGATGAAGAAACGGTATCGTCTGAATTCAGAATCATATACGAAAATGATGAATGTGCAGTAACTCGTGAGAGAATTGCTGGACAATTCTTTGGTGGACAAGTCTCTATAGTACAGCTCTGGCGTGATGGGCAGATTTATCATATGGAAACAAGTTTGATTAAAGACAATACATAATTTTGCTTCTAATGCCTTATTCCACTACTTTACTTTGGAATAGGGCCCATTACAAAAGCGATAAAGAAAATGGCAAATAGGCGCTAGACGACTTAGATTAAGTCACTGATGTCTCGCGCCACTGTAATCTAGAGTCAAAGCAAAATCTAAAGTTCAAGATTCACAGAGAGAAACCTAAAGACTGGATCGGCGGCCAGAAAATCGCCTAAAGTAACTAAGTCTCCTGACTCATCCCTCCAATTCAAATAATCATCATAATGAGACTTGCTCTCCCACTTACTTACGACTTCAATTGCATCAGCGTCTCCTTCTAATGAACAACAGTATAATCCTGAACAGCCTTGATATGAGCGAGTGTCGGGTAGAATAGAGTGGAACCATTCTAGAAATTCTTTGTGAACTTCTGGTTTAATCTTTAGCTGTAAATTAACGAGAATCATAAAAATATCTCCTAAAGTAGTTGCGGAAAATCTGAGTAAGCAACCATGTCATTGAAAGTTTGTCAGTGTACCACTTTTTAGTTTACGCGCTTGTCACAGCGGTTTTATGGGAGTTTATGCTATTTTTTAGAAAAAAATTCTCTCTGTATAGTTTCTTAGTTTTTGGGACTTTAGGAATTTGGATTAGAACTTTTCACGAATGGCCTGAGAGTTATTAATGACTGCCGAGCATATAATGACCTACTCGGCGCCAGGCGTACGCAATGCTCGTTGGCTTTTTTCCAAGCGTTTTAAATGCTCCTTCAATAAAGGTTTACGGTGTCTGGCAACTCCTGTTGCCAGCACATCAATAACCACCAAATGTGCTATACGAGACGACACCGGCGTAAAGGACTGTAGATCTTCTTCCATATTTACATAGATGGGAATGCTGCACTGGTGTGAAATCGAAGTGTTTTGAGGTGCTACCCCAATTACCGTAGCACCTGCTTCGCGTGCAAGGTTTACGCTTTGCAGCAAGGCTTGAGTTTCTCCTGATTGCGAAATTGCCACTACTACATCCTCGGTACTTAAGGAAATTGCAGACATATGCTGAATATGAGGATCTGTATAGGCAGCCGTAGAAAGTTGTAATCTAAAAAATTTGTGTTGGGCATCGGCAGCCACAGACCCAGATGCGCCAAAGCCATAAAACTCAACCCGACGCGCATTACTGATAGTGTTGATAGCCTGTTCTAATACTTCAGGGTTTAGTTCGTCTCTAACAGTAAGCAAGGACCCTATCGTAGTATCGAACACTTTGTTGCCAAGATCAGCAACGGTATCGTTATCATCCACCGCGAACTGAGTATAAACAGAACCTAATCCAAGTTGCTGTGCTAGTTGTAACTTAAAAGACTGAAAACCATCGAAGCCAATTGCACGGCAGAATCTAATGACTGTAGGTTCACTTACTTCCGACTGTGCTGCTAAATCGACTATCCGCATTTTTATGACATCATTAGCATGAGCAAGAACATAAGTAGCTACTTTCGCTTCAGATTTACGAAGCGATTGTTGGTTATCTGCCATACGTCGAATCAGATTAGGTGAATTCATTTGACACCTGTAACATTGATTGTAGATACCATGCTACTGAATTTAGCAAACCCAGGCCAATAGAAATCGAATGCCAGAGTTAGAATTAGTTTTTGTCGACTCCATTGCTGAGATTGGAGACAAGGATTGGAATAGGCTTGCCGGCACCAAAAACCCTTTCATGCGTTATGAGTTTCTGTATGGGCTAGAGTCAACTGCATGCACTACCTTCAAAACGGGCTGGAAACCACAACATGTTTGCTTAAGGCAAAAATCCGAGAACCGGGGTTCGGATGGCGATACAGTTAAAACTGTAGCTGTAATGGTTCTATACCTGAAGACCAATTCATGGGGTGAATATGTATTTGACTGGTCGTGGGCAAATGCTTACCAGAGCCACGGGCTAAACTACTACCCTAAATTCGTAACAGCCTCTCCCTTCACCCCTTCTGTTGGTAACAGGCTTTTTATCGAGCCAGACCTTGATCGCCAAGAAATCATTCGAATAATTATAGAAATGATAAAAGAGAAAGCAGAAGCTATTGGCGCCTCTTCATGGCATGTGCTTTTCCCAACGCAAAAAGAACATGAGGAATTATTGAAGCTAGGAGTACAAGCAAGAATAGGAACTCAGTTTCATTGGCATAACAGGAACTATACTGACTTCGATGATTTTCTTAGTACGTTTAATTCCCGTAAAAGGAAATCGATTCGCAAAGAACGCAAACATGTCATTGAGCAAGGGATCTCCTTTCGCATTACAGAGGGTGCAGAAATTTCAGAACAACAATGGGCAGATTTTTATTTATTTTACCAGTCTACTTATTTAATGAGGGGTATGGAGGCATACCTAGAAAGGGATTTTTTTGAAGCCATTGCTATTTCTATGCCAGAGCAACTGTTATTAATTAACGCGGTGCAAGAGGGTCAAGATATTGCTGCTGCCTTGTTTTTTAAGAATGAAGAAAAACTTTTTGGGCGTTACTGGGGTAGTAGAAGGGATTATCAATTTCTACATTTTGAGACCTGCTACTACCAGGGTCAGGAATATGCTATTCGAAATAAATTGAAATCATTCGATTCCGGCGCTCAAGGAGAACACAAAATTCAAAGAGGCTTTGAGCCGATGTATACTTACTCGAATCACTGGATTGCGAATAAAAGTTTTTCTGAGGCTATAAAAAATTTCTTAATCGATGAGCGCGGCCACATCGACCGTTATCGAGCAGAAGCTGAATCTTTATTACCATTCAAAAAACAGGCTTGATCGAATATGGGCGCTTGGAATAAGAAAAGGCACTTTCAGATTTGAAGTTAGCGCGAAGCCATATGATCAGCCACAAAGGAGACCCTACAATGAACAGGCTCATTAAATATTCAGTCGTTAGTATTGTTGTCATGGTCGTCGTTAGCTTTAGCGTCTTGCGCTTTTTTGGGCTCGAACCTAAAGATCAACGACCAGGACTTTGGTTAACTGGTGAGTTAGCCACGGAGCCTGTAAATGACTGGTCTTTCACAGATGATTATGGGGAGATTCATCTTCAAACCAAAACCCCTTACCTGATGCCCCATTCGGTGACTGTTTATTGTGCGAGCTATAATGGCGAACTGTACTTGCTGTCGGCCTATTACACGGGAGGCACCTACCCTGAGATGCGATCCTGGAACCGCAATATAGTTCGAGACCCTAGGGTAAGGCTGAAGATAGGCGATCAACTTTTTGACCAAACTGTCAGCTACGTAGCAGATGAATCAATCAGAAAGCCGGTATATGAGACGTTGGGAGCGAAATACCCAGAATGGGAGAGGCCTACGTTTGAGAATATGCATATTTTGCTCGTAGAGCCGCCCGCTTAAAGCAACTTGAATAATAGAAGCTGGTTGTTTGCTGGCATGGGATTATCTTCTACAAACAGTAATCCGGCATCCGTAGCTAATTTCATAATAGTTTCGAAATCTCGAATTCCACTGAGTGGGTCTTTCTGCTTCAACCAATCATCGAAATGAGCATTACTTTCTGTAGTGAATTCGCCACCATACTTAAATGGCCCATAAAGGAACAACAAGCCATTTTTAGTCAAACACTGATAGAGGCCTTGAAAGAAGCTAGTCACAGAATTTGCTGACATAATGTGCAAACTGTTTGCACTAAACACGCAATCATGCACACCACAATTCCAGATTGGCTCATTCACATCGAGAGCAATAGCTTCAGGAAAGTTTGCTAAGCCTCGAGCTGTAACCCTCTGATTAGTAAGGCTTATATTGGAGGGAATGTCGGAACAGTTCCAATGAAGCGCTGGGAACTGATCTACAAAAAACTCCCCATGTTGTCCTGTTCCGCTGCCGATTTCTAGCACTGACTGAACTTCGGTCAAATGGGGCCGCAGGATTTCAAGAATTGGAAGCTTATTGTTTTCACTGGCCTGGCTGAATGGGAGCGCACTACTTAATTGCACGAATCAACTACGCCGCTCGTTTGCGCTTAAAGACTAACTTCGTGTCACTCGATTCTTCCTTGCTGAACCTATAGCCATCAATATTGAATTCTTTAAGCTTGCACGGTGAATTAATTCTCTCTTTTATGATGAAAGCAGCCATTTCACCTCTTGCTTTTTTTGCAAAGAAACTTAGAACACGAAATTCACCTCTAGCCCAGTCTCTAAATTGCGGAGTAATTATTTCCGCATCGAGAGTTTGGGATTTCACTGAGCTAAAGTACTCATTACTGGCGAGGTTGATCAACACTTTCCGTTTATAGGCTTGATTATCAAGCTCAATATCAAGGGCTTTGGTGATCTTTGATCCCCAAAATTCATAAAGGTTTTTAGAGCCGTTTACACCAAACTGCCGCCCCATTTCCAAGCGATAGGCTTGCATCAGATCCAGGGGGCGTAGCAACCCATAAAGCCCAGATAGAATGCGCAGATGCTTTTGGGCAAAATTTAAGTCAGCCGCACCGAACTCTTCTGCTTTAAGCCCAAGGTATACATCACCTTTGAAAGCGTAGATAGCTTGCCTAGCATTTTTTAAATTAAAAGGTCGCTCCCAACTCTCATAACGGTGAAAATTTTCTTGTGCCAAGGCATCACTAATATTCATTAGCGAAGACAAGTCTGCCGGCTTGAGGGTTCGTAACTTACCAATAAGCTGCTCAGCCTCATTTAAAAAAGTTGGCTCAGTATGTTTTTTGGTTTTAACTGGACTTGAATAATCCAAAGATTTAGCAGGGGAAACAATGGTTAACATGCAGGGATACTTCTCTGATAATCAATTATTATAAAAAATTATTTTTGTGGATCAAAATCTAGCCACCATTCCAAGGGTGTAATACCGTCTTCAGGGTCATAGACATTGCCATAGTACCAAACAGTGTCAGGATTATCGCCACAGGCATCATTAAAGAGCTTTTCAATAGTTTGAAATCCAATTGAAACATGAATACTGTAAACTAACGCTCTTTCGGTTTGTAAATCTAGACTTCCACCGAGTTTTTCCAAATTTGAAGTCAGGTTTTGTTCCATTTCCAGTTTTTCTGTTGCGTCAAATACCCTAATACATAAATTTCCGCTCCGCGATATGATTTCGTACTCAGCGGTCTCGGGGTTTAAGACCTTCAAGGTATCTCCAGCAGCTAGGCTACGCGTTAGTAGGGGGGACTTCATCAATCGAACGAGGTCTGGGTTATCCAGCAGAATTTCGACCTCCAGGCTTTCGAAGACTGGCTCGCCAGAACTGCCGAGACCAGCTAAAAAGGGCAATTCTGTTTTTTGCGAATTTTGCAACGACAAACCTGATTAGTCTATGAGCCTTGGTAAAGGTTAAGCTTGGGCTAGACTCGAAAGAACCGGCTAATTTGAGAAACGTTATGATAGAGCGCCTCCAGCGAATTGCTACTATTTTGCATCGATTTCGGGTGCTGATTACTTTTCTGGGGATTACTAGCTTCGGCGTTTTTGTCATAAGCTTGTTTCACAACCCTTGGATTGACGGCAATGTTTGGCTAATCCCCAGTTTATTATTGCTCTGCTGGTCCCTGGCTTTGTTTAGTTTGTTGAGCCTGTTTCAACGAATACCAGATAAAGTTGATAAGGCTTCACCTTGGCGTAAGAGACTCTCTAACTCATTTCGGCGCGGCGCTTATTGGCTCGCTGGTGCTGCATTCGTAGCACTAAGCAGTGCGCTTCTAATGTTGACTTATCAGCTCCTGCGGGCCTGGGCTATGGGATAATCAAGAAATGCTAGATCGTATTATTAAAATTATTGATTACTGGACCGAAAGGCTGGGGCGGCTGGGGTCTTGGATGGCTCTTGTAATGGTAATAGTAATGGTAGTCATTGTATTGCTGCGTTATGCGTTTCAGATTGGCTCGATCGCCCTGCAAGAATCAGTTATGTATATCAATGCGATTATTTTTACTGTTGGTGTGGCCTACACGTTGAAAGAACAAGGCCATGTTCGGGTAGATGTTTTTTACAATCGACTCAGTAACAAAGGCCAAGCAATGGTGGATATGTTTGGGTGTATTGTCTTCTTAATGCTTACATCTGGCTTTATTATCTGGTCCAGCCATGACTATGTTGGTGTCTCTTGGCGTATCCGAGAAGGCTCAGCTGAGTCCAGCGGTTTACCCTTTGTATATCTTTTAAAATCAACCATTCTTGCCATACCAATTTTGATAGCAATTCAAGGTATCGCCGAATTTTTAAAATCGTTTAAAAAATTCAAAAAAGGTTAGCTGTGTTAGAACTGTTGCCACTTCTTCTCTTCGCCATAATCTGTGCGTTTCTTATGGTTGGCTATCCAGTCGCGCTAACTTTGTCAGGTGTGTCACTGCTATTTGGTGCCATCGGTGCATTTGCAGGTGTATTCGATTCAGCGTTTATCTCGCTAATACCGAATCGGGTATTTGGAATATTGGTAAACCCAAACCTATTTGCAGTACCCCTATTTGTGTTTATGGGTTCGATGTTAGAAAAATCACGTATCGCAGAAGATTTACTTAAGAACATGGAATTGGTTTTCGGCAGGCTTCCAGGGGGCCTAGGAATTGCAGTTATTCTTGTAGGCATGTTGCTGGCAGCCAGCACCGGTATTGTTGGTGCGACCGTCGTGACAATGGGGATTCTCTCTTTACCCTCCATGCTCAAAGCGGGTTATCGCCCTTCTCTGGCTTGCGGGACTCTATGTGCCACCGGAACTTTGGGTCAAATTATACCGCCTTCAATCTGCCTAGTGCTGCTGGGCGAAGTAATCTCCAACGCTTATCAGCAATCGCAATTAAATGCTGGTGTTTTTGCACCAGATTTCGTTTCCATTGGAGATTTGTTTGCAGGGGCAATAATTCCAGGGTTATTACTAGTAATTTCTTATGGTTTTTATGTATTTGTAGTCGCCATAGTAAGACCAGATGACGCGCCATCTGTTAAAGAAGTTGCCGCAGACATTTCAGCCTTCGAATTGCTGAAGGCATTGTTTAAAGGGCTATTACCACCAGTGCTTTTAATGGTTGCCGTGCTCGGATCTATTCTGTTAGGAATGGCGACCCCAACAGAAGCAGCCAGTGTTGGCGCATTAGGGGCAATGCTATTGGCTCTGAGTAGAGGGAAACTGAGACTTAATATTGTTCATGAAGTTGCACTTGAGACCACGCGCATTACCTCTATGGTTTACCTAATCCTTGTTGGGGCAACTATTTTCTCATCAGTATTCCGTGGTTTTGGTGGCGAAGAATTGATTGAAAGCCTGTTGTTTGGCCTGCCTGGAGGAGTTGTGACCGCAACAGTTATTGTAATGTTACTTATTTTCTTATTGGGCTTTATTTTAGATTTTATTGAAATTACATTTATGGTCGTGCCCTTGGTAGGCCCCGTGCTTTTAACCATGGGACTGGATCCGATTTGGCTCGGGATAATGATTGCAATTAATCTGCAAACTTCATTTCTTACCCCGCCTTTTGGCTTTTCACTGTTTTATTTACGAAGCGTTGCGCCAGAATCTGTGGCGACCAGTGAAATTTATAAAGGTGTGCTTCCTTTTGTTGCGATTCAGTTACTATTGCTTTTGGTATTGGCATTTCAACCAGGGCTTGTGACATGGCTACCTTCGATTCTGAACTAATACCAAAGGAACTTAAGCCGTTCAGTTGCTCGATAGCTTGCGCGCTTCGATAAATGCTTCTTCGGCAATACTGTTGTAATTCATCACGCCTTCTTTGAAGGTTTTCCATGAAGCGTAGACTTTTGCGGTAGCTTCGTCGGCCTGTGCCATTTCTTCTACAACTTCATCAGAAATGGTCCTGAGCTCAATTAGAACATCGTCCGGCAGGCGTCTGAGTTGTACCCCATGATCTTCAACCAAAACCCTAAGAGCCTCATTGTTTTTCGCGGTTAGCTCGTCCAATAACAATTGGTTCATCATCTCTGTTCCAGTGATCAAGATAGCCTGGAGATCTTCCGGCAACGCTTCGAATCGCTCTTTATTGAAAATTGCTTCGAGAGTAGAGCCAGGCTCATGCCACCCAGGGTAGTAATAGTAGTCAGCTACGGTGTGATAGCCTGCAGCGAGGTCGTTATAAGGGCTAACAAACTCGGTTGCATCCAGCGCGCCAGTTTGTAGTGCGGTAAAGACTTCGCTGACCTGCATGGTTACTGGCAAACCACCAGCTCTCCTAAAAACCTCGCCGCCAAGGCTAGGGATTCGCATTTTTAGTCCCTGCAGGTCTTCAAGCGAGTTTATTTCTTTGTTGAACCAGCCAAACATCTGTACGCCCGAATTACCACCACGTGCTGGAATTAAATTGAAAGGTGCATAGAGCTCTTTCCATAGCTCATTGCCCCCACCATACCGTAGCCAAGCATCTTGTTCGTAACTTGTTAAACCAAAAGGAATTGAAGAGAAGAAAGGAGTGCCAGGTATCTTTCCTTGCCAGTAATAAGCGCCTGAATGACCAATTTCGGCAACACCTTGGGATACGGCATCAAAAACTTCTAAACCACCTACTAATTCGTTGGCACCATAAACGCGAATTTTCATGCGCCCATTACTCATAGTTTCCACTATGTCTGCAAAATATTCAGGCGAAGTACCAAGGGCAGGTAAATTTTTAGGCCAGGAAGTAATCATCTTCCACTCATAAATGGTTTGTTCAGTTGTTGCTTGGGCATCGGGGCTGCCAGCTGGTTCTTGATCACTGCAACTCGCGAAGATTATTATTAGACAAACTGATATAAAATGTCGGCTATTTTTTTGAAAAAATCTAGTTGTTATTATGTTCATTTCTGGCTCTTCTAAACAATAAATTTATCCAAGGACTTCCAGCTTGGCATAAGACAGCACTAACCATTTGCTGCCTACTGCGTCGAAGTTTACTTGCACTCTAGCATTAGAGCCTTGGCCTTCGTAGTTTAATATGACCCCTTCACCGAATTTCCCATGGGCTACACGCTGACCTAATGATATATCCGTGTTTGGCACTTCAATGTCGGCTTTGATACCCATACTTAAGCCGGCTTTGGGGCGCTGACTACTTAAACGACTTATTGTGGTTTTTAGCCGAATCTCTTCAATAAGCTCTTTCGGCACCTCTTTTATAAAGCGAGAAGGCCTGCATAAGGCAACGTCACCATGGAGTCGTCTCGACTCGGCGTGGCTAAAATATAATTTACTTTTTGCACGAGTAATACCCACATAGCAAAGGCGTCGTTCTTCCTCTAAACCCGCTAAATTTTCCATAGACATCTTGTGAGGAAAAAGACCTTCTTCCATGCCAGCAAGAAAAACTAGTTGAAATTCTAGTCCTTTGGCGGAGTGTAACGTCATTAATTGCACAGCGTCATCAGATTCATCCGCTTGAGTGTCCCCTGCGTCTAGGGACGCCTGATCAAGAAAAGCTGTTAAAAATACTTTTGAAGTTAGATCCAGGCCCTCACCTTCTTCGACTTCGATATCTGCATCATCAAAGTTTCCACAAGCGTTAACCAATTCTTCTAAGTTTTCAATGCGACTTCTTGCTTTCTCCCCACCCTCTTTTTCATGATGCTGCACAAGGCCGCTTTGAGCAATTACCTGTTCAGCTTTTTCATGAAGCTCCATAGTGGCACATTCTGCGTCAATCTTATCGATTAACTCCATAAAAGCGAGAACGGCATTTGCGGCGCGAGATGTTAAAATGGACTCATTGATACATTTTTCGCACGCCTGCCAGAGGGAGCAACCTTGTTCTCTTGCGACGGCCCGAACAGTATCGATAGTCCTTCCACCAATTCCTCTGGTTGGCACATTGATGACGCGCTCCACGGCCGTGTCATCATCTCTATTGATTAGTAATCTTAAATACGAAAGTGCGTTCTTAATTTCGAGACGCTCATAGAATCGGTGGCCACCATAAATTCGATAAGGCATTCCCACCCGCAGTAATGCATCTTCCAGTTCTCTGGACTGAGCATTCGAGCGGTAGAGGACAGCAGATTCAGCACGGCGATTGCCATGATTAAACCAATCTTGTAGGCGGTCTACAATGAAACGTGCTTCATCCTGTTCATTAAAGGCTTCGTATAAACTAATGGGCTCGCCTTCAGCGCCATCGGTCCACAAATGCTTACCTAGCCTGCCTTGGTTATTAGCAATTAGATTGTTGGCGGCATTAAGAATGGTCGAGGTTGATCGATAATTTTGTTCAAGGCGGATAGTGTCAGTATCTGGAAAGTCTACATTGAACTTCTGAATATTTTCTATTTTAGCGCCGCGCCAGCCATAAATAGATTGGTCATCATCACCAACTACCATCAGCTGGTTTTTGCTTCCCGCAAGCACCCTGAGCCAAGCGTATTGAATTGAATTAGTGTCCTGAAACTCATCAACTAAAATGAATTGAAAGCGATTCTGGTAATGGGCCAGGATTTGGGGCTTTTTAAGCCAAAGTTCATGAGCTCGCAGGAGAATCTCGCCGAAGTCGATCATTCCGCCACGTTCGCAGGCTGCCTCGTAGGCTTTATATACCTCCAGCATGGTTTTCGTGTAATCGTCCTCGAAGTGCTCGATATTGATAGCCCGCAAGCCTTCGTCTTTTTGGCTATTGATGTACCACTGACATTGTTTTGCATGCCACTTCTCTTCATCAATTCGTAGTGATCGGATTATCCGTTTAATTAACCGGAATTGATCATCAGCATCAAGAATATGGAAATCTTCAATTAGGCCTGCTTCCTGCCAGTGAGAACGCAAGAGCCGATGGGCTAGGCCATGAAACGTCCCCACCCACATTCCGCTATAAGAGTGGCCCAATAGCTCTTCGATTCTCCCTCGCATTTCCCTTGCTGCTTTGTTAGTAAAAGTGACCGCGAGCACTGCAAAAGGAGAAACATGCTCCGCCTCAATTAACCAGGCAATGCGATGGACTAACACTCTCGTTTTGCCACTTCCAGCGCCAGCCAGCACTAGAAGACTTTTCGCCGGGCTCGCAACGGCATTGCGCTGTTCGTCGTTAAGAGAGTCAAGAATGTGTGATACGTCCATGGCGGCCTATTCTATTAAAAATACGGATCTGGTGCTTGAGTTTAGTTGGATTCGACCCTTAGAGAATGGGCTGTTTATTTGCTAGAATGACGCGCCCTCTTATGCAGGCAAAGCATTAAGAGTGATGTGCATAGCAACGACCAGAATTTGGATGTATTTAGGAGACACTTATGTCTGTCAGAGCGGACGATGTGCCATTTAATTGGCAAGATCCTTTTCTTTTAGAAGAGCAGTTGAGCGAAGAGGAGCGCATGGTGAGAGATACTGCTAAACAGTATGCTCAAAATAAGTTGTTACCACGTGTTCGTGAAGCTTATCGCAATGAGCAAACAGATCCAGCAATTTTTAGGGAGATGGGTGAATTGGGTTTACTCGGACCCATGATTGAAGGCTATGGTTGTGCAGGCATGAACTATGTTTGTTATGGGCTAATTGCCCGAGAAATTGAAGCCATTGATTCCGGCTACCGCTCAATGATGTCGGTACAGTCTAGCCTGGTTATGCATCCAATTAACACATTTGGAACTGATGAGCAGAAACAAAAATACTTACCCAAGCTTGCATCTGGTGAGTTCATTGGATGTTTTGGGCTCACAGAGCCTGATCATGGTTCAGATCCCGGTAGCATGAACACTCGCGCTAAATCCGTTGCCGGAGGCTACAGCGTTTCAGGCGCAAAGAATTGGATCAGTAATTCGCCGATCTCTGATGTTTTCATAGTTTGGGCAAAGAGCGACGATGGTGTCATTTGTGGTTTTATTCTCGAAAAAGGAATGGAAGGGCTAAGTGCGCCGAAAATTGAAGGTAAATTAGCGCTACGGGCATCGATTACTGGTGAAATTGTAATGGATGATGTATTTGTTCCGGAAGCCAACAGACTGCCCCTAGCAAAAGGCCTTAACGGACCTTTCAGTTGTCTAAACTCGGCTCGCCTTGGCATAGCCTGGGGTTCGCTTGGTGCTGCAGAAACTTGTTGGCATACTGCATTGCAATATACGCTCGATCGCAAACAATTTGGCCGACCACTTGCGGCAAATCAGCTCATCCAGAAAAAACTGGCTCAAATGCAAACGGATATTTCTCTTGGATTGCAGGGTTGCTTGCAAGCCTCTCGTCTGAAAGATGAGGGCAAACTTGCACCAGCGTTGATTTCTCTGCTTAAACGTAATTCTTGCTTAAAAGCGTTAGACGCAGCCAGGGAGTCAAGAGATATGCTGGGGGGTAACGGTATTTCAGATGAGTTTCCGATTATGCGACATTCGCAGAATCTTGAAGTGGTGAATACCTATGAAGGCACTCAAGATATCCATGCATTGATACTTGGACGAACCCAAACAGGGATTCAAGCGTTTACAGGCGGGTAACCTGACAGGAAGCAGGTTTTACCGAGAGACTCTTAACTCGTCACTCAAAACCAAGCAAGACTCTCGCTGAAACCTTTTGTGATTAATCTAGTACCGCTCAGAAATTCTTAATTAACTCCAGTTGTTAATTCACAAGTAATTTAGAAAGGTCCCGGTAAAAATAACAGCACCAACCCAGTTATTATTGATAAAAGCCTTGAAGCAAGGTCCTGGCAATCGATGACGAATCAGATATTGTTGGTAAATTAGCAATAAAGATGCCACGCCCAATGATGCATAAAATACGGTTCCCATTTGAAACTGCCTGGCGGCCAGCCACAATGTAATGATGAACATACCTTGTAGCACGCCAATAATTAAGCGGTCTGCGTCACCAAATAATATAGCAGTAGACTTAACTCCTATTCTTACATCAAATTCTCGATCTACCATTGCGTATTGTGTGTCATAGGCAATCGTCCATAAGGCATTTGCAATAAACAATAAGTAAGCAGCTTGTGGGATTTCGTTTATTTTTGCGGTAAATGCCATAAGAATGCCCCAAGAGAATGCCAAACCCAAGACCAGTTGTGGCAAATTCGAATAGCGTTTCATAAATGGATAAATCGCGATAAGTGCGACTGCTCCAAATGATAGCAGCACAGTTTCCCAATTAGTTAGAAGTACTAATAAAAAACCTATGGCGGATAACACAAAAAAGCATAAAAATGCGTCTTGGCGCTTTAGCGCTCCTCTTGGAATAGGCCGTTTCTCAGTTCTTAGTACTTTTCCATCAATATTGTAATCGGCAAAGTCATTGACACAACAGCCAGCAGAACGCATTACTGCTGTCCCAAGCACAAAGATTATTAAGAGAGAAAAACTTGGAAATTCTTCTGATGCGATCCACAGCGCAGTAATTGTTGGCCATAGTAATAGATATATGCCAACCGGCCGATTCAGTCTAGTCAGGTCTATAAGTGCTGGCAGCTTCTCATAGAACTCAGGAAATTGAGCTCGGAAATGATTAATAAACTTTGACCAAATTGGTCTAAAATATTTCATGATTGCTACTACAGGGAAGCCACTATCTGGTTTTAAACTGTAGCATAAAAGATTTTGGGATAAGTAGAAATCCTAAATTGAATTTTCCTTTTCCAATAAAGTCGAGCTGCGATACTTCTTTAACTAAGAAAATCAGATGATACTGTATCTATCTCAATCCGAAAATCGACAATTTGTTTTACCATTTCATTTTTTCCTGTGGGCATAAATTACACCACCTGTAGATAAAAATCGTAGGCTGGCCATTTTGAGAATTTATCTAGGGTTTCGATGGCGTTAGATGCCTTATACATTCGCATAATGTTCTCGCTCCCCCAGCCAGCGCGATATAAGGGGTTCCACTATTTCCTCATGGTTTTGTAGAATAGTTTCTGACGCGTCTTTGACGATATCCAGCAGAGGTGCGTCCCGTGCTATGTCCGCGACGCGAAAGCTCATTAGCCCTGTCTGCTGCGTTCCGAGCACTTGGCCTGGCCCTCTAAGTTCCAAATCTTTTTCTGCAATATAAAACCCATCGGTGCTATCCCGCATAACGGACAGTCTCTGTTTGCCCGCATTGGACAGCGGAGTTTGATATAAGAGAATGCAGTGACTTTGAATACTGCCGCGTCCAATGCGACCTCGTAATTGATGTAGCTGCGCCAGCCCCAATCGTTCCGGGTTTTCGATTACCATTAAGCTTGCATTTGGTACATCGACGCCCACTTCAATGACAGTTGTTGCTACCAATAATTGAATTTCACCAAGTTTAAATTTGGCCATTACTGCCACTTTTTCTTTCGGCTTCATTCTTCCATGTATAAGGCCAACGCTAATGAGAGGCAACAAGCGGTGCAACTTTTCTGTAGTAGCTTCCGCAGCTTCACATTGAAGCGCATCAGATTCCTCAATAAGGGTGCACACCCAGTAGGCTTGATTCCCTTTCCCGCACGCCATTTTTATCCGCTTGATAACCTCTTCACGCTTGGTACTTGAAATAATCGCGGTGTTCACTGGTGTCCGTCCAGGTGGCAACTCATTAATTACCGAACTATCAAGGTCGGCGTAGGCGCTCATTGCCAAAGTACGAGGTATCGGTGTTGCAGTCATCACTAACTGATGCGGATTAACCGCACCAGCGGAAGCTTTGTCTCGAAGCGCTAGGCGTTGATGAACACCAAATCGATGTTGTTCATCAATAATGATTAGTCCTAACTTCTTATAAACTACTTCATCTTGAAACAAAGCGTGCGTTCCTATAAGTAGCTGACATTCACCATTCGTCAATTCAAGTAACTGCTGTGTTCTAGATGCGCCTTTGGTTTTTCCACTTAACCAGCCAACATTAATTCCTAATGGAGTAAACCACTGTCCAAAATTAGTTAAGTGCTGCTCAGCAAGAATTTCTGTGGGAGCCATTAAGGCAACTTGATAACCACAACTGATTGCATGTAGAGCTGTTAGAGCAGCGACTACGGTTTTACCCGACCCAACATCTCCTTGTAGTAAGCGTAACATTGGACAGGCGCCATTTAGGTCATTTGAAATCTCTCGGTAGGTCTTTTGTTGAGCGTTAGTCAGCGTAAAGGGCAAACTTTTGAGAAAGGTGGATAACAGCTCATCTTTGGCTTTTAGCGTAGGCGCTTTTTGTTCATCGGATACATTCCGAAATCGCCGCATACATAAGCGATGTGCCAGTAACTCCTCAAATGCTAAACGTTTCTTGCCGGGATTAACCCCTGAGCTAGTCCAGCTTGAAGGCGCCTCGATTGGTGGCTTATGCAGAAATTTGACTGCATCAGTAAGATTATCTAGTGCCAGATTTTTAACCATAGCAGTTGGTAAATAATCTTGAACAGCAGGGGAATGTTCCATCAAAGACAAGGCTTGATAAATCACGTTTCGTAACCTGGTTTGCTGCAACCCTTCTGTGGTTGGATAAACTGGAGTTAATGATTCTGCAACAGGAATGGAATTAAAATCTGGCATAATTTTATATTCCGGGTGATAGATCTCCAACCCGGATCTGCCACGCTTTGCCTCCCCATAGCATCGAATCAATTGGCCGGGGGAGAGAGATTTTTTCTGTGCCGCACTAAAATGAAAAAACCGCAGGCTGATAAAGCCAGTTTTGTCTTGCAATATACATTGCAGGCTTCTGCGACGTCCAAATTGAATGTTACTGGAAAGGACTTCGCCTTGAAGCTGCACATGATCACCTACTTCAATATTTTCGATTTGATGAACGTGAGTTCGATCCTCATAACGAAAAGGCAGATGGAACAAAAGATCTTGAACATTGTAGATACCTATCAGATTAAACTTTTTTTCTAGAGCGGGACCAACCCCTTTTAATTGTGTTATAGGAATTTTGTCCAGAGAAGGATCGGTCATAGTCAGGATAAAAGTGAAGGAGGTCTGAAAACGAAAAGGCCTATAGCAGAGTATATGGACTTTTATTAAGCTCCGCTAGAAATGAAAATATTTAAAAGGAGATACTTTTCTTACCCGAGACTAGCTTAAATAATAAGCACAACAAAGAATTAAATAAACAATCTAGGTTGACAAGATCGCCTCTACCTCGATGGCCGCGCCTTTCGGCAACGCGCTTACTTCAATTGTTGCTCGTGCAGGATACGGTTTGTTAAAGTGCGCGGCCATTATTTCATTTACAACACCAAACTCATTTAAGTCAGTAAGAAAAATTGTAAGCTTCACAATATCGTTTAGTGACCCGCCAGCTGCTTTTGCAACCGCACTTAAATTTTTAAAAACCTGCTCGGACTGTTCACTAATGCTGCTATCGACTAGCTCCATAGAGGATGGGTCTAGAGGAATTTGACCAGAGATAAAAACTAAAGAGCCACTCTTAATAGCCTGTGAGTATGGCCCAATTGCTGCCGGAGCATTAGATGTTTGAATGGCTTTTTTTTCTTTCATTAATGGGCTCCTAAAGCATGCTTTATAGTCTTTTTTACTTTGCGACTTTTAACTCGAGTAACACGGCTAACAGGTTTGATAAGTCGCACACGCTTCATTACTCTCGCTAGATGTACACGATTTTTTACGTTTAACGACAAATTAACAATACTAAAGCGAGCGTCTCGTTCGAGCGTGCTTATTTTCTCAATATTTGCTTCTGCCCCTGTGATGGTTGTGGCCAGTGTTGCAATGATGCCTCGCTGATTCTCCAATTCGACTTGAAGTTCGACAGAAAACTCTCCCTCAACTTCTGTATCCCAAGTCACTTCAAGGCATTTCTCTGGGTTGTCTCGGATGTCTGAGATGTTATTACAATCGTCAGTATGAATTACCATGCCACGCCCGGAACTAATGTGGCCAACAATAGGGTCGCCAGGAATGGGATGGCAACATTTCGCATAATTCATAACCATGCCTTCAGAGCCTCGAATAGCAAGAGTGTCCTGGTTTCTCGACTCGGTTTGTTCATCAGAAGAAGAGACATTGCCATGTGCAGCGAGCCTTTGAGCGATCATGTAAGACATGCGATTGCCTAGCCCAATTTCTTCCAGTAATTGTTCTACTGATTTCAAATTGATTTGCTGTAAAACTGCGTCGATATTTTCTTTCGGAACCGAATCGACCTGGGCTCCGAATCCAGCCAAAGCCTTATTAAGCAATCTTCTTCCCAATGCCACAGATTCGGAGTGTTTTTGATTCTTCAGATAATGGCGGATATTACTTCGAGCTTTGCCGGTTACTACGAAACTTAGCCAGGCAGGATTCGGCTGAGTGCCAGGCGCAGTAATAATCTCCACGGTTTGGCCACTTTGTAAAGGTTCGCTTAATGGAGCGAGGCGACGACTTATACGACAGGCAACACAAGAATTACCAACGTCTGTGTGAATAGCATAAGCAAAATCTACGGCGGTTGAACCAGCTGGTAATTCAAAAATTTGTCCCTTAGGCGTGAACAAATAGATTTCATCCGGAAACAAATCAATCTTTACGTTTTCAATAAACTCTAGTGAGTTGCCTGCATGTTTTTGCATTTCCAATAAGCCATTCACCCATTCCCTTGCGCGTATATGTGCGTTACTCGGCAGATCATCACTGGCCTTATAGAGCCAATGGGAGGAGATGCCATTGTTTGCCATCGCTTCCATCTCTTCGGTGCGAATTTGGATTTCAATGGGGACACCATGCATTCCGAAAAGCGTCGTATGCAATGATTGATAGCCGTTTGCTTTAGGGATTGCGATATAGTCTTTAAAGCGTCCGGGAACCGGTTTGTACAAGCTGTGAACAGCGCCTAACACTCGATAGCACGTGTCAACACGATCAACAATAATTCGAAAAGCATACACATCCATTATCTCGGAAAAAGATTTACGCTTGCTGCGCATTTTTTCATAAATGCTATAAAGATGTTTCTCGCGGCCGGTTGTCCAGCCAGGTAGCTCCTCACGCTCAAGACACGCCTCTAATGATGTCTGAATCTGACTAACTATCTCCTTACGATTTCCACGGATGCGTTTAACTGCCGCACTAATTCGATTAGCCCGCATAGGATACAAAGCACTAAACCCCAATTCTTCAAACTCAACCCTGATATTATTCATACCTAAACGGTTTGCAATTGGTGCATATATGTCGAGGGTTTCTCGTGCGATACGACGACGCTTATCTGGTGCCAATACATCCAAGGTACGCATGTTATGTAGCCGATCAGCAATTTTTACCAAAATCACTCGCAGATCTTTAGCCATGGCCATGGCCATTTTCTGGAAATTTTCCGCTTGCGCCTCTGCTCGCGAACTAAAAGTGATTTTATTAAGCTTGCTTACACCATCGACCAAGTCAGCAACTGTGTTGCCAAATTGAGATTTAATGGCTGTCTTAGTAATTCCGGTATCTTCAATTACGTCATGTAGCATGGCAGCCATCAAGCTCTGATGATCCATATGCATTTCACTAAGAATTGAGGCAACGGCGAGAGGGTGCGTAACATAGGGATCGCCGCTTCGACGAAACTGTCCGTCATGGGCCTGCTGTGCATAAAAATAAGCACGGCGTACGCTGTTTACTTGGTCTTTCCCAAGATAGTTAGAAAGACCATCAGCAAGGGAGTCGATGTTGTCTAAAGTAGCAACTTGCAAGACTCGAATCCTTAAGGTTAGCTTTCAGATGGAGACTGTTCGTCCTTTTCGCCAGCAGAATCTTCAGCAGTAGCCTTTTCAATTTCAGCCTTTTTGTCAACCGCGGCGACAGCGGCAGCAGCTTCTTCTAGCTCTTCTTCGACGTCATCCAGCTCAACGCTTGGCTTTTCTGCAAGAATAGCCGCGTTAACAAAACCATCGGCGATTTCTCGAAGGGCAATGACAGTTGGCTTGTCATTATCTACTGATACCAAGGGGTCCTTACCTCCAATTTGAAGCTGACGGGCTCGTTTGCTAGAAACCATCACTAACTCAAATCGGTTGTCTACTTTGTCTAAACAATCTTCTACCGTAATTCTTGCCATATCCGAACCTTAAAAACGCCATTGGGTAATTGTTAACTAATATAAGTTTGGGCGAAATAGTCGCAAAAATAATGACTTTGTGAATTGAGCTTGCTCGCTTGCGACCTTACTAGTCCCTCTTGGGTCCTATCTGAAAGGACCCGGGATTCTACAGAATTCCTTTCAAAATTGCATCACTTCCAGGCGTAAGCGAGCGAAAGGGCTGATTAGCCCTTTACCAGGCTGCTAAGCAGGTCGCTCAAACTACTTTGCTGAGAAGTGACTACCAGTCGCTGGGATCTAATTATTGCGCGAATATCTTGAAGTGCCGACTGAAAATCATCATTTACCACGACGAAGTTAGCCTCGGCAACGTGCTCCATCACCCCTTGGGCTTGCTGCATGCGGTTATCGATGGTTTCGCTATCGTCTTGGGCTCTTTCTGTTAATCGCTCCGTTAAAGCTTCTATGGAAGGGGGTAAAATGAAAATTGAACAAGTGTCAGGATAGAGCTTGCGAATTTGCTGTGCGCCTTGCCAATCAATTTCTAGGATGACATCGAGCCCTTTATTTAGTTGTTCACTAACCCAAAGCTTGGAGGTGCCATAATGATAACCATAGACCTCTGCCGATTCCAAAAAATCGCCTTCCGATAGCCTCGTTGTGAATTCTGATTTTTCGATGAAATGGTAATTAATGCCATTTTCTTCACCCACTCTAGCAGGCCGAGTCGTATGCGAAACTGATACGCATAGGTTTTTATCTTGGCTTACTAGTGCGTGAACAAGCGTAGTTTTCCCAGCTCCGGAAGGCGCGGTTATTATGAATAGTTTTCCTAAATTCATTCTATGTTCTGAATCTGTTCACGCATTTGCTCTATCAGCACTTTCAGCTCGACAGCACCAAGGGTTGTATCTACAACAATTGATTTTGAAGAAAGAGTATTTGCTTCTCTATTTAGCTCCTGCATCAGAAAGTCGAGACGGCGGCCTTTTTGCCCAGCAGATGCAACAACTCTTTCAACTTCGCTTAGGTGAGAGTCAAGCCGGTCCAGCTCTTCGTCGACGTCAGCTTTTTGTGCAAGTATTGCTATCTCCTGCTCTAGACGCGTCGGTTCTAGTTCTGCTTTAAGATCAGCCAGCCGGCCTAACAAGTTTTTTCGTTGACCATTTATGATTTCAGGCATTTTTTCTCGGATACTTGAAACTATTTCTCGTATCGCCTCGATTCTCTGGATTACAAATCCTTTAAGTGCACCTCCTTCTCTTTGGCGTGAGCTAATTAACTCGTCTAGAGCTATTTTAAAAAGAGCTAGTGCTTCAGCGGCGATTATTTCACTATCGAAATTTTGATCTACAATGACTCCAGGCCAGCGTAAGATCTCTGCGGAACTGAGTTGTGATTCAGTGCTGGTCAGTTTTTGAATTTCAATATTCGCCTGAACCAGCGTTTCGATGAGTTCCTTGTTTATTTGCAAATCTGTTTGACCAGCTTCGGCTGGTTGAAATCGCAATTGGCACTCAACTTTGCCGCGATTCAATTTTTTGCGGATAGCTTCCCGAACTGAATTTTCTAATCCGCGGAAAGATTCTGGAAGCCTGACACTGGTTTCTAAATACCGATGATTTACGGAACGTATTTCCCAAGTAAGGGAGCCCCATTCCTTATCTATTTGCTGCCTGGAGAAAGCAGTCATACTGAAAGTCATAATTTGTAGCTCAAATCCGGATAGCCTTCATTCTAACTTATTACGTGCCTAAACACAGTTACCAATCTAAATACTACTGGGCTCGCAACCGCAACTCTTTTCAAGGATAATCCGCATCATCTTTTTTTGTGGAATATAATAAGCTGATGTCAGAGCCTTCTCGCCCAAGTAATCGCAGCGCCAATGATTTGCGGACCGTTAACATAACCCGGAGCTATACCAAGCACGCGGAAGGTTCGGTATTAGTAGAATTCGGAGCGACCAAGGTCCTCTGTAACGCCAGCGTTGAGACGTCTGTCCCTCGATTTTTAAAAGGTACGGGACGGGGGTGGGTAACTGCAGAGTATGGCATGCTGCCTCGCTCCACCAACACTCGGATGGATAGAGAAGCGGCCCGTGGCAAGCAAACTGGCCGTAGTTTGGAAATTCAGCGCCTAATTGGCCGCTCTCTGCGAGCTGCTGTTGATTTAAAAGCCCTCGGAGAACATACGATCAAGGTCGATTGTGATGTAATTCAGGCTGATGGTGGAACACGCACAGCATCAATAACGGGTGGCTGTGTCGCCTTGCATGACGCGATAAGTTATATGCTGTCGAAGAGCATGGTTATGGAATCTCCATTTAAGCAAATGATCGCCTCGATATCTGTAGGAATTCGCCAGGGCAAAGCGATACTCGACCTAGACTATATTGAAGACTCTTCCGCTGAAACTGACATGAATGTTGTTATGACAGAATCTGGAGGGTTCATTGAGATTCAAGGTACTGGTGAAGACGGCGATTTTTCTTATAGCCAATTGCAGGAAATGATAGGTCTCGCAGATGCAGGAATTCAAACACTAATTGGTAAGCAGCACGGAGCACTGAGTACTGCAGTTTAATTTTATTAGGAAATGTGATGCAAGATTTCCAATCAGAGTTTTTAGAATTTGTTATTAAAGATAAGATTCTGCGATTCGGCGAATTTACTTTAAAGTCTGGGAGAGTGAGCCCCTATTTTTTTAATGCTGGGCTTTTCAATACTGGTCGCAAGTTAGCGTTCTTAGCTAAGTGTTATGCCGCCGCAATCGCTAATTCCAATCAACAATTTGATGTCTTGTTTGGGCCTGCTTACAAAGGAATTCCCCTAGCTGCAGCTACATCGATAGCCCTTGCTGACAATCACGGGGCGGACAAACCTTTTTGTTTTAATCGAAAGGAAGTAAAAGATCATGGTGAGGGCGGCCTTATCGTCGGTGCGGAACTTGCAGGTAGAGTTTTGATTATTGATGATGTCATCACGGCCGGAACCGCAATCAAAGAGGCTATGGAAATTTTACATGCCAATGGGGCCGAGCTAAGTGGAGTAGCAGTAGCAATGGATCGACAGGAAAAAGGAACTGGAGAGCTTTCGGCTATACAAGAAATTGAAGAAAACTATCAGATCAAAGTTGTAAATATAATTAACCTACAAAATATTATCGATTTTCTCGAAGCAGCGAGTGATAATTTTCTGCAACAACATTTAGTCGCAGTTACAAAGTATCGACAAGAGTTTGGAATCTGAAGCTAAGTCTATGTATGTACGTTTGAGTGGTAAAAAATTCTCAGACTTTTTGAAATAATTAAGAGTTATTAGAATATCAAACAACAGTTGCAGAAGTCGTTGCTGTAAAAGGTGCTAGTAGATCTTTACTTAGGAACTCCCATTGAGTGTCCCAATTTTCTAGCGGCGATTGTTTAAATTCACTACGTACGAATTGCAGTAGCCTGCCTTCCGCAGAAGCTAACAATAAATTCGCTAGGGCTGCTGGCGAAGTGGTTGGCTTTAAGTTTTCGCGAATCTGCGCTTCTCGCAATACCTGCTTTAATTGTGCTTCGATCCGGCTATAGAACTGTGCGATTCGCTCCCGCAGGCGTTCAGTCTCCCCCGTTAATGCGTCGCCGGTAAGCAAGCGAGTCATGCCAGGATTTTTGTAAGAAAAGGTTAGCAACAATGTTAGAATTTTTTGGCAACGAATTTCTGCCCCGGACTCTTCAATTAAGATACGAGAAATCCGCTGGAAAAGTGTCTCTTCGATAAATTTTATTAAGCCCTCAAACATTCTTGCTTTGCTCGGGAAATGTCTATAAAGCGCAGCCTCGGATACACCCACCTCTTTCGCGAGGGCTGCAGTCGTAATACGCCCGCCGGGACAAGTTTCTAGCATGCGAGCCAAAGCCTGAAGGATTTGGTCTTTACGTGATGTTTTGCCGCTAGTTTCCATCGAGAATAGTATCCATTTTTACTGTTTGTGGTTAGGTTTTACGCTTTTACATTATTGCTGATTTTTAAATTACCGCTTTCTTTTCCTTAAATCCATTACCCGTAATTAACGTCCCTATTCCTTGGTCAGTGAAGATTTCTAACAAAACAGCATGCTCAATTCTGCCATCAATAATATGTGCACTGTTAACTCCACCTTTGATTGCTTCAATGGCACATTGAACTTTCGGCAGCATGCCACCATGTAAAGTTTTATCGGCAATTAACTTGGCAACTTGCTTAACACTCAGACCAGTAAGCACGTTGTCTTTTTTGTCTTTAATGCCTTCAATATTGGTTAACAGAATTAGTTTTTCAGCTCCTAGCACTTTGGCAATTTCTCCGGCCACAGAGTCTGCGTTGATATTGTAGCTAGCGCCTGTCTCATCAGTGCCTATTGGTGCAATGACAGGAATGAAGTCACTATCCTTCATGACCTCCAATACTTCAGTGTTAATAGTTACAACTTCACCTACATGGCCTATGTCGACAATTTCATCTGTTAGTTTCGTTCCTTTTCGGCTCAGTTTGAGCTTCTTCGCCGTGATCAAATTACCATCTTTTCCAGTAACTCCAACGGCCTTGCCTTGATTCTTGTTCAGCAGAGTGACAATTTCTTTGTTGACTAGGCCGCCGAGTACCATTTCGACAACATCCATCGTTTGACTATCGGTAACCCGCAAGCCATCAATGAATTTGGATTCAATATTCAATTGTTCTAACACCACACCAATTTGTGGTCCGCCCCCATGGACAACTATTGGGTTCATTCCTACCAATTTCATCAACACGATGTCGCGAGCAAAGCTGTGTTTTAAAGCTTCGTCAACCATGGCATTGCCGCCATATTTAACGACTATAGTTTTTCCAGTAAATTTTTGAATATAAGGAAGAGCTTCAGTCAAAACTTTCGCTATATTTTCTGCGCTGCTTAGTGTTAATGACATGTCGAATTCTAAAAATCCAGATTAATGTTAGTATCAGCGAGATAAAGTAGCGCTTTAAAAGATGTTTTTATCTTTTCCAAGTATCCCTTGTTTATCGCTTCGAATCTCAACAGTAAAGCAGGGCTTGTGTTCGAGGCGCGGATCAACCCCCAGCCTTCATCAAACTCAACCCTTAGCCCATCTAGCGTAATTATTCTTCCTTCCGGAAAGTCAGCTAGCTGAACTAGGCTTTCGATTAGTTTGAATTTTCTTTCCTCCGTGACCATGAGTTTAATTTCAGGAGTGCTGACAGTATCGATGAAACTTGCAAATACTCCACTTGTATCACTTGTCTGCCTACTTAAAATTTCCACAATACGAGCGGCAGCGTAAATTCCGTCATCGAACCCGAACCAGCGGTCTTTAAGAAAAATATGTGCGGCGTATTCACCACCAACTGGTGCATTGGTTTCTTGCATCTTTTGTTTCATAAAAGAGTGGCCACTGCGATGCATCACAGGCTTGCCTCCGGCGGCCCTAATTCTTTTTGCCAATGCGCTGCTGCACTTAACATCGAAAATTACAGAAGCGCCAGGATAATTTGGTAAAATATTATCGACTAGCAACATGAGCATTTTGTCGGCGTCAACAAACTCCCCTTTGTTCGTAATTATGCCAAGTCGGTCTCCATCACCGTCAAAGGCAATGCCAAGATCTGCTTCGCACTCTATGACTTTTTTTGAAAGAGATTTTAGATTGTCAGGAATAGTTGGGTCAGGATGGTGGTTGGGGAAGTTGCCATCAACTTTGCAATAGAGAGGTACAACTTCACAGCCCAAGCTTTCAAATAATGTAGGTGCCACAGTTGCAGGTACGGCGTTGCCACAATCGATTACTATTTTAAGTTTTCTATCGAACGAGATGCGCTTAGAAACTCCCTCTAAATATGACCCCACTATATCTAACTCTCGAGACTCACCACGGCCGGCGCTGAACTCATCGCTATCTATTCTTGCTCGAACTTGCTGGATTTGATTATCAGCTAAACAAGTTTGCTTAAACACAATCTTCAGACCATTATAATTTGCAGGATTGTGACTCGCTGTCACCATTACACCTGAGCTGTAACCGGTAGTATGAGTGGCAAAATAAAGCAATGGAGTTGGAATTAAACCTAAGTTAACTACGTTGCAGCCCGTACGGGTGACTCCTTTAATCAATGCCTCAGAAAGCAAGGGGCTCGAGACCCGGCCATCAAATCCCACTAGCAGAGTATTTATGCCGTTGGCCAGTGCTTCACTGCCTATGGCTCTGCTAATTAGCTCGACATTGTCAAAGTTGAGTTGTTCATTGACAATACCCCTGATGTCATAAGCCCGAAAAATTGAAGAAGGGATAGCGTTCATTCTGCTGATTTAGAATTTATTCTTTCAGAAATTAGCTTTAAGATTTCTTGCGCAACAACATTTTTGTTTGCAGTAGCAATTTCGAATTCGTTTTCAGAAGTAATTGCTGTCAATGATATGGAATCGCTATTGAAAGATTCGGTCGCGTTATTCGCGAAAAGGAGGTCAAGTTTTTTACTTAGAAGTTTTTTTTTGCCATTCTCGACTATAGAATTTGTTTCAGCAGCAAATCCGACTGTAAATGGGCCTTTACTCAACTTCGCGACTTCACTAATAATATCTGGGCTCTTAATTAGGGAAAGAGTTAAATCCTCATCGCCCTTTTTAATCTTTTCATGTGCCAATTGTTTGGGTCGGTAGTCTGCAACGGCAGCTACTCCAATAAATACATTCGTCCCGCTAATGTTGTCCATAACGGCGGCTAACATATCTTCGGCGCTTTCTACATCAATTCTGGATACAGAATCTGGTGTCGCTAAATTTACTGGACCACTTACAAGCATAACTTGAGCACCTGCTGCCGCAGCCTCTTGTGCTAAGGCAAATGCCATTTTTCCGGAACTGTGATTACTTATGAACCTAACCGGGTCGATAGCTTCTCGGGTTGGACCGCCGGTAATCAGCAATCTTAGACCAGCAAACCGACCAACATCAAAGAGATTTCCACAGTGTTGCAGCAGTTGCTGAGGTTCCAGCATTCGACCGGGGCCAACATCTCCGCAGGCTTGCTCACCTGATGCTGGACCAAAGATGTGGTAACCGCGATCAGAAAGTGCGCTAAGGTTTTCTTGGGTGCCAGAATCTGACCACATCACTTGATTCATTGCTGGTGCGATAGCGATTGGCGCTACAGTTGCAAGGACTAAAGTAGTGAGGATATCGTCTGCCTGGCCATGACTGACTCGTGCAATAAAGTCGGCGGTGGCTGGCGCAATGATAACTAGGTCAGCCCAACGAGCTAACTCGATATGCCCCATTGCGGCTTCAGCATCAGTATCGAGCAAATCTAGTGAAACTCGATTGCCTGACAGCGCCTGCATAGTTAATGGCGTAATAAATTCGGTTGCTGCTTTTGTCATCGCCACTCTTACCTCGGCGCCCGCTTTTGAAAAAAGTCGTGTTAGCTCGGCACATTTATAGGCAGCTATGCCGCCCGTGATACCAAGAAGTATGCGTTTGTTAGTGAGGCTTAACATGGGAACCGCTGAAAAATCTGGTTTCTTAGTGGGAGAGCTAGACTAGCAGCAAGCTTAGATTGAATCAATTTGCAGACAAATTAGGGTACTTTCTATGCAAGAGACTAGCTTTTAATAGCGATTACATAAAGAAAGTAATTTGTAAAAGAGCACCTTTTGTCGATTAAATTCATACCTAAAAGCGAGAGAATCAGCGCATTTATTTAACGATACCAGCGAAATTAGGATACTTTAAAGCAATTAATAAACTTGGCTGAAGCTAGCATTTACAAGCCCTTATGTGTAAGTAAGCATTCACATTATCTGATAAAATCAAGAATTCTGTAAATTCTCGTTTTTGTTATTGCGATCTTGATGTTTGCAGAGTGACCTTTCTTAATTTTAAGCACGCGGTTTTAGGGTTTGAAGAATTATTCAAATGCGCGATTGATAATGTTGCTTTCTGCCCCCGAGAAGTTTTAATCGCTATATTGCACTAAATGGGGTGGCAATAATCTCCGTTAGCGGCCACCCTTCTGGCCGGTTGGAACCGAGCCAGATACCGTTATTACTAAAAGATTCCAACTAGTATTAGCTTTGATTAATGTGTTTGTTGGGTTATATAGTTATTGGCGCGAACGTGGATTTGCTGTTGGATCACGCTTTTGCGTAAGCGCTTGGACAAGGCGTAAATAGCGGGGTGGGGGTGGAATGATCCAGCATGTTTTGAAGTGAGCATTTTAGATAGTACCTTGCTTTTTCAGGGGTGTTTTGGTATAAAACGCAGCTCTTTTTTCGCCCGGGATAGATTTTGTTAATTGCTCCCAGGTTTAAGCAATTAGAAAGTACGAGGCAGGAAAATGTCTAGGGTTTGTATGGTAACCGGCAAGAAGCCTGTTACAGGAAATAATGTTTCACACGCGAACAATAGGACGCGTCGTAGATTTTCGCCAAATATTCATTCTCATCGTTTTTGGGTGGAATCGGAGAAACGCTTTGTAAAATTGCGCCTATCCACAAAGGGGATGCGTATCATCGACAAATTAGGTATTGACGCTGTGCTAGCAGATATCCGGGCTAAAGGCGCTCAAGTCTAAGAGACGGCAGGTAGCAAGCAATGAGAGATAAAATTAAATTGGTATCGAGTGCTGGCACAGGCCATTACTACACCACAGACAAAAATAAGCGCACCACGCCAGACAAAATGGAAATTAAGAAATACGACCCAGTAGTTCGTAAGCATGTTGTCTACAAAGAATCCAAGATTAAATAGTTTGAACTAATTCAAAAAAAAGCCGGTATTTTTGAGATGCCGGCTTTTTTATTGTGTAGTGTTTTTAGAGGGACTATTTATTTGCCTTTGCTCAAGCGCCTAGTGAGCTTTTCAGCAATGGCTAATATTTCTGGATCCTCCTCAAACTCATTTTTAAGTTTTCCTACCGTAGTAGAAACTGTTCCATAACGTTTTAACTTAAACAGTTTTGCAATCGACTGCAGAGTAACCGCCGACAATTCCTGACAAAGATACATCGCGACCCAGCGAGGGACATTCTTAGAGCCCGGGCCACGGGCAGCTTTGTAAATACTAGCTTCGGAAACTTTAAACTGCTTCGCTACAGCTGAAATAATTTGTTTGCATGATGGTCTCCATTTAGCATTCGCACCACGAGATACCCCTCGTACTGCAGTCGAAGATTTTTTGCGTTGCGCGCTTTTCTTGAATTTGGTATCGCCCATGACCGAGGAAAGATTTTTCTTTCCATAAAAATGCGCTAATTCATCATCAACCCCAGCCGCGACATATTTTTTGTACGTCGCGCCCCGCTTAGCATGAGCAACCCTAAGTTGCTTAAGTGTGTCGTTACGGTTAAACCAGCTTGCGGGCTGCGCTTTCCGAGTAAAGTGTGTATAGCTACTATAAGGATAGTGATTCAAATCTGAGGATTTAACTTTCGAATGAATGTAACGAGAAAGTGGCAACAAATACTTTTCAGGCTGGACTAAAACTGCCTTGTACCTACCCCTAAACAATGAGCCTTCACTCCGCTTCATTCGCTGGTATTGCTGAGTATACAAACCATCAATCTGGCGCATGAAGCGTGATAAGTTTGCTTCAGGAGTTTTAACTACCAAGTGATACTGATCTCGCAGCAAACAGAACGCATGAACTTCAACGTTTAGTCGAGAGCAAGTTTCACCTAAGCCTTCAAGAAAGGCATCGTAATATTTAGCCGAAGGAAATACACGCTTATTATCCAAGCTGTAATTAGAAACGTGATAAACGGCGTCTGGGAATTCAATTCGAAGAGGTCTGGCCATCTTTTTTCTCTGCTATTTTTTAGTGTATAGAATTATAGCTGACACTATAACTATATAAGTATAACTAACGCAATTAGGGGGGCACGTCAACTCAATTAAGGTTGATGGTTTTTAAATTGTTTTAAACCGAAAACTATAGAGTGAATTCAAAAAATTGTGTCACTGCGATTGCAATTAGTTCTAATAGTTATTTGGTGACTAATTAAAGGACGTTTGACCCCTTTTAATAAATATTATGAGGGCGAATTTGCAATAATCACAATTCTCTTTGGTGCTGGCAATCCCTCGATTGTTTTTGAAGTATCGTCTATATCAATAGCGTCTTTAAGTGACTCAAATGGCATCCATTCAGTTTTACGTTGCTCCTTGGTTGTTGTAATTGATTTGTTAATTATTCTCACATTTTTAAAGCCACATCGAGTCAACCAAGTTTCTAATGTACCAATGCTGGGAACAAACCATATATTTGACATGCGAGCATATTTTTTCTGGGGAGTAAGTGAATAACCGGCAGGACCGTCAACATAAAGAGTTTCAAGCACCAGCTCGCCACCAGGTGTCAGGCATTGCTTGCACTGTTGCAGGTGATCAATAGGCGAGCGACGGTGATATATGACGCCCATCGAAAAAACAACATCGAACCCATGCAGAGACCGAGGAAATTGCTCTAATCCGCAGGGCAGTACATAAATCGGTAAATGGGGTGCGAAATGCTTTAAAGCCCAGAACTGAGCAACATAGGCTAGGTGAGGGTCTATTCCGATCACGAATTCAGGTTTTTGATCCAACATGCGAAACCCGTAGTAAGCATTTCCGCAGCCTATATCCAGAATTTTTTTACCTTCCAAGGAAGGCAGCTCTTTTGCCAGCCGCGCCCATTTCAGGTTGGAAAGCCATTCTGAATCAATAGGGATTCCGCACACATTGAAAGGACCTTTGCGCCATGGAATCATTTCTTGCAGCAAAGATTTAAGCACAGCAAGTTTTTCGGGGTCTAAATCGTTATTGGCCCCAAACTTGACGATATCGCCAAGCTGAGCAGAAATAATATTTACCGCTGGAAATTTTCCTAATAGTTCTCGCCACCTTGGAAAATCCCCGTATTTTAGTTGATTGAGATAATCCGTCTCAGTGAAGCTTGTTAGCGGCTCTAATTTGGTTTCGGTTATTAGGTCTTTGAGGGCGCTGTAGTCCATAAATAGTGATTACTTTATTGCGACCATTGAGGCGAAATTTAAACTTTGAAACCAAACTTCAAACGAGCTAAAACCTGTTTGTAAAATTCGCGCTCTATGCGAGTCTAGAGTTTCAGGAATGAGGACATTTTCTAAAGCGGATCTTTTTTGGCTAATTTCTAACTTGCTGTAACCCATATTCTCTTTGAATTGATGATATAGCTCTATAATCAGCTCGTTGAGATGATTATCTGGCGAAATAATTTTTTCTGATATGATAAGCAGCCCCCCGCTATTCATGCCCTTGAAAATTCTCTCGATTAGTGCCGTTCTATCTGCAAGTGGGACGAACTGCAGTGTAAAGTTTAGAATTACCACAGAGGCATTTTCTATTTGTGCTACCTGAATGTTTTCGCAGCGACTTTCAATGCAGTAATGTGCTCCTTTGAATTTCTGTTGCTTAGTAACCAATCTTTCTAGCATGGCAATAGAGTTATCAATAGCGACTATTGAACACCCTTGATCTTTCAATCGCTCAAATACTGAGAAGGTTACTCCTCCCAAGCTGCAACCAAGATCGTAAATGATTGAATCCTTCTGATAGTAACGCTCTGCTAATACTCCGATCATGGCGATGATGGTGTTATAGCCAGGCACTGATCTGTTAATCATATCTTCGAAGACGCCAGCAACTTTTTCATCAAAAATGAAATCTCCCGGCAGCATGTTTTCCGCAAAGATGTGGTCTTTAGCTTGGGGTTTCTTTGTCATGTAGAGCAAAAATTTAAGAAATTAATCATGGTGTTTATATAAATGTTGCTTTATGTGCAGTAACTGACAAATATTTCTCCTAAAGATATTGTGCACTGAAAAAGATTCACTTATTTTACGCATTGCTTTAGCTGCAGTCTTTTTGCTTATTATCCGGTAATCTATGCCACATTCAATTGCCAGCGCTTCAGAGCTATTGGTTAAAAATTTGCCTCTGATTAAAAACTCGATGAGAGGCAATGGTGTACTTGATTTAGCCTGCGGCAAAGGTAGAAACGGTCTATATTTACTTCAAAATAGCATCCCAGTGATGTTTGTAGACAAGGATGAAGTAGCAATAGAAAGCGTTGTCCAGTCTATTAAATGCTTAAAACAAGAGAATTTAAATAATAAAAATTCCATGGCAGGTGCGAAATGTTGGAAATTGGACTTAGAGCAGGTCGATGCAAGCCCGTTACGGGGACAGTGCTTTGATATAGTGCTCGTATTCAATTACTTACATCGTCCATTAATGCCCGAAATAAAACAAATAATTGCTAAAGCGGGGCTTATCTTTTACGAGACATTCACAGTGCAACAGCCGAAATACGGGAGACCAACCAATCCAGATTACCTTCTTAGGAAGAACGAACTTCTGGAAGTATTTAATGATTGGGAAGTAATTAATTATTTTGAAGGCTTAAAAAGCTCTCCTGATAGAGCGATTGCGAGCCTCATCGCAAGGAAAAATTAAGCTAAAATGGCAAGATCAAAAGTTGTCCCTTTAAATATTGGCGTTGGAACGACGAAAATTAGCGAGCCGCTTCAATGCGAAGTGTTGCGGAGCAAGCGCAAAACCATGGCTCTCTACATCAAAAAGCAAAAATTAGTGGTACGTTGCCCAAATCGAGCCTCTATAGCTGAAGTTAACGAATTCATTGGAAATAATCATGATTGGATTCAGGAACGCTTGCACGAAGAAAGACTCTTGGAACAGGAAATTCTCAGAATTGAGAAAGGCGCCACAATCTTCTATCGCGCTCGGGAACTTACAATTGTATTTAGAGAAGGACGTAAAAAGCGAATACTGGTTAATGGTGACAAGTTCATTATTCAAGGGCATAAACTCAACGCCGCTAAGGCAAGAATTCAAGTAGAAGAATATCTAATTGACAAAGCCAGTGAGTACATTTTGCCTCGAGCCAGAGGCTTGGCCCAAGTTATCGGAGTTGACCAGAAAATCACTGAAATAAAACTAAGAAAAACGAAATCAAAGTGGGGCCACTGCACCTCTCAAGGAATTATTCAGTACAACTGGTTAATTATGCTAGCCCCTTATAGCATCATCGACTACATGATCACCCATGAAGTCTGTCATTTGATTCACATGGATCACTCACGACGATTCTGGAACTTAGTTGAATCTATTTGTCCAAATTATGAGGACTACATCCAGTGGTTAAAAGACCACGAGCATCGATTCTGGTTTGATTAAGCACTAAGCGACAGATTTACGATATAAAAGATCCCATACCCCATGCCCGAGGCGTTCGCCTCGCGCTTCAAACTTTGTCCGCGGTCTTTCAGGGCTTTGCGAATAATTTCCCGCTCCATTTTGGTTTTGCAAGCTAGCGTTAGCTTCAAGGACTTCCATCATATGCTCCGCATAGGGCTGCCAGTCAGTCGCCAAATGAAGAAGCCCTTCAGGTTGCAATTTGGTAGACAGCTTCTCAATAAACTCAGGTTGGACCAAGCGCCGTTTATTGTGACGTTTCTTAGGCCAGGGGTCTGGGAAAAGCATAAGAATACGTTCGATGGCGCTATCAAGTATGTTTTCGTCGATTACCTCTTTCGCGTCTTGGCAGATCAATTTCAAATTTTTTATCCCCAGGCTTTCTATTTCATGAAGTACTTTGCCGATGCCAGCTCTGTGAACTTCTATGCCGAGAAAGTTTTTTTCGGGCGCTTGCTGCGCCATAGTTAACAAAGAAGACCCCATTCCAAAGCCAATTTCCAAGGTTACGGGGGCAATCTGTGGAAACAGAGAATTAAGATCTAAGGGCTGAGGTAAAAATTCAACAACATAGTCACCCCAATAGGATGCAATAGCTTTGCGCTGAGACTCTGTCAGCCGCCCAGAGCGAATAACGTAGCTACGAACGGGGCGGCGATATTTGTTGTCGGAAGAATTCGAAGCCAAAAGGCTCACCGTAGATATTTTTCGAGTTTTTTAACTATTCTGGAAAACTGCTTCATCACTTGCAGATTATCTTTACTGATGACAGCCATGGGAAAGACCTTAAAGGCTAATTTTTAGCTTAAAGGCGCAGCGTAACAAGCCTGCCCAAGCAGCGAGAAAGAATACTCCACCTACTGGCGTTATAGCCCCCAACCAACGAAACTCAGATAGCACAAGTGTATATAGGCTCCCGGAGAAGAAGAGTATACCTAGCAAAAAAAGAAACCCGCTTAGTCTGAGTAATTTTTCTTTGGGGAATTGAATTGCCAGCGCTGCTGTTCCGAATAGCGCGAGTGAGTGATACATATGATATTCAACTCCAGTTTGAAATGTATCCAGTAAGTCTTCAGTTAACATTGGTTCCAGACTATGGGCACCAAAAGCGCCGAGACTGACAGCGATAAATCCGTTTGCGGCGGCAAGTATTAGTAAGAGTTTTGGCATAACTAGGCATTGTAGGTAATTCATTGACAAAAAAAAGCCGCGACCTTTGCGCGGCTTCTGTGTTCTTAATTCATTCTCATGCTGCCATGTGAGCCTTGATCTTGTTCATTGCATTCTTTTCTAATTGACGAATGCGTTCAGCCGACACTCCGTACTTTCCAGCCAGATCATGCAGAGTTGATTTTTCATCCCCTAACCATCGGCTTTTAAGAATGTCTTGGCTACGCTCATCAAGCTTATTCATTGCTAAACTTAAGCTGTGATTAGTAACTTTCTCCAACTGAGCATCTTCTATATTAGCTGATATATCAGAACCTTGGTCTTCCAGGTAGTAAGCTGGAGCGCGATAAACTGCTTCATCATCACTGTCTGGTTCGGCATCGAAAGAAGTGTCGTAAGAACTCATACGTCCCTCCATCTGCCGAACGACTTTGGCATCTACACCTAGATCTTCGGCAACCGCTTCTGCTTCAGCATTGTTTAACCAACCAAGGCGCTTCTTAGAGCTACGTAAATTAAAGAAAAGTTTTCTTTGAGCTTTGGTAGTTGCAATTTTTACTATGCGCCAGTTGCGTAAAATATACTCGTGCATCTCTGCTTTAATCCAGTGGACTGCAAAAGATACAAGACGCACACCGACTTCTGGATTGAAGCGCTTAACAGCCTTCATCAATCCAACATTACCTTCCTGAATCAGGTCAGCTTGAGAGAGTCCATAGCCGGAGTAAGTTTTGGCCATGTGCACAACAAAGCGCAAGTGAGCCATTACTAATTGGCGAGCGGCATCGACATCGTCATCGTAGTAGTATTGTTTAGCAAGCTCTCTTTCCAGCTCAGGAGTCAGCATGGCAATGCTGTTAACAGACGAAATGTACGCTGTTAAATCGCGACCCGGAGTGGTTGGACCAATAGATTGTAAGTTCTTTCCAGTGCTCATATCTTTGTCTATAGCTACTTTAGCTAAACCTCGATTTGTTTAACGCTTTACCAGTTTGATGCATTTTATAAGGCTGCATTCTAGCACTTTGTTGCTCATTTCGCCATTTATCAGTCAATGCTTAAGCCCGGATTTAGTGGGCTATGGGAATCTTTCCCTGAGCTCTTAGTATGGCTCGACTGCCTGCAGAAATCCTTTCTACCCACTACCCCATAGGTTGGGGCACCAAATTCGCTTTTCAAGTCGAAATATTAACGTGGGAAGCGCATTTTCCAGTATTGAGAACGATTGTAAAGCCCCAGATTACGTACTTATCGCGTTAACATATCGATATGCAGAGATGATAGCCGCGAGCCAGCCAATTGTTGCACCGCTGAAAGCTAGCGTAATTAGCATGGCAGGGGCGAGCAACGGCAAGGTAAAACTACTGTCGTAAAGACTGAAGATTTCATTCAAGGGATTACGGAAGCTCAGGAATATCAGTGCCTGCAGCAGGCTGGCAAGAAGTCCGCCCAGCAAACCATAGAATAACCCTATGTAGAGAAAAGGCCTGGCTATATAGCTGTGGGTACCACCGACCAGTTTAATGATCTTAATTTCGTCTCTGCGGTTTTCAATATGCGAGCGCACTGTATTTCCAATGATAAAACAAAGGCTCAGTAGGACTATAAGCCCTAAAACCCGGGCCGCAAGTACGAGTAGTTCGGAAATTGCTGCGAGCCTTCTTAACCACAAACTGTCAACTTGAACCAGTTCAACTTCTGGTATTTGGTCTAGACTCGCCGCTAGCTGGTCTAGTTCCGCTAGCCCAGCAAGATTAGGGGTAATTACAATACTCGCTGGCAATGGATTAGCCTCGAAGTCTGCCACAATTTGAGAAAATCCAGCGGCATCGCTGAAGCTTAGTAAAGCCTCTTCATTTGATATGAAATCCACGCTATCTATGGCATTAGAAGTTAGTAAGCTATTACTAACTTCTAATGCTTGGGTGTCACTTGTGCCTCTAGTAAGGTACAAAACGATGCGCGCATTATTTTGAAACTCACCTAGTAGTGCTGCGATGTTAGTGTTGAAGGCAAAAAGCAGAGAAGGCAGAAGCAATGCGGCTGCGATTACAATTACGGTCATGCTACTTGAAAGGGGTGAGAAAAGCATGCGAGCTAAGCTTTTTAGGGCATCTTTCCGATGATTTCGCAGCAGCTTTATCAAGTTTGATGGATTTTCGTGACGTCTTTTACTCGAAGCCTTGTCGCTCAAGAAAGTTCTCCAAGTCCTGTGTCGCCTATCAGTGCGCCCCCTTTTAGAATAAGCGTCCTGTACTCCATGCGATTAATTAGAGAGATATCATGGCTGGCAATCAGAAGGCTTACACCTACATTTTTGAATTGCTCGAAAACCTCCATAGTTTCCATAGAAAGCTCCGGGTCTAAATTTCCCGTTGGCTCATCCGCCAGGATAATGCTTGGTCTGTTAACTACAGCTCGGGCTATCCCAACTCTTTGCTGTTCCCCGCCAGAAAGTGCAGCTGGGAATTTTTTCTCCTTGCTGAGTAAGCCCACCTTGTCCAAAGCAGCACGTACGCGCCGCAGCGCATCTCTTCTACTGAAGCCGCTGATGTCTAGGGGTAGAGCGACATTATCTGCGACACTGCGATCATTTAGTAATTGATGATCCTGAAATACCATGCCAATACGTCGGCGGAAAGAGGGTATTTCACGTCTACGAATATGATTTAGGTCCGTGCCATTCACAACCACATTCCCAGAGGAACATTTTTCTGTTGCCAAGACCAACTTTAACAAGGTGCTTTTGCCTGCACCAGAGTGACCCGTGACAAAAGCCATTTGTCCTTTCGCAATTTCAAAAGATACGCCCGCCAAAGCGTATTGGCCAGAGATATACTGCTTAGAGACTTTATCAAAGCTAATCACAGTCAAATTTGATCTTGGCGCACATTGCTATTCAGAAAAAAGTGCAGAAACAAATTGTGTCGCATCAAAGGGCTTTAAATCATCTACCTGCTCACCGATGCCTATGAATCGAATCGGCAACTGCATTTTTTTTGCAATGGCAAACACAACTCCACCCTTTGCGGTGCCATCGAGTTTAGTAAGAACTAGGCCAGTTAAATTAGTCGCAGCGTGAAAGCTTTCTGCCTGACTTAAAGCGTTCTGGCCAGTCGTTGCATCCAATACAAGTAAAATTTCGTCAGGTAATCGTTCATCTTGTTTTTTCAGAACACGTACAATCTTTTCAAGCTCATTCATTAAGTTGTCTTTTGTGTGGAGCCTTCCCGCAGTATCCGCAATTAGCACATCAACCTGCCTTGCTTTAGCAGACTGGAACGCATCGAATATGACCGATGCACTGTCAGCTCCAGAGGACTGAGCGATAACTGGAACGTTATTATGCTCTCCCCATGCTTGTAATTGTTCCACCGCTGCAGCCCTAAAAGTGTCTCCAGCAGCCAACATCACATTTAAACCTTGGCTTTGAAATATTTTTGTAAGCTTACCAATGGTAGTAGTTTTTCCGACGCCGTTAACTCCGACTGTCAGAATCACAAAGGGTTTAGTTGTGAGATCAACTTCTAATGGCAAAGAACAAGGTTTCAATATTGCGGCAAGTTCTTCCTGAAGTGCAATCATTAATATCGCAGGGTCTGCAAGTTGTTTACGGGCAAGCTTTAATTTTAGATTGCCAATAATTTGATTGCTTGCATCAATACCAATATCTGCAGATAGAAGTTGAGTTTCTATTTCATCAAATAGATTGGCATCGATCACTTTTTCTCCAAGCACCAACGTACCTAGCCCATTACCCAACTTGACCCTGGTTCTTGCAAGGCCCTGTTTTAGTCGACCCAAAAGCCCAGTCTCAGCGGGTTTCTCCGGCATCGGGTGCGCTTCGGCCTTGCTCACATCTTTTTCTTTTTTGCTGAATCCAAACATAGATATTTTTTAACCACTACTGAAGTTACAGCTACCCTTTTAGGGGGCTATGCTAACACCTGCTCATTTTATGCGATAACAGATAGCAACGGGTAGCAGAAGTTCCAAGCTGTTTGAAGAGGCATTGTTTCTTTGATTCAAGAGATAGATTGTGCTTGGATTGCGAGCAATGAAAAAATCTGCTAATTCAGTTCGAATAATTTCAGGCCACTTACGCCGGCGTAAGTTCTCGTTTCCTGCAAATGAAGCAATTCGCCCCACGGGAGACCGAATTAGAGAAACTTTATTTAACTGGTTGCAAAATCAAGTCCTAAATTCAAGTTGTTTGGATTTGTTTGCTGGTAGCGGCGTCTTGGGACTAGAGGCATTATCGCGCGGGGCGAGTAAAGTTGTTTTCGTCGAAAGAGATCGAAGGATTGCTAAGGCCTTAGAAGAAAATCTGGGTTTGCTAAACCTGCCCCAAGGTATAGTTTGCCACGCGAGCGCGTTAGATTGGATAGCAACGGCAAAAGCAATGCCACCTTTCAATATCGTATTTCTTGATCCGCCTTTCACGGAAGAACTACTGGCTTCGAGTTGTGCTGCGCTCGAGGAATCGAATTTGCTTGCCAAAGGCTGCTATGTGTATATGGAATCTTCTATTACGATTTCTAAAATACAAATTCCTAAAAACTGGATTCGGGCAAAAGAAAAGAAAGCAGGCAATGTTTACTTCTATCTTTTTGTTAGAAGAGATTGAACAAAGAATGACACATGGCGCAGTGCTAAATAAATTTCACCCCGTATGGTGGCTTCCTGGAGGACATTCTCAAACCCTTTATAGAAAATTTTCTCCATCTGATGTAGTGAAGCAATCAAGAGAAAGAATTGAATTGAAAGATGGAGATTTTATTGACTTGGACTGGTCAGCCGATGCTCCAAACAGATATGAGGCAAGCCATATTACAGTTTTTATTCTCCATGGCCTTTGTGGTTGCTCAAAATCGTCTTATGTATTGTCGTTACAACGGCTTCTGTCAAAAAACAATATTTCGTCTGTGGCGATGAATTTTAGAGGGTGTAGTGGCGAAATAAATAGAAAGGCTAAGGCTTACCATTCGGGCGAATCAGCAGACGTGAACGAGGTATTTTCAAAACTGTGTGAAAAGTATTTCGATAAAAGATTCGTATGTATTGGTTATTCCTTGGGGGCAAACGTATTACTGAAATGGTTAGGGGAGATTCAAAGGCATCATAAAGTAGTCAAAGCGGCTGCAATCTCTACTCCTTTTTCATTGAGCGAATGCTCTAAAGCAACGCTTTCGGGAATGAGCCAATTATACGGGAAATACTTCGTTCGACGCCTGGTCAGTGATTTGAAAACTAAAATGCAATTGTTCCGAAAAAGAAAGCAAGTTGAAGAGCTATCCTTGCTTGAAAATCTTGGTGATTTTTCACGCGTACGCACTATTTGGGAATTTGACGAACTGGTGACATCTCCACTCAATGGATTTAACAACGCTTTAGATTATTATGAACAATGTAGCAGCCTAAACTTTTTGTCTAGTATAAAAACACAGACCTTGTTAATTCAAAGCAAAGATGACCCGTTGATTCCGCTCAAATCTGTTCCCCGCCCCGAATCATTAAACAGCAATATTCAACTGCAGCTTAATAGCGCAGGAGGCCATGTAGGCTTTATCGCTGGATACCGAGAGAGGTGGCTTGAAACCCAATTGTTAAACTATTTGGTCGGCTGATTGAGCAAGCTATATCAATTCGTTATTATGCGTTTCAAACTAGAGAAACGAATTAAATGAAAAGTATCAAAATTGCTATATACCCGGGAACTTTCAACCCTATTACTAACGGGCACACCGATCTTGTCCAGAGGGCCGCAGGCCTCTTTGACAAAATTATCGTGGCTGTAGGAACTAACACACAGAAAGGCAATACACTGCCAACGGACCAACGAGTTGAATTAGCAAAAGAAGTATTAGCTGGTTTGGAGAACGTGGAAGTCACATCATTTGAAGGCTTATTAACGGAGTTTGTTAGTCAACGAGGAGCAAACATAATTCTTCGTGGATTAAGAACTGTCGCCGACTTTGAATATGAGTTCCAACTAGTAGCAATGAACAGAGTGCTAGACCCTTCTATTGAAACTGTGTTCCTAGCTCCTGCTGAACACCTCTCTTATATTTCTTCTACTTTGGTTAGAGAAATTGCATTGCTTGGAGGTGACATCTCTAATTTTGTTCATCCGGCTGTGGCTGCGGCGATAAATGCTAAATAAAAATTTCTTAATTTTGACACTGGGTGCAATAGACCGTGCTACGTTGGCCGAGTCGAATTTCCTTTAACCCGTTGCCACACCGTACACAATTTTCGCCTCCTCTTCCGTATACATTAAGAGATTGTTTAAAATAACCTGGTTCACCGCTACTATTGGTGAAATCTCGTAATGTTGTCCCGCCGGCCGCAATTGCCTCTCTCAAGATTTTTTTGATGCTCGGGACAAGCTTGTCATACTTAGTATTGGAAATTTTCCCAGCGGGACGTTTTGGGTTAATACCTGCCAGAAACAAAGCTTCATTCGCATAAATGTTGCCTACACCGACTACAATCTTGCTATCCATAATAAATGCTTTGATAGCGATAGACCTGCCACGACTCGCTTTAAACAAATAGTCACTTTCGAATTCATCATGGAGGGGTTCAGGCCCTAAATTCTTGAGAAGAGGGTGTGAATCAATGTCAGAAGCTTCCCAGAGCACACAACCAAAGCGCCGAGGGTCGGTAAAGCGCAATGCTTTCCCATTCTCTAACACCACATCTAAATGATCATGTTTTGCGGCGATTAGATCTTTATTAACAATACGGAGACGGCCACTCATCCCCAAGTGAATTATCAGAGTGCCGTTGTCGCTGGCCAACAGTAGGTATTTTCCCCGGCGCTTTACTGTGAAGATTATTTTTCCAACAAGATCTCGATAGAGATTATTCGGTACTTCCCACCGCAACTTTTTTTGACGGACAATAATTTCTTCTACCCTCCTATTTTCAATGTGGGGAGAGATACCTCGTTTTGTCGTTTCTACTTCGGGTAATTCTGGCACTTAGGTTCCAGGTAGGACCAATAAGATTATTGGTCGTTGCTAGTCAAAGAGAGGTCAGCAGTTATAATCTTTCCTCTGCGAGAATGAAAGTCTCAGCAGTAAACACATAGAGTTAAGTAATAGCAGTGATGGAAACAGCAAGAGACATGACAATCTTGGGCGTAGATGCAGGGGGGACTTTCACTGACTTCGTCTGCATTGACGCGGGAACAGAAGCGTCATTTAGAATTTATAAAACTCTATCAACTCCAGAGGCCCCAGAACGTGCAATTCTAGCTGGAATTCGAGGGTTAGGGCTGACAGGGAAGCTTGATAGTGGCGACCTTCATGTCATACACGGCAGCACCGTGGCCACCAATGCAGTTCTGGAGGGCAAGGTCGCAAAGACCGTATTTATAACCAATCATGGTTTCAAAGATATGTTGCGCCTTGCCAGACAAGCGCGCCCTGCATTGTACGCTTTGGAATTTGAACCCATTCAACCACCCGTGCCGCCCGAGCTTTGTTTGGAAACCGGCGGTCGAATAGCTGCCGACGGAATGATAGTCGATACATTAACTGAAGAAGACGTGTCCCGACTATTGGCACAAATCGCAAACCTGCAACCACAAGCGGTAGCAATTAACCTTCTCTTCTCATTTATAGATGATGCCTTTGAACGAAAGCTTGAAGCAGCTATAAAGAATTCTGATTTAGCGGTTTTTATCAGTCGGTCGTCTGCTGTCTTGCCAGTTTATAAGGAATACGAGCGGGGAATAGCGACTTGGTTGAACGCTTCACTGGCACCAATTGTAAGTAGATATTTGAGCTTACTGAGAGATCAATTAAGGGGATGTTCATTACAAATTATGCAATCCAGTGGAGAAACAATCGCTGCAGATAAGGCCTCAGATTTAGCTGTTAATCTCTTACTGTCAGGCCCTGCTGGTGGCTTAACTGCAATTCAATTTTTAGGCCGACAAATTGGAAACGAGAAATTAATCAGCTTTGACATGGGAGGCACGTCTACTGATGTCGCTCTCATTGACGGAAAAATAAACACGACGATCGAAGGACAAATAGAACGCTACCCAATTGGCGTCCCCATGGTGGACATGCACACCATTGGTGCAGGAGGAGGTTCGATTGCTTTTGTGGATAGTGGCGGCATGCTAAAAGTTGGGCCCCAATCCGCTGGGGCGGACCCTGGCCCTGCTTGTTACGCGAAAGGTGGTGAGGTCGCCACAGTTACAGACGCAAATTTAGTGCTTGGTCGATTGCTAGTGAGCTCCGCTCTGGCAGGCAGTCTAACGCTCAATTTAGCGAAGGCTCAGTCTGCAATTAAGGCATTGAGCAATGTATTGGGCATGTCCATCGAAGAAACTGCATTGGGGATTGTTACAATTGCTAACGAGCATATGGCTAAAGCTATTCGGCTCATTTCTGTCAACCGAGGATATGACCCGTCAGAATTTGTTCTTGCAAGTTTTGGTGGAGCGGGGGGGTTGCACGTGTGTGCAATCGCTGAAGCTATGCAAATGAAGCGAGCGATAGTGCCAGTTTATGGAGGGGTATTGTCAGCCCTAGGAATGCTGGTTGCAGATCGCGGACGGCAATTCACTAGGACCGTAAGCTTGTACGCAGAAGAAGCAGTAACTCAAAACATTGAAGAACAGTTTCTTGAGTTGGCGGAGCAAGGGCGCGGTGAATTGATAGATGAAGGTTTATCACGCTCGAAACTTCAGGTGAAATATTCTGCTGATTGTCGCTACCGTGGACAATCTTACACGTTAAATATCCCATGGGTTAATTTGCGAACTTGTCGCACTGCCTTCGCGGCACTTCATAAGCAACGCTATGGTTATGATTTGAGTACAGGCATTGAAATAGTCAATATTCGCGCAAAGGTTATTGCTGCTGCTAAAGCGCTTACGCTTCCGCTAAATTGCTCGAAGGGGGAACACGATAAGTTTGAACCCATTAAGGTCTATGGTTCGGAAGAGCCTGCGAAAGTTTTTAACCGGGATCAATTGAAGACAGGTACAGAGTTTGAGGGCCCCGCGGTAGTCAGTGAATATGCTGCAACGATTTTTGTCGCCCCAGGCTGGACTGCACGGGTAGATCAGTACGGTAATTTGTTGCTCTCAAAAAAAACGATTGAATGAAAAAAGCCCATTGGGTCGATTTTTACTGCTAATGCCTTAAGGAAATGCTTTAAATAGGCTTGTGGATGTTTACACGTGAAATTCACTGGTGATATAACATCTACGCTCTTTGATCCTTTGATTTTACTTATCGTAGGGGAAAAGGATTACATTTCCTAACGTCGGTGCAAGTATTCAGGAACGAATCTCGTCACAAATTAGGAAAATCCATCACGGATTCAAGCTAAATATCATGCGCAGTATTTCATTCAAATTAAGCCTTCGCCTCTGTGCTGTGCTTGTAAGCATCAGCGCTCAAGAGCTCTATAGCCAGGGAGAAGATGCTGCCTCTTTGCCTGCAGAAGAGCCAGCGCCGGCGACCATACACTACATCGAAGTTCCAGTCCCTATCCAGCCAGGTATAGAACCTCAATTCCCAGAGTTACCGCTAAAAGTTGAAGAGTTCGACCCAGAAGATGATCCTGATTTTATCGACCGAATGAATAGTATTCGCGAATACTCGGAAAACGTGGATTCTTTGGAAGGGTTTGGGGGTGCTTGGGACAGCGGTTTAACCGAGCAGCTTGCCTCCATTGGGGGTCTCGAACAGCAACAAGGAAATCATATAGGGGCGATCGAAGCATTTGATCGTGCGGTTCATATCAATCGCATTTCTAACGGTCTTCACACGCTTGATCAAATTCCAATGGTTGAGGAAATGGTCGAGAGCTATTTGGCGCTTGGAGACTGGGAAAACACAGATCTCTACAACAATTATTTATTTTTTGTGCAACAGAAGGCTTACGGAACAAATGATCCTCGCATTATTCCAGTGCTAGACCGTTTAGCATCATGGAACATGCGAGCTTTTAATATTGGCTACGGTGCTGCTTTGGGAGTGCGCTTAAGCAGTGCCCAAATGCTCTATAGCACCGCTGTCCGCATGGTAGAGATGCATTTTGGCAGGGACGATGAGCGCTTCACCCGTTACCTTCGAAATCTTGCTATCTCTGCGTATCAGGTCTCGCGTTATCCCCAATACACAATGGAAATTGATCGTCCCGAATATAGAAACGGCCAGGAAGTATTGCGACAACAATTAAATGAGCGCAAGTCCATCTTGCCACAGGGCTATAATATCGGTGTAGTTGCCTTGCAAAATATCGTAAGTTACCAATCCACAAAGCCTTATAATGTCTACGCGATGGCTGAAGCGATTACTCACTTAGCGGACTGGTTCTTGATGTTTAATCGGCGCCGAACGGCAGATGACTTTTATCTGCAGGCATGGGAATTATTAGCTTCTGAAGAAAATGGCGACGAGCTAATTAAGAAACTATTTGGCCAGGTAGTGTTGCTGCCGACCTTTGCAGAAGATCCTCGCAATTTGAAGATGAGCGCTGGCGATGCGAAGAGTCGGAATACTTTAAGTCACGCTTACGCGGATATTTCTCTTGATGTTACTGAGGCCGGTAGACCCAGAAACATAGAAGTTCTATCTGAAGAAACAGAAGAAAACGCATATAGGCTTTCCCAATTACGCCGTGAAGTCCGGGCTTCGACGTTTCGACCTATGCTAGTCGAAGGAAAGCTGGAACGTACTAATGGACAGGCGTTTCGCTACAGGTATTGGTACTAATTTTCAGTAGATAGCGTGAATAGTTATTTTAAACAGCGTTTTCCGGGATTTCAAAAGTATCCTGATTGGGGTTTTTTGCGAAAAGATGTCTATGGGATAGTTTTTCGGTAGAGGATGGTCGATGACTGGCAAAGTCCAGGCCATCAGGCGGGCCGAAGCCAGTATCGGTCAAGCCGTTTCCGAGGGTGCAGTCTCGGAAGAAGATGCCGAGACTCGTGTGGGAGAAATGCGTGAAATGATCGTCGACCAGTAGTGGCGTCACAGCGTCGCCGGCTCCCGGACCAGTGCACTTGAAATCTACCATAAGGAATTGCGGGATAGCTAACGGGTTCGTGTATATGGGCAGGACGATGTAAGATGTAGCATCCAATGATTAGCTGTTCTATTGTTAAGCAAAGGTAAAGGGGGCTGGATTACAATTAAGCTGCACATTTTCAGTGAGTTATAAATTTCGACTATTTGTTTTGATATGTACCTATAAATCGAAAATGTCGATAAAAAGTAGCTAAAATCACGAAAAAGGGAGTGCAATTCACAGCTGCTTCAAATCCAAGTTAAATCTATGAAAAAGTTTAATATGATAATGCCTAAGATAGTTTTGCTAAGCGTAATCAGCTTAAGCTTTCTGGCATGTCAAAGCTCGAGTCAGAGCTCATCCTCTGCGAGTATGCCATCTATGCCCTCTTCTTCGAGCCCGAGCTCACCAAGCTCGCAATCGATGCCATCATCAAGCAGTTCGAGGTCGAGGTCACAATCATCGCCGTCAATGCCATCTTCGAGCAGTAGTAGCCGCTCTCAATCGAACCCGTCGCCCTCCGGTAGCTCTTCCCAGCGTTCGCAGGGAGCCCAGAGCAGCTCTCAAGCCCAAGCCAATAGGGATAATCCGATGCCGCAGACTTCATCGAATTTTCCACAAACAAGTGGGCGAGGTTCGGCGAATAGTCAATCTAGGGATCAAGGTGCGCGTGATAGCTCTGTGCCTTCTAGCGATTCTGGAAGTCAGGCATCTGGTGGGGGGCAGCAATCAGCACAGCAAAGTCAACAGGGGCAAGGTAATCCGGCAGGACAGCAAGGTCGGAGAAGCGCTCCAACCTCCGGCTCTGGCAATGCCAGTGGCGACATTTCTACTGGAGATCTAAATTCAGGTCAAGGTGGGAACTCTGGTTCAGGTGGAGGGCTTTTAGAGAGCCCCAGTGGGGATTATAGCTTAGATACGCTGCCAAATAGTGTTTTAAGTGGAAATAGCTCCATGCAAACTCAAAACACTGGACCAATGACCTCTGTTGAAAGAGCAAAAGTATTGGACGAAAGACTACGTCGAGGCTATGAAACCTTTGATGGCTTCATTCTCAGTGAAAGAGAACAAGCTCAGAATGAAAGTAATGCTGCAGGCAGCGCGCAGCCGGGAGGAGATGCCGGCGGCGGTAATACTTCTACGCAACCACAAACACTCCCTGAAGCTGAAGCTGGAGCCCCCTCGGGCGTTGCTGCATCGCGCCCTTCTTCATCTTCCTCTCCACCGCCACCGACTGAAACTTTTCCACCACCGGAAGATATTCCCAGTGGGAGAGATGATGATGTGGTTGCTCGACAGCTAAGAGAGGCTGCAATGAGTGAGCCTGACCTGGAATTGCGTGAGGCGCTTTGGGATGAGTACAGAAACTATACAGGTATTAGTGAAGGTGAAGAGCAATGAGATTCCTTGCTAAAAATGCAATTGGCTTGTTAGCGGCCGCTGTTTTTTTAAGCGCCTGTGCAACGCATACTGTCAAAACAACTTCTTACACACCGGTTGTTCGAGACAGCCAGGGCGTGCCCGAGGACTTGCTGTTGGATGTTGGTGTGGCAATGTTTGATCCGGGGCTGGATGAGTTGGATGGTGATCAGGAAGAACTTACCAATCATCAGGTCAGAGTTGCGGAATCACGTTATGCCCCTTATCTATTAGCAGAGACGCTGCAGCGCTCTGCAAATTGGGGCATCGTCCGCTTAATGCCTAATCACTCCAGTCCAATGGATGTTTACATTACGGGCACTATTCTGGAATCGAATGGCGAATCAATGAGCATGCGAGTGCACGTTGCAGATTCAACGGGCAAAAATTGGTACACCAAAGTTTATGATCAAGAAATTAGCCAGTTCAGTTACGACCCATCTCAGCGTCAGCAGAGCGACCCTTTTCAGATTTTGTACAACAATATAGCCAATGATTTATTGGCCTGGAAAAAAAATAATATTACTGACGAAGAGGTAGTTGAGATTCGAACAATTTCTGAAATATTGTTTGCGCGACGTTTCTCTCCAGATGTATTTGATCCCTACTTAACAACCAGTCGTAATGGGATTTATCAGATTAACTCGTTGCCTGCGGATTCTGACCCAGTGCTCGAAAGAATTCGAGATATTCGTGAACGAGATTTTATGTTCATTGATACGGTTCAAGATTATTACGCAACATATGTTCGGCAGATGCGTTTGCCTTATGATTCATGGCGTGAACAGAGTTATCACGAAACAATAACACTACGAGAATTAGAGGCCTCTGCTAAGCGTCGATTTATTGCTGGTGCTGTCGCTGTTGTTGGTGGCTTGGCTGCCGCAACTCAAGGCAGTAACTATGCAACACAAGCTGGCGGGGCGTTTGGAGTCGGAGCTGGCGCTTATTTGATTAGAAGTGGATTCGATAAACGAGCCGAAGCAAGAATTCATATGGAAGCGCTTGAAGAACTCGGCCAGTCTCTTGAAAATGAAGTGGCACCTCAAGTTATAAACTTAGACGACCGTACAATTACTCTCACCGGGTCAGTGGAAGAGCAGTATGAGCAATGGCGTGAAATCTTGGCAGATCTTTATGCGGCGGAAGTAGGACAACTGTAAGCAGACGTCAATAACTGGTCTGTTCCATCTTCAGAAATAGATATGTCAGAGAAAGATGTCGAAAAGAACAAGCAAGAGTCGCAGCAATCTGGATTTACTGAGAACCAGATTTATGTCAATTCCTCTGCCGCGTTAGAGTCTAAAAGTCCCCCTATTTGGATTTGGGTTAGTGTGGCAGGTTTACTGCTTGCTGCCCTGCTTGTTATTTTCGTATTGCCAGCTCTCGTCACTGAATATGAATTACCCTTAGAGCTCAGAGTTGATGTCACGGAGTTGCAGCCATTGCCGGCAGAGACGGTGTCAATGATTTCTCCTTTCGAAGAGGCACAACGTTCGCGACAAAGGAAAGAAGCACAAGACGTCCTGGCAGAACTCTTAACCCAGCAAGAAATTCTGGAGCTTCTCGACGTAGAGCAATGGGCACAGGAAGAATATATCGCCGCGTTGGAAGTTGCGAGTATTGGAGATGAATATTACCGAACTCAAGATTTTCAATTAGCAACTGAATCTTATACCCAAGGGCGAGACGATTTAGTTGAGATACAAGCTATGGTTCCCGTGGTGCTGAATCAAAACTTGGTAGATGCTCAGAGCGCCCTTGATGCACGAGACTCGTTTGTGGCTCAAAACAAGTTTTTACTAGCGCTTCTCTTAGACCCCGACAGTGAGGTTGCGCAAATTGGCTTAGAAAGGGCGCGCGCGCTAGACGAAGTATCTGGACTATTAGCGGAGGCAGATAGCCTGCTAGAGGATGATGAATTAGAAGCGGCGCAAGTTATTTATCGACAAATAGTCAGCTTAGATAGTTATAATCAGGATGCTCAACAGAGAATTTCTGAAGTTGCAGGTTTAATTTTGCAGCGGGAGTTTTCTTTCATAATGTCATCAGGCTATGCTTTTTTGGAAAGCGATAACCCGGATCAAGCCATTGCAGAATTTGAGCGAGCCGCGAGTTTGGGAATCAATCAAGAACAAGCACGTGCAGCAATAACACAAACTGAAAATGAAATAGCGAATGTAGAAATTTCAGTAATCCAATTAAGAATCACAGAAGCTGAAAGCCAAGAGCAATGGCATACGGCAGTGGTTGAGTATGACAATGCTTTGGTAATAGACGCAAACCTCGTGTTTGCGATTAACGGCCGTGATTATGCCAGTAAGCGGGCGCAACTCGATGATCTGTTGGTTAGTGCTATCGAAACTCCTGATAGATTCTACGAGCAAGATGTTTTCCAACAAACCTTAGACGTTTACTACACAGGGAGAGCAATCGAAAATCCTGGTGCTCGAATATCCGATCAACTCCAGAAGTTGCAGCTATTATTAGAGACTTCGCAGGTGCCTCTTGATATACAAATGGTTTCTGACAACCTGACAGATGTGACTATTTTGAGAATCGGAAATCTAGGATTGTTTGAACAAACCATTGTATCTTTAAAGCCGGGCAGATACGTTGCTGTAGGAAAACGTATAGGCTATAGAGAAGTTCGTGAAGAATTTGTAGTTGGGTTTAACCAAACGCCAGATTCAGTTCTTGTTCAATGTGTTGAACGTGTAGTTGCCACAAATAGGTGATGCGAAAGTGGACGACATCGAAATTAGTGAGAATATCGGGCCAGCCAGCCCTATAATTCCGATTGACTTTACGCCTCATGATGAAAAAGGGCCGCGAGTCACATTTAAACCCAAGCCAGTACACTTTGTCGTTGGTGTATTTGTTTTGTTATCAGGCATTGCCGGCTGGTTTGTTCTAACTGCGAGATCTGTATTTGTGGAAGTTAATCCAATAACTGCGCAAATAGAAATTAGTGGCGGGTTGAGAGTTCGTTTAGGGCAAAGGTACCTTATCAGGACTGGGTCCTACGAAATAAAACTCACCAACGAAGGCTATCATGAAACAAATACTCAACTCTTAGTTACTAATGAGCAGTCACAAACTGTTCCCTTTGAAATGCGAAGACTTCCGGGCATTGTTTCAATTGCGACTATGGAATTAAATGGTGCCCGAGTACAAATTGATGGTGTAGATATTGGGGTTACTCCTTTAGTCGACATTTCTATTGAGCCTGGACAGCATCAGATGACCATTTCTATGGACCGATATCTTGATTATGGCGAAACCATTGATATCGAAGGAAGAGAAGTCGAGCAACGTTATCAGTCCAGTCTGGAACCGGCCTGGGCAGTGGTTAGTTTGTCAACGTCCCCGCCTGGAGCAGATGTCTTTCTAGATGGTGTTGTGATTGGGACTACCCCGGTTAATTCCGAGATCATTCAGGGTCGTCGGGACCTTACTCTCAAGCTAGCAGGCCATAAAGCCTGGCAGGAAGATTTTGATATCATCGCCGGCGAAGACTTCACGGTACCTCAGGTTGAACTGGAGCCGGCGGATGGATTGGTATTTATCCGCAGCAACCCTTCTGCAGCGGCTGTAACCATCGGTGGAGAATACAAGGGCCTCACTCCGTTGGAGGTTGCCTTGCCTCCTGGCCAAAATCATGATCTGACATTTTTGAAGAATGGTTATCGATCCAGTAGAACTTCAATTCGTACCGAACCAAACCAGGAAAGAGAACTAAGCATTGATCTAGATCCAGAGTTGACCAATGTTAGTGTGATTGCCCATCCCGAAGATGCAGAACTTTACGTTAACGGCGAATTTAGAGGCTTGGCCAATCAAACTGTTGCGTTAATGGCGGCTAGTCAAAAGATCGAAATTCGTAAAGAAGGCTTCGTGCCTTACGCTAGCGAGTTTACCTCTAGGCCAGGTTTAGATCAGGCGATTAGGGTTACTCTGAAATCTTTAGAGCAGGCCCGACTGGACCAAATTCAACCGGTGATTACTACTGCAACGGGGCAACAACTAAAGCTTTTTTATCCTGGCGCATTTACCATGGGGGCTTCGCGCCGAGAAGCTGGGCGTCGCCCCAACGAGAACTTGCGTGATATAGAGCTAGATCGTCCTTTTTATATTAGTTTCCATGAAGTAAGAAATACGGAGTATCGTCAGTTTGATCCAGAGCATTCGTCCGGTACTGTCTCAGGTGTTACTTTGAATAATGAAGAACAACCAGCTGTGCAAATCAGTTGGTCCCAGGCAGCCCGCTATTGTAATTGGCTTAGTGAACAGGAAAGCCTGCCGCTCTTTTATGAAATAGAAGGAGAAGATGTAGTTGGATTTAACTCCAACACAACCGGTTATAGGCTGCCTACTGAAGCAGAATGGGCATGGACGGCTCGAACTGATGGCAGTGGTAATCAACTAAAATATTCTTGGGGTGATGAGCTTCCGCCTCCAGAAAATGCTGGTAACTTTGCCGATATTACAGCCCAAAACTATTTAGGCGAAATCATGTTTAACTACAATGACAATTATTTTGCCTCAGCACCAGTTGGATCATTCACTCCAAATCAGTACGCAATTTTTGATATGGCAGGAAACGTATCGGAGTGGGTGCATGACTTTTATGGTGCAGTTGGTTCGATAGGCATTGAAGTTGATCCTCTTGGGCCAGAGTTGGGACAGTTTCATACTATTCGTGGATCCAGCTGGGCGCACGGTGCAGTCACGGAAATGCGGTTGTCTTTTCGAGATTTTGGGGAAGAGCCGCGCGATGATGTAGGTTTCCGAGTAGCGCGCTATTTGGAGTGACCTATGAGTACACCAGCTAAAGAGAGCTATTACGTGAAAAAAACAATTCTGCTATTTGCTGGACTGCTTTCCTTAAGTGCGGGGGCTCAGGACAGTCAATCCGCTGACACGGAACAGGAAGCTCAAACTGAACAGCAGATTATTGATACAGAATTAACCCTCGAAGAATTGGGCGTCGCTGACAATGATGAATTGATCCTGGGGGCAGACGAAGGAGGCGAGGAAAGCGAAGTAGAAAACTCAAACTCTCGTTTCATTCCAACTGAGCAAATATCCCAGGACTTGGGTGTTTCATTTCCGGTTGATATCTAACAACCGGTTGCTCGAATAAAAAAGGAAAAGTTTATGAAGCAAGGCTCATTGTATGAAGCGCTCTTCCAAATTGGTACTTTGATTTTCGTGATTATCATAGTGCATGCCACTTATGTGACGGTGATCAGGCCCAATGCAGAGCTAATCCAAGAACAGCAGCAATTAATGCAGGAACAAAATCCAGACATAGTACCGGAGCGTTCCGTATTCATAATTGTTCGCGATTATGAACAAGAGTTTTGCATAATTTTCTTTCTTTGGGCCGTTACTATCATCGGCATGAAGACTCAACACACCTTGCGACAACGAGCTTTACTCGAAAGGACGCTGGTGAAACTGCAAGATGGCATGAGTATCTTGCCAGAGGATTCTCGCAACTACGCCAGACCAGTTCAGGCGCTTGGGCCTAAAGAAAAGGAATTTCTGCTACCGCGTGCTTTGTTGGCAGGGTTACATCGATTTCAAAGCACACAAAACATTCACGCTGTTTCCTCGATCATTAAAGATACATGTGAAACTGAAGCAGACCGAATGGAAACGGAACTTTCTATTGTCCGCTATATTGCTTGGGCAATTCCTTCAATCGGATTTTTGGGCACTGTTCGAGGCATCGGCACTGCTTTGGGGCAAGCTTATCAGGCCGTCGCGGGGGATATTGCGGGAGTTACCCAAAGCTTAGGAGTTGCCTTTAATTCCACATTCGTAGCTCTGGTTGTGAGTATTTTCTTAATGTTTCTTCTGCATCAATTGCAATTGCAGCAGGATAGATTGGTGCTCGACTGTCAAAACTATTGTGATGAACGATTGATTCGCCACATGCAAGTTCCAGAAAAGGCGAATAGCTAAAATGGTTGCAAGTAATACATGTCATTAAAAGTAATAGAGCTAAATGACCGTGAGATTAAGGTCGGTGATGAGAGTGGCGTCATCTTAGAGAGCCCCGGATTTGCATTGGCAGCAGATGACAAACTCGAGGTGGGGGAATCTGCGGAACGACAAGCACGATTGCGACCAACCCACAGCTTTAGCAAGTATTGGTGCGATCTGAGTCTAGAGCCCATTTCCCACAGCAAAAAAGTTAGACACTATGCTGATCTGGCATATGCTCAATTAATGCACCTGGCCGATGCCGGCGAGATTGATGCAGACGTTATTTTTGCAGTGCCAGGTAACTTTACTCGACCACAGTTAGCCATTCTATTAGGCCTTGCACAACAGTGTCCTTTTACGCCGATTGGTGTTGTTGATTCTGCGTTAGCAGCAGCACTGGTATCCTCCGAAAGAGAACAAATTGTCTATGCTGATATCCAATTGCATCAGGTAGTACTTTCGAAACTGACACTTGTTGATGAGCATCTCAGGACCGATGGTGTTATTCAGATCCCTGGAGTTGGCAGTCAGAACTTTATGAATTTAATGATGCAAATTGCAACGGACATGTTTATTCAGCAGTGTCGTTTTAACCCTCAACATAACGCTGAATCTGAGCAACAGCTCTATAATGAGTTACCTTCGTGGTTATTGCAGGACGAGAAAGAAAAAACACTCTTGCTGGAGCTTAAAAGCGAAAGCGCCATACATACTGCTAAACTTCCGAGAGAAAGCCTGATAAGGAATCTCAATGAATATTACAAAAAAATCAATGAACAGATTAATTCATTAGTTGATAGCAGCAATGTTGATATCTTATTCAGTCAAGCCATCGCAGACCTTCCTGGCTTTTTAGCGTCTACCGATACTACGGAAAATTTCGTTGTAGTTAAAAATCATTTAGTTAACGAAGCTTGTCATCAGAACAAAGCTCACATCGTTACTGCGAAGGGAGGCATTCATCTCGTTAGCAGATTGCCGATAGCAAAATTAGATAGAATTAAACCGACTAAGCAAAATGAAAACATAAATAGCGACAGAGGCGATAACCCGACTCATGTACTTTATGCTAATCGCGCTATTGCAATTGATAAGCTTGAAATTAAGAACAAGCCAGTACTGAATGGAAAGTCGCTGGACATAAATACGCTAGTCATGGACATAGAAAATTTGCCAGAGTCTCTGGGTCGAATTGAGCTGCGCGAGGAGGGTGTTTACCTCAATAGTTTGGTGCAGAAAGTATTTTTGAACGATAATCTAGTAACAGGAGAGCAATTACTGAAGCTGGGTGACTGTATCCAATTCGAAAGCAATGGTGACGAAATAAATCTGATTCAGGTTAACGATGGCTAGTAATAGTAAATCAAACAGACGCAAAGTTAATCCATTAAGCTTAGCCTTTCTTGACGTCATGTTTTGTGGCTTTGGCGCTGTGATTCTTATTTTTCTAATCTTGGATCATGCTAGCTCCGTCTCTCCAGAAGCAACCAGCCCAGACCTGACTGCAGAAATAAATTTGTTGGAAGAAGAAATTCAGGAAGGTCAGCTTGGTTTGGTTCGGGTTCGCAATATTCTTTCTGATGTCGATTTTGAGGTAGTCGCGGCGGAGGGTCTTGCGCGCCAGATCTTGGAGCAAATAGACACGTTCTTGCAGGAACTCGCTGCACTTGAAAACAACAGTATGGCCAGCGTCGAAGACGTGGCTCAACTTCGTTCAGATATAGAGACTCTGGAAAATGAGTTATTGCGATTGCAGGCAAGCGCCTTCGAACAGGAAGGCAATAGTGTTCGTCAATTTCTAGGGGATGGGAATCGTCAGTATCTCTCTGGCTTATTTCTCGGCGGCCAAAGAATTCTTGTGCTCATAGACAGCTCGGCCAGTATGCTGGATAGCACTATCGTAAATATCATTCGCACACGCAATATGGATGACGAGCGCAAGCGCAATGCGCCAAAATGGCAACGAGTTGTCAATACTGTGGACTGGGTGAGTACCCAGTTACCCATCACCAGCCAATATCAAATGTGGAATTTCAACACTGAATACAAAGCCGTGCTGCCTGGTACAGAAGATAGGTGGTTAGAGGTCGCGGATCGAGACCAACTTAATCAGGTAATTGATAACGTAAAAGGCATAGTGCCGGACAGTGGCACAAATATGGCCCAGGTATTTCGGGCAGTAGCAAATATGTCACCTAGGCCAGATAATATTTTCCTAATTACCGACGGCTTACCTACCCTTGATGACCGGGGTGCCAGAGGTTCTCTGATAACACCCGCAGACCGGGCGGAATTATTTGAGGAAGCAGTTGAAGAATTACCTCAGTCAATTCCGGTCAATGTCATATTGATGCCATTGGAAGGGGACCCAAGTGCTGCAGCTATTTACTGGCAGTTGGCGCAATATACGAAAGGCTCTTTTTTAACGCCTTCGAAAGATTGGCCTTAGCTGGAAGGACTATAAGTACTGGCAGAAATGGGCTGAATAATGTTTGTAAATTGACTCAACGATTGCGTTAAAAAATAAATATGGCAAATCGTAAGAACAGAGAAACCGATTCCTTTACAGTCTCATTCCTAGATGTTGCATCCTGTGGGTTTGGAGCGATGATTATTCTGTTAATGATCACCAAGTCTTCGGCACCAACTACCTTGGAATATGTAGAAAACATTACGCCAGCGGGCGTGGTTGCTGAACTGCAGGAGCAACTGTTTGAGATTAGGGGAGAAACTACGATCTTAAACCGTGAGCTAAATGCCAAGCATGAGCAACTCTCTGCAATGGAGGATCGTATTGCCAGGTTGCGCCGTGACTTGAATGACATTGAGGGTCAATTCAGTACAACTAAAGAGTTGTCAGATGAAACCACGGATGAATTTGGCCGCCTGGTTCTGGCGCAACAATCTCTCACTGAAGAAATGCAACGTTTGCTTGCCAACACGCGAGCCCCCGAGAACAATGCTATTGGCGGTGTTCCTGTCGACAGCGAGTACATTATTTTTGTAATCGATACCTCTGGCAGCATGTTTCAAAACCCAAGTTGGGACAAAATGCTTGGTGTCATTAGAGATACCTTGGATGTATATCCTGAAGTAAAAGGAATCCAGGTAATGAATGACATGGGTGACTACATGTTCGAATCTTACCGCGGAGACTGGATCCCGGATACTCCAGGTAGACGCAGTCAGATTATTCAGACTTTAAGGTCTTGGAACCCCTACAGCAACAGCAGCCCTGTAGAAGGTGTGACACGGGCCATAGACACGTTTTATGAATATGATAAAAACATAAGTATTTATGTGCTCGGGGATGATTTTCAGCCAGGCGGATCGATCCAAAATGTTCTTCAAACCATTGATCGCATTAATGTTGAGGATGAGAATGGTGATCGCCTGGTAAGAATTCATGGGATAGGTTTTCCTGTCATTTTCGCGGGCCCTAGACGATTTCAGCAAAGTGTTTACCGATATTCCACTCTAATGCGGGAGATGACGCAGCGAAATGGTGGTACATTTGTAGGGTTGAACGATTATCAGTGATTTGGCGTATTAGAATTACACGGTATAAGAATTTTAAGGAAATGGCGATGAATCAGCCGAACATGACAATACAAGCTCTCCTATACAGGTTTGGCACTGCGTTACTACTCCTGCTAGTTTCCGCTTGTGGCGCTAGCAATGTTGTCATAGAAGGCAATTTCCCTACTCCGAACGTAAACAAAATGCCGATGTCCGTAGCGGTTATTTATGAAGACGCTCTGCGTGAATTCGCATATATGGAGTACAGCGAAACCGGGCGCGAAGAAATAAATATAGAGAGCGGCCAATCTCATATTCGATTGTTCGACGCTGTGCTTCCCGCGATGTTTGATCGGGTCGTTAACGTGGATACTATGGAAGACGCCGTCGAACAAAAAGTTGACGCAGTGTTTGCTCCCGTAATTGAGGAATTTCAATTAGCACTGCCAGCAAAGACCAAGCTTGATGTGTATGAAGTCTGGATAAAATACAACATGCGCTTAGTTACAACCGAAGGTGACTATATTGCGGATTGGGTCTTAACATCCTATGGGAAGACACCGACGGCAACTTTTCGCTCAGTACAGGACGGGATTAATGGAGCTACCGTTGTGGCATTACGAGATCTCGCTTCTAGTTTCTCATTGAGCTTTTCTCAAGTGCCGGAAGTAAGTGAATGGCTAAGAAACCTCTAGATCGGGGTACTCGAGAAGGCATCAATATGAGCACTATAAAAAAAACGCAAATTGTAAATGTCGGTGCAACATTTTTTATTGCGAGTCTGCTTGCTGCGTGCACCAGCACTACAGTGGATGAATTTCGCCAAGGTGAAACCGGAATTGAAACTGACGAATCTGTTGTAATTTTAGGGCGTAGGCAGGCTAGCGATTACGAAACTGATTCTGGATTTGTTGAGTGTGTTGGTGATCGCATGCAACGCGGTGAGAATGCGATAAGCGTAGTTCCTGAGCAGGAATTTATCGATTCGATGTTTCCTTGGTTCGAACCTCGTACGGCACCACTAAGAACACGTGATTTAGAGCAGCTCATGGCTGAAGATGTAGTCGCAAACAAAATGAATGACTACGGAATTCGTTACATCGTATGGGTTGATGGTTTTACAGAAACCTCTGGCCGTACCGGTTCAATTTCTTGCACTGTTGGTCCGGCCGGTGGCGGATGCTTTGGGTTTGGCACTTGGGAAGACGATGCTAATTTCAATGCGCGCGTATGGGATGTCGATTCTCTGAAAAATGTCGGAACAATAAATGCTGATGCTACTGGACAATCCTATCTGCCGGCACTTGTAATACCAATTCCACTGCTAGCCCGGGTTGAAGCAAATGCGTGTAGCCGTTTAGCAATTCAACTCAAAGATTTTGTAAATGGTAGTTAGATACGCAAGCTGCATTAAAGAAAGATAATTGGCACTATTAAAAATATTGAGTCCTTCTAATGGTCGGATTTACTGATGACTAAAATAAACTATAGTTTTTCCGTCGCGCTAATCGTATCGGTATTATTGTTACTTTTTCTTGTTGGCTGTGCTGTCAATCCGGCTACTGGTGGAGCCAACTTAGTATTGATGACAGAAAATCGAGAAAAGGAAATAGGCTTAGAAGAACACGAAAAAGTAATGAGCTCCATGTCGCTTTTTGAAGATGAACAACTCGTTGCCTATGTAAAAAAAATTGGTAATAAGATGGCTATGGTTAGTCATCGCCCCAATCTTGAATATCATTTCCATGTAATAGATAGCCCAGAAATTAATGCGTTCGCATTACCCGGAGGTTATGTTTATGTGAATCGCGGCTTGTTAACTTACATGAACTCAGAAGCCGACCTAGCAGCAGTACTTGCCCACGAAATCGCCCATATTACTGCACGGCATGCAGTTCAGCAGCAGGCTAGAGGCGCGCTCGCTCGCGGAGCCGCAGTCGCAGGTGGGCTGGTCGCCGGTATAGCAACAGGTAGCGGCTATGCGGCTTCACAAATCAGCGAGGTCGCCTCTATCTGGGCACAAACGGGGCTTAGCGGTTTTGGCCGAGAGCAAGAGTTAGAGGCTGATAGTTTAGCAGCGGAATATTTAGTGAATGCAGGATACGATCCTGCAGCAATGATTGAAGTTATCACTGTTCTTAAAAATCAGGAAGACTTTAACCGGCGTGTTACTGGTGGTGGCGGAAGTTATCACGGTTTGTTTGCAACACACCCACGGAATGATCGACGGCTTCAGGAGGCTATCTCTGAAGTTGGCCAGTTAGAAGGAACTGGCGTAGCAAAAACCGACAATGATGCTTTTAGAGAAGAGCTCGATGGGCTTATCGTTGGACAGAGCAATGCCTCCCAACGAACCGATCAGCGCAATCGCTATTATCAGGATTTATTAGGTTACACACTGGTGCTCCCCGATGGCTGGAATGTTATAGAGACGACTACAACGGTGACTGCTAACGGAGGCAATGTTGGAAGCTTGAAAATTGAAGCCCAACGTTTGCAGGAAAATATCGAACCACGTGTTTTTATTAGAGACAACATGGGCATTGAAAATTTGCAAAAATCTGAGCTTCTCTCTCAATTTCGATTGTTAGGTCATACTGGTGTGGCAGTAAACCCGGATACTGGAAAAATGGAGCGAGTGGCGACTATTTACTTAGGGCCTAGAGCGTTTACATTTCGCGGCGAAATTGGTGAAGGTGCTGAGTCTGAGGCAACCGACGAAATGCTTTTGGCCGCAATTAGATCTTTCCGATCAATACAGCAAGGAGAAGTTGTCGCTGGTAGTGAGTTGAAAATCAAGTACGTGCAGGCAAGCGAGTTTTTTGATTTTTCTGTAGTAGCTCAATCTAGCAAAATCCCCAATTTTCCCGAAGAAACACTTCGTCTTCTTAATGGCTATTATCCGACAGGGTCTCCAGAGGAAGGTACATGGATTAAGCTAGTTGATTAGCGAAAAGTGGAGAACCCAGATGAAGGCTTGGAAACGTTATTTAAAACGCGGAAAGTAAAAGTACCGAAGGCAATATGGCTTATCAAAGGTTGCCCCCCATCTTCATGAAAAAGGTTTTAGAAGGCGCTAGGGGATTTGTGAAAAAGGCATGTTATGCTTATGACTGAAGGGTATGCAAAAAGTAACTTCAGGCCATACAACAGCCCTTGGAGTGCTGCGAGTTACAGCTGAGACAGCAAAATACTAACAAGCACTTCTATAGATTCGGGACTGCTAAGCTCAACAACTAATTGAGAAAACCATAGACCATGGTAATAGTCTCAGGTTCTGGTTATGGTTGGAAAAACTAAACAAAATATCTTAGTGATTGGGCCATCATGGGTTGGAGACATGGTGATGTCCCAATCTCTTTACAGGCTTATAAAACAGAACAACTCAGACAACCGCATTACTGTAATGGCGCCAAGTTGGACACGTCCCTTATTGGATCGAATGCCTGAAGTTGATGCCAAACTAAATTTTGATCTAGAACACGGTGAACTCAATTTAGGTGCCAGGTTCAGCTTAGGGAAAGCACTAAGAGATTCACATTTTACCCAAGCAATAGTCCTGCCACTTTCTTTCAAATCAGCATTAGTGCCCTTTCACGCAAACATAAAAATCCGCACCGGTTGGCGAGGAGAATGGCGCAATATTTTGCTTAACGATTGCCGCTCGCCTCAGGATGAGAATTTCCCATTAATGGTGCAACGCTTCGCAGCTCTCGCCAATCCAAGTGGTTCGCTGCCACCTGAAAATATACTTAAACCCAAACTTAGCACTCAACAATCAGATGTAAATTCTTCCTTGTCAAAATTTGAGCTGACGAAGGAACTAAAAATATTAGCGATCTCTCCTGGCGCAGAATTTGGTGAAGCAAAACAATGGCCATCAGAGTACTATGCAGAGCTGACGAATGCAGTTCTGCAACAGGGTTGGCAGGTTTGGATTTTTGGCTCTGTCAACGATGTACTAATAGCTGAGTCCATACAGGCAGACATCGATAGTAATCTTTTGGATCGATGCAAAAATCTAGCAGGCAGAACTAGTTTGGCTGAAGCCATAGACTTGATGTCACTTGCATCTGTAGTCGTATCAAATGACTCGGGACTAATGCATGTGGCGGCAGCATTGGAAAAACCAGTAGTCGGCATTTATGGATCGACGTCACCTGACTTTACGCCGCCTTTGGCAGATAAGTTAAAATTATTGGCAACGGACATAGAGTGCAGGCCCTGTTTTAAGAGAAAATGCCCGTTTGGGCATCTCCGCTGCTTAACTGAGTTGAAACCTGCGCTCGCTATAGATGCAGTAAGACTTCTCACGGAAAGCTAGTAAATAGGAAGACAATTCATTGCGAGTTCTGATTGTAAAAGTATCTTCGCTAGGGGATATTATCCATACGCTCCCAGCCGTAACTGACGCCAAGAGGGCCCATGCAAATCTTGCATTTGATTGGGTAGTTGAGGAAAGTTTTTCAGAAGTCCCTTCTTGGCACCCGGCGGTCGAAAAAGTCATACCAGTTGCAATGCGTCGTTGGCGACGCAATCTATTCCAGTCTTACTTCAATCACGAATTTAGATCTTTTAAGCGGGCGCTCCAAGACGTTCACTATGATCTCATAATCGATGCTCAGGGCTTAATCAAGAGTGGCTTCATCAGCAGATTGTCCCGCGGTTTAACTATTGGGCTTAGCAATAGAACTATCCGTGAACCCTTGGCTACACTTTTCTATAATAAAGTTTACTCAGTGCCTTGGACTGAGCATGCCGTAGATAGAGTGCGCGAACTCTTTTCTCGTGCTCTAAAGTATCGCTATGATAAAGATTCCATCGATTATGGAATCGATATAAAGCGAATTGATAGTAATGAGGAAACGACAAGCAATAAACAGCTACTCTTTCTTCATGGGACTACATGGGCAACCAAACATTGGCCAGAAACTTATTGGCGCCATCTTGCGCATATCGCTACAGAGGCCGGATATAAAGTACTAGTTCCCTGGGGAGATAATAGAGAGAAGCAACGGGCAGAGTTTATTGCTAAAGACAATGAGCGGATCAAAGTCCTAGATAAGCAATCTCTCTCTAGCCTGGCACAACATATTAATAACTCCAGTGGCGTAATCGCTGTTGACACAGGCCTAGGACATTTAGCCGCAGCTCTAGCAAAACCCACAGTATCCTTGTACGGTTCTACCAACCCCGGGCTTTCTGGAACATTTGGTGAGAATCAACTGCATCTAAATTCCAATTTCAATTGTGCCCCCTGTGTTAAAAAAGTATGCACTTACAGCGGTCCAGGAATTATGGATGAATTTTCGGGCCAACAATTTGCTGTAACACCACCTTGCTTCTCTGCGCATAAACCAGAACAAGTTTGGCAGAGGTTCGAAAAGCTGATACAAAATCAATAATTCTTACTCATCCGCAAGAATACAATAACTTATGCGAAGCGGATAAAGGATCGGATTCTTAAATGAAGTTTAGCTTTTTGATTTATTCCTACTTTCCCTTCGGAGGCCAACAGAGAGACTTTCTTCGAATTGCCAACGAATGTGTTAATCGCGGCCACCAAGTTGACGTCTATGTCTTGCGCTGGCAGGGAGAAGTTCCAGAAAATTTGAATCTAATTAAGGTGCCAGTCAACGCGTGGACCCGCGTCAAGCTTTACCAAAATTATACAAAATGGGTCGCTAAGGCCCTTGCTGATTCAGAACCGTCAACAATTGTCGGCTTCAATAAAATGCCGTTGCTAGACATTTATTTTGCAGCAGACCCTTGTTTTGCGGAAAAAGCAGAAACCCAGCGGGGGTATTATTACAAACTAACCCCCCGTTACCGACACTTTTACAGCTACGAAAAAGCAATATTCGGCCCTAAAAAAACTACGCAGACGCTAATTTTATCTCCCCAACAACGAGAAACATTCGAAAGGCACTATCCTGGTTGTGGTGATCGGCTGCATAAATTGCCGCCAGGCATCGCAATTGATCGCAAAGTAGAGAGCCGTGAATTGGCGACACGTCGCCAGTTTAGGAAAGAATTCAACATAGGTGATGATGACTTGTTATTATTGCAGATCGGTTCGGGATTCAAGGTAAAAGGAGTTAATAGATCACTGACAGCTATGGCTTCCTTGCCAGAGCCATTGTTAGAACGAACTAAATTTATGTTAGTTGGTCAAGACAAAACTGCGACTGTAAGTCGACTTGCTCGTCGTTTAGGTCTGGCTAAGAAACTAACCATACTTCCCGGCCGTGATGACATTCCTCGTTTTTTAGCTGGTGCGGATCTGCTGGTGCACCCCGCCTACGTGGAAAGCGCTGGTTACGTTCTATTAGAATCTACTATCGCTGGGTTGCCAGTACTCACTACTGCTAGTTGCGGCTACTCTTTTCATATTGAAAAAGCGCAGTCCGGAAAAGTCTGCGCTAATCCATTTCGGCAACTAGAACTAAATGAGAAATTAGCCTCTATGTTAGATTCCATAAAGGATGCCGATTGGTCCGAGAATGGGTTGAATTATGGCAAGCAAGCAGACCTGTATTCGATGCCACAGACCGCTGCAGACTTAATCGAAAAATTTGCAGTAAAGAGTTGATTAGCGCATGTTCCATTTGAATAAAGAATTTGCAAAGGTTTTTGGAGCATCTGATCCTTATGACGCGCTTCAGGCGAAGGACGGCAATATCTATCGTCAAGTCAAAGGACGCAAAACTTTTCAGTTTGTTCTTAATGGCAAGAGCTATTTTGCAAAGCTCCATTCTGGTATTGGTTGGAGAGAGATATTTAAGAATTTCACCCAGCTTAAATTCCCAATTATCGGTGCTAGGAATGAATGGGAGGCAGTCCATCGTCTGCAAGAACTCAATATAGCCACCATGAATGTAGTTGCTTATGGCGAGCGCGGATGGAATCCTGCAAGTAGAGAATCTTTTATAATTACTGAAGAGTTAAGTGAAACAATAAGTCTTGAAGATTTTTGTAAAGATTGGAAATCATCGCCTCCTCCCAAGCGAACTCGACGCAAACTAATTGAGCAAGTTGCGTCTATTGCAAGTGCACTGCATAAAAACGATGTCTGTCATCGAGATTTTTATCTTTGCCACTTTTTATTGCACCCAGAATCTGAGCCTTTTCCAAAGTTGTCATTAATCGATTTGCATCGAGCGCTTATCAGTAAAAATCTTGCCAGGCGCTGGATTGTTAAAGACATTGCTGGATTGTTTTATTCAGCAAGGGAAATAGGCCTAAGTAACAGAGATTTATTGCGATTTATGCGGCACTACCACAGTAGAGATCTTCGAAGAGCAGTAACGGACCATAAACAATTTTGGGTGAATGTTAAAAAAAGAAGCGATGCAATGTTTAAGAAGTTGGGGCCAGCGGTATAATTATATGAATTATTTGGCTAATTGATTAGAAAATAGCTTGGTATATATCATTAGGCAATGAACAAGTTTGATTGTGAACATTTGATCGCAATGGGAAGGCACATCCCTACTCCTTTCCATATCTCCGTGGCAGAAGAATCATCTGAAGAAACAATAAAGATTGAAAAAATTCTTAGAATCGTACCTGGCAAACGCTTAATTGGACTATCAAATTGGCAGAATCAGTCTGTCATCGTGAAACTTTTCTTTGCCCCCGGTCGTTGGAAGCGAAATTTATTAAGTGATCTTCGCGGCATTAATTTGTTAAAACAGCGGCACATACCTACCCCGGATATAGTTCACCAAACCAATATGGTAGATGGACGCGGTGCAGTACTATTAATTGATTACCTAGAGCAGGGCAAGAACCTTAACCTCCTTATAGAAGAGACAAATAATTGCGCTGAAAAACTATCTATTATAAAGATGGCAGTCGTCACCATTGCTAAGTGTCATCGCACCGGGCTTTGGCAGGATGACATTCACCTCGACAACTTTATGCTCGTAGGCGAGAGCTTATACTTACTTGATGGTGGCGACATTAGCGCAGTGGATAATGATATTGATCAGCAAATAGCGCTCGATAATCTGGCATTATTTTTTGCGCAATTCAGTGTGTCGATGGATAGACATATTTCCCAACTGTTAGAATATTATCGGGAGCACAATGATAGTTTGCTTCAAATAGAAACTACCAGCATGACATCTAGAGTTATTTCAAAGCGCAAACAACGTTTAAGCCAGTATGAGAGAAAGCTATTCCGTTCTACTACAGCAAATCGCAGCGTTCATATGGCTAACAAATTCGTAGTTTACGATCGCAATATACACTCCGAAGAGCTGAAGAAATTTATTGCCAATCCAGATGCCTATATCAATGAAAATAATCTTTTAAAAGCGGGAAATGCATCAACAGTTGCATCTATCACTTTGGCGAGTAAACCTTATGTTTTGAAGCGCTACAATTTAAAGTCTCTATGGCATAGTATTAAATATTTGTTTAAACCAAGCAGAGCACACCATAGTTGGTTGAATGCTTCTGTTCTAGAAATGTTGGGAATTGCGACTCCCCATCCATACCTTTTCTACGAGGAACGGATTTTTAGAATTTTTCGTCGTCGTGCTTTTTTCTTGAGTAAAAACTTGGACGCGCCAACATTGCTCGAACAAATGCAATCAAAAAGAGAACAGTCATTTCCAATTGAGAGGCTTGTGCTGGAATTTAAATATTTATTTGACACTATGTGTACTTATCGTATTAGTCATGGCGATATGAAAGCGAGCAATTTTATTTTTGATAGTGACCGATTATATGTATTAGACCTTGATGCAATGAAGAGGCATGTAAATGAAGAGGTATTTCTGCGGGCCATAAAAAAAGATCTAACTCGATTTATGAAGAATTGGCAAGGGACTGTTTTTGAAAGTAAGTTTAAGAAGCTAATTGATGATATAGAATTCAACCCATAACTAATGATTTTTGTTCTAGTAAATACTTAAATAATTGAAGAGCTAACGAACTAAGAATGACAGTTGTTACATTAGGCTTATCTGGAGCAATAGGCCACGACCCCGCAGCCGCGCTATTTATTAATGAGAAGCTAATTGCGGCAGTGGAGGAAGAGCGCCTAGTCCGTCGTAAACATGCGAAGGGTGAATTGCCTTATCATGCTGCTCGGCAGTGCTTGCAAATTGCAGGCTTGCGTGGTTCTGATGTTACCCATATAGCAATTCCTTATGCTCCGATCTCGCTTTTTAGTAAAGCTCGTTGGCACTATGCTTATCGGCATTGGTATGCCCCAGATCGGAGTATTGATAGTTTATTCAATGGCAATAGGCGCTACCGTCGCTACTTAATCGATCTACGCATGTTGATGGAACAACTGCAAATTTCAACATCTGAAACTCGGCTGGCGCCTATAGAGCATCAGCTAGCTCATGCGAGCAGTTGTTATCACCTAAACGAAAGTAGTGAAAAAACTGCTATTTTTTGTGTGGATTCTAAAGGCGAATACTCTAATATTTTTCTTGGCTATGGACACGAAGGTAAGATTGTAAAAATAAAAGAGTTCTATAATCCAGATTCCCTCTGTGGTATGTATGCGGCATTAACCGATTATCTTGGCTTCGAGATTCTTGACGGAGAATTTAAAGTTATGGGAATCGCTCCTTTCGGTGATCCTTATAAATACGACCTTTCTTCGCTCGCTTATTTCGATGGAAAGAATTTCAAAGTAAATACTAAACTTATTAGCACAATTGGGTTGCGTCGCTACAAAGCGAAGTCGAAGGGGCACTACTTCAGTAAAAAACTAGTAGAGGTGTTAGGTCCACGCCGAGCTGGCAATTTGATGGAAGATCCTTATGTTCATTATGCTGCCGCGATTCAGAAACTATATGAAGATATTTCAGTAGGACTCATTACCCATTATCTGAAAGATGTATTAGAAGAAACTGGCCGATTGGCAGTAGCTGGAACTGGCTCAATGAACATTCGGCTCAATCGGCGCTTGAGCTCATTACCCCTAGTAAAAGAATACACTGTGCATCCTGCTTGTTCTGATGCAGGAACGGCGATTGGTGCTGCCTCTTATTCGGTCCGAGCGCTTGGTAAGAAAATCGAGCCAGTCACGAATATGTACCTGGGCCCGAGCTATGACAGCGATCAATGCATCGAAGCATGCCTATTGCATCGAGGGAAGCCTGAGTGGGAGGTTCTATCATCTCCCTATGAGAAAGCAGCAGAGCTATTGGCGAACGGACAATTACTAGCCTGGTTTCGGGGTAAGATGGAGTTTGGTCCTCGCGCTCTAGGAAACCGCAGTATTTTGGCTAACCCAAATCAAATAGGGATTATCGATGCAATTAATCACCAAGTGAAATTTCGTGAACACTGGAGACCTTTTTCACCCAGTATCATTGATTCATTTGCAAAAGATTTTCTCCCTAAAGGTCAGCAAGATGAATATATGAGTATGAGCTTGCCAGTGAGCTCTCGTTGGCAAGAGCGTTACCCTGTCGTTGTTTGTGAAGACGGAACGACGAGGGCTCAAGTAGTAACAGAAAAGGCTAACGAAGATTTTTATCGTCTACTAGAAGCTTTTCAAGCTAGGACTGGACACGGCTTACTGATTAATGCCAGCTTGAGTCGGCCAGGTGAAGCTTTAGTCTGTACCCCGGAAGATGCAGTTAATATGTTCATGGGAACCGATCTTAACTATATGATCATGGAGAACGTATTAGTCACGAAGCGCGAGGAATCGGAGACCTGGTAAAGAGGAGCTTCTGGTAAGTAGTACTTAACTTTTATCTTAATGATTAAGGCCTAATTTTTTTTGTAAATCGCGAGTTGTTGGTTGTCTAGATTGGGGAAGGCGGTTTGGAATTCCAGCAAGTCTTTTACTCCTTCACGCGCTACCAGCTCTCTCATTTCATAATGCATTTCAATTACAATCAAATCACCAGGTCGAGCGCTAGTTATATCTGTTTCATTTAGGAACCTTTCAACTTGATCATAGTCTTCTACCCGACCGCTGTAGTAGGCTATTGTGTGATTGTTTGTCACTAAGCCGTTTGAGCTATTCGATTCTGTGTTGATCCAGTCGATTGAGTTATACACAAATGCTTTCGATTCACCAAAGCTGATAAAAGAGTCGAATGCACAATAGCCAAAAAATAAAATAAGTATCCGCATACCTATGTTTTTTAATGATGATCGACTGAATTGCTTAACAATATTGGCGAGCACTATCGGCACGAATAGAGCTAAGAGCAGACAGAATAGCATTGCGTAACGACTAGATGTATAGCGAGTTACCAGTATGAATATAAATACGATAAAAAAATTAGCTAATAAGAAAAATACTATTGGTGCGCAGAGATTTCTTTCTAGATCTAGAAAACGTTTATAAGCGCCATAGGTCAGCAGCCAGAAGAATGGGCCACCGATACCTGAAAATAACTTTGCTATCAGAATGGCTAAAATACCAGTGATAAGGAACAAATTCAGGTAAGGTCCAGAATAAGAAGATGCATATTCTCCGAACACTGCCGTACTCATTGCCGAACTATTGGCTTCACTTGAATTTAACGTGGTCTCTATAAAAGGTTCATAAACCGAAAGAAAATCTATAAGCATCCCTGCAAAACTAATCCCCATTAAAGCCAGCACTAAAAATGAAAATCCTAAGATGCTAATTGACATTCCAATTGCCCTAGCGAAGTGGCGACGAGAGTTTGAAGTTTCATGGCGTCTATCGAAGAGTAATGCGAATGGTATAACTATAAGATACACGACGGCTTCGGGGCGAAAACTGGTAGCAATTAAAAGACCCACTCCAAAGGCGATTAAGTTCCGATTCCTCTGTTGTTCGTAATAAAGCAGGAATTGCCAAAGTGCAAATAGGCACAATGCCCAATAACCAACATCTCGAATAATATCAAACCGAAACTCATTTAGTTGTGGGTAGAGCAATATACAAAATGCTGCGAGAACGGAGACGAGTGCAGTGTTATCGATTAGTCTTACAATACTGAGGAACGAATATACCAATAGCGCATAGAACAAGGAATTAATAAGATAAGCTGAAGCAAAGAGGTCGAAGCCGAGTAAACTGATGGCAGCAATTGTTAAAGAGTAACTTGCCCAGGCATAATGTTGAATGGCAGCGCTGATCCCCTCATTGAGGGCTATGTCAGCGGTTCGAATATAAGCATAAGCGTCGTCGTTAGGTATGTTGTTAATTAATAGACTTATCAATGAGACTAAGAGGCTAGCGCCTACTGCTATTAGGCGGATATCTATTCGTTGCCAGTTGTACCTACTCACAATGATTTCTCATCCAACATGTTAATAAGGCCGTGCTGATTTTCCCGCTTCTTGAGTTTTAAATCGTTTGTGTAACCATAAATATTGATCAGGCTGTTTTCTGATCGCTTCTTCTATTATTTTGTTAATGACTATTGCATCACGCTCCTTATCACCGGTCGGATAATTCTTAAGCGCTGGGGAGAAGTCTAAATGATAACCTGAATTATCTGCATTACGATAATGACTATAAAACACAACTTCTGAATCATTAAAAGCTGCAAACCGGCTCGTAGCTGTTATCGTTGCTGCTTGGTTGCCGAAGAACGGAACAAAAACTGAATGCCTGGCACCGTAATCCTGGTCTGGTGCATACCAGAGAATATGGCCTTGCTTAAGACCGCGCATTGCACCGCGAATGTTCTTGCGATCGAGGACAGCCGGATGATGCCGAATCCGACCATTGTACATGGCAGCATCAAACAGTAGATTATTGTTAGGGCGGTAAGTGACATCCATTCTGCCGTTAAGGTTAAATAGAAAGCCGCCAAATTCAAGTGTCGTAAAATGCGCACATAGTAAGAGCACACCTTTTCTTTTTGCTACAGCAGTTTCTAAATTTTCTAGCCCTGACACAGTTACCCGATCTCTGAATTCTTCTGGCTCCCTGTGCCAGGCGATGGCTATTTCAATTAGACCAATAGCATTGGAGATAAAGGTTTTTCGAACTAACTGGTTCAGCGCTTTTTCATTCAATTCAGGGAAACACAAGCGTAGGTTCACTTCGCAAATGTGTTTACGTTCAAGTGCCAAGAAATAAGTAATAACTCCTAGTAACTGTCCGACTTTGATTTGGATAGCGAATGGTAATCGGGCAACAGCCCACATTAGACCCAGTCCTATCCAGGTAGGCCAATAGCGAGGAGCCAAATATTGGCTCATGGGTCGGTATTCTGGGTGCAGTTCAGGCTCAGACATTGCCACTTAGCTCTAAATCCATATTGTGCGAGTGCGAATTGTAGCAGATGCTCTTCTCAACCTCATTTTAGGGATGGTTGGTATAAAAAGGACAAAATGCTCGACTTATTTCCCACATTTTAAAAAAAAATGCTTATATTTCCGACAAATATCCCACTTTCTAGAAAATAGGGATCTATTGATTAGCCAACACCTCTAAACAACCAGTACCACTGTGGTATGATCACCCCTCAAGATTCGGGCTGTTCGTCCTAATTGGAGAAAAAAGATGAAGCTTGAGATGCCGGCCTTTCAAGAGGCGCGGCTATTAGTAATTGGCGATGTCATGCTAGACCGCTATTGGCACGGCGCTGCTTCCCGTGTCTCGCCCGAAGCACCGGTGCCAGTGGTCAGGGTCGGGAATCGGGAAGATAGACCTGGTGGAGCGGGTAACGTCGCCTTGAACATTGCAGCCTTAGGGTCAGCTACCCGCTTGATAGGTATTGTCGGAGAAGACGAAACTGGGAGCGAATTACATTCCCGGTTGAGCGCCGCTGGGGTCTACTGCGACTTTATAAAATCGGATGATAAGCCAACGATTACTAAACTGCGGGTAATCAGCCAGCATCAACAGCTTATCCGACTCGATTTTGAACAACCCTTCGAGCCGGCGGATATACATGGATTGTTTGAAAAGGCGAAGGCCTTAATTGACGACACGCAGGTACTCGTTCTCTCAGACTATGACAAAGGCGCATTGCAGGAAATACAGCAACTAATTGAATTGGGTCGCAGTCGTGGCATACCAATCATTGTCGACCCTAAAGGCTCTAATTTTGAAAAGTATCGAGGCGCTACTTTAATTACTCCTAATCTAACTGAATTCGAAGAAGTAGTAGGTCTTTGCCAAAACGAAGAAGAATTAGTCAATAAAGGCTTAAAGCTTGTCAGTAACTTGGATTTGGAAGCGATGCTAATCACACGTGGTGAACATGGTATGACTTTGATCAGACCGAATTCACCGGAATTACATTTGCCAGCGCGCGCACAAGAAGTTTTTGATGTAACCGGTGCTGGCGATACCGTTATTGGAGTTCTAGCGGCAGCAATGGCAGCAGGTAATAATTTAGCTGACGCAACAGCGTTGGCCAATCTATCCGCAGGATTGGTAGTGGGCAAGTTAGGTACGGCTGCGATAAGTGGCCCTGAGCTGCGTCGCGCAATACTAGCGGAGCAGAATTCTGGGCGAGGTGTAATGACTTCTGAGCAATTATTGTTCGCAGTCCAAGATGCAAAAGCGCACGGTGAAAAAATAGTATTTACTAATGGTTGCTTCGATATAATTCATGCCGGTCATGTTGGCTATCTGGCGGAGGCGAAAGAATTTGGTGATAGACTTATTGTTGCGATTAACAACGATGAATCTGTTCGTAGAGTTAAAGGATCAGGTCGCCCAATTAATCCTGTAGAAAGGCGGATGGCTGTTTTAGCAGGACTCGAAGCCGTAGACTGGGTAGTTAATTTCTCAGAAGATACTCCAGAGAAACTATTACAGAAACTTCAGCCTGAAGTATTGGTTAAAGGTGGCGACTATACGCTCGATCAGGTAGTTGGTGGAGAGTTTGTCCAATCTTATGGTGGTATAGTAAAAGCACTAGAGTTTCTTGATAATTGCTCGACATCAGCTATCGTTGAGAAGATGAAAGAAGTTGGTGAGCAATAGTTTTTATTTCCAACAAACTAAGCCAAAACTTTTATTGCAGTTTGTACATTAGCTTCCAAATGCGCTGAGCTAATTGTGCCGAATATTATACTTGTGACGCCTGGGTGATTTAGTGAGAACTCAAAGTTTTTTTCGATACCACCTTCGCAATCATGACCACTGTTGAGAACTTTCTTAATTAACACACCCTTTCTATTTGTCAGCGCGTGGTCTATTACTATCTCGTCTTTGCTACAGGTGGGGTTGTAAGTCACCATGACAGCATCAGTTAAATCTACCGCTTTTTGACCGCCCTCAATGCTCTTGGTCGACATCCCAATTGCTCTGATAAGCCCGCGTTCTTTAAGCTTGGATAAGGCCTCCAAACAATCTGTTGATTCAATAATTGCTAAGTCATTACCATCAGAATGTATCAAAACTAAATCCAAATAATCTGTGTTTAGGTTGAGCAAGCTTCTTTCGACGCTCTTTCGTATATGATTCGCAGAATAATCATAAAAAGACTTACCTGTAACAAACTCTTCGCCAACCTTAGTACAGATTACCCAATCCTTACGATCACTTAGTAATCGGCCAAGACGTTGTTCGCTGCTGCCGTAAGCAGGCGCGGTATCTAATAAGTTGATGCCGAGAGATTTTGCCTGGTCTATCAGCGAAACGATTTCTTCATCAGAAGGCAGAGCAAAATTCGAGGGGTACTTAACTTCCTGATTACGGCCAAATTTAACTGTTCCCAAACCAACACAAGAAACAGAGATACCTGACTGACCTAGCTCGCGATGTTCTAAAGACATTAACAACTAATCCCAACAGTTCTGTGCTAATCCTGGCTGTGCTAACAGCTCACCAAGCGCATTTATTGCGCCATTGCTTTTGGAAGCAGTAACAGAATCACTACGCAGCGCGTTGACTACTTTATCGGCCAAAGAAGGTGTAAGAGTAAGTTTGGTTGGCCATGCAGTGATAATATTAGATTCTGACAATAGGTAAGCATCATCAGGACGATAATTATTGCCAATATTCGCCTCCGCTCGATTGATTAGAAAGCTGTTCCATTCTGCAGCAGAAACATCAAGCCGTGGAAACAATTTATGTACTAGTTTTTTTGCCACTTTTAATTGCTCAGATTGATTTTTACGCACGCCTGCCTCAGCCAATTCGCCTCCCAAATACCAGACGATTTGCCCTTGTTGATCTGCATGAGAAGTTATTGTCAGTTTTGGTGTAAGACTAAAATTATCACCAACACAGTGTACAAAAACTCTAGGCAGTTGTGAGCTTTTTAAATAGACCATGTGCAGCGGCCTAACTTGTGCCTTAACGGACTGAATGTCAGTTTGTGCAATGAGTTCGGCGTTTCCTTCACCGGCACAAAAAATAAATCGCTCCGCTTCAATGACAATTTCTTGATTATCGGAATTCAAGACCAGTGAATAGTTTGATATGTCTCCGTCCTTGGTAAAATGATAATTACCCTTTTCAATAGAGAAGATAGGAGGCGAGACCTTAGATACATTATCGCGAAGCTTTTTTACCAAAGAAGAAGAATCAATTACAAAATCAGGCAGCTCGTATAATGTTCCATCAATTACATTATTCTTGAAGAATTCCGGATACTGATCTCGTTCAAGCGATTGAACTCGACCGGCTAGACTCTTACTGCCAAGAAATGTTTTTAACTTAGAGCGAAGGCTTCCATCTGACCACATATAGTAATTGTCGCTTAGAATTAAAACTCCAGTTAAATCCACGTCACCATTTCCCTTTAAGCATTGTTGCCAAGCTTTGGGCATGTAGGCGATTGTATTTGCCGCTTCAGTGAATGAGCCACCCAGGGCATATTTTAGGCCGCCATGTATAATTCCTTGGGATGCAAAAGTCTGACCCCCTCCAAGGAACTCAGTTTCAACGAGAAGAGGGCGATATCCTTCATTTTTCAGCCGATTTAGTAACCACAGGCCGGCTATACCGCCGCCAAATATAACTATGTCTGTTGAATAGCGTAATGTCATTGGTTACCTTTACAAGTCGACAAGATGCTTTGCTCAAATCAACTAGAGTATATCGACATCAATCTTATTTTCCCAACTAGAGACGAAGGCACAGACCAAACACTTATTTAACTATGTTGAGAGTTCTTTATAGCCTTATTTTGTATCTATCTGTGCCACTGATGATTGTGCGATTGTATTACAGAGGTATTCGCGCTCCTGGTTATAGGCACCGAATCTTAGAGAGATTTGGCCACTTTACACCCCCGGCGGATTTTGATCGTCAAAAAACAACGATCTGGATTCATGCCGTGTCAGTTGGAGAAACCTATGCAGCACAGCCTCTAGTTAAGGCCCTTCAACAATCTTATCCAGATTCTCAATTCTTAATAACATCCATGACGCCGACAGGCTCTGAAAGTGTTAAAACGCTCTTTGATGGCTCTGTATTTCACGCTTATCTACCCTATGATCTGCCCATGGCGATCAGGCACTTTCTGCATACTATTAACCCTGATCTGCTAATCATTATGGAAACAGAGCTATGGCCTAACTTAATTTATTACTGCAAGCAGCGTGATATGAAAATCCTTCTGGCGAATGCCAGATTGTCTGAAAAATCGACATTGGGCTATGAAAAAATTTCAGGCCTCATGTACAAAATGCTGCAATCGTTTGATGCGATTGCTGCACAATCAAAAGAGGATGCGGATAGACTTCAAGCATTGGGAGCAGATATTGAAGAGCTCGAAGTGACTGGTAGCTTAAAATTTCATGTACAAAAAAACGCGGGTCTAAATTTTGACGATTCTTTCTTTGATGCTATTAAGGCATCAAATCGTATTGTAATAATTGCAGCGAGTACTCGTGAAGGCGAAGAAGAAAAAGTACTAAAAGCTTACAAAGATGTGCAAAGTAATAACCCCAATGTGCTTTTATTATTGGTACCCAGGCATCCAGAAAGATTTGATGAGGTTGCGGTTTTGTGTGAGCGATCCCAATTGCAAACCATGCGGCGATCATTACCTCAAACTGCAATAAATGATATTAAAATTATTGTTGGTGACAGCATGGGAGAAATGGCAGGATATTATTCTGTCGCTAATATTGCATTTGTTGGAGGCAGTCTCGTTAACACCGGCTGCCAAAATGTCTTAGAACCAGCTGCGTTAGCTTTACCAATATTAGTGGGGCCGTCTCAATTTAATTTTGCGCAGATTTGTAATCAGCTTGAATCTGCTGGAGGTATGCTAACAGTAAGTGATGAAGAGGGGCTCGCTGCGTCTCTTAACCGGCTGGTTGAAAATGAAGCTTTACGTAGGCATATGGGAGCTGCTTCGAAGTCAGTCGTCGAAGCAAACCAGCAGGCATTGCCTGCATTGCTTCATATAATAGACAAGCTAATTAGCTAATCGAGGCTAACTTACTCGAATTGACGAGTTAGGTTCTCTACTCCGTCATTCGTAACAAGCACATTGTCTTCGACTCTTATGCCGCCGCAACAGTAGAGCTCTTCTACCAGCTTCCAATTGATAAATTTACTTCTCGACTCACTTCGTACTGGTTCCAATAAGAGTGGTATAAAGTAGCAACCAGGCTCGATAGTAAACACCATGTTGACGTCAAGCTGTCGAGTATTACGAAGTGTTGAGATATCGGTCGGAGGCGTCTGTATTGAGCCAGCAATATCTTGTTGATGTCCACCTACGTCATGAACCTGAAGGCCTAACAAATGGCCAACACCATGAGGCATAAACAAATGAGGTATTTTTAATTCGATTAAATCCAGCAAAGACCCTCGACAAATCTCGAGATCGATTAGGAGCTGAGCTATTTGAGTTAGTGCAGCGAGATGAATGTCCGGATAGTTGACGCCGGGTTTGACCATGGCGACTAATTGCTGCTCTATGCGCTCCATTCCAGTCAATAAAGCCTTAAATGCTTTATGTACACTTTGCTTAACTGATGTGCGAGTTATATCGGAGCCATAACCATTTACGCGATAGCCAGCATCGATCAATAAAACATTACTGCCGTCGGCGGGTGTGCGTCTTTTGTACTGGTAATGTAAAATAGCTGCCTTTTCATCCAGTGCAACGATATTGGTGTAGGGGCTTTCGTCTTCGAGCAAAGTACAGGCCTGTAAATAAGCCATGTGAATTTCATATTCATTGCCACCATCAAGAAATTTCTGGCGTGCGGCATTGTGCCCGGTAAGCGCTAATCGATTTGCGGTTTTAAGTTGTTCGACCTCATAAGCTGTCTTGTAGGCTCGTTGAAAGTCCAGATAACGGATTACGGTTTGGGGATTTAGCCCTTCTGTTTTGATACCTAAATCAGTTGCGATCGATTCATTAGGCCCAAGATAACCGAGCTGCCCAACTATGTTTTTAGGCAAATGCTTGGCGATTTCCTTTGCTGTATTTAAACGGATAATGCGAAAACAATCGGCCCACCAACTCTTGTTCTCGATTTTTTGATCATGCCAATAGTCTTCAGGCACGATTTGGAAGTAAATCGGTTGTTCGCCTGAGCGAAAATAAACAAATTGGTCTGGCCTATTTACAGGCAACCAGTGGATTAAGTGCCCAAAGGACTGAAAGGCAATACCTCGATCATCACCATAGTAATGGCCTTCGCAACCACTGTGCACGAGCAAAGCTCGCAGATTTCCGCCCTTTTCGATACAGTTGGAAAGAGCTGCCTCATAGTTAATTACGAGAGTTGCAATATGTTGTGTAAAAAGATCTTCAGTCAAAGCCTTGCACTTGTTTATTGTTCGGTGAGGCTTCGAATTATACTGCTTCTTCACTGAATAAAGACAAACTAATTTAGTAGGAAAGATTTGAGCTTTATCTTATGTTTTTGCTGATGATGCTGACCCTTATAGTTCTTTCATTAAAATTTCAGATATGAATTGCTTCTGTTTTAAAGTTCAGTGCTGCATATAGTTATTCATTTAAGCGACAACAATTTAGCTCATTGAGAAGTATTGTTTAATTTGACAATTTTGTGTGCTTGCAGTATCGATTTCAATATTAATAGCAGCAGCCGAATAGATTAAGCTTTTGTAATTGCACTCTTAATTTATTTAAATTACTTTTAGACTAAATGATTATGGAGACACTTATGTCTGAGATACCGGTTTATATGATTGCTAATCTCGTTGTGCGTGATGCGGACGAGTATCGAAAATATGAAAAAGGGTTTTTCCCAATCCTGAAACGTTTTGGTGGTGAATTTTTCACCTATGACGACAGTCATGAAATATTGGAAGGTTCTGAACCAATAAAAGGGCGAATAATTCTATTCAAATTTCCTTCCGAGCAGGCTGCTAAAGATTGGTACTACGACGACGAATATCAAGCGTTATCTGAATTTAGACGCGCTGGCACACATTTGAACTCTCTAACACTTGTACATGGCCTGCAACCAAGAAATACCGGTTAATTATGTAATATAGTAGGTTCAATTAAATTAATTGACGGCCTCCTGCCTCCTGAGGGCCTCAGAAACACAATTAGGTAGAATGGGAAATGTATTCTCTGTTGTCCAATCACAACAAATCGTTATTGTGGAGGGTATACAACTGGCACACTGCCCCAAAGGGGAAATTTTAGGTTAGCTTCGTTTTACTCTTCATAATTTTCAATCGCTGGGCAGGCACAGAACAGGTTTCTATCACCATAGACGTTGTCGATACGATTGACGGCTGGCCAGTATTTACTGTCCATACTGCCGCCCATCGGGAAAGCCGCTTGCAACTTGCTATAGGGCCTTTCCCAATTTGCATCGACCATGTCATGCATGGTGTGTGGTGCATTCTTTAATGGGTTGTTCTCTGCATCAATCTTGCCGCTTTCAACCTGATCAATTTCTTGACGGATTTGAATCATTGCTTCGATAAAGCGATCTAATTCTTCTTTTGATTCACTTTCAGTTGGTTCAATCATTAAAGTTCCGGCAACAGGAAAAGACATTGTTGGTGCATGAAAACCAAAATCCATTAAACGTTTGGCGATATCTTCTTCACTAACTCCCGACGCTTGCTTAAGAGGGCGCATGTCGATAATGCATTCATGGGCCACCATTCCGCTGTTCCCCGTATACAAGACGGGATAGTGCTTACTTATTTTTACAGCGAGATAGTTAGCATTAAGAATGGCTACTTGGGTTGCTTTTAGCAGGCCTTGCCCACCCATCATGGAGATATACATCCAGGAAATGGGCAAGATGCTAGAACTTCCCCAGGGGGCGGCTGAGACAGCGGTATTTTCTTTTTCTGTACTTCTAATTTTAATAATTGAATGGTTGGCAAGATAGGGTGCAAGATGCGCTTTTACGCCAATGGGCCCCATTCCTGGGCCTCCACCCCCATGAGGTATACAGAAGGTCTTATGCAGATTTACATGAGAGACATCTGCTCCGATTTCCGCAGGTTTGGCTACTCCAACTTGAGCATTGAGATTGGCGCCATCCATGTAAACCTGGCCCCCGTTGTCATGGATAATCTGACAGATTTCTCTTACAGCAGCTTCATAGACGCCGTGAGTAGAAGGATAAGTAATCATTAGTGCAGCAAGATCGTCTTTGTGAGACTGAGCTTTGGTTTTGAGATCTGCAACGTCGATGTTGCCGTCTTCATCACAGGCAATCAGAACGACTTTCATCCCAATCATTTGAGCACTGGCAGGATTGGTTCCGTGGGCTGAGCTAGGAATTAAACAAACATTTCTAGTTGGTCCACTTAGACTTTCGAGATATTTTTTAATTGCTAACAGCCCCGCATACTCTCCTTGAGCACCCGAATTTGGTTGCATGCTGATTGCATCGAAGCCGGTTATTTCCGCTAGCATATCTTCCAGTTCATCAATCATTTGTTGATAACCAGCCATTTGATCCAACGGAGTAAAAGGGTGAGGCTTTGCAAATTCGGGCCAGCTAATGGGGATCATTTCGGCCGCTGCATTGAGTTTCATGGTGCAGGAACCTAAAGGAATCATGGCATGGGTCAAAGAGATATCTTTGTTCTCCAATCTCTTTATATAGCGCATCATTTCAGTTTCACTATGATAGCGATTAAATATAGGGTGTTGTAAATATTCACTCTGACGAATCAGTTTATCTGAGATAACTGGCGCTATTTTACCTTGCGTGATTGCGGCATCGATTATCGTTACTGAAAGATTTTCTCTATCCTTGCCTAATAAAACTTGCCAAAGGCGTTCGATATCTTGTTCAGTTGTACATTCATCTAGACTTATGCCAACGCTACCATGCTTTTCGAGGCGGTCCATACGCAAATTAATGCCAGCAAGCATTGCGCGCTCCGATAGCGCCTGGACTTGTTCGGCGCCAATTGAAACAGTGAGAGTGTCGAAATAGTTTTCGTTAAGGATCGATAACCCAGCTTCGCTCAAACCCTTCGCTAGAATTGTGGTTAGTCGGTGGATTCGTTTAGCAATTTTTTCTATGCCGATGGGGCCATGATACATGGCATAGAGTGCTGCGATATTGGCCAGCAAAACTTGTGCTGTGCAAATATTGCTATTGGCTTTCTCGCGACGGATATGTTGTTCCCTAGTCTGCAAGGCCATGCGATAGGCCTGTTTTTTTCTGGCGTCTACAGATACTCCGATGATGCGACCAGGCACCGCGCGTTTATATTCCTCTTTGGTTGCAAAATAGGCGGCATGAGGCCCGCCATAGCCCATAGGAACGCCGAAGCGCTGGGTGCTTCCAGTTACGACGTCGGCACCCATTTCTCCTGGTGGTTTTAACAATGCCAGGCTCATTAAGTCTGCAGCGACAGCAACTATGGCTTTGTGCTCATGCAGATCTGCAATCACCTTAGTAAGGTCTGTGGCATCCCCGAGCATTGTGGGGTATTGAAAGATGGCCCCAAATAATTCCTCGCCTTTTATCTCATCAGTGCTACCAATGAGGAGTTCGAAACCAAAGCATTCCGCACGGGTCTTAATCACATCAATAGTTTGTGGGAAGCAATGCTCATGGACAAAAAACTTATTTGCCCCTAAGTTTTTACTAACCCGTTTGGCTAGGGCCATCGCTTCTGCTGCTGCCGTGGCTTCATCAAGCAATGAGGCATTGGCTAAATCCATTCCCGTGAGATCCAGCGTAACTTGCTGGAAATTAAGCAGACACTCCAGTCTTCCCTGAGATATTTCTGGTTGATAGGGCGTATAAGCGGTGTACCAGCCAGGGTTTTCCAACACATTCCGCAGAATCACGTTAGGAGTATGTGTATCGTAGTAACCCAAACCGATAAATGATCGAGTCTGTTTGTTTTTAGCAGCCATACTTTTAAGTTTTGCTAACGCATCATTCTCTGGCAACGGGTGAGATAGTGCCATTGGCTTGCTTGATAAAATCGAACTTGGCACAACTTTCTCGATTAGCTGTTCAAGAGAATTCAGCTCCAAAGCCTCTAGCATGTTGGCAACTTGGGAGTTGCAGGGCCCGATATGACGGTCTATAAATTCATCCCAATACTGGAGTGTTTCCAAGGTTGGGGCAGAATCATTTTGAGCAGAATTTGATGGTACGGATGAAGATTTCGCTGGGGTCTGCATATATTCCTTTGATGAGTTTTTCAATTTACTCAAAAAAGCATTGGCTTAATTAAGCAAATGCGAAGTCTGGAAAGCAGAATAAATTCTCTGTCTTTCGTGTGATAACTAATGTTCGATTAAATAGGTTCCGGGGGTTATTCTTCTTCGCAATGTTTGGTGTAGCCTTCGGCATCCATAAGTTCTTCTAATTCAGCGGCATCGCTAACTTTAATTTTGAAGAACCAACCATTCTCATAAGGCGATAAATTAACCGTTTCAGGGGCATCCAGCAGCGCTTCGTTTATTGCGATTATTGAACCTGAAACTGGGCTGTAAATATCTGAAGCAGCTTTTACGGATTCCACAACGGCCACTTCATCTTTTGCATTCACGCTAGTGCCAGGCTCCGGCAATTCAACGAAAACGATGTCGCCTAAGGCATCCTGAGCATGATCACTAATGCCGACGTTGGCGGTGCCATCATCTTCAATCCGAATCCACTCATGGCTTGTTGCATATCTTAATTTGTCAGGAATATTATTCACAAAGTGAACCCCTCATTCAGTCCTTCACAGGGCGAGCGTGTTTGGCTCGTTTGTTTTTATTTGAAAACCTTTTTACCGAAACGAACGAAATTGGGTTTCACAATTCGCACGCCGGTCAGTTTACCTCGAAGGTCAACTTCACAGGATTGACTGCTAATCGGGATTCTAGCTAATGCAATTGAATGCTTCAATGTAGGAGAGAAACTCCCGCTAGTAATTACTCCCTCGCCTTTATCAGTTACCACCTTTTGTCCTTTTCTTAGCACACCACGACCTTCGAGCACCAAGCCCACTAATTTTGGAACTTCACCGGATTCATACAAATGCTTGTGGGCGATCAAGGCTGGTCGGCCGATAAATTCGCGGTCTGTTGGTTCATAGGCAATAGTTTGATCCATATTCGCCGCTAATGGCGAAATGGATTCATCCATTTCATGGCCATAAAGATTCATGCCGGCCTCAAGCCGCAGGGTATCGCGTGCACCCAGACCTATGGGTAGCACACCCACAGCCAGCAGTTTTTCCCAAAGCTCAGGAGCCTCTTCTGCTGGGAATATGAATTCTAGACCTTTTTCTCCCGTATAACCGGTGCGCGCTACAAACCAACTATCCATCTCGATGCCACGGAAGTTTTTCAGTTCTCGAATTTGGTTTGCTTGGCTGTCTGCAACGACTTCACAAACCTTCTGAACGGACTCAGGCCCATGAACAGCCAAAATCGCTAAGCGAGGCTTTTCTTCCAGTGAGACTCTAAAGCCATCGGTGTTTTGAATCATCCAACGTATGTCTTTACCGCGGGTTGCACAGTTCACGACTAGTCGGTATCCAAAGCTCATGCGGTAAACGATTAGATCATCGAGTATGCCGGCGTCATGATTGAGCATGGCGCTATAGAGTGCGCGACCTACCTGATCCAGTTTCGCTACATCGTTTGCCAGGAGGTAACGTAGATACTTTTCAGCATCATCTCCCCCGACATCAATGACGGTCATATGAGAGACATCGAATACGCCCGCAGCCATGCGCACCTGATTATGCTCCTTGATCTGCGAGCCATAATTAATAGGCATATCCCACCCGGAAAAGTCCACAATCCTGGCGCCGGCATCGAGATGTTTTTGATAAAGAGTGGTTTTTTGGCCCACCGACTTGTACTACAAATTTAAGAAATTAGGAAACCGTAATTCTACCTATTAGCCATGGTATTTGACAGCGCTTATAGCTGCTGACTGAGCTCAGAAGACATTATCTTATGGATCCTCGAGGGTTTATTTGGAGCGGGTTCTTTGAGGTGAATTCTGGACATTTATGGAGTAAATGCGAGCATCTGAACCGGAAAAGAGTGCATTTTTATGTTTGCGATTTGGGCAGCCTTAGGGCTGCCAGGCATAGCTAAACTTCGCGAAAAAGGTTCTATTGGTATATTCAATGGAATCATAAACATCATCTTGAAAGCCAGAATCTGAATAGCCAACGAAAAAACGCGTGGCTGCATTCACTTTATAGCTATAAAGGAGCTGAGTACCTAGGTCACGGGATTGTTTGTCGACAGGAAACAGATAGTTTTCCTGATTGCGCTCGCGGTCAGAGTACTGCAACGTTAATCTAAGAAAACTCCGGGCATTGAATTGGTAAGTAGTTCTTAAATCAGTGAGGTTAGCGGTAAATAAATCTCTTCCATCTGATTCGAAATCTTGAAATTGATGTGAGACATCGAGTAAAAAATGACGACCGAATCGATATCCAACTCGTGGCCCCCAACGTTTCGAATAGCCGAGTCTAGTGTTGGAAAAATCCACTACGTCTTCAAAGCGAATTAGTGAGCTTATGTTCAAATTCGGTGTTGGTTGAAAACCAATATTTATCATGTTGAATTGTTCGTCAAAATATTTTCCATTCCAATAGGTCTCGCTGCCGCCAAACAAACCGTTCAAGTATGATTGCTTCGGCCCACTCATATTTAGAAAAATTTCTGTTTCTTCTTCCAGCTGTAACCCAGATTGATCCTCGGTGCGATCATAATCCAGCGCGATACGGATTCGGCTAAAGAAACTATCGCCATCGGAGCGCCAAGTGTGACCGAGAGTACCTACAATGTGTTTGTAATCAACGCGATTGATAAAACCGAGATCAGCGCGGAAATCATCACCCCAGTCATAGTAGCCAAGGCGCCAATCCCAGCGCCGATCGTTGTGATTATATTCAATGACATGACTATTATCGCCAAGACTGGACTTCTGTGCATACTGGTTTTGAACTATCAATGGGTAGTCTGAACTTGAATGCATACTCTGAATGGATATGGTATCGGAGTCAGTCGGTCTTAATGATGCATCAAGACTAAAAACAGTATTGTTATAATCATTGCCTCTACGATCTGTTACCAAGGCACCTATAGTAGAGTTTTCAAAGATATCCATCCGATAACGACCTATAGCCACTTTGCTCTGCATATCGTCGATGGAGGCAATTCGCGAACTTAAATTTTTAGGAATGATGAAATTGGTGGTCTCGTCATTAGCAGCCATAATCCCATAGGTGTGATCACCCGTTTTTCCGGTGAGCTTTAATCCATATTCTGGCGAAGCAATATTTCGCGTATGCACCAAATTTTCATAGGAATCAAAATAGTCGGCGCCATCGAGAAAGAAGGTTCGACGTTCAGGGAAAAACAAACTAAAGGTATTATTAATGTCTAGTTGCGTACTGTCCGCTTCTACTTGAGAAAAATCAGGATTGATTGTCGCGTTTAGATAAAGATCCTGAGTAATTCCCCAGCGCAGATCCAGGCTACCTTGTGGATCAAAATCTTCTTGCCTCCAATCATCTACAGCGGGATCACGGTTTTCGATTGAAGACATGGTTACTGTTGGAATGATTTCCAGGTTGCGACTTGGCTCGAGATCTTCAAAGCCTTGAAGTTTGCTTATCTGACAAAGATAGCAAGAGACATCACGATCGACTTCTTGAATCGTTATTTTAGTACTGCGATCGCGAGGATAGTGACGAGCAATATCTATACCCCAAGTTTGGAGTGTATCGGTAGCTGTGAATCGTAATTGTTTGAGCGGTATTGCAAGTTCGACGTTATAGCCAGACTCTGTTATTTGGCCAACACTGTCCCAAATCGCATTCCACGAGTCGTCTTCTCTGCCATTAACGTCATCAAAAATAGCATCGATTTGCACACCCAACGGATTTACGATGAACTCAAACGCTCTCCGCTCATCATTAAACGTATCCAGAATAATAGCGATCCAGTCATCTTCCCAGGCACGGTCACGATCTTGATAAAAGCCTCGAATCTGGCTTGGGTCTGGATCTTCCGCAATGTAAGCAACGTAGAGTACCTCGCCGTCCTCCATAATGAGTGCTTCGGCTAAGACTTCTGCTTCAATGTTATCTCCAGGATCTACTTCAATATTGATGAGTACGCTAGAAGCTTGTGCCCATTCGTTTTCCTCAAGCACTCCATCGATGGTCGGTGCCTGATTAGTTCGAGGAATTGTGAAGGTTTGCGGAAGTTGAGCAGCTACCAAACTGCCATATAGCAGTGCAATAGAACTGACAATAAAAGCAAAAAGGAATTGGATACTAAGTAATGCAGGCACAGGAGTTACTCGGCTATCAAGAATTAATGAGAGCGTGATTAAGATTCATACAGTTTAATCGACATTTCTGTATTAGTGTTTGGCAATTTGTAACTGTTAGCCGACAAACTAGACAGGAAGCTTTTAATCTTCCTGTCTTTTATTTTTTGATCGATCTACTGAGTTGTGGACTAGTGATCACAAATTAGCAGCGGCCTCGAAGACATTGCCGAGGTCAGGTCGAATTCGATAACCTTCTTCAGCAAACTTATGTCGAATTACGCCGTCTGGAGTAATAAGAAATATCCCTGGGTGAGGAACTCCATAAGCTCGAGAGTCCGGTTCATAATCTTCATTAAGAATTCCAAGCGCATTTATGTGGGTGATGCCAGCATCACGTAGTAACGAAAAACTAATTCCTTCATCTTCTTCTACGGACTTCAATATTTCTACTGAATCATAAGTCATTGCAGCAATATTAACGCCCATAGTTTTAAATTGATCACTTACCTCTACCAGCTGCACGAGCTGGGATTTACAAAAGGGTCACCAATCAAACGAACGACTTAGCATAAAGAGCAGACCTTTTTCACCTACTAGGCTATCAAAGGTTTGAACCATACCATTTTGGTCTTGAGCTGATATATCGATAATTGATGAGCCAACAGGAAAATCTGAAGCCCAGTCATAGTCCTGCGCATTTGATAATTGAATAGCGTTCAGAAACGTTAGGGCAAGAAGTATCTTACTTAGTCGCATAATTCGGTGGCGGAACAAGTGTATTGCATTTCCTCGTCAAACAACATTATCGAAATAGTTAAAGTTACGAGTAATAATTCCTGACTTAGCGATAATTTATTAAAAAGCCCGGAAAGATTGGTGGTAGACGGCATGACTAGATTGGGTTGTTATGCTGAAACGGTGAGTCTTAATCTAGCTCTGCCAAGAAGCGTTCACCGCGAGGCAGATAACTCTTATCACTGTCTAGCGAGAATACAACAGAGGAAGAGCGGCCGATAATTTCTTGTCTTGGCACAAAGCTGTAGGTGCGGCTATCAGCACTGTTGTCACGGTTGTCACCTAACACAAAGTACTGATCACTAGGCACAACTGTTGGTCCATAACTGCGGCGACCCCGATTAGCGAAGCCATTAGCTAGCCTGGCTCGATGAACTTTGTCTGGCAAGTGCTCTTCGATAATTACGGAATTTCCTTCTCGTGACAACACATCGTAATCGGCTGCGACGCCATTAATGACCAAAGCATTGTTTTGCATATAAACAGTATCGCCGGGGATTCCAACGATGCGTTTTACCAAACGCTTATCTGCGACTTTGGAATCTATGATGATGATGTCGCCACGAATGGGGTCAGAAACTTCAGCCAGAGAAATTTCTGTAAAAGGAATTTTTACATCGTAAGCGAGTTTGTTTACCCAAACCTTGTCGCCATCCAGCAGTGTTGGCAGCATGGATGCTCCAGAAATGGAACTTAGATCAGCAATGGCACTTTTAAAGAAAACAATGCAGAAAAGCAGAGCAAAGAATTGTCGATTTTCTTTCCAGAAAACGCGCATATAACCCTGCATCCGTTTGGGAAGTTTGTGATTATTTATGTCATTCACAACAAGATTCTCTAGTGTTGAATATTTAAACTAGCGTTGCTTCTGCCCTGTGTCAATGCAACTAGCTCTCAATTAAGACCATCGGGAGCAATTTGGGGTCCATTTCCTGCAAGCCCTATAACTTTTTTCTAGCAAATTTCAGGATACTGCCGCTTCCCTTAGACCCAATTATAATAGGGTTTATGCTATTGGAGCTTGTTCTTGCAAACTCCTTTTGAGTCCAATAAGCTGTATACCCATACAGTATTTTAGTGCTATCTGGTGCGGTCGGTTCAAGACATGTCCTTAATAACTTTTCATCCTGCCAGTGCAAATTGGTTTGAATCTCAGTTTGGTCAGGCCACTCAGGCTCAAGTCGAGGCTTGGCCTGCGATTCAGAGTGGTAAACACACTCTCATAGCAGCCCCTACCGGCAGCGGTAAAACCTTGGCTGCTTTCTATGCGGCTATTGATAGCCTAGTGCAGCGCGGAGTAGAGAGACAATTAGGTGATGGTGTGCAAATCCTTTATGTTTCGCCGCTAAAAGCCCTTAGTAACGACATCCATAAGAACCTAGAACTTCCACTGGATGGAATTGCTGAACACATGCACCTGCTAGGTCAAGCGCCGGTGGATATCTCTATAGCAGTTCGGACTGGGGATACACCGGCAAGTGAACGCCAAAAAATGGTAAAGAACCCTCCCCATATCTTGGTGACAACGCCTGAATCACTTTATTTACTGCTCACCAGTGCCGGTGGTCGGACGATGCTTTCTACGGTTTCCACCTTAATCGTGGATGAGATTCATGCCATGTTAGGGGATAAGCGCGGTTCTCATCTCGCGCTCTCTATCGAGCGTTTACAAAACCTGATCCATGTTAACTCGGGTCAGCATTTGCAACGAATTGGGCTTTCTGCAACCCAGAAACCGATTGACATGGTAGCGAGATATTTAGTTGGCAACGGGAGTATAACGAATGAGAAAGATGAGAAAGGCGGGGCAAAATCTAATGTTGAATGTGAAATTGTCAATGCCGGTTTCCGACGGGAGATTGAAATTAGCCTAGAGGTGCCCGGCTCTCCGCTGACGGCTTTAATGAGTAATGAAGTTTGGGAAGAGCTTTACCACCGTCTGGTTGAACTAATTCAACAGCATGAAACCACTTTAGTTTTTGTAAATACTCGACGCTTATCAGAAAGACTCGCACTCGCACTTTCTGAACGTCTTGGTAACAAATCTGTTTGTTCACACCATGGGAGTATGAGTAAAGGTCTTCGCCATGATGCTGAGCAAAAACTTAAAGCAGGTAATTTGAAAGTCTTAGTCGCTACAGCATCTATGGAACTAGGAATTGATATAGGATCGGTGGACTTGGTTGTACAGTTTTCATCACCTAAGAGTATAGCGACATTCCTGCAACGTGTGGGCCGCAGTGGTCACTCTATTCATGGAACTCCGAAAGGAATTTTATTTCCCTTAACGCGAGATGATTTGGTTGAAGCAGCCGCTTTATTGCAAAGTGTTAAGCAAGGCAAACTAGATCGCATCATAATGCCAGAGCAACCAATGGATATTCTGGCTCAACAAATAGTTGCAGAAGTTTCATCAAATCCATCCGCTGCAAATAACGGCGGTGACAATACTGAAGATTGGAGTCTAGATAAACTCTATTCTCTCTTTGCCAGAGCCTATCCTTACCGACATTTATCGAGAGATGAATTCGACACAGTGATTCTTATGCTATCGGAAGGCTATACTACTCGACGCGGCCGGCGAGGCACTCATCTTCATTTGGATGCAATTAACGATAAAATCAGGGCGCGCCGTGGCGCAAATCTTGTTTCGATAACTAACGGCGGCGCTATACCTGATATGTTTGATTATCAGGTAGTACTGGACCCAGAAGATATTGTAGTCGGAAGCCTTAATGAGGACTTCGCGCTTGAAGCGCTACCTGGTGATGTATTTACCTTAGGCACGCATGCCTGGCAAATGTTACGCATTGATGGTCTTAAAGTAAGAGTCAGAGATGCGGAGGGCATGCAACCAACTATTCCTTTTTGGTTTGGCGAAGGACTGGGCCGCACTCAAGAACTCTCGCTGGCAGTTTCCGGCCTTAAACAGTCAATCTCTGATTTGCTTATAAGCGATTCGGCCAATGGGGTAATTCAGTTTTTGGCAGATGAGATAAACCTCCCTCGATCAGCAGCCGTGCAACTTACTGAGTACTTACAGTCTGGTTTAATTGCTCTGGGCGTAATGCCAACACGTAGGTCAATTGTTATGGAGCGGTTTTTTGATGAAGTTGGTGATATGCATGTTGTTATTCATTCACCTTTTGGCAGCAGGCTAAATCGTGCGTGGGGTCTTGCTCTAAGGAAACGATTTTGTAAATCATTTAATTTCGAGTTACAAGCAGCAGCTAATGAAGACAGCATAGTTATTTCGCTGGGCTCGGTACATAGTTTTCCTTTAGATGACGTTTTTAAGTATCTGCAAAGTGCTACTGTTCGAGAAGTATTAATTCAGGCCATATTAGATGCGCCCATGTTTGAAGTACGATGGCGTTGGAATGCGACTCGCTCATTGGCGATTCAACGTAATAGAAATGGCAAACGGGTTCCGCCGCAATTTCAGCGCATGGACGCTGAAGATCTTGTGGCTCATGTTTTTCCAGATCAAATCGCTTGCCAGGAAAATATCACTGGTAGACGAAACGTACCAGACCACCCGTTAGTCAATCAAACAATTAACGATTGTCTTATGGAGGCTATGGATATAGTCGAGTTAGAACAGCTTATCACCAGTATTGAAAACAATGAATTAACGCTGATTGCAAAAGATTTAAGAGAACCATCCCCATTTGCACAGGAAATCATTAACGCCAGACCTTATGCGTTTTTGGACGATGCACCTTTCGAAGAAAGAAGAACTAATGCAATCCGTAATAGAAGTTGGGCGGATCCAGCCGAGGTAAAAGATTATAGTTTGCTCGACGCTGATGCAATTGTTCGAGTTCAAGAAGAGGCATGGCCATTTGTTAGAAGTGCAGAAGAACTTCATGATGGACTCTTGTCATTAGCTTACATCACTAATCAGGAATTTGAGCAACAGAAATACCAGCGTTGGCAAGAAGGGCTCGCCAGTGACGGCCGTTTGTTGCAATTACAAAGCCATCCTAAAAAATTGTGGATCGCTACTGAATTATCGCCGCAATTTAAAACCCTATTCATAGAGTTTGCCGAAAAAGTAAATTTACCAGATTCGCTCCTAAGCAAAGAATGGACGCCCGAAACAGCATTAATCGAAATAGTTAGAGGTAGACTGCAAGGTTTGGGTCCTGTGACTGCTCCACAGATTGCAAGTGAGCTTAATCTCAGTTTAAGAAAAATCGAAGCAGCACTCATAGCATTGGAGGTAGAAGGGTTTGCCTTTCAAGGAAACTTTACTCCAATTAGCTCCCAACAATCGGTAGCTAGAGAAGGGTCAGAGAAGAATCAAACAACGGAATGGTGTGAGCGTCGCCTACTACAAAGAATTCATCGCTATACCATCGATGCACACCGCAAGACGATTAAGCCTGTTTCATTGGAAGCCTATACAGAGTTTTTATTCGATCATCATCAGTTGTTATCGTTATCAGAAAAAACAGTAGATACAGCTCCCGCTTTGGATGGACAGACACAGCTGCAGAACACGCTTAATTTTTTGGATGGTGTCGCGTCTCCTGCTGGTGCTTGGGAAGCAGACATTTACCCAGCACGTATAAAAAATTATGATCCTAGCTGGCTCGATGTCCTATGCATTAGCGGCAAAGTTGCGTGGGGTCGTTATAGTTTGCCTTCAAATTTAAATGGACCTGGCAAACGGAAATCTTCAGGTCCCGTTAAGAGCACGCCGATCACAATGGCTAGTAGGCAGAATTTGGATATTTGGCAAGCATTAGCGCAATCACAGATAAGAGAAGAAGTAATTGAATACAGCGCGGTCGCTACTCGAATTGAGGAAGACTTAAAAAAATTCGGCGCTAGTTTTTTTGATCAAATTCAAAGCCGTACTAGATTATTAAAAACGCAGTTGGAAGAAGGTTTAGCGGAACTCGTAAGCTATGGCCGAATTTGCAGTGATAGTTACACTGGATTGCGCGCACTGCTAACGCCTGCTAATAAAAAACCGAGTGCGTATAGACGGCGTGGCCGTAAAGCAATGTTCGGAATCGAAGATGCAGGCCGCTGGAGTTTGCTTGATACTTATCAGCGAGCAACGGCAAAGGTCGAGGCTACGGTTGAAACTAGGAAAAAGATATCGTACAAATGGGAAGTATTAGACGATGAGCAAATGGAGCGATTAATTAGTATCTATCTGCAACGATGGGGAGTACTAATTCGGTCATTGTTAGAAAGAGAATCTTTCGCACCACCTTGGCGTGTTCTGCTAATGCATTTGCGTAAACTAGAGTTACGTGGTGTCTTGAGAGGTGGCCGATTTGTTGCTGGAGTTGGTGGGGAGCAGTTTGCTTTTCCTGAAACTGTTGATGATTTGCGCAAGTTTAAGAAGGAAATTATAAATTCTTCTAATAAACAATTTTATTGCCTGTCAGCTACTGACCCACTTAATTTACTCAATCTTACTTTGCCTAATCGCAAATTACCCCGACTTCTTAAGAACCGAGTCCTCTTTCAAGGCGGTATTCCAATTGCAGTGTTAGATAGCGGGGAAGTCCATTATCTGAGAGAAGTAGACCCACAACAGGAATGGAATACGCATCAAATGTTGCTTAAAAGAAATTTCCCAATACGCTTACGAAATTATTTAGGTAGTCTTTGAGTAATTCAACCCAACTCGACCAAAACATACTTGAGAGACAAAAAAATCCCGCTGCTGCCGAAGCAACAACGGGACCCACTACTTATGGGAGCTAAGGAATATCAAAATTGTTAAATATTCCCCTCCAGCATTCCAACACTGACTAAGCGTAGAAATAACCGGAGGCTCCCTTAATAGATTGACTATTGATGGGATCACCTCCTTTGAATACCAGGGTAGCCATGGATGTCAGAAAGCTCCCCCTGTTAGAACTTCCAACACGTTTCTACATTTCTTATATAACAACTAATACTAAGAGTAAAGTTTCTATTACTGATCAATTATTGAACATCGGCTCGCGCTTCTGGGAAGTAAATTTTGCATTCTTTAACCTAACTTTTTTATGGCTTATATGGATTGATTTCATGAACACGAGTCGATCCTAAGTTATCGTTAGCTTGCCACTATAATTAAACAGAAAAAGATTACGCGTTAACTATTCATGACAATGAACGTACTTATGAAACAGATGATTTTTCGTACACGCCTAATTAGTTGTTCCTGATTAGAACGATAGGAAAAACTTTAAAGAAAAATATAGGACCGCAACGGCTAACCCTATATAAAGAATAAAACGAGATGGATTTTCGGTAAAACTGTGCCATAAAGTTTTAGTTTCGCCACTTTGTTTTTCTTGCTCATATTCTTCACGCATTTTTAAAGATCTTTGTTGCTGGTAGTCATCGATGAGTCTCCGTGCGTGCTTATATTGCCCCTTTTTTTTTAGCCAAAGTGCTGGCATCGAGACACCCCAGTTTCCAGCAAAAGTTTCAAAAAACTCAATCTTATTACTGGTCAACAATTCACGAACTTCCCGGCCTTCATCTTCAGGGACATGGCGCATTTTGAATAGAAGCTTTGACATGGCTAATAATGACTCAAATTGGCTTTTTATAGGATCTTCCGCATACTAGCTTAATTCAAATTTATTGCGACAAAAACTGGTAAGGGCTCAGCCATGAGAATAAATAGAATATTGGGGAAATGGAAAGTGCGCAAAATACAGAAAGTATGTAACGTAAAGCAAAAACTGAACATGTTTAAAGCGCAGAGAGTGTTGATAAGCATAAGAATGGCTTACTTAATATTGCCTTTATTGCTCACATTTTCAATAACTAATAGAGTAATTGCAGATTCCGCAGTTTGGCAAATTACCTCAGGTTCGAACTCAGTCTATTTGGGCGGTACAGTTCATCTGCTGCGCCCAAGTGACTATCCACTGCCTGAAGAATATGAACAAGCCTATCAAAATTCTTCGCAGATATATTTTGAAACTGATTTAAGTGCAATGTCAGACTTGTCAGTGCAAACGCAGATGTTACAACAACTTACTTATCAAGATGGACGTTCGCTAAAAGGTGTTCTGTCAATCGAAGCCTACGCTGCATTATCAGATTACACTAATGAGGCCGGAGTTCCTTTAATGATGATGGAGAAATTTAAACCAGGTATGGTTGTGAGTACGCTCCAAGTGATGGAATTTCGACGGATAGGATTTACTCCGGAAGGAGTCGATGCTTATTTTAATACTCGGGCAATTAGCGATGCTAAATTCATCGGCCAACTGGAAACGGTTATGGAGCAGATAGGCTTTCTTGCATCAATGGGAGAGGGTAACGAGAGCGAATTTATCCTTCTATCCTTGCGAGACCTTGAAGAAACAGCTGATCTGATGGATGGCATGATTGCAGCCTGGAGATCAGGCAATAATAGCGAGCTAGCAGATTTGTTTGTTAAGGAAATGAAAAATGAGGCGCCGGAACTCTACAATAGCCTGCTAAGGCAGCGAAATCTCAATTGGATCCCTCAGATTGATCAGATGCTGAGAGATAATGATACCGAATTCGTTTTAGTTGGCGCGGCGCACTTAGTCGGCGATGAGGGCTTATTGAAGCTACTAGAAGTGAAAGGGTATCAAGTTACGCAACTATAAACTGCTTAATCATAAACTCCGGAATCTGCAAAAGCAGATAGACTTAGCTATCTCTCTGTTTTTTATAAAATAATTCGTATCAACTAGTTTTATGGCTTAGCACTATCTGTCGTGGGCCACTAGTGGAGGTCTGACCACTAACACCTGATGGAATTTGTTGTACTTTACCTCCGGCTTTCAAGAACGCTTCGATATGCTCTGCGAGGTCAGCGCGGGTATTAACCGCCGCGTCTTTTTTTGATGCTTTGCTAGCCATAGATCAGTATCTCATTATTTCAAAAGCGGGCAAGTATACATGAAACCACGTATTTCGGCTAATTGAGGGTGTTTTCAGCGAGTGCAATGGAGGATTGTAATATAGGTTTGGCGCTGAGTTTGCCGATCTTCATCCTAATTCTTTCCTCGCTATGAATTGAATAGGGAGCGAGGATTTTGAATACCTCGCTCGAAATACGCAATTCTGGATACCGCTAAGTTTGATTTTCAATTTACGAGAAAACCAAAATAAAACAGGTTCAAAGTTTTACTCAGCGAGTCTTTAAACCAAGCTGTTTTCTTCGCCTAATAAAATAGTCAGAGTCGTAATCGCCAGGTAGCTAACCTATCAATTTATCCATGCTGGTTTTATAGACCGCTTTAATCTTAGCCAAGAGTTCCAAGTCTAAGTGACAACCATAGTTGCGAACAGTCTCGATATCTTCCAATTGTTTTTGCGAGACATCGAGTAATCGAGCCCCTTCGTTCATCGAATAACCAGCCTTTAATTCCAGCTGACTGACGTTTTTTTTAACACTTAACGCGATGGACAAAAATTCTGAGCACTTTGGATAACCGATAATATTTGATAAAAACATTGAGACTTAAGGATCGCCTAAGAATCAATACTTGCTCCCTTGTATTCAATTTATTTTTTGATAATTAGTAATTACTGAATGGCGATTCAACTAGAGTAGATTTAAGTCAACAGAACCGTTTTTCTATGATAAATAACTCTTTAATTCAATTGGGAAATTTCTATCGATTAATCAAAGTAATCAGCAGAAGCTCTAAATTTATAGTGAGTCTATTGAACTATTTGATAGAATCCTGAAGAACAAATCACAACATGACGATTACCCATGACTGAATCTGAAAATACACAAGATGATGCTTCTCAAACGGCCGAAACATCGGATGATCGTATAACTTCGAATAAGGTGGTCGCGTTTCACTTTCGATTATGTGAGGTCAATGAGCAAGGCGAACATAGCGAGTGGTTGGAGCAATCCAATAATCGAGAACCTTTGTATTACCTCCATGGTTTCCATAACGTCATTGTCGGTGTTGAAAAAGCGCTAGATGGAAAACAAAAAGGTGACAAAATCCAAATTACATTGGAGCCTGAAGAAGCCTATGGTCAGCGCAATCCAGAGCATCTTCAACGCATTCCTTTAAAACACTTGCAATTACCCGATGGAATCAAGAAAGCTGCAGTTGGGGGCCTTGCTAGAGCAAGGTCAGAAAGAGGCTGGCATAACGCAATAATACTAAAAGCAGGAAAATTCACAGCTGACGTTGATTTTAATCATCCATTTGCGGGTCGTACTTTGCACTATGAAATCGAAGTTGATACGGTTCGAGATGCTACTGTTGAGGAAATAGCTCATGGCCATGTACACGGCGCAGGTGGACATCAGCACTAAAAGGCTATGGATTAAATGAGGAATTAGATTCGTTAAGATTAGAACTCGCAATGGGACCAAGTAGTATTGTTGTGATAGAGTTAATCGCCTGCTGCTTTGAAACTATAACCGCCCAAATTTAAATTGTCGTAATGGGCCAAAAATAAGAGAGATAACAACAATGAACCCTGAAGATAAAGGTCGACGCGATGTCCTTAAAGGTGCTCTAGGCACTGGCGTAATAGCTGCAGGTGCAGTGACTGCCCCTAGCTTTCTTTTTCCAGCACTGGCACAAGGAGAAAACTTAGTGCCTTTCACTGATGATGCTTCTGAAGCTTTTCAATGGCGCCCCATCGAACCCAACACCACGCACTGGCAAGACACTCGAGAAATCACCTCATTCTTCACAGGCAATGATGATTTCTATCTGGTTCAACACTACGGTCAGCCAGAGGTCGACAATAGCTCTTATCGGCTAAAAGTAACTGGCATGGTTGATAATGAACTTGATCTTTCACTAAGTGATTTAATGAATGGCGATATTATCGAGCAACAAGTAGGTTTCGAATGCGGTGGGAACAGCCAGAGATTATTGTATGGACTGATCGGGAATGCGAATTGGCGAGGTGTCACATTGAGCAGTATTCTGGAGAGAGCCGGCATTCAGGAAGGCGCTAAGGAAGTCGTATTTTTCGCTGCTGATACTGCAACTGAAGAGATTCGGGGCAGAGAAGTTGAAAAAGCCTTTGCGCGGAGCCTATCTATCCCAGATGCACTGCGTAGCGAAAACATGCTCGCATTTGAAATGAATGGGGAACCTCTTCCTCATTATCATGGAAAACCACTAAGACTAGTCGTTCCTGGCTGGTATGGAGTTGCTAACGTTAAATGGCTAACCCAAATTCATGTCCAAGATACCCGTTACATGGGACGCTTTATGGGTCGTGATTATGTCACTCTGAAGAAAACAAACGTAGGTGGGGTTGAGCGTTGGGTAGAAAATTCAGTGACAACCCTTAATCTCAAATCTGCCATAGTTCGAGTGATAGAAAGTGGCGGACAATATTCAATACAAGGGTTCGTGCTGAATGATGGTACACCTCTTGAAAGCGTCGAGATCAAAATAGATAACGGGCCATGGCAAAGAGCTGAATTGAATCCGCGGAATACTAAGTATTCTTGGAAATTGTTTAGTTTCGATTGGAATAATCCTAGCACTGGAGAGCATACTATCGTCTCTAGAGTCACCGATATAAATGGAAATGTCCAAGCGACTAATGAGGAACTCCCTGAGAAAGTTAGTTTTTGGGAAGATTTTGGGCAGTTCCCCCGCCAGGTAACTATCTAAGAAAAGATTTCGAGCACTATCGTCTGAGGGATTTTTACATGCCAATTCATGTTATTTGTAAAGGTCCCTTAGTATTCTGCAGGTGTGATTGTAGTCTCTAAACAACCCCTTCCCTTAAGTGCCTTTCTCCTAACTAGGCAGTGGAAAGAATCTGATACTGGATTGGAATTGATTTTCTGGTTCGCCTCGAGCGAAGGTCCACTTCGTCTTCATTTGCCTAGGCAAGAAGCAATCTGTTTCTTTCCCTCAAGCCAAACAGATGAAGTGAAGAAAATTCTAAACGGCCAAAAAAACTGGCGCATAAACCCGACTGAGCTTCTAGATTTCACGAGGCAAAAAGTATCGGCTTTGTACTTCTCCAGCCAAAGACAACTATTCGATAATCGTGACCGATTAGCAATAAGAGATATTCGATTACTTGAATCAGATATTAAACCTACAGATCGTTTCTTGATGGAAAGATTCATTAAAGGTGCCGTTGAAGTTCAAGCTGAGCAACAAGACAAAGAATTTTACAAAAACCTCGTTAATGTACGCCTTAAAGCAACGGACTATCGACCAACATTAAGTGCTGTTTCAATAGATATAGAAACTGATTACGACGTTAGCCAACTCTACTCGATTGCCTTGTATTCAGATGATATTGCTAAAGTTCTTATGATTGGGGAAGGAGAGGTAAAAAGTAGAGCAATTCAGTCTTGCCAAAAGTGCTCTATTGACTTGCAGTTTTATGCCAATGAAAAAAATTTGATTAAAGCCTTCCTGCAAATTATTGCTGAATTGAACCCAGATGTGTTGATCGGTTGGAATGTTGTTAATTTCGATTTGAAATGCTTGCAAGATTTCGCTGATAGAGCGGGTGTTAAATTAACACTTGGCAGGAACAATGAACCAATTAATTGGCGACAATCAAGAGACAGCGATCAGCGATTTTACGCTTTAGTTCCTGGTCGTGTGATTCTTGACGGAATAGAGCTAATGCGCTCAGCCACGTATCAGTTTGAAAATTTTTCTTTAGAATATGTGTCTCGTCGCCTGCTCAAAAGAGGCAAGCTAGTAGAAGACGTTGAGCAAAGAAGCGAGGAAATAAGCAAATTATTTCTAAAAAACAAATCAGCATTAGCTAGTTACAATCTTGAAGATTGTCGGCTAGTTTGGGATATTTTTGAGAAAGAGAATTTGCTTAGTTTTGCCATAGAGCGGAGTCAATTAACAGGCTTGGAACTAGGTCGTTATGGCGGATCAGTAGCAGCTATCGATTTCCTCTATTTGCCGCGATTACATCGTGCAGGTTTTGTCGCACCGGCACTGGACCAGCTAGAGCCCTCGAGTATGAGCCCGGGAGGACATGTTATGCGGTCGATGCCCGGAATCCACGATAACGTTATTGTCCTTGACTTCAAAAGTTTGTATCCGAGCATCATTAGAAGTTTCCATGTGGATCCACTGGCGCTGATTGAGGGGTTAATTGAAGATAATGCAATTGAGGGTTACGACGGTGGTCTTTTCTCCCGTGACAAATATATATTGCCTGAACTTATAGAAGATCTTTGGGCAGCTCGAGACAGAGCAAAAGCAAATAGTGACGAAGTGCTCTCTCAAGCAATAAAGATAATCATGAATTCATTTTATGGAGTACTAGGCACTATAGGGTGTCGATTTTTTGATTCGCGCCTAGTCAGTTCAATTACGAAACGTGGCCATGAAATTATTATCCAGAGCAAAGAATATATAGAAGATAAAGGTTACCAGGTTATCTATGGAGATACGGATTCTGTATTTGTACTTCTAGGAAACGTTAAAAAGGATAAAATTGCATCAATTGGTGGTTGCATCGCTAGAGATTTAAACAATTGGTGGAATGAAAAATTAGAAAAAGAATATAGTGTTACTAGTTTTTTAGAAATTCAGTTTGAAACTCATTATCAAAAATTTTTAATTCCTACAATAAGAGGCTCTGATGCGGGAAGCAAAAAACGTTACGCAGGTCTACTAGCAGATAATAAAGTTCAATTTAAAGGCTTAGAAACCGTCCGCAGTGACTGGTCTCCTTTAGCCCGTGAGTTTCAAAAAGTATTGTATAAAAAAGTATTCCTTGATGAACCGTTTGATGACTATGTTAAAAATATCGTCGAAAAATTGTTAAATGGAGAGTTTGAAGACGAATTAGTGCTTCGAAAGCGCTTGCGCCGAAAATTGGATGACTATGTAAAGAATGTGCCTCCTCACGTGCAGGCTGCGCGCAAAGCAGAAGTAATTCGCGACGAGAAAAAACTACCCAGCCTCTATAAGTCAGGGGGATGGATTGAATACCTCATGACAACGAATGGTCCAGAACCTCGTCAGTATCGCCGAGCAACAATCGACTTTGACTTTTACATTGATAAACAGTTGATACCTATTGCTGATGCAATTCTTATCTTTAAATCGACTTCTATGAATGACATTATTAATCAGCAAATTGGCTTATTCTAAACTTTAGGCCCATTATTTTAGTTGGTTAGTTTAGTTGTTATTTTTTTGAGAGGTAAACGATGACCACTTATTTAGTACTCACGGCAATTGGCGAAGATAAGCCGGGACTGGTTGAGTCCCTCGCTCGAATAATTTCAGATAACTCAGGCAACTGGCTGGAAAGCAGCATGTCGCAGTTAGCGGGAAAATTCGCAGGAATTCTCCGCGTTAGTGTTAACGACAATAATGCGGACAAGCTTATTCATGCATTAGAAAATATTACAGATCAATTAAAGTTAGTGATTGAGCGAGCTGATGCTGACGGCGATATAGAGTTTCAACAAGCTGTTAAGCTCAATTTGGTTGGCAATGATAGGCCTGGAATAATTCGGGAAATTTCTCGTGTCCTCATGAGTCTGTCAATCAACGTGGAACAACTTTCCACAGAGTGTTCGCCAGCGCCAATGTCCAATGATGTATTGTTCAAGGCAAAAGCAAATTTAAGAGTACCAGCAGATTTAGAGCCGGAAGTGTTGCAACGGAGGATTGAACAAATAGCAGATGATTTAATGGTAGAGATTCAAATAAGCTAGAGTAGTATTGAGAGTCTTATTTCTACCACTCTAAATTATCGATTATATTTGTTGATAAATTTGTGCTCTCGATAAATATTTATTCACGCAAGCTTAGTATTTGCCAACCTTTTTTTTGTGAAATTGCAGCAAGTCTCTGATCTGGGTCAACCGCAATTGGCTCTGACACCCTCTGCATCAACGGTAGGTCATTAATTGAATCTGTATAGAACACACTGTCTTTAAGGGAAAGTGCCGAATTTGATTGGGTCAGCCACTGTTCTAGCTTCCTTACCTTACCTTCTTGAAAACAAGGAGTCCCATCAATACGGCCGGTTAGTCTGCCGTCAATAACTTCCGCTTCTGTTGCAAGCAACAGATCTATTGTGAACAACTGCGCAATTGGTTTCGTTAGAAAATTATTCGTCGCTGTAATTATTGAACAAAAATCTCCAGCAGCTTTATGCTTAGCAACTAAGTCAAATGCTGATTCCAATAAAATTGGATTTATCGCATCTTGCATATACTTGGTATGCAATGCGTTTCGTTCTGATTCTGTATAGTCAAGTATTGGCGACAAAGCAAAAGCGACATAGGCGTGAATATCCAAGACACCTTCTAAATAGTCTTTATAGAATTTAGTGTTGATTTCTCGGTGTGCAATATCATCAACCAAACCCTCTACTATTAAGAATTCTCCCCAGGCATTGTCGCTATCTCCAGCAAGCAGAGTGTTGTCTAAATCGAAGAGGGCGAGGCGTTGTGGCATGTCGATTCCATCCAAAAACCGCATTATATAGTGAGGATCTACCGAACTCGCACTAAATTTCTCGAAAATTATTCATTGCCGAGATCCATAAATAACGTCTAAATAACTGATAAACTAAATAAAAACAAATTTTCTTAGTGCCTTCGCCATTGATTCATTTAAAAATAGTGTGAAACAATAGTGAAAAATATTTGTCTAACAACAGATACGTATGATTGATTCAGAGGGCTTCCGCCCAAATGTGGGAATTGTAATTTGTAACCAGCAAGGTAATTTGCTGTGGGCAAAACGAATCGGGCAGTCGGCTTGGCAATTTCCTCAAGGCGGCATAAAAGAAAGTGAATCTCTGGAACAAGCCCTCTATCGTGAGTTAGATGAAGAGGTTGGACTGATAGAAAAGGATGTCAGAATTCTTTATCAAACTACAGACTGGTTACATTATCGTCTGCCAAAAAATTTCATTCGCTATAACAAAGGCCCGTTATGTATCGGGCAAAAACAAAAGTGGTTCTTATTAAGTTTGGAGGGCAAAGATAGTAAGGTAGAACTAAGCCGGAGTGAGCGCCCAGAATTTGATGATTGGCGATGGGTGAAATACTGGTATCCAGTTGGACAAGTTATTGAATTTAAGAGAGATGTTTATCGCCGGGCTCTTACAGAATTAGAAGCTCCGCTTAATAACTACGTAAATCAACAATAACAAAATTCTTTTAACTAATTAGAATATCCACCGATTAAGCTGTGCTGGGGAAACCTTTCTCTCATAATGCGAGAGCGCTCAATGTATAGTTTAGAATAATTGAATCGGTGTTGCCGGGATGAGGTATGCTCGAACAACTACGAGGCATCGTTCAAAAGGTCAACGCGGCGAAAGATTTGCAATCCGCATTGAACATTATTGTTCATCGGGTTCGCGAAGCACTCTCTACTCAAGTCTGTTCTGTTTATCTGCTAGACACCGATATCAATAGCCATGTCTTAATGGCTTCCGAAGGATTAAAAGAGGAAGCGATTGGACATGTCAGCATTGAGCTAGGCGAAGGTTTAGTAGGCTTGGTCGCAAAGCACGCTGAACCTATCAACTTGCAAGACGCATCCAATCACCCCAGTTATTACTATATCGAAGAAACCGGTGAAGAAGTCTTCCATGCTTTTCTCGGCGTACCAATTATTCACCACCGCTCTGTCCTTGGTGTACTCGTTGTTCAGCATGAAGACCGACGCCGTTTTGATGAAGGAGAAGAAGCATTTTTAATTACTCTCTCAGCTCAATTAGCCGGTGTAATCGCCCATGCAGAAGCAACAGGCGCGATCGAGGGCCTCAGCCCATCAGGTCATAAAGTTTCTGATACTGTATTTCCTGGCATCTCGGGTTCATCAGGGGTTGCTATCGGCCAGGCTGTAGTTGTTTTTCCGCCGGTTGATCTAAACCAAATACCTGATCGTCACACGAAAAATATTGAAAAAGAAATTGAGTTCTTTAATGCATGCCTAAATGCAGTTCAGGACGATATGCGTGAGCTACATAATCAATTGGCTGGGCAAGTTGCTGAAGAGGAAAGACAGCTTTTTGATGTCTATGTGCGTATGCTAGATGACGATGCATTAGGTAATGAAGTTGTAGAAAGAATAAAAATGGGATCTTGGGCCCAAGGCGCGCTCGCCTACGTTGCTAACGAGCATGTTCGCACATTTGAAATGATGAGTGACGAATATCTTCGCGAGCGGGCCGCAGACATTCGAGATTTGTGTAGTCGGGTTCTTTTCTACTTACAAGAAGATGAACCGGTTACTACCGAGTACCTCGACGATACTATCTTGGTTAGTGAGCAATTAACGCCTGCCATGCTAGTAGAAGTACCCACGGAGAAACTAAAAGGCCTCATATCTGCAAAGGGCTCAGGCAACTCTCATGTCGCTATACTTGCGCGAACAATGGGTGTGCCTACTGTCATGGGTGCAGTTGATTTGCCTTTTAACCATCTAGATGGAAAGCAGATTATTTTGGACGGCTATCGAGGGGAGATAATTAGCAACCCTTCTGAGCAATTACTTACTCGTTACGAAAATACTATTAAGGAACAAGACCAGCTAGTGGCGGGACTTGAAAATCTAAAAGGCTTACCCTGTGAAACCGCCGATAATCACCGGGTTCATCTTTGGGTAAATACCGGTTTAATGTCAGATGTAATGCATTCATTAGACCAGGGTGCAGAGGGGATTGGACTTTTTCGGACCGAAGTTCCCTTTCTTCTCAGTGAACGTTTTCCTTCGGAACAAGAGCAAACCAAAATCTATCGCGAGCAGCTCGAAGCTTTTGCTCCGAAGCTTGTTACCATGCGTACCTTAGACGTTGGTGGTGATAAAGACTTACCTTACTTTCCAATTGACGAGGAAAATCCATTTCTTGGATGGCGTGGAATTCGAGTTACTCTCGACCATCCGGAAATTTTCATGGCACAAGTAAGAGCAATGCTTCGAGCTAGTATCGGTCTTGAGAATTTACAGATCATGTTGCCAATGATTAGTAATGTGAATGAAGTTAACTCAGCGACACAATTAATTAAGCGAGCCCACCGCGAGCTCTTGCAAGAGAATCTAGACGTCAAATATCCACCAATCGGTGTGATGATCGAACTCCCTGCGGCGGTTTACCAAACCAGGGCTTTAGCCAAGTTGGTAGATTTTATTTCCGTCGGAAGTAACGATTTGACCCAGTATTTGCTTGCAGTGGATAGAAACAATCCTAGAGTCGCGAATCTCTACAGTGCTTTTCATCCTGCGGTTCTTAATGCGCTCTATCAGGTAGTTTTGCAGGCTCAGGAACAAAAGAAACCCGTGAGTATCTGTGGTGAGATGGCAGGTGATCCGGGCGCTGCAGTGCTCTTACTCGCCATGGGTTTCGATACACTGTCGATGAATGCATCAGCTTTACTGAAAGTAAAATCTGTAATACGCAGTGTGAATTTGGGTGCGGCCCAAGATTTGCTGGACCAGGTTATGCAAATGGAAGATGCGCAAACGATTAGAAGCGCGGTCGACCTTGCTTTATATAACGCGGGAGTCGATCGATTGTTACGCTCTTCTCGAACTAATTAATACTTACTAAGAAACATTCTTTGCTAATATCGTAAAGAGCTTGTTCTTTTAAACCAGATGCCGCTCATATTCTTGTGCATTCAAAGCTCTCTCCAGAATCAAATATACCGAGTTTTTCTATCATTTCCTTAAACTGGATATTGTTTCCTGCAGTCATGAATTGCAGTTAGTTAGACTTATAAAAACTCTACAATGCCGCTTTCGAGGCAGTATTCTGCACCGATAATCTTAAGTCCGCTCTCTGATCTTAATTGGCGTAGAATTTCCGACCCATTAATAAGATTGTTGATTGACGTCTGCACATTCGCTCTAACGGCTCTTTGAATTTTCTCATCATATGAATCTAAGCCACTTATAGAATCTTTGATTCCTGGTTTGATGCTGTCAACTATGGCTTTTAGGTTTGGTGATTGGATACTTTTTTCTTGGTCTAAATCTTCGAGAGCAGTTTTTACCGCACCGCAAGAAGTGTGGCCGAGTACTACAACAAGTTTCGTTCCAAATTTTTGAGCGGCGAATTCAATACTGCCTATCTGGGAAGGAGTGGCGACGTTCCCGGCTACACGAATAACAAACAAATCACCTAATCCCTGACAAAAGATAAGTTCTAAAGGCACCCGAGAATCTGAGCAGCCTAGAATAATGGCAAAGGGAGATTGTTTCTCCACAACATCGAACCGGCTAGCTTCATCTACCTTGATAAGTGTTGTTCCATTACGAAACTTTTTGTTGCCTTCTTTAAGGTGTAACAGAGCGGTATTGGCATCTATCATATAGGAACTCAGTTAAGTTGAGACCAAGTTATTGGTACGCGGTCGGTTTATCGGTAAATAGCAAACCTTTGGGTTTCTTATTAAGAGCAGTGTCTTGACGGTGATTCTATTAGAGCGGAATGCTAGCATGATCTCTCTCCATTTCGCTTACGCTTGAGCATAGCCTAGGAATATACATTTCAATTCTCTATTTTAAGTGTATTGAATAGATCCTAAGAGTTTTCTAAAAACCTGTAGTAATGGCTATCTACCGCTATTCCTGCTACATCGTAATTTTGTTCGTTGAAATGTGTGTTTCCGTTTGCTTCCTTTATTATTGCCGTAGAGCATAAAGTTCCATAACCGTGGCCGGTGTTCATGATGAAAGCTGAAGAGATCACTTTTTCAAGTTCCGTAGTTTGTCCGGTATCAGGTAAATTAGTATCAGTCGATAGCTCGCGGTCGTTCATCATAGCGATAAGTTGATCCGTACTTATGGGTTTTTCCTTCTTTAAAAGTTGCTGTAAGCCATTTCTAACTCGATTAACTTTAGGCCAATCCGAATTTAATCTACCATTTGATAATCCATAAAAACCGGGTTCTAGTTTGGTCACCACTCTTTCGAAGTTATTGATGTAAAACATGTTATGCCCATCACCCAAAAGAAGGTTAAAACCCTCAAATTGATCAAATTGTCCAGCGAGGTTGCTAGTATATTCGTCAACACTGATGTCACTTTGTAAAAAGTTAATCGTCAGTTCTCCACGAGATCGAGGTTTTTGTTCTGATTCAGAGGGGTTTTTTATGTTTGTAACTGCGCTGAATCGACCATTTCGAGTAATTCCTAACCAGGTGCCTCCGGAAACAAGGTCTTTGCCTGCCAAGATAGCCTTGTGACGGCAAGAAGATTCCCAGAGTGTTGCATGTTGAGTGGGACGGGAGAAAAACTCATCCCGATTGGCTGCCATAACCAGGGGGTAACTAGGCTCAGCCTGGTGGGCAAAAACGATAAGACACATAGATTCTTCTATTTCCTTTACTAAATATTACCGCAAATCTCTGCGAATAGGTGCAATCTTGATATACTTTGTGGCTCAACTTCTCGGTAAATCTTACAACAAGCTTCTCTCGACAGTGGATAATTAAAGTAGTGTTAAACTTCCCTCAATTTGACCCAGTCCTAATTGCTATTGGCCCTATCAGTATTCACTGGTACGGAGCAATGTACATAATCGCCTTTGGCGGGGCATGGGTTCTTGCCAGCCATCGCCGGAAAAAGATTCCAGACCAGTGGAGTGAGGAACAAATCTCAGACCTAGTTTTTTATGGCGCCTTAGGTGCTGTATTTGGTGGTCGTTTTGGTTCTGTCTTTTTCTATAATTTTGATCGATTTCTCGATGATCCCACATGGCTGTTTCGAGTTTGGGAAGGCGGCATGTCATTTCATGGTGGGCTATTTGGTGTATTATTTGCCTTTTATTTCTATTCTAAGTCTATTGAGAAAGACTTCTGGAAGACCATGGACTTTATTGCCCCACTTGTTCCATTCGGGTTAGGAGCAGGGCGCCTGGGTAATTTTATTGGCGGCGAACTTTGGGGAAGGCCTACTGATGTCGCCTGGGGAATGGTTTTTCCTCATGTTGATAATTTAGCTCGTCACCCCTCTCAGCTTTATCAGGTAATGCTTGAAGGGGTTCTTCTATTCACTATCGTTTGGTGGTTCTCATCTTCCACTAAACCACGTATGGCCGTTACTGGCTTATTCTCGCTATGCTATGGCTGTTTCCGCTTTTTTGTGGAGTTTTTCCGAGAACCAGATTCGCACCTCGGTTTTATTGCCTTTGATTGGATGACGATGGGGCAATTGTTATGCATACCGATGATTTTTATTGGTCTTGTACTCATTTTCTTTGCCTACCGCAACGTTTCTATCCGCAGCGTCAATTAATTTAGTTTTTCGGATACTAAAACTATGAAGCAATATCTTTCCTTATGTCAGCGCATTATCAGCGAAGGCACTTGGATAGAAAATAAGCGCACGGGGAAAAAATGCCTGACAGTTGTCGATGCGGACCTTACCTATGATCTTGCTAGTAATGAATTTCCATTAATCACTACCCGTAAAAGTTTCTGGAAGGCTGCCATCGCGGAATTTTTAGGTTACTTGCGAGGCTATGATAATGCCGCAGATTTTCGCGCCCTTGGTGCCAAAACCTGGGATGCCAACGCGAATGACAACGAAGCCTGGTTAAACAATCCTGTTCGTAAGGGTGAAGACGATATGGGCCGAGTTTATGGGGTGCAAGGCCGAAGTTGGCTAAAGCCTGATGGCACACCCCTGGATCAGTTACGGAAGATCGTAGACAATTTGTCTAAGGGCCTCGACGATCGCAGTGAAATTCTAAGTTTCTATAATCCCGGGGAGTTTGAGCTTGGTTGCTTGCGTCCTTGCATGCACACCCATACTTTTTCTTTATTGGGAGATACGCTTTACTTAACCAGCTACCAGCGCTCTTGCGATGTTCCTTTAGGTCTAAATTTTAATCAGATTCAGGTGTTTGCCTTTCTTGCACTCATGGCGCAAATAACAGGTCATAAAGCAGGGAAGGCCTATCATAAGATTGTAAATGCACATATTTACGAAGATCAGATCAAGTTAATGAGAGACGCACAGTTAGTTCGCAAACCCTTTCCACCACCAAGTTTGCATATCAATCCTGATATAAAAACTTTGGAAGACATTGAGACATGGGTCACGCTTGATGATTTCTCCGTAGAGGGTTATCAGCACCATGATCCAATTGTTTATCCATTCTCTGTGTAAACTTCGATATAAGACTCAGTAGAGCGAAAACATAAATGAACCTCGCATTGATTTGTGCAATGGCAGAAAACAGAACTATTGGTCGTAACAATAGTTTGCCTTGGAAGCTTCCAGAAGATCTTAAATACTTTAAGCGGACTACCATGGGCAATAGCATCATTATGGGTAGAAAAACTTGGGAATCTATAGGTAGGCCATTACCAGGGCGGACCAACATTATCATAAGTAGAGATTCAAATTACGAAGCGGAAAAAGCTAAGGTTGTTAATTCACTCGGGGCAGCTATAAAGCTTGCAGAAAATCTTGCTGCTATCGATGGCTCAAAAGAGGCTTTTATAATTGGGGGGGCAGGTCTCTATAAAGAGGCACTGCCGTTAGCTGACCGATTCCACTTAACTCGAGTCCATGCACAAGTTGAAGGTGATACATTTCTCGCTGAATTCAATGAAGATGAGTGGAAAGAAGTGTCTAGAAAGTATTTTAAGAAGTCAGAAACGAACCCCTATAACTATACTATTTGTTTATTACAGCGCCGATAAGCTAATTGAGTAATCAATTAGCTTATAGCTTTTTTGAGTACTTTAGATTTACGTTGCAGATTGTAAAGATCTTTGCGCTGGTCTGGTAAAGCATCCACTTCGCTCTGTTCAAACCCTTTTTCAAGAAACCAATGAGATGCTACTGTAGTCAGGACAAACAAACAGCTGAATCCTTTTTCAAATGCAGTTTTTTCAAGATTAATTAAAAGTCGATCTCCCAATCCATCTCTTTGATAATCAGGGTGGATGGCAACACAAGCTACTTCACCCGAATCTTTGCTAATTGGATAAAGCGCAGCACAAGCGATTATTGAATTTTCTAATTCGATCACGACAAAGTTTTTGATCTCCATTTCAAGCAGCTCGCGGGACCGTTCAAGTAAAATGCCAGTTTCCTCTAAAGGCTTAATCAGGGCCAAAATTCCTGCTATATCATTAATAGAAGCTGGTCTCAATTGATCGAAATTATCATTACTAATTAGGGAGCCGTTTCCATCTCGGGTAAATAATTCCTGCAAAAGCGCACCATTTTTTTTAAAGCTGATTAAATGTGATCGATGGACATCGTGTGAATAAGCGCGCAAGGCCGCTTCAATAGCGTGACTTACACAAAGTTCCACTGGATCTCCAGATAATGACAATTTACTTGCGTGATTCTTGGCCTCTTTTTCATTAAGCGATGTAATTAATTCGCCTGACGCATCTAAGACCCCATCAGCCGGTATCATTAAAATTAGCTTATCGGCGCCTAAGGAGATGGCTACCTCCGTTGCAACCTCCTCAGCGGAAAGGTTAAAGACTTCGCCAGTTGATGAGTATCCTAAATTAGATAACATAACGATGTTGTTGTTAACCAGCTCTTTTTCGATCGCTAAAGTTTGAACTTTTCTCACGGCTCCTGTGTAATGAAAATCAATACCGTCATGCACTCCAATGGGCTTTGCGGTTATAAAATTTCCTCGGCATAGACGGATGTCGGCACCATGCATTGGTGAGTTACTTGTACCCATAGAAAATAATGCTTCGAGATTGACACTTAGCCCCCCCACGACTTGTTTGATTGTTTCTATGCAATCTGGCTCGGTCACGCGAAGGTTGCGATGGTAGTTTGATTTTTTGCCCTGGGCGGCAAGTGCTTCTGTGATTTGTGGTCGCGAACCATGTATGAGAACGATTTTTACACCAAGGCTGTGTAATAGTGAGAGATCGTAGACTATATTTGCTAGATTATTATCTGCTTGAGCCTCACCGCTCAGAGACACCACGAATACTTTGTTTCTGTGAGCATTGATATAAGCGGAAGAAGCTCTAAACATTTCGATCATTTGTTTATTTACAGGCATATTCTAACTATTACCGTATGCAGTGTTTAATGATGAGTCTCGTGAGTACGTCAATGCTGGGATTAATCATATCTAGAGACATATATTCATCAGGTTGATGGGCCTGATCTATGTTTCCCGGACCCATAATAATAGTGTCCATGCCAAGTTGTTGTAAGAAAGGTCCTTCGGTGCCAAATGCGACACTGATACCGCTATGGCCAGTCAACTCCTCTGCAGCCTTAAGTAGCGCGCTGTTTTCCTGTGTAAAAAATGCAGGCACACCACTGAAAATTTCTGCCATTTCAAATTGAATTTTTAACGGTTCCGTTACGCTTCTAACTTTATCGCGAATTTCGGCTCTCACTGTATCTATGTGCATTCCAGGAGTTAAACGTACATCAAACTCGAGTGCACAATTTCCGCAGATACGATTAGGGTTGTCGCCTCCATGAATACTTCCTAAATTTAAGGTTGGATAAGGGATAGTAAATAATTCAGAGCTATAGCGATCTTTTAATTGGTCGCGATAATCGATCAATTGAGAAATTACTTGATGCATTGCGTCAAGTGCATTCTTTCCAAGAGAGGGATCAGATGAGTGGCCGCTCTCACCAAATAAACGAATGGAGTCCATCATAATTCCCTTGTGGGCTTTTACCGGTCGCAAACCAGTTGGCTCTCCAATGATTGCCGATCTAGCTTTTGGGCGACCAAGCTCGGCTAGCGTTCTAGCACCCTGCATGGAAGTTTCTTCATCAGCCGTCGCAAGAATTATTAGTGGTTCTACAAAATCTGCTTCTGATATGGGTTTTATCGCTTCCATCGCAATGGGGAAAAAGCCTTTCATATCAGTAATACCCAATCCAAATATTTTTCCATCTTTTTCTGTAAGTTGGAAAGGGTCGACCGACCAGAGTTCTTGGTCGAAAGGAACTGTGTCGGTATGGCCAGCCAATACTAAGCCGCCAGGACCACTACCCAACGTCGCGATTAGATTAAATTTGCTTTTGTTGTTGCAGGTAATAATTTCACAGCTAAACCCCATGGACTCAAATGCTTCTGCAAGGAAATAGATAACTTCTTTATTGCTCATGTCTAGATTTGAATGTGCCGAACTTACGCTGGGCATACTTATGAGCGTATCGAGTTGTGATAGTAGATTTGGCATTACCAATGATATAAGCGGGTTGTTGAATTGTTTATGAAGATGCTGAGATCTTAGCAATCATGTCAGTCTTTGCTGCCATGATAAAGTCGTTAACGTGCAAACCGTTTATCTTATGAGTCCACCAGAAGATAGTAACTTTGCCCCACTCGGTGATGATTGTTGGGTGATGATTTTCTCTTTCTGTCAGGCTAGCTATTTTATAGGTAAAGTTAAATGCATCTTTGAATTCGACAAAATGAAATTCTCGAACCAATTTTTCTACGCCATCATTAAATTCTCTCTTCCAGGCTGGTACACTTAACAGCAGTTCATTTGCTTCCTCCTCGGTCACTAAGGGCGCACCGAGTTGACAAGCTTCACAATGTTCTTCATATAAGGCTTTCATTAGAGAAATTCCTCCAGTACGCTGTTTAAAAATCGATAGCCAGTAGTTGTAGTTGAAAAAAATTCTTCGCCATCCTTTCCTGTGCGCTGCATTAAGCCATTTTCAATTTGGCATTCTACTCTCTTTGAGATGACGCTGAAAGCCAGCCCGGTTCTGCTTTCAAATTGGATTTGGTTGAAACCGTCTTTTAATCGTAGAGCGTTCATCAGAAATTCAATTGTTCGTTCTTGTTTAGGAATATCTTTAAGCTCTGCTTCTCTGCGAACTTGCCCTTGGAGATAATTATTTGGTTGCTTCTGTTTTCTGATACGAATTAATTTGTTTTCATTGGGCAAGGTTAGTTTCCCATGAGCTCCGGCACCAACTCCTAAATAATCCCCAAAACTCCAATAATTATGATTATGTAAAGAAGTAAATCCGTTTTTCGCGAAAGCAGAAACTTCATATTGCATATAGCCATGATCTTCTAATAGGTTTTGACCGTCTCCTTGAATGTTGTCGAGTATAGCTTCATCGGGAAGTTGGGGAGGATAGCGATAGAATGCAGTATTGGGCTCTATTGTTAATTGATACCAGCTGATATGGGTAGGTGCAACGCTAATAGCTATTTGTAAATCGTTTAATGCTTGTTCTGATTCTTGACCAGGCAGACCATGCATAAGATCAAGATTGAAATTTTTAAAACCGACTGCCTTGGCAATTTCAATCGCCTTTAGTGATTCTTCAGAATTATGAATACGCCCTAACTTAAGCAAAGAATCATTATTAAAACTTTGTATGCCGAGTGATAAGCGGTTTATACCAGCATCACGATAGCCTGAAAATCTTTCTGCCTCTACGGTTCCTGGATTTGCTTCCAAAGTTATTTCTATTTTCGAAGAAAAATTTACTAGCTCAGAAATTCGATGTAACAGTATTCTATAAGAATCACCACTAAATAAACTTGGTGTTCCACCGCCTATGAAAATAGAAATTAGTTCTCGCTGATCTTGTCCAAACCTCGAAAACTCATGAGCTAGATCTTCTAAAAGTGCCTCTATATATTCATCTTCTGGTAACGATGAATTTGATTCATGAGAATTAAAATCACAGTAAGGGCATTTTCGAATGCACCAGGGAATATGAATGTAGAGACTTAAGGGAGGTCTTGCCAGCATTTCAGGAGTTGGCGTAAAGCCTGACCACGATGACTCAATGAATTTTTTATTTCCGGCTGCAACTCAGCCGAAGTACATTGATGAGTTGGAACATAGAACAAAGAGTCATAGCCAAAGCCATTTTCTCCACTTTCTTTGAACATAATTCTGCCCTTCCAAGAGCCCTGGCAAATCAGCGGCATTGGATCTTTTTCATGACGGAGAAACACAATAACACATTGAAATCGGGCAGTGCGATCAAGGTCAGGAACCTGCTCGAGCTCTTGTAACAATTTGGCGTTATTGTCTGCATCCGCTGAGCTGCCATAGGTATTAGAATATCTTGCAGAGTAGATTCCAGGCTCCCCATCTAAAGCATCTACTTCAATCCCAGAGTCATCCGCTATGCAGGGTAAGCCTGTCTTAACACAGGCATGCCTTGCTTTAATCAATGCATTCTCTACGAAACTTAGCCCAGTTTCTTCCACCTCACTAATATTGAAATATGCCTGAGGAATTAGTTCTACGTTATTCGCAGAAAGTATCGTTTGTAACTCAATAAGTTTTCCTTGGTTACCGCTTGCTAGGACGATTTTTTGCATATTGAGGCTCTAACCCTTTAGCCCTTAGTTATGTGATAGATGGCGATTTCACCCAGAAAATTTGGCCAGGATTTAACCGCCCAACTGCCCTGATGTTGAGAGTCGACAACAGTGCGTGTTAACACGTGAATATTCTTAGTTTTGCAAAGCGCATCAAAATCTTTAACTGTACAGAAATGAATATTAGGGGTGTCATACCATTGATGAGGCATGAATTTTGAGATAGGCATACGACCTTTTGTAGCAAGGTATAGACGGCTTTTCCAATTACCAAAATTTGGAAATGTAACAATCCCTCTTTCGCCAATACGTAACATCTCATCGATGAGTCTGTCTGGATTACTTAAGGCTTGAAGGGTCTGCGCTAATAGAACAGTTTCAAAACTGCCTGACTGAAAATTTGATAATCCCTGATCGAGGTTTTGTTCGATAACATTTACGCCATTTTGGATGCAACGTTGAATATTTTCCTCATCTATCTCTAACCCAATCCCTCGGACTTGTTTGGTACTTTTCAGATAATTGAGTAGCGTGCCATTACCACAACCTAGGTCTAGCACACGACTTTCCGGTTCTATCCATTGTTGAATTATTTCCAAATCAGGGCGCATCTTGGCAAATCTCCTCATGCACCCGGCATAGATAAGAACGAAATGCACTTATATAGCGCGGAATTGGCAATAGGAAGGCATCGTGACCTTGGTCTGCTTCTACTTCCAGATAAGTTACTTCTTTTCCTGCTTTTAAAAGATCGTTGACAAGTTCTCGCGAACGCTCTGGGGGAAACCGCCAATCAGTAGTGAACGAAACAAGCATAAATTTGCAGTCACTGTTTAGGAACGCCTTGCTAAGATCGCCTTCGAAATCAACCGATGGGTCAAAATAATCCAAAGCTTTGGTCATTAGTAAATATGTATTCGCATCAAAGTTCTCAGAGAAGCGTTCTCCCTGATAGTGAAGATAACTTTCAACCTGAAAATCTACATCAAAACCAAAGCTGAGTTTGCCAGAACGGAGGTCGCGTCCAAAATTCGTCTTCTCAGTCTCAAAATCAGACACTGTTTTCCCAAACTTTGCGCGCATTGCGCTATCAGATAAATAGGTGATATGGCCAACCATCCGCGCCAAGGTTAACCCTTGTTTTGGATATGTTCCATGTTCCAAATAGTATCCCTGGTGAAAATCAGGATCTGACGTTATAGATTGTCGTGCAACTTCGTTGAACGCGATATTTTGTGCTGACAGTTTAGGCGCAGCAGCAATACAAATTGCGTGAGCCATTCTTTCTGGATAACTAATGGCCCACCGCAGTGCTTGCATTCCTCCCAGGCTGCCACCTACCACTGCTGCCCATTTAGGAATTTCAAGCCGATCCATCAGCATTACCTGACTTTTCACCCAATCTCTAACTGTTAGGACTGGAAAATCTGGGCCAAAATATTTCCCGGTCTCGGGATCTTTCGAGGCAGGCCCGGTGCTCCCGCCACAGCCGCCTAAGTTGTTCATGCAGACTACAAAGAATAAATTTGTATCAATTGCCTTACCGGCCCCAATACAGGAATCCCACCAGCCAGGTTTTTTTGTATCGCCGTTATGGTACCCAGCCGCATGATGGTCTCCACTTAAGGCATGACAAATAAGGATAGCATTAGATTTCTTAGTGTTTAGTTCGCCATAAGTCTCAAAGACGATATCGTATGCAGGTAAGACCTTACCGCTACGCAGGCTTAGCGGTTCATCAAAATGGAATTGTTGTGGCTCAACAATCCCCACAGAATCTTCAGGTAATGTAATAGACATAACTCTCTATATTTTACTAATCGTGAACAACATTGGTGAGTTCTTAGGCTGCTCAACCAGCTATTCTTTTCAGTGTATTACTTAAATAGCTAATAATAGTAATGGTACTTTGTTTTACTTGAAACTCTTTTGTCAAAAATCTGATTAATTGTTTATTGATTTTGCCGCCCGTAAGCGATGTATAACGTCATATCTTAAATGCATCATCATCAACTACAACAACTTAACAAGATATTTGCTTTAGGTTGAATAAAGCAGTTGAGAAAGGGATTGTTACTATCTTTGCTCTAATACATATTAGAGGCCAATAACGACCAGCGCTATTTGTTCACTTACACCAAATGTTTGATAAATAAAATTACGAATCAAACCAATTGAAATGAAAATGAATATCGGTGAAAAATCCAAGCCACCCATAGATGGGATAATTTTTCGAATAGGTGCCATAACAGGTTCCGTTAATTGCCAAACCAACCTGAGAATTGGGTGAGGATTCATGTTGCCAGAAAACATCATCACGAATGACATTATGATTGAGCCGATTATAGCGTAGTAATAAATCATGATCATGAAATGCAATACACCAACAAAAGCCCAGGTGACGATGAACCCCACTGAGGGGATGCTGCCTCCATAAAGTATAATTAATACACAGATCGCCATCGCTTCAACCACCAATGCGAGAATCAAACTAGAAAAATCGATGCCTTTATACCCCGGAATAAAACTGCGAAAAATTCTTACCATTGGGTCGGTAATTCTAAAGACAGCTTGTGACATAGGGTTATAGAAATCCGCACGGGCAACCTGTAGCAGGAAACGTAATAATATGGCCAATAGATAGATGCCCGTTAGTGTATTAAAAATAAGTGCAGCAGAACTTCCCATGACTTCCATAACTCGTACTCGTTAATTCTTCATTTCTTTAGATAACTCAATGGATCTTGTTTTTGCTTCTACCAATGCGTTATTTACTAATTTTCTGATGTCACCTGCTTCGAATTTTTTGATTGCGCGTTCGGTGGTACCACCAGGTGAAGTTACTTTTCTTCTTAGTTCAGCTGTTGAGTCCTTGCTTTGTATAGCCAAGTCCACCGCTCCGGAAGCAGTTTGATAAACTAATTGCTTTGCTAGTTCTTCCGATAGCCCTAATTCTTTTGCAGCATCTTGCATAGCTTCCATAAACAAGAAGAAATAAGCTGGACCACTTCCTGATACAGCAGTCACAGTGTCTATATCGTTTTCATCATCAACCCATACAATTATTCCAACGGCTTCCATTAGTGACTGCGCTAATTGTTTTTGCGCATCCGTTACATGTTTGTTCGCATAGAGCCCGCTGGCTCCTTTACCTATGAGAGCCGGAGTATTTGGCATACAGCGGACAACTGCAGTGTTACTTCCTAGCCAGTTCAGCATCTGTTCAATTCTAATGCCCGCCGCAATCGAGACAACCAGAGGCGCGCTAACATTTAGGGTAATTTGGTTGCAGACGGTCTCCATAACTTGTGGTTTTACCGCTAGCACAATGATATCTGCTTCATCAGCGATAGATTGGTTATCGCCACAGCGAACTCCGCATTCCGTGCCTAGAATTTGAAGTTTTGCTTGGTCGACGTCTGCAACAATTATCGACGAAGGATTACAGCCCTTCACCAATAGACCACGGATAAGGCTATTCGCCATATTTCCAGCGCCAACAAAGCCTATTGTGGTATTTTCCAATTTCACTCCAAATTAAAATGCTGTTGCAGTTTTTTGCCGTACTACGATCAGTGGCTATTCTATCTCATTCAAGCCGATTGGAGTAATTAGACCCTTGGCCCGAATAGTGCCGTACCTATCCTAACCATAGTTGAGCCTTCGGCGATGGCGGCTTCAAAATCTTTACTCATGCCCATTGAAAGTGTATCCATAGTGGGAAACAACTCCCGCATGCGATAGAACTCCAGAGCAAGCTTAGCGAAGCATTTGCGTTGTCGATCGAGATTTTCTTCTGGTGCTGGAATCGCCATTAGTCCTCTTAAACAAAGGTTAGGCAGTTCATTTACCAGCTTACCTAAGGTTTCGGCACTCTCTAAACTTATCCCGGATTTAGAAGATTCTTGGGATAAGTTGACTTGAACACAGACATTTAGGGCAGTTTTTTCATCAGTGCGTTGCTCATTCAAGCGATGAGCGAGTTTTTCTCGGTCCAGGCTTTGTACCCAGTCAAAATTCTCCGCAATGCGTCGGGTTTTGTTGGATTGAATTGGTCCAATAAAATGCCAGTTCAGTTGAAGGTCGGCCAGTGCTGTTATTTTTCCTTCAGCCTCTTGCACAAAATTTTCCCCAAAATCAGTAATTCCTGTTTTAGCGGCCTGTCGAATGCTTGCTACGGAGTGGCGCTTGCTAACAGCCAATAGCTTCACACTCGACTCAGGGCGACTATACTTAGCTTCTAGGCTCTGAATCATCTGGACTGCAACTGATATATTTTTTGCTATTTGTGTCACGTTTCGAGTCTTTAAACAGATTGTTGGTCTAAAGTATTCCCCAAAAGAACAGGATTTATAGCTTATACCTAATACTTTAGTGCTAAAAAATAAAACCTCTACTTAGTTTGCGAATTAAATTCTGCGAACCAGTTTTCAAGAATGATTTGAGCGGCAATGTCATCGACAGCCATCTGTTGTTTATTTTTATTTTCCGCAACGACTTTTTCGATTGCTGCTTTTGATGAAAGGCGTTCATCCATGCCGAAGCAGGGTAAGTTAAAACGGCCGTTGATTCGGTGAGCAAATTTTATCGCACGAACGAGTAATACGCTTTCGCTGCCGTCGAGATTGTAGGGCAAGCCAACAACACAGAGGTCAGGTTTCCACTCAATTAATAAAGCCTCAATTTCATCCCAATCTGGAATTCCATCTTTTGCTTTTATAACGGCAATGGCTTTTGCTGTGGCAGAAATACTCTGTCCAAAGGAGACGCCGATACGTTGAGTTCCGTAATCGAATGCAAGCGCAGCAACCGGTTTTGAACAATCACTGGGGAAAAATTTAATTGTCATGGAGATTCGTATTCGATTAGTAACTAAGAATGGCCTGCCTCGGGGGAGATTTGTTGTAAGTCTATGCCGAGTAAGGCTGCGGCCTCACGGGCTTTGGACCCATAATTGCTGGAGAAGATGACTTCCGAATTCGCGGGAGCAGTTAACCAGGCGTTCTCAACCATTTCCTGTTCTAACTGACCTGCTTCCCAGCCTGCACATCCTAGTGCAACTAAGAAATTATTTGGACCACAGCCTGCAGCTATGTCTTTTAGAATGGTTTTTGAAGTGCAGATGGTAATATTCGGCGCCACTGAAATTGATGATTCCCATTGATTACCTGAATCGTGAATTATAAATCCCTTATCTCGCTCAACAGGGCCGCCTGCTAGAACATGTTGCATATGGAATCGATCGCCCTCGATATCACAAATAATATCAAGCTCATCAAAAATGTCCGCAATACATGCTCGTAGGGGTTTATTAACTACAATGCCTAAAGCGCCTTCTTCGTTGTGTTTCCAGAGATAGGTAACTGTGTTCGCGAAATAAGAACCCCCTAGCTGAGGCATCGCGATAAGGAATTGATTTTCAAGGTTGTTGCTAAGATGACTTTCGGTCATTAAAGTAACCAAACGCTGATCAGAAACTACTAAGCGCATTCCCTTCATGAAAGCGCCAAGTTCGAATGATTTCGAGTATATCAGCTTCGGCACGCATTGCCTCCGGAAATGGATCGAACGGTGCGGCAAGGTGAATGATTTCGATGGCGGCGCTATCAAGCATGCTGTGTTTGGAAGATTGTAAGATCTGAATTCCCTCCACTTGTCCATCTGGTAGCAGAGCAACTAGCATTCTTAAGCTACCGTAGATTTGCTGCCGACGTGCCTGGTCAGGGTAATTAATATTTCCGACTGCTTCAATGCGTCTGCGCCAATTATCTAAATAAAGCGCGTCATGGCTTTTCTTGGTCGAAGCAGATGAAATAGTATATCTGCGAGGTCGCTTCGCATAGGCTTGCCGCTGACGATCCAGTTGGGTCTGCAGGCTTGCTATTTCCAGGCTTAAATCTTCGGGAGTGACTTCTTCTGTAATCCGTTTCTCATCTTCAGTATCTAATTCTTTTAGTAATGTCTGGATCTGAGCATCACTGTTAATAGAAGAGATCAGCGCAATATCTTGCGGTTCTAATTCATTATAAATTTCGGGTGAAGAAGGAACAGGAACGGCTTCTTGAATGACGTCGTCATTAAAATCAGATTCGAACGGTGTGCTCGGTGCAGCTCGCTCTTCCAGGATGCCACTGCCAAGTTGATTTTCTTGAGCAAAAAAATCGGCTTCGTCAGATTCTAGCTCGCTGCGATATTGAGCTATGGTAATTTCCAGCGCTGGCTCACTCTTTAATTCTTCAAGGTAAGTGAAGCCGACACCGAGAATAATGATGGCATGAACACAGGCTGAGAGGAAGAATGTAAAGCCGAAACGTTCTTTCGATAGTTCGTTGTTGGTAGAAACCATAATATTTTACTATTCTTTTTCATCAGGTTAATGACGAAGCAACAATTAGCTTAGCTTTTCCGAGTTTTTGCTGAATACAATCCATTAAATCGCCAGCAATATCTATACTAAAAGCTGCATCGATCTCTCTTAGACAGGTTGGGCTAGTAACATTTATTTCTGTCAAATAGTCTCCGATAACATCTAATCCTACAAATAGTAATCCTTTTTCTATTAGTGCAGGGCCAACTTCATCGCAAATCCAACGATCTCGATCACTTAGTTCCTGCGCTTTGCCATTGCCGCCGGCCGCAAGATTTCCTCGAGATTCACCGATTGCTGGCACTCTAGCCAAAGCATAATCAACGGGTTTTCCATTAATTAGTAAAATTCGTTTATCACCATTGGTAATTTCTGGAATGTACTTCTGCGCCATTATTTGACGTTGACCACTATTGGTTAAAGTCTCAATCACTACAGAGAGGTTAGCATCGTCCTTCGTAACTCTGAATATCGATGCACCACCCATACCATCGAGAGGTTTATATATTACGTCTTCGTGCTCTTCGTGGAACTCCTTCAGTCTATTTTCACAACAAGCCACAAGCAATGGCGGGCAACATTGTGGAAACTGAGTAGCAAACAGTTTCTCATTGCAGTCACGCAAGCTCTTTGGATCATTTACTATAAAGGTACCGTCCCGCTGAGCTTGTTCTAGTATATAAGTTGTATAGATGTAGTCTAGATTAAATGGCGGGTCTTTGCGCATGAGAATGACATCGAGTTCGGACAGAGCTTGATCGGTTTTGCTACCTAGTTCATACCATTTTTCTTGATTGTCCATGACAGACATTGTTTGCATAGCAGCTCTAGGTGTGCCTTGATCCATGCATAGATCTGATTGCAACATATAATGGATAACCCAACCTCGTTTTTGAGCTGCTAGCAGCATAGCTAACGTAGTATCTTTTTTTACTGTGATGGATTCGATTGGGTCCATCACAACGCCTAATTTAATAGTCATTTCCTACACCTGTTTCAATGGGCTAAAGTCAGCGATAGCCCAAATGCCGCACTTATTGATGGCAAAATCATATCTCACTTTTCCCCTATAAGCGATTCTATAACCCGTAAGTTTGCGATCTTAAACAAGTTTTTCGCTAGCGCTATAAACCGTTTATAATGCTCACTTTCTGTTTGGGTGAAAAGAATCTGTGAAAGCAATAGGCTACACTTGGGGCATCGGTGGCGTGATTTGGCTTTTGTTGTTTGCGATCTATCGATTAGCACCAATGGCGCTGGCTTTGGGAAGTTTTCCAATGAATTTTCAGCATTGGTTGGCATTGATATTCAGTATTGTCTACATGGCTTATGCTGAAGGTTATAAAGGTTTTCATTTGGGCTTTGCGCCGCGCGTTGTTCTGCGCGCAAATTACCTGAAAGAAAACCCCCGTGTAAGCCATGTCATTCTCGCGCCTATTTTCTGTATGGGGTATATCCATGCTACCAAGAGAAGAAAATTACTGTCCGTTGGTCTAACCACCATGATTATATGTTTTATCACGGTTGCTCGTATGCTCCCGCAACCATGGAGAGGAATACTTGATGCTGGTGTCGTAGTTGGCTTGAGTATGGGTATTAGCTCAATTTTGTATTTTGTTTACATAGCTATTCGTAAGCCTGAATTAATTGCTGTCTCACCCGACGTGCCTGGAGAAAGATCTCATTTGGCACCTTCTTAGCTACAGAGTCCAGATTAGAAGAACTTATTGTTAAAGTAATGGTTATCGAAGAGAAAATAAAAAGTTGCGCTATTGTAGTTACCCATAAGCCAGATATTACCGCATTATTAAAACTATTGGGTCAGCTCAATAAAGAAACTGATTTTTTTGTTATTGATAATGGCTCTCCTGAGATCGGTCGACTATCAGAATCAATTACGGTCTATAAGCGCTCTCAGAAACTTTTGCGGTTGAATAATAATCAAGGTTTGGCAAAAGCTCTCAATATCGGTATTAACTTTGCCCTCGAAAACAACTGTGACTATATATTCCTTTTCGACCAAGATAGCAGTCTGTGTGATTTGTTTATCAGTCGGATGATAGCTGCTTATACCGAAGCCAATAAATTCAGCAAAAAAGAAATAGCTGCTGTTGGGCCGAGGATTATCAATCCTCAGACGATGCGACAAACACCCTTCAAGGTATTTAACCGGTTAGTGTTTAGAACAGATCGTCTTTATGCAGCCAGCAGGATGCATTTTGTTGCAGATTTTTTAATTACTTCTGGGACTCTATTGATAGCTAAACATATCGGTACGATAGGCAGTATGAAAGAGAACTATTTTATCGACAATATAGATTTAGAGTGGTGTTTCCGAGCGAAGTCGAAAGGCTTTGATTTGATAGGAACTAATGAAGCCGTTCTCTACCATGCTATTGGCGAGCGCAGTCCAGACCCTCTTGTTAGAGCTGGGATTATTGCGCAACACAATCCCTCACGAACTTATTACTCTTCACGGAACAGAATTCACCTCTATGGTACAGCCTACTCACCGATAGGCTGGAAACTCAGAGACATAGTTCGATTTTTTATAAAAGTGGTTTGGTTGCTTATTTCATCAGATGACCGTAAAAAATATTGGCAAAATATTCGATCTGGAATCAAGGACGCGAAATCACTTAGTTAGTGAAAATAGGCAAATAAAAAATATATGAACCTTACGCCAAAGATATCCATTCTTTTATCCACCTACAATGGTGCAAAATATCTTGCAGAACAGTTAGATTCATTGCTAGAACAAAGTTATACAAACATAGTTATTGTCATTCGAGATGATGGGTCAACAGACGCCACACGTGAACTCATCTCCCTCTATGCTCGTAAACACGAAAATAAGATCCATCAGGTTTGCGGTGACAATGAAAATAGAGGCGCCAGAGACAGCTTTTCTTATCTTATCGAGTACGTATTGGCAAATAAAGTATCATTGGAGCTAGATGCAGCTTATATGATGTTGTGCGACCAAGACGATATTTGGTTTGCAGATAAAATCGAGCAACAAGTCGCAGCAATGCTAATCGCTGAAGAAGAAACGGAGGGTAATAAGATTCCGTTACTCATTCATTCAGATTTGCAAGTTGTATCGGAACAAAAGCAACCTATTGCCAATTCTTTGATCGATTATCAGGGGCTCGAAATAGAAAGAAATCGTTTTACCAACATGGTCATCAGCAACCTCGTTACAGGCTGCACAGCACTTATAAATGAAGCACTAGCGGTCAAGGCAGTGCCTGTGTCCAATCAAGCGATCATGCATGACTGGTGGTTGGCCTTGGTAGCTTCCGCCTTCGGCAAGGTGATTTTTTTGGCAACACCATTAGTTCACTATCGGCAACACGACAGTAATACCATAGGCGCCAAGGAATTTGTTAAACCGACGCTGATTTCTCAACCCTTCTGGCAGCAAGTATTTGACCGTAAACCGAATGATCACCTAATCGAAGTTGCCCGCCAGGCAAATGAATTTAGGCAAAGATTTGGGGCACAGCTAAGCACACGAAAAAATTTGTATTTGCGGCTGTCCGCGGGTATGTCTGCGCAGATTGGAATTATTCAGCGAGTATTTTACCGGCTAGCTCGGTGTTTTTAGACTAGATATATAGACGCACCGCTAATTAAAAAGGGCTTTTAGATCTTCTTGAAACCTAGAATCCGAACAGTCTTGCGCAACTGCTGTTAGCTCAGCCTCTTGTACCGATTGCCACAAAGCTTCATCTTGATATAGTCTGACACATTGCTCAGCAAAGCTCTTAGCATCTTCACCTATCAATAGCTCTTTCTCATGTTGCCATTCCAACTGCATGGCTAAGAGAGGGGTAGTGACACAAGGTATTCCCATCGAGGCTGCTTCATGAACTTTATGAGGAATACCTGCAGCAAAGCGAGTTGGTGCGACAAAAATTCGACTACTATTGTAAACGCCAGCGATACAATCCAAGCGGCCAAGAAATGAGATATTTTCTTTTTCGATTGAAGCTAACGATGAAGCCGCTTTATCACCTACGATATAAAGTTTAATCTCCGGTATGGCAACCTCAATGATTGGCAAAATATTTATAACAAACCATAGAAGTGAATCAACATTTGGGGAGCCTTCATCTCGTAGTGCGCCTACAAAGAGTATTCCCTCTCGGCTCGAAAATTCCTTATTGCCGGGCATAACAGATAAAGTATGGCCCAATATACAAACATTATTTATCCCATGTTGGTGATAGACATCCGCCTCTCTAGCCGATACGGCAATGACTGTTTCTGCTATCTTCGACTGCTGCATCTCTTCGGCGATTAGGTCTTCTTTTTCTTTCTCTGTTACTGGTCGACATAAAAGCTGTCTATGCAAGATTTCTCGTGATGCTGTGAGAGCCTCAGCATCATAGATGATTTTGCTGCCTTCGATTAGACTGGGATTGTTTTCGACAATTTCTCTAAAAAATTTCATATTATGAATGCGGCTTACTACGATGTATTGGAAAAACCCTTTTCTTGAATTTAAAAAAGGATAAAGCCCACTCCGGCCTTTTTCTAGGACCACCTCAATTGATTTAGAAAGCGTAGAGTAAGTTGTCTTCCAGTCATCAATTGGAAATTGCAATGGAAAGAATGTGACATTCAAATCTAGCTTTTCCATGCTATTCAGCATATGGGCAGAGCGAGGATAACCTGAACCCAAACTTGGATGGGGAACTCGATCATCAATTAACAAAACATTTGGGAACTTATTGGCAGTGCGAGCTTGAATAATGAGTGCAGGATTGTTCTGCGATTGATTGCGCAGCCAGTCGCTATGTTTTTCACATAGTATTTGTTGATGTTCTTGCTGTAACTTCGAAGCACTGCTCATTCCACCAGAGCTGGCAAATTCATAGTGAGTGATTTTGGTTGTTGGGTTATAGACAACACGCAGGCCTTTTTTGTGTAAGCGGATACAGAAATCTGACTCTTCATAGTAAGCGGGTGCATAATCCAAGTCGAATCCATCAAGCTCTTCAAAATGTTTGCGCCGAAACAGCAAGAATGCGCCTGAGCAATAATCTACATCTCTTTCAAACATATAGTCGCTTGCCATGGGGTCATCGCCACGTCCATAACCCAAGCAAGAACCATCGCTCCAGATAATACTCCCTGCCTCTTGCAGTGATCCATCTAGCAGAGAAATCTTTCCACCCACAGCCCCTACGGATTCTCGCTCATGTATCGAGCTCAAGGCAGACGACAAGGTTTGTTGATGAATTACCGCATCATTATTAAGCAGAAGAATATATTCTCCTCGTGCATGCTTAGCTCCTTGATTGACGGCCTTAACAAAACCGAGATTTTCTTCATTACTGAGGACCACACAGTTGTCTAATGCTGCGAGTAGGTCTGTACTCGAATCACTGGAGCCGTTGTCTACAATAATTAATTCAAAAGGTACGTCGGCGAACTTAATCAGGGAGTGTAGGCAAAGCAAACTTAGATGAGCTTGATTGTAAAAAATGAGAATAATAGAGATTGTGGGTTGATCGTGCTTTTTGAATCCGAGGCGATCACCAAATTGAAGAAACCTTGTTAGGTCTTTTTTAGCTTTAGCATCATAGCTTGTTTTATCGGGCTCGTTAATAGGCGGGGGAGGTTCATTCTTAGGCGCTACAACAGGGTCCACTTGAGTAATTTCTGCGATACTCTGAGTTGATGCCTCCGCCTTTTGTTCTGCCGAACTGGACGAAATCCCGATCATCCTGCCGATGCGCCTAAGCGGGCCCAGCAGGCGCCATGTTGTTGAGTGCAGTACTTGATGGAAAGCAGCTTCTAATTGACTTATATGTGTTTGTAAGTGTCTCTCCACTTCCATTTTATTGCTCAGTTTATTCTCTGTATTGCTCAGTTTATTCTCTGTGTTGCTCAGTTTATTCTCTATTTGGGTAATACGGGCTTTTATTTGATAATTTTTTTCGTTCTTCTCCTGAATGATTTCATCTGCTTCTGTTAATTTTTCATTCAGTTTGTGAACTTGCCCATCCAATAAAGCATTCTTACTATATTCTTCACTGAGACGATCCGAAACTGTCAGCAATTCATCGGCTAATAAGTCATTCTTACTAAATTCTTCATTGAGACGATCCGAAACCGTCTGTAATTCATGGGATAAATCGCTCTGCCTCGCACTACCTAGCATTTGGTTTATGTCATTTCCATCCCAACGGTCTTTCCATTTAGAAAAGAGTGCTGCTCTAGCCTTGCCAATTAAATGACCTGATTGAAATCTTACTTTGTCATCATCTGTAGCAGTATCCGAACCTCCGCCGGAGCGGTAATAGGCTGAAACTTGCTTCAAATGAATAAATTCAGTGTGCTGAGACAACTGCAGCCAGAAATCCCAGTCTTCATAAATATCGAATGATTCATCGAATCTACATCCATGCTCTAGAAGCTCTCTACTGAAAAGAACAGCATGGATAGGTATATAGTTATCATGCATGAGCAAATGCGGGTCAAAATCATTTTCGAATATTTCGTCTGTTAAAGAACCATTGGCAAGAGTTTTAATAGTGCTGCTATAAGCCACTTTTGCTGTTCCTGCAGCGCCTAGTGCATTTAATAAAGACTCAACGTGATTGCCGGCAATCCAATCATCATCATCGAGAAACATTAAATAGCTACCACTTGCGGCTTCCAACCCAACATTGGCTGCCTGGGCGCGGGATAATTTTTGGGGAGGATTTACGACTTTAGCATTAAGCTGGCTAAGGTCGAATTGATCTAGCTTTTTCGTAGTCGAGTTGACCAGCACCAGTTCAATATTTGAGTGTGACTGAATGGTTATTGAATCCAGCGCTTGAGAAAGTACTTCACGGCCTATGGTACGGCAAATGATAGAAACGAGATTACCAGAGCCATCAGCATTATCAGTCGACATGGAGTGAAGGATACTGTTTTATTGAGGATTCATTAAGCAAAAAATGCAGAACTAAGCACTTATGTCGCCAAGGTGTCGATTAAGTACAGCGCCAACCACATGACCTATGAAGTCTAGGAAGAGGGTGTCCAAGTTAACATTGAAGAAATTTTCGGCTTGATTACCGAAAGCCAACATCGCCAAGACTTCGCTATTGTTAAGAACTGGGCAGAGCGCAGTAGAACGAATTATATTTTTATCCCCGGGGAAAAGGTAGGCTATTTGCTCGGTATCTAATTGGCCACAGTGGGTTCTTTTTAATCGGAATACGTCACTAAAATCTGTTCTTAGCTTGGCGACTGATTCGATTCGAATAGAGTGTGCAACGCGCAAATCAGGATGTGCAACTATAATAATTTCACAAGCATCGATGTTTCCATGATTAGATAGTTGATCTTGAGTTACCTCAGCCACTTCGGTAATAGAGTCAGCTCGCAGTAATGCCAGCACTAAATTACGAGTCGTATCAAACAGTTGGTCATTATTTCGAGCATTTTCGAGCAGATTATTTAGTTTTTGCCGCGCTTCAATTCCGCGATCTCTCAATATAGTGACCTGACGTTCCAGGAGAGAAATTGCTTTACCACTTTCATGGGGTAAAGAAAGATTTGCGAGCAAATCTTCTTGATTGGAAAAAAACTCGGGGTGATTTCGCAAATAATCTGCTATTTGTTTTTCAGAAATATCACTTTCACGAACATCAGTAACTTGTTCCACCGCTGAGACATCATTACTCATATCTCAATAGTCCCCTCATAAACGGTTGTCGCAGGTCCAGTCATGAGTACATGCTGGTCTTTTTGTTGCCATTGTATGGACAGCTGGCCACCGTTTAAATTTACCCTGACGGTAGCATCTAATTGTTCGAGTAGGCAACCAGCCACTACAGCCGCGCAGGCACCTGTGCCACAGGCCATCGTTTCTCCAGCACCCCGCTCGTATACCCTCAAACTGATCTCGTTGCGACTACTAATTTGCATAAAACCCACATTAGCACCTAGTGGAAAGTCAAGATGGCTTCCAACTGCTTCACCAATATCTTTTACGGCCGTATTCGCCAGGTCTTCAACACAAATCACAGCATGGGGATTTCCCATGGATAATGGAATAAATTCGAAAGTTTTAGAAACGCCACATATCTCAAGATTTCTTGAGTGAAGATAACCAGTTTTTACTGCATCGCTCTCACTATTGGTTTTGGCGAGGAAGGGGATAGCGGCGTGTTCAAACTCCGGCATTCCCATGTTTACGGTGACTTCGCCATTCTTGTTAGCATGCAAAATAAGAACGCGATTAACGGTTTTAACCCGCAAAGGGTTTTTACTTGATAACCCTTTATCATGTACATACTTCGCAAAACAACGTGCGCCATTGCCACAGTGTTCGACTTCCCCACCATCAGCATTAAAAATGCGGTAATCGAAATCAACGTCTGAGGAACTTGCTTGCTCAATTTGTAAAAGTTGATCAAAACCAATTCCAGTGCGCCGATCGGACAGCTGTCTAATTTTCTCGGCCGAGATATCGATCTTGTTGGTGGTTTGATCCAACACCATAAAGTCATTACCGAAGCCATGCATTTTTGTAAAGGGAATATCCATCATCTTTAATCGTATTTATTCAGCTAGTAAGTGCTCATTAGCAAACAAATCTGTAACATTTTCTCTCTCTCGAATGACAGTAACCTTTGGTCCGTCAACCATAATTTCTGTTGCACGTGGTCGTGTATTATAGTTAGAGCTCATAACAAAGCCATAAGCACCAGCGGATCTTACTGCTAATAAATCACCGGCAGAAATACTTAACTCACGATCCTTGCCTAGAAAATCAGCGGATTCACAAATGGGGCCAACCACATCAAAGGAAGCTGATTCGTCAGTTGATTTTTCAACTGGAATTATTTCCTGCCAGGCACTGTATAGCGCAGGGCGCAGTAAATCATTCATAGCACCGTCAACAATAGCAAAGTTTTTGTGCTCATTGCTCTTTAGATATTCCACCCGCGTTACGAAGATGCCTGCATTTGCGGCAATCGATCGACCCGGCTCCACTAGAATAGTCATATCACGACCAACGAATTTTTCTTTTACTACGGCAATTAGCTCTGAAGGGTGAGGTGGCTCTTCCTCGCCATAGGTAATACCTAAGCCGCCACCGATGTCAAAGTGGCGTAGAAAAATTCCTTCTTTTGTAAGTTGGTCTACCATAACCAAGAGCCTATCAATAGCATCAAGAAAAGGATCGACGCTGGTTAGCTGCGAGCCTATGTGAAAATCTATTCCTTCAATTCTTATTCCGGGCATTGCAGCAGCTTTTTTATATACTTCAAGTGCTAAATTAGTTGAAATGCCAAATTTATTTTCTTTTAAGCCAGTCGAAATATACGGATGGGTTCCTGCATCCACATCTGGATTTACGCGAACAGAAATAGGCGCAATAGTACCTTCATCTAATGCGACTTCATTAAGCCGATTAAGCTCTGCCTCAGATTCCACATTAAAACAGTGAATACCAGCGGCAAGACCTTGCCGGATTTCAGCAGTTGTTTTTCCTAGCCCTGAAAAAATCACTTTGCTTGCTTCACCACCTGCGGCAAGCACTCGATCGAGCTCACCGCCCGATACGATGTCGAAGCCGGCGCCCAATTTTGCCAGCACATTGAGTACTGCCAAATTAGAATTTGCCTTAACCGCAAAGCAAATTAAATGAGCGTGATCAGCAAGTGCTTTCGCGTAAGCACGGTAGTGTCTTTCTAACGTTGAACGGGAGTAAATAAAACATGGAGTACCAAACTGTTCAGCGATATCACTGACAGCAACTTCTTCTGCATATAGGCTATCGCTCTGATAGTTAAAATAGTCCATGGTTTCGGAAACCCGCTACGTCTTACGTTTGAGAAGCGTGTTATATGTTGAAATATCTGAAGGAAGTTTGTTCCGGCCGAGTAAGTCCACCCTTCTGCCCACAATTGGTAAGAGGGAAGCTAATTAGCAGAATTAGTATAATGCCTAAGAGCTGCTGCATGATGATCACCGATGTGGGAACTTAGAAAGCGGATGATTATACCGTTGCAGGCCTAATAAACACAGCCTATTGTTTTTTCAAAGTTAGATTATGTGGTCTGCAGCCCACCAAATTCAAGCCCTGTCACTAATTGTGACCTATCTTGAAAATTCTAAACAAGGGCCTTATATTTGCCCCACTCATTTTGCACGTGGAAACAGTGCCTTTGTCGGGGTGCCTTTTTCAATTTTTGTTGGTTTAATTGTTGGAAGGAATAACAGCTAGATGATCGAGATTATTGAGTTAACTAAAAAATTCGAGCAGTTTGCGGCCGTAGATAATTTAAGCTTTAACGTAGAAGAAGGCGAGGTGCTGGGCTTCTTGGGGCCTAATGGAGCGGGTAAATCTACCACCATGAAGGTCATTACCGGATTTCTCTCTCCTTCTGGAGGATCTGTGACTGTAGATGGTTATGATATTACTAAGAACCCAATAGAAGCCAAAGCGCTTATTGGGTATTTACCGGAGGGTGCGCCTTCTTATGGCGATATGACCACCATCGAGTTTCTGAATTTTATTGCGGAAATTCGTGGTTTTCGGGGGGAACAAAAAACTCTGCGAGTGCAGCACGTGATTAAAGAAGTGGTGCTTGAATCTGTCGCCCAACAAACTATCGAAACACTATCTAAAGGATTTAAGCGCAGAGTTGGCCTGGCGCAGGCAATAATGCATGATCCTAAAGTACTTATTCTAGATGAACCAACCGATGGTCTAGATCCGAATCAAAAACACCATGTGCGAGAATTGATTAAGAATCTGGCGAAGGACAAGATTGTCATTATCTCTACTCATATTTTAGAAGAAGTAACAGCGGTTTGCAGTCGAGCGATTATTATTGCAGATGGGAAAATTGTAGCCGATGGTACCCCATCAAAACTGGAATCGCAGTCGAAATATCATCACGCTGTAAGCGTCCGCCTAAATCAAGAGTATGATCTCGCCGCAGATCTTGCCGGCGTTCCAGACATCGGTGCTGTTGAGAAAGAAGAAGTAAATAGCTTTGTCATTCTTGCTAATAATGCAACACCCATATTTGCTCAGGTCTCTGAGATAGCTCAATCGAAGCAATGGCCTGTTACAGAATTTCATGTGAATCGTGGGCAATTAGAAGATGTGTTTCGTGCAGTTACGGCACAAACACAAGGAGGTAAATAATGGGCAACTTAGGAATTATTTTTAGAAGAGAACTATCCAGTTATTTTGCAACTCCTCTGGCTTATATTTTTATTGTTATCTTTTTAATCACTAATGGAATATTTACTTTCGATATGGGTGGTTTTTATTTGCGTGGACAAGCAGACTTGCTGCCTTTCTTTAGTTTTCATCCATGGCTCTATTTGTTCATGGTGCCGGCAATTGCGATGACTCTTTGGGCAGATGAAAGAAAGACTGGGACGATTGAATTGCTGTTAACATTGCCAATAAAACTATCCGAAGCAGTAATTGGGAAGTTTTTAGCTGCTTGGATTTTAATGGGGATCGCTCTAGCGTTAACTTTCCCAATCTGGATTACGGTAAACTATTTGGGTGATCCAGATAACGGCGTCATCGTTGCGGGATATCTTGGCAGTTGGTTTATGGCTGGCGGGTTCTTGGCCATCGGCTCTTGTATGTCAGCTTGTACAAAAAACTCAGTCATTGCTTTTATATTAACCGTTGCTATCTGCTTTACTTTTGTCATCATGGGTTCGCCTATTTTACTCAACGCATTTCCAGAGTGGGTTCCACAATTTTTGGTAGATGCATTCACAGCACTTGGATTCTTGACTCATTTCGATTCTATATCGAAAGGAGTATTAGACATTCGAGACATTCTTTACTTCACTGTTTTTATCACAGCCTGGTTATTCGCTAGTGCTATCGTGATAGAAATGAAGAAAGCAAATTAAAGGAGGAAAGCAATGAATTCTAAATCACTCTTTTCGTCCTTCGGCCTAGTAGCAATTGCAGTCGGGCTTCTATTTAGTGTGTTATTCATTAGCCTATTGCCAAGCTTGCGTGTCGATTTAACGGAAGACAATCTTTATTCACTCTCGGAAGGGACGCGGAGTATCGTTTCCAGCTTAGAAAAACCTATCGAGATTATGTTTTTTTACTCAGATTCTGCCACGGAAGATATTCCACAAATTCGTAGCTACGGCACTCGAGTACAAGAGCTCCTGAGAGAAATTGTTATCGCCAGTAATGGCAATCTTAGGCTAAATATGATTGACCCTGAACCATTCTCGGAAGAAGAGGATTTGGCCACGCAATATGGTATTCGGGCCGTTCCCGTGACTCAAGGTGGGGAAGGTGTCTATTTTGGGCTTGTAGTTACCCAAGATTCCGCATCTGAAGTGCCCCTGCTAATGCAAGCTTCAGAAACAATGCAATTGATTCGGCCAGACCAGGAAGAGTTTCTTGAATATGAATTCATGAAACTGATTACTAAAGTCGCTAATCCTGACCGAACCGTAATTGGGTTGCTTACCCAATTGGATATTGATGGTGGTTTTGATCCAGTATCGGGTCAAGGCACTCAGCAGTGGATGATTATGGATCTTATTCGGCAGTTGTATGAAGTTCGCCGTGTCGATATCACAGGAGATAGCATCGATGAAGAGATCGATATCTTAATGATTGTCCATCCCCAGGGGCTGTCGGACCAAATCCTATATGCTGTCGATCAACACGTAATGCGTGGTGGAAATACTATGCTCTTTCTCGATCCTAATGCCGATTCTATGGTGTCTAGATCAGCCCAGGGAAATTTGATTCCTGCCGGCATGAGTTCAGAATTGCCAGGCTTACTCGCGGCCTGGGGAATCGACTTTGATAATAGTAAAGTCCTGGCAGACAACGAACAGGCCTTGCGTGTAATGATGGGTCAAGGACAGAGACCGGTTCCACATTTGGGCATGTTAGGGGTACAAAGAAATTTCTTAACCCAAGACGACATCATTACTAATCGGCTAGAAACGATAAACATGTCATCAGCGGGAGCTATAAGCCAGGCCGAAGGCGCGGGCACAACATTTGAGCCCTTAATCGTTTCTTCGTCTGACGCTATGCTAATGGAACGTACCTTTGTTGAGTCAGTGACAGATCCATCAGTGCTGTTTGACGAATTTGAATCTGCCAATCAGAGTTTTGTAATTGCGGCTCGAGTTAGCGGTATAGTTGAGAGCGCATTTCCGGAAGGTCGCCCTGAGCTAATTGAAGAGCCAACTGAGGAGGTTTTGGAGGCAGAATCTGCAGATCCAGGCGGTTCTGCTGGCAATCCAGCAGACACAGATGCGACCGCGGATGATGCTGAGGAAGAAATTGAGCGAGCGGTAGAACATATTGCCATTTCTAATGGTTCCGTAAACATCGTTGCTTATGCAGATAGTGATGTGTTGACCGATCGTCTGTGGGTTCAAGTCAGTCAGTTTCTTGGGCAACGGATTCCGCAACCATTCGCCAATAATGGAGACATTGTTATCAACACTCTAGATAATTTAAGTGGAGATGCCGATCTTTCTAGTATCCGAAGTCGCGGTCGTTATTCCCGTCCTTTCATCCGCGTACTCGACTTGCAGCGTCAAGCAGACGATCGCTTGCGCGAAGAAGAGGCGGAACTATTAGATCGTCTAGCTGAGTCGGAAGCAGCATTAGCCCAGTTGAATCAAGACGAAGATGGCAACCCTATCGGACAACTCACGCCTGAGATTCAAACTGAAATAGATAGATTTAATGAAGAGATGCTGGAAACCCGTCGACGGTTAAGGGAAGTTCGTTTTCAATTAACCGAGGATATCGAACAACTCGGCACTAATCTCAAAGCTGCTAATACGGCATTGATTCCAATATTACTAACGATTTTTATATTGATTACAAATTTTTTAAGAGTGCAGCGGCGCAAGGTGACTGGGTAAAAGGTTACTCAGCCTCTAAGTGGGGAGGGCAGCGAGGAAGACTCACAGTCATGTGGGTCCCTTCGCCGATTTTGCTCTTAATAATCAAGTGACCTCCGTGAGCTTGGGCGATGAGCCGGCACAGGTACAACCCCAAACCAAAGCCTCCAGTATTGCGCTGCCGAGCGCTATCAGCGCGGTAAAAGGGCTCACTGATTTGAGAAAGGTGGTCTTCTGAAACTCCTTCGCCATTATCGATAACTTCGATAATTCCAAGCTCCTTTCCAAAGCTAACTTTTACTAAAATTGGATTTTCTTCACCATGGCGAATTGCGTTATTTAGTAAGTTGGTAAGGAGTAATCTAATCCGCAACTTATCAAACTCGAATAGCTGGTCTTCGTTGGGGGCTTCGACGGTTAGCCCACCTTTATAGTGCTCGAACTGATTGACAATAGAATGAATGAAGTCAGCTAATTTTGAGACTTCAGGAGCAAGCACAGCATGTTCGTTATTCAGTCGTTCCGCCTCTAATAAGTCTGAAATTAATAAATCAATTTCGTTTATATCTTCTTTTAGCTGTTTCTTCTCTTTGGTGTCTTCCATAAATTCCATGCGAAGTTTAGCTCGGGTAATTGGCGTACGTAATTCATGGCTTATTGCCATCAATAATTGTCTCTTTGCTTCAAGCATTGACTGTAGTGAATCAGCCATGTGATTTATACTATCTGTCAATTCTCCTAACTCGTCCTGACGATTACTCTTTACGCGATACCCTAAGTCACCTTGGCGAATTCGTTCAGCACCTTTTCGCAGAAGCCTCACCGGGTCCAACATTTTATTAACCATTAAATAATTAATGAAAAGTATTACAGCCGCTAGCGCGAGGCCAGCATAAAGCACAACTAAATCAGTGTCGCTGTTCTGTGCTTGACGATACATATAAAAATCGTAACCGCCCCGTTGTACTCTAATAATGTCTTCATTGTTAATTAATCGAAGTTCGGCGTCGTCACTTAGAGATTCAGAGTGGATAGAAGAATCAACATCGAGTCGATTGTCAGAATCTGAGCTCCACTGCATGATCGGGTTTCGAATGTTAATGGTCCAATCTAGCTCACTGGCGAGTCGCATGGCGTTACCCAAATTAGGAGGTGTGCCAATGTCGTCAATTATCGATTCGATATTTCTGGTGAAATAGTCTGGAATAGTCTCTATCGCATCACTTTCATCATTAATAGTCTGCAGTGAAATGGAAATAATGATAAAGAATAAAAACACTGTTACGCCGAAGATGGCAAGTAAGCGAAAGAAAAGAGATTTTTTTAAATGCTGAACAATTGTCGTCATAATTGCTCACCGACAAAAGCATAGCCACGACCCCAAACAGTTTTGATAAACCGTGGTTCTTTGGAAGTGTCCTTTAACTTATGTCGTAAGCGGCTGACTAAAGTATCCACTGCTCTTGAAAAGAGTTCAGCGTCAATTCCACGTAATCGATTCATAAGTTCGTCACGTGTAAACGTTTTGTTGGGGAACTGCATAAACAGAGTTAGTAATTCATATTCCATCGTTGTTAAGTCGAGTCTATCGCCATCGAGCTTGGCTTCACGGCGCGAAACTTCAATTTCTAATCCATTAACCGGTTTGATCTCACGAATAGTATGATCGTCGCTGCTGCGCCTTAAAATATTATGAACCCGGGCCACCAACTCTCGTGGTTCAAACGGTTTTGGCATATAATCATCAGCGCCCAATTCCAGTCCGACGATTCTGTCGGTGACGTCAGCATGGGCAGTCAACATTAGAATTGGTAATTGTCCGTATAGCGAGGATTTGGCACGAATTTCACGACAAATTTCAAATCCATCTTTTTCTGGCAACATGATATCAAGAATTAATAGATCGGGTTTTATCCTCTTAATTAGCTCGAAACCTTTGCTAGGAGTCATGGCGACATGGGTCTTCAGATCATAACGATCAAGATACTGGGTCAGTAGCTGACCTAGTTTTTCGTCGTCATCGATAATCAAGATTTGCTTCATGGGCAGGGCTTATATCATTACTTTCTAGAAGGTACTTTTCAATAGTACGAATTCAATCTGATGAAATCAATTATGTAGTATTATGTGCGACTTCATAATTTGATCAATTATCTCCTATAGCAATGATTTCATTAGATAATGTCAGTTTAATGCGCGGTAACCAGATGTTATTACAAGATGTGAGTCTTGTGCTACATAAGGGGCAGCGCACTGGAGTAATTGGTAGAAACGGTTGTGGGAAAACCAGTCTATTCCGTGCTCTTGCTGGAGAAATTCCTCTAGAACAGGGCGACATCAATCTACCGAACGGTTTGCGCTGGTCAACTATGGCGCAGGAGACCCCGGGAGTTGACAGATCAGCTCTGGATTTTGTTATCGACGCTCACAAAGATTATCGCGCCCTAGAATCACAGTTAGAGAAAGCAGAAGAGAGGGGAGACGATAACGCGCTGGCCAAAATTCATGGAGAAATCGAAATCATCAATGGCTACGATATTAAGAGTCGTGGCGAAAGATTGCTGTCAGGGCTTGGGTTTGAGGTTGATAAATTTTGCAATTCGGTAAAGACCTTTTCGGGGGGGTGGCGAGTTAGATTGAATCTCGCTGCTGCATTAATGTGCCCATCTGATCTGCTAATGCTCGATGAACCAACTAATCATTTGGACCTTGAAGCTACTGTCTGGCTGGAACAATGGTTGCTTCGATACCAGGGAACGATCTTGCTAATTTCACATGACAGAACTTTCCTTGATTCGATTATTGATAATGTAGTGAGTTTTGATAATAAAGGTTTAGACAGCTACTTAGGTAACTACAGTTCTTATGAAAAACAGCGTGCGGAAAAAATGGCTCAACAAAGAGCGATGTATGCAAAGCAGCAACGTCGCAAAGATGACATCGAGGACTTTGTCAGGCGCTTTCGAGCTAAAGCATCGAAAGCTAAGCAAGCACAATCTAGACTAAAAGAACTCCAGCGTATGCAGGCCATAGCGCCTGCACATGTCGACTCACCCTTTGGGTTTGTATTTCCAAGCTTTAATTATTTGCCAACCTTTCTCATGCAAATTGAGAAACTCTCTATCGGCTTTGATGAGCCACTGGTAGAAGACATGAACTTAGGAATACGCTGCGATTCGAGAATTGGCTTGTTAGGTTTTAATGGCAGTGGCAAATCCACTTTTCTTAAAGTGCTGGCTGGTGAACTCGAGAAAATCCAGGGTGAACTGATAAAGGCGAAAAAATTGCGAATAGGTTACTACGCACAGCATCAGGTAGATGCCTTGGATATTCATTTAACCCCAATGCAAATCTTATTTAAGGCCTGCGAGGGAAAAGGTGGTAGGACTCCAGTTACCGACCAAGAGATACGAAATTTTCTTGGAGGTTTCGATTTTCATGGAAGTAGAGTTGATGAAACTATCACCAATTTTTCTGGTGGCGAAAAAGCACGTTTGGCATTGGCTAAGGTTGCTTGGCTAAAACCAAATTTATTATTGATGGATGAGCCAACTAATCATTTAGATATCGAAATGTGTCATGCCTTGGAAATGGCTCTGCAAGATTACAGCGGAGCGATGATCATCGTTTCCCATGACCGCCACTTACTTTCTAATACTGTCGATGAGTTTTATTCAATTCATGAAGGTGTGTTTGCCGAGTTTAGCGGCTCTATTCATGATTACGAAAGCTGGTTAAAGAAAACTGGCCAGCTAGATGGTGCTAACAAAGCTTCAAGTTCAAACGACTATAACTCTCGCACAGAGAAACCTAAGTTAGACAAGAAAGAACAGAGACAGCTTGCCGCTGCTAAGCGCAAAAAGCTAGCACCAATAAAACACAAAGAGGAAAAATTAGAGAAGGCAATCGAGAAAATCCACATGGATCTCGAGAATATAAAGCAAGATTTAGCCAACGAGGATCTTTATCAGGAAGGCAACAAAAACAAGCTGACTGAAGTTTTACAAAGGGAGGGGCTGCTAAAGTCTAAGCTTGAAGAGAAAGAGTCGGAATGGTTCTCAGTTCAGCAAGAATTGGAAGCCAGCTAAATGGCTATTTGTTTATTCGAATAAAAAAATATTTTATCCACCAAAGGTCTTGCCGCTTCAAAGCGATAGCAATTCTTCGCGAGCCGACAGCTGCGATTTACAGTACTAGCATTAATATCGAGAAAACTAGATTGAGGCGAAGTGCTAGCAAGTCGACTATATGCTGCCTGATGCGAGAATCAGTGGCTTGGGTTTGAGATTTAGTTTTTAATGGAAGTTATTCAGGGGATCTAGGCCTTGAAACGAGATAAATTGATCTTATTTATAGGAGTGGCAGCACGGGAATTGTCCCGCCCATGCAGATTGAGGTTTTGCCGGAATGAGAACGCTACAGCACCTAATAATCGGTCTAGTGGTTATCGCCATACCTAATTTTGGTTTTAGCCAAGAAATAGACTACACCCAATTTAAGACTAGCGATGAAGAAAACAACATCGATATCTTTAAGCTTGCTAGTCCGTCTGTTGTCCACATAACTAACTCGCGGCTAGTCAGGTCTTTTACTTCCTTGAATCCACAAGAAGTACCGCAAGGTACGGGTACTGGATTCGTTTGGAGTGAAGATGGCCTAATAGTGACCAATTTTCATGTTGTGCAACAAGCAAACAGAGTGACTGTAACACTGCAAGATGGATCCAGTTATGAGGCTATCCCTGTGGGTTTAGATCCAGACAAGGATCTCGCTGTTTTGCGGATCGACGCGCCTGAAGTTAATTTTGTGCCAGTGAATCTCGGTGATTCATCTTTACTGGAAGTGGGGCGGAAAGTAATAGCCATTGGCAATCCTTTTGGGCTCGACAACACTATGACAGTTGGAGTTGTTAGTGCTTTAGGTAGAGAAATCGATTCTATAAGCCGTCGTAAAATCCGTGATGTCATTCAAACTGATGCTGCGATAAATCCTGGTAATTCAGGTGGGCCCTTATTGAACTCTCTCGGTCAATTAATCGGAGTGAATACTGCTATCTATAGTCCCAGTGGTGCTTCGTCAGGCATCGGTTTTGCTATTCCAGTAAACACCGTAAAGCGCATTGTCCCAGAATTAATTGCCTATGGCAGAGTCCAAACCCCCATCCTTGGCATTACACCTATACCGCAACCGGACTATTACCGTCAGCTATGGGGCATCGAAGGAGTCATTGTATTAGATGTTATTGAAGGTTCTGACCCACAGCGTCTTGGTATGCGGGGGCTGCAAAGAGCCCAGAGAGGTCAAATTCAACTGGGTGATGTAATTGTCGAGATAGCGGGGCAGGCAGTGAGTGATGAGGATGACTTTGCCAATATTATGGAACAACACAAATCCGGTGATGTAGTAACAGTGAAAACTTTACGTGACAATCGTCGCCTTGAATATGATATTCAATTGCAGGCACCGATTACGCGCTAAACGACCCGACAGGCCCATTTTTGAAGCCGGATCGATTTTCCAGCGTTGCTTTAGCTTCTGTGACTGCTTGAAGTACCTGCTCAGGAGCCGTTCCTCCTTTGTGGTTTCTTGCTTTGAGCGAGCCGGCTAGAGTTAACACGTCAAAGACATCAGCGTCTATGAGATCCGAAAACTGGCTTAACTGTTCCAGCGATAAATCTGATAGGTCAGCTTGCTGTTCGATTGCATAGGAAACAGATTTTCCAACCACTTCATGGGCATCTCTAAATGGCAATCCCTTCTTAACCAAATAGTCCGCTAGGTCTGTAGCTGTTGCGAATCCTTTGCCTGCCGCTTCTTCCATTGCTTCCTTATTGCATCGAATCGCTGGGATCATTTCACTGTAAGCGAATAGACAATCTTTTACAGTATCGATCAAATCGAATAGAGATTCTTTATCTTCCTGATTATCTTTGTTGTAGGCCAGGGGTTGAGATTTCATTAGATTGAGTAACGAAACCAAATGACCGACAACTCTTCCTGATTTTCCTCTAATCAGTTCTGGTACATCCGGGTTTTTCTTCTGCGGCATAATCGATGAGCCAGTGCAAAATCGATCTGGCAAATCAATGAAGTTAAATTGTAAAGAAGTCCAGAGCACCAGTTCTTCAGAAAATCTTGATAAGTGAGTCATTAGCAAACTAGCTGCTGCCGCAAGCTCGATGACAAAATCTCTATCACTGACTGAATCGAGAGAATTATTTGTAGGTGAGTAGAACCCTAATAATTCTGCGGTGTATTCCCTATCAATAGGATAAGTTGTACCCGCTAGTGCGGCAGATCCTAAAGGTGACAGGTTTACTCTTTTTCTACAATCTATTAAACGGTCATAATCCCGTCCTAACATTTCGAACCACGCAAGCATATGATGACCGAAACTGACCGGTTGTGCTGTTTGCAAATGGGTAAAGCCCGGAAAGATAGTAGTTGCTTCTCTTTCTGCGAATGCTACAAGAGCAGATTGGACCTTCGTTAGAATTTCACAAATTTGGTCGATCTCGTCCCTTACAAACAAACGAATATCTGTTGCAATTTGATCATTACGAGAACGACCAGTATGAAGTTTCTTGCCAACCTCGCCAATCTTGTTAGTCAATGCTGATTCAATGTTCATGTGTACGTCTTCGAGTTCGACAGACCATTTGAATTCACCGCTTGAGATCTCGCTACGAATGATCTCTAAGCCATTCACTATTTGTGTCAATTCGTCTTCAGTGAGGACCTTTACCTTGGTCAACATCTTGGCATGTGCTATCGATCCATCAATATCATATTGATAAAGCCGCTGATCAAATATTACAGATGCGGTAAATCTTTGGACAAATGCATCCGTAGGTTCGGTGAAGCGCCCACCCCAAAGTTTACTGGTCTTATTTTGGTGATCTTTATGTTTCATCATTCTTATTCACTGTGTCTAGCCATCATAGTGACAATCTGTTAGTTGTTATTTCTGACTCGTGACATCACAAAAAAGTTCTTGATTATAACAGGAGATCGTCCATTTAGAGTAACGGACAATCTTAGGTATTTACCGTAGAATGCGTCTATTCAAAGGTAGGGCGTAGTTTAAAAAAAATGGCTCGAACAAAAATCAGAATCGCGACACGGAAAAGCCCGCTTGCACTTTGGCAGGCCCGTTATGTCAAGGCGGCTCTTGAGGCCGAACACAGTAAGCTGCAAGTGGACTTAGTTCCAATGACCACCCGTGGTGATAAAATACTTGATGCTCCCTTAGCCAAAGTAGGCGGCAAAGGGTTGTTCGTAAAAGAACTGGAGAGAGCGATGTTAGATGACAAAGCTGACATTGCGGTTCATTCTATGAAGGATGTGCCAATGGAGTTTCCTCCAGCACTTGGCCTTGCCGTAATCTGCCAGCGAGAAGACCCCAGTGATGCCTTCGTCTCAAATAATTTCGTCTCACTTGACGCTTTGCCGAAAGGCGCAAGAGTCGGTACTTCAAGTTTTCGGCGGCAGTGTCAGATTAGTAACTTAAGGCCTGATCTAAAAATCTTGGACTTACGGGGAAATGTGGGCACTCGTTTAGAAAAGCTTGATGCAGATAATTATGAAGCAATCATATTAGCGTCGGCAGGGCTGACTCGCTTAGGCTTGGTTGAGCGCATTAGGCAGCGTCTTAGTACTGAAGAATGCTTGCCTGCAGGTGGGCAAGGTGCTGTCGGTATTGAATGTCGCAAAGAAGATATCGAAACCTTGCAGCTTATCGACTGCTTGCAGCACCAAGCAACATCGAGCTGTGTTGTTGCGGAGCGAGCAGTAAATGCCAGATTGCAAGGAGGATGTCAGGTTCCTATCGCCAGCTTTGCAGAACTTGATAACGAAAAGCTTTCACTGAGGGCCTTAGTTGGCAGCCTAGACGGTACCCGACTCCTCCGCAGCGAATTAATCGGTGATTTGCACCTTGCTGAACAACTCGGAATTTCAGTGGCGGAAGATCTTCTATCTCAGGGAGCTGCTGAAATATTGGAAGACTTAAAGGAATAGCCTTAAACAAACATGGGCTCTTCGAAATTGCCATCTAAATTATCAGATTTGCGCGTCTTGATCACCAGGCCACAACATCAGCACGCGTCGCTTTGTTCTGCTATTGAAGATAATGGTGGTGAGGCAAAACATTTTCCACTTTTTGCCATTGAAGCTGTTAGCGAGCCTATTTTAGTTCAACAAATAAAAACAAAAGTTGAAAATCTTGATAATTATCAGCTTGTCATTTTTATAAGCACCAATGCGGTAAAGTTTGGCGCACTATGGATTAATGATTATTGGCAGAGGTTTCCACTGGGTGTCAGCGTATTGGCAATAGGTCCAAGTACGGCAAGAAAAGTATCCATTGAACTCAATTGTGCTGTGGTTAATTCTGATGCTGGTGCAAGCAGTGAAGACATTTTGTTACTTGATGAATTGGGGGATATCAGTGGAGGGAAAGTCGCGATCGTGCGAGGCATCGGTGGCCGAGAATTATTAGCCGAGAGGTTAAGACAGCGCGGTGCTGAAGTTGATTACATTGAAGTGTATCGGAGAATGCCAACACAGAAATCGGGAGAAGAGCTTGCCGATGTGCTCATACAAGAAAATATTAATATTTTAGTAGTAACTAGTGGGGAGTCATTGGCAAGATTGGATTGGCTTATAAAAGATACTGTTCAGCTCGCACATACTATTAGATCAATTCCAATTATCGTTCCATCAAACCGAGTTGCCAAGGACGCCGCGCAATTAGGCTATACTAAGGTCAAATTGGCGCAGGGCGCGAATGATGAAGCGATAATAAATGCGCTACAAGAAATTGCTAATTGAGCCGAAAAATTAGATAGTGAGCCTAAGTAATTTCTCAAAGCAACCCTAGCCACCAAATTATAGAGGTCTCTAGTGGCAGATAAGCCCAAAACGCCGAAGATACTTGAAGAGCTATCTCAAGGCAGCGCCAAAGCTGGAGGCCATAGTTCTAGGCAGCAACAAAACGCAAGACGCCGGTTTTTGGTAGTCGTTGCTCTGTTCGTGCCACTGCTTGGGGGCGCGGTATATCTGGGGTACCAACAGTATTTGCTGCAACAAAGTCTTGCCAAACTTACCAATGAAAACCAACAGCTTAGTCAAATAGTTTCTAATCAAGATTCCGAACTAGGTCAATTGCGTGAAGAATTTGCTGCGCCAATACCATCTGTAGAAATAGATGATTCTGTGGTGCGCGAAATTGAATCAACGTTGAATTCTGAAATCGAAAAACTGCAACAACAGTTAGTTCAAATACAGACTCAGGAACCTGCGACTGCAGAACAGGTAAACCTTGACTGGAAAATTCTGGAAGCTGAATTCTTAATGCGTATGGCAAATCAAAAGCTGCAACTAGAAGCAGACATTAAATCTGCTATCTTATTATTAGAAGACGCAGAAGAATCACTAATCGAATCAGGTAACAACTCGGTTCTAAGGTTAAGACGATCACTAGCTAATGATTTATCAATGCTGAGGGGCATCGAAATAGTCGATACTGAAGGCATCTATATACGCCTTTCTAATCTAACTAATAGAGTTGAGGGGATAGATTTGATGGGCTCGATGCGAAAGAATTTTGAGAGCCGTCGTAGCGAAGAATCCACAGCTGTTGAAATCAAGTCTAACTCTAGCAGTTTTGTGGAGTTGACTTATGACTTTCTAAGTTCCATTTTTGTTTGGCAGAAATGGGAAGAGAATCCTGCGTCTACGTTAGTAGCTGGTCAAGAAACTAACATTAAACAAAGTTTGCGCTTAACGTTGGAGCAGGCACAGTATGCTTTGTTCTCTCCAGACCAAGAATTATATAGCTATAGTCTTGCTAACAGTAAAGCTTGGCTAGAGCGCTATGCGGTAACTGATACAGCAGTGGGTCAAACCATGTTAATTGAGCTCAATGAATTAAGCAGTATTAACATAAATCCTTCACTGCCCACTCTGGAAGGCTCGCTGTCTCTGATTGCGCAATTAACCCAAGACTAAGTTTGCTTGATGATTATGGGTTAATAGCTATCATCTAAATTTTTAGTGACTTATATATGATTCGCCTATTTATTTTCAGCCTTTTCGCCATTGTGGTGGCTCTTTGGGTAACCCTTTATCTTGGTTTCCCCAGCGACCCTGGGTACCTTCTTATCGCTTTTGGCAGTTATACCTTCGAAACAAGTCTCTTTGCATTGCTGGTTGCCAGCGGTGTTGTTTATTTATTGGCTAGATTAGTATTCGTATTATTGCAGTGGATAAATCCGAAACTACTTTTTCAGCTAGGTCAATCGGTAAGCAAAAGACGGCGAGCTAGAGCTCGTAGCGATACTATTGAAGGATTACTATATTTTACCAGAGGTAACTGGCAGTCAAGTTACAACTTACTTACTAAGAGCGCTGCCGATACAGATGCTAGTGTAGTGAATTATCTTGCTGCTGCTTATGCGGCCCATAAAATTGGGCATAAGGATGATTGGATAAAGTGTCTTGAGCAAGCTGAAGAAAAATACCCCAAAACTAGATCTACTATTAATTTACTAAAGGCTCAGCTTTTGTTTAAGTCTGGAAAACTTGAACAATCCGTAGCGGTGCTAGAGCAGTTGAAGAAAAACTCACTTAATGACCCTTCTCTACTTCATCTTCTCAAAGACGTCTATGTAAAATTAGAAGATTGGCAAGCGGTGAAAGAATTAATACCAACTTTAGAAAAGAATAAAGTGATTGACCCTGATGACATCGAGCAGATTCAGATGCGCATCTTTATGGAAGAACTTTACGCGAGTTGTGCTAAAAGAAAGAATTTATCAAATCAGGACGCACTTACTCAACTTACGAGGCTTTGGAACAAAGCACCGGCCAGGTATCGCGAGGATGAAAAAGTAGTTAAACACTATGTGGAGCTGCTAAATCAATGCGATGCTCAAGGAGAGTCTGTAAAAGTGATCGAAGTGGCCATAAGTAAAAATTGGAATGAGGCATTGATACTACGATATGGCGAGCAAGATTTTGGTGAGAGCCAACAACAATTATTGGTTGCTGAAAATTGGTTAAAATCAAGGCCGAAAAATGCGAACCTACTGCTTTGCTTGGGGCGAATTTCCATGCGTAATGAGTTGTGGGGGAAAGCCAAAGAGTATTACCAAGCAAGTATTAAAATATCTCCATCTGCGGAAGCATATGGTGAGCTAAGCCGCCTGCTGAAACATCTTGGTGAAGTACAGGCGAGCGAAACTTATTTGCAAAGTTATGGGGACTTAATTGGTAGTGAGCTTCCAAAATTACCACTTCCGGCGCAGAAAAAGTTTACACACTAGCTAGTCGATTCCCAGCTCCTGCCAGATATCGTCAATGCGCTGCTTAATTGAGGTGCTCATTTCGATGGTTGTGCCCCATTCCCGGGAGGTTTCCTCAGACCATTTATTGGTTGCATCCAGTCCCATCTTGGAGCCGAGGCCTGATACCGGTGACGCGAAATCTAGATAATCAATCGGTGTATTCTCAATAATTACAGTATCGCGACTTGGATCCATACGAGTAGTAATTGCCCAAATAACATCTTCCCATTTGCGTATATCAACATCGTCATCTACTACTACCACAAATTTGGTGTACATAAATTGTCGTAAGAATGACCAGATACCCATCATTATCCGTTTGGCATGGCCGGCATATTGTTTCTTAATGCTAACTAAGGCCATACGATAGGAACATCCTTCCGGCGGCAGATAAAAATCGGAAATTTCCGGATATTGTTTCTGCAACAGTGGCACAAATACTTCGTTCAGTGCTAAACCTAGCATAGCCGGCTCATCAGGTGGTCGACCTGTGTAAGTGCTATGATATATTGGGTCTTTGCGATGAGTAATGCGCTTCACGGTAAAAACCGGAAACTTTTCTACTTCGTTGTAGTAACCGGTATGATCACCATAAGGACCTTCGTCTGCAACTTCATCAGCCTCAATTACACCCTCGAGCACAATTTCTGCACTGGCTGGCACTTGCAAATCATTCGTTTGTGAAGATACTACATCAGTTTTTCCGCCCCGCAATAAGCCCGCGAACGCATATTCAGATAAAGTATCTGGAACTGGAGTCACCGTGGCGAGGATAGTCGCTGGATCAGCCCCTAATGCGATTGATACTGGAAATGCTTTATTAGGATGTTTTAAGTTCCAATCCCTAAAATCCAAAGCCCCCCCGCGATGAGATAACCAACGCATGATTAGTTTATTGCGTCCAATTAATTGCATCCGGTAAATTCCAAGATTTTGGCGCTCTTTTTCTGGACCTTTAGTAATAACTAACGGCCAGGTAACTAATGGGGCAGCATCACCTGGCCAACAGGTTTGTATTGGAAACTTTGATAGATCTACGTCGCTTTCTTCAATGACGATTTCTTGACAAGCCGCAGTTTTTTTTACATTTGGGGCAATGTTTAAAACGCTTTTATAACTTGGCAGACTTTGCCAGAGATCTTTCCATCCTGATGGTGGTGTGGGCTCTTTTAAGAAAGCGAGTAATTTACCGACGTCCCTCAGGCCCTCCAGATCTTCCTGGCCCATCGCTAAAGCAATGCGACGAGTATTGCCAAATAGATTCGCTAGCAAAGGAAGGGAAGAGCCCTTGACGTTTTCAAAAAGAAGTGCAGGCCCGCCATGACGTAAAATGCGGTCAGATATCTCAGTGATTTCAAGGTAAGGATCTACCTCAATTTTAATTCGTTTGAGTTCGCCTTCTTTTTCAAGTAGATCAATAAAGTGGCGGAGATCTTTAAATGACATAGAAAGCTTCTTTAAGGATGCTAGGGAAACTAAAAATAAATTAAATTAAAAGTGAAATAAGTCAGGAATTACTTTCTCTTCATCGCGTTAAAGAAGTCATCGTTGGTCTTGGTATCTTTAAGTTTATCCAAGATGAATTCGGTAGCTTGCACGTCTTCCATGGAGCTGAGAAGCTTACGCAGTATCCACATGCGTTGTAATTCTTCTTCGGTGGTCAGCAAATCTTCACGTCGAGTACCAGATCGACGGACGTTGATAGCAGGATAAACTCTTTTCTCGGCAATCTTACGGTCAAGTTGTAATTCCATGTTACCGGTTCCTTTGAATTCTTCGTAAATCACTTCATCCATTTTTGAACCAGTTTCAATAAGCGCGGTTGCGATGATTGTTAGCGAACCGCCTTCTTCTAGATTCCGTGCTGCACCGAAAAACCGCTTAGGGCGTTCCAAGGCATGAGCATCGACACCGCCAGTTAGCACCTTTCCAGAAGATGGAATCACGGTATTGTATGCTCTGGCGAGTCGTGTGATTGAATCGAGAAGAATGACAACATCTTCTTTATGCTCGGTTAATCGCTTAGCCTTTTCGATAACCATATCTGCCACTTGGACATGGCGTGAAGGAGGCTCATCAAACGTACTAGCTACGACTTCCCCCCTTACCGTCCGTCGCATTTCAGTTACCTCTTCTGGCCTTTCATCGATCAGCAAAACGATCAATCGACATTCTGGGTTATTCCTAGTAATCGATTGTGCGATGTTTTGCAGAATAAGTGTTTTACCCGCTTTAGGGGGCGACACAATTAATCCCCGTTGTCCCTTGCCAATTGGCGCTGTTAAATCGATAACACGTGCACTTAGATCTTCGGTACTGCCGTTGCCTAGTTGTAGTGCCAATCGATCATTAGGAAATAAAGGAGTGAGGTTCTCAAACAGGATTTTATTTTTAGAACTTTCAGGTTTGCTAAAGTTAATTTCGCTAATCTTTAACAAGGCAAAATATCTTTCGCCATCTTTTGGTGGTCTAATCTTTCCGGCGATCGTATCACCGGTTCGTAAGTTAAATCGTCGTATCTGACTTGGGGAAACATAAATATCATCGGGGCCGGCTAGATACGAAGAGTCTGCTGACCTTAAAAATCCAAATCCATCCTGCAGAATCTCCAAAACCCCATCACCGTAAATATCCTCCCCATTCTTTGCATGCTTTTTTAGTATGACAAAGATTATGTCTTGTTTTCTTGAGCGAGAAACGTTTTCCAATCCCATATTTTGAGCAGTTGCAAGTAATTCGGCGATTGGTTTTGCTTTCAGTTCTGTAAGGTTCATAGTTGTGTTTCTATTGTAGGGGAGTTGATGATTGCTTTGATGAATTGTGAGTGTGCTGCCAAAGAAACTAGGCAGTCCTCAAGTCATAAGTGTTTTGGATAAAGCCTAAAGAATTGATTATTGGTTAAAAAGAATTGTTGTTAGAACTCGTTAATCTTGCTGAGTGGAGAATATTTCTGTAGATATTTTTTCTTGATCTAATTTTATAGTATCTAACAAGGTATTGTTTTACTTATTTTTACTATAGGCCCACTCTATTTATGTGTCCAAAAATTTTACGCTATTGTAAATTAGGTACGCAGAAATTTTCGCAACGCGCATATTCTGTCACTACCAGGAATTTTTCAGGTCAACGTGGAATATTCGATTACTTTCTTAGTGCGCTTTTACTAGGTTTAAGTAGGAAATTCCGCTTCCTGTGGCGCCCCGCAGATGAGCGAGACACCGCATTAAACGCAATTTAAGTGGCGCTGTCAATAAAAGCGGAAAGCTGGGATTTCGAGAGGGCGCCTACTTTAGTGCCCGCCACCTCACCTTTATTAAACAGAATTAGAGTTGGTATGCCACGAATTCCGTACTTTGGCGCCGTATCTGGATTTGCATCGACATCCATTTTGCAAACTTTTAACTTTTTGCCATATTCATTAGCGAGCTCTACTAAAACTGGCGCGATCATCTTGCAAGGCCCGCACCACTCTGCCCAAAAATCTACAAGTACAGGGCCTTCTGCCTGCAATACATCTTGATCAAAACTACTATCCGAAATGTGAACGATATTGTCGCTCATAAACACAATCCTTCCTGGTTAGGGGCTAAAACTCACTAGAGATTCAATTAATTAGTTAGCTCTCGATTTCACTTGATAGGTCTATAATAAGGCTAATTGTTCAGGATTCAAGATATTGTGGCTTTCTATAGGCGAAACGCTAATTAACTTGTTTAGCTGAATTTATTTTTCCAATAAAAGCTTCGCTGCTTTCTTCGCAAAATAAGTCAGAATGGCGTTGGCACCTGCGCGCTTAATGGCTATAAGAGATTCCATTGCTATCGCATCCTCGTCCAGCCAGCCATTTTGAGCGGCCGCCATATGCATTGCGTATTCGCCGCTGACTTGATAGACAAAAGTTGGGATACCAAATTCTTGTTTGACTCTATAGACGATATCCAGATAAGGCAGGCCTGGCTTAATCATGACCATGTCGGCACCTTCTGCGAGGTCCAATGCGACTTCTTGCAATGCTTCATCGCTGTTTGCCACATCCATTTGGTAATTATATTTGTTCCCGCTACCTAAATTGGTACTTGATCCTACGGCATCTCTAAACGGGCCGTAGTAGCTTGAGGCAAATTTTGCGGAATAGGCGAGAATGCGGGTATAGATCAGTCCATGCTCTTCTAAGCCAAAGCGAATTGCACCGACTCTGCCGTCCATCATGTCTGAAGGAGCAACTATGTCAGCTCCAGCTTGAGCGTGAGAAAGCGCCTGTTTCGTCAACACTTCAACGGTCTCGTCGTTCAGCACATAGCCGCTGTCATCGATAATTCCATCCTGGCCATGGGTTGTGTAGGGATCTAAGGCAACATCCGTGATTACGCCCAGTTCAGGTTGAGTTTCTTTTAATGCCTTGACGGCTCGTTGAACCAAGCCTTCAGGATTGTATGCTTCTCTGCCGTCTAAAGATTTGGCAGAATCATCAAGTGAGGGGAATAGAGCAATTGCTGGAATTTTTAGAGCAACTAGTTCGGTAGCTTCTTTGAGGAGATTATCGACACTTAATCTGAATATCCCTGGCATAGATTCGATGGCTTGTTTTTCATTGCTACCCTCGACGATAAAAACTGGGAAAATCAGATCATCTGTGCTCAAGCATGTTTCGCGCATTAAACGCCGGCTAAAACCATCCCTGCGCATCCTGCGCATTCGGCTTATGGGAAATTCACGACTAAAATCAAAATTCGACACTTGGGATTCTCTTAAGCAATGAAATTGATCAAAGGGTTCCTGACGTTTATATTGCTGGTCTGCGCGATCTTTGGCTTCAGGGGTTTTGATCGCAAGTGGTTTATAGCATATCAAAATTCGAAAACATAAATTAAATGCCCCTGGAAGAAGCCTTTATTGCAACGCCAACATAGAGATTCGACCTTAATAAAGGAAGTTTGATGAGTAAAGCAAAAAGCGGCATTTTGACAGTATTTGTAATAGCTTTTGGCAGCTATTTTATCCTTGATCTCGGTCAGTTCCTGGCCCTCGAATATGTACAATCTCAATTAAATACGATTCAAGAGTACAAAAATCAGAACTTCACCGTCGCAGCTCTTGCCTATTTCGCAATATATATAGTTGTTGCTGCTCTATCTATCCCAGGCGCCGCGATTCTTACTTTGATTGGTGGAGCAATCTTTGGATTATTTTGGGGTACTTTTATAGCATCTTTCGCCAGTAGCATCGGTGCAACCCTTGCTTTTTTAGTTTCCAGATATTTGTTGCGTGATTGGGTGCAGAATCAGTTTGGCGACTATCTAACATCAGTTAATAAAGGCATAGAGAAGGATGGTAGCTTCTATCTATTTAGCATAAGAATGGTTCCGCTGTTCCCATTTTTTATTGTAAATCTGCTCATGGGTTTAACGGGAATTAAAGCCGTTCCTTTTTACTTAGTCAGTCAGTTGGGCATGCTTTTAGGTACAGCGGTCTATGTCAATGCCGGCTCAGAATTAGCACAAATCACGTCCTTGTCTGGGTTAGTCGGTGGCTCAGTGATTTTTTCGTTTGTACTGCTCGGTCTCTTTCCACTTATCGCCAAGCTTATCATTAGTAAAATCCAACGTAACAAAGTTCTGAAAAACTACCGAAAGCCTAAGAAGTTTGATGCGAATGTCGTCGTTATTGGTGCAGGTTCGGCGGGCCTAGTGGCTTCATTGATAGTAGCTGGAGCAAAAGCAAAAGTAGTTTTAATTGAGAAGCATAAGATGGGGGGAGATTGTTTAAATACAGGCTGCGTTCCAAGCAAATCACTAATTCGGAGCGGCCGCATTATGTCTTACATAAAAAGGGCAGAAGAATTTGGTATCAATAATGGTGCCGGTGAAGTTGATTTTGCAAGAGTGATGGAGAGAGTCCAAAAGGTTATAAAAACCATTGAACCCCATGACTCTATAGAACGCTTCACATCCTTAGGCGTTGAATGTGTTCAGGGAGAGGCCTACATTGAGTCGCCTTATACTGTCAAAGTAAATGGTCGAATAATTAACACTCGTGCAATCATCATTTCGACCGGAGCGCGACCTTTGGTTCCGCAGATTCCCGGACTGAACCATATTGACTATCTTACTTCTGATACTGTCTGGGAATTGCGTGAGCTACCTAAGCGACTACTAGTGGTGGGGGGCGGTCCGATTGGTTGTGAGATGGCCCAAGCCTTTAATAATCTTGGCTCCAAAGTAACCCAGCTTGATATTGCTTCCCGCATTATGCCCCGAGAAGACTCAGAAGTATCGGCGGCTTTGTCAGCACGTTTTGAAAAAGATGGCATTACTGTTCTGACAGATCATCGGTTAATTAAGTTTAAAAAGACTTCAGGACAGAATTTTATGGAAGCGGAACATCATGGTCAGGCAGTCCGGGTTGAATTTGATAAAGTGCTGCTCGCTATTGGTCGTAAGGCTAATGTCGAAGGCTTTGGGTTAGAGGGGTTGCATCTATCATCAACTCCACAGGGAACCATCGAAATTAATGAGGCGATGCAAACCTCCTATCCAAATATTTACGCCTGTGGAGATGTAGCTGGTCCATTTCAGTTCACTCACATGGCGTCATTCCAAGCGTTTTTCGCATCTATTAATGCAATGCTCGGTGGCCTTTGGCGCATGAATGCCAAATACAATGTTGTGCCTTGGACAACCTTTACTGACCCTGAAGTCGCTAGGGTTGGCTTAAACGAAGAAGAAGCGAATACAAGGAATATCAGTTACGAAGTAACACGTTATGATATGGATAATCTTGATCGAGCTCTTACAGATGGCGAGGCTCATGGTTTTGTCAAAGTCCTAACAGCGCCTGGCAAAGATAAGATTTTAGGCGTAACCATTGTTGGCCATCATGCCGGAGAACTCATAGGAGAATTTGTGTTTGCAATGACTCATGGTCTGGGGCTCAAAAAAATTTCCGCGGTTACTCACGTATACCCAACCCTACTAGAAGCTAACAAATTAACTGCCAATGCATGGAGAAAAGCTCGGCTACCGGAAAAGTATTTCCCATGGATCGAGAAATATTTTCGCTGGCAGAGAAAGTAGTTAAATGATCTGGAGAAGAAGTTGGATAGCTAAAGTGGAGCAAAAGGAATAGTTTCTGATTGATGTCATATAGTAAGACAAAAAAAGCTTATGCATCGTTCCATTTTTTTAGAAATTGATCAAAATCAATTTCGTCGCTTCTTTCAATTTCCAATTGTTCATCGAGAGATTCAGCAGCAGTTGCGTGCATGTGGTGTAAAGTTTTTTCGTCTAAACCATTATTACTGAAGTACGCGTGGTGTTTTTTGGATTGCTGGATTGAAAAATCAAAGAAAGACATCTCTCTTTCAGTCATTTCAGTCAACATCCTTCCCGATGGGGTTAGTGATGGGTCTTCTGTTTTTGCGAGTTGCTGAGACAATGCGTCTGAGTGTTTACTATCACTATGTATTTCATCAAACAAACCCGCGCTATGAGCCATATCATTCAGTAATTCTAGCGACCATTTTTTAAGTGTAATTGGAGTGGATTCTTTGTCCAGCAAAAGTTCAGAGTCTCGACCATGCTCTACTACCTTAGATAGGTTGCTAGCGACTTCTAGATACTCAACTTCATTGCATTGAGGGCTGTCGGTTAATAGGCAGTGTAAAAGAAAAGTATCAAGAAAACGGATTTGTTCTGCAGATATTCCAAGTGGCGAGTAGGGGTCCAGGTCCAGAGCACGAACTTCAACATATTCAATGCCACTATTAGTAAGAGCATCTAAAGGCCGCTCACCACTTTTAACATTACGTTTGGGCCTGATAGTAGAATAAAATTCATTCTCAAGTTGTAACAAACTAGTGTTGATTTGAAGATGCTCGCCATCACTTTGCTGGCCGATTTCAGCATACTCTGGATAGGATGTGTGCATGGCTTGATGGAGAGATTCCACATAATTCGGTAAATCGTTGTAACAGACAAACAGCGATTCTTGCGCTTCACTCTTGTAGCCAAGATTTCCCATTCGTAAACAAGTAGCGCCAGGTAGATACAAACTTGTTTTATCGAATTCTTCTAGGTTGTGATCTCGCCCTTCCACGAAACATTTGCAAGCAGCCGGAGATGCGCCAAAGAGATAAATGAGCAACCAGGAATAGCGATGAAAATTACGAATTAAATGAAGATATTTGTCAGTACGAAACTCCTGCATCGTTCCAGAATTCTGACAGATATTTTTATAGGGCTCCCAGAATGAATCCGGCATTGAAAAATTGTAGTGAATACCGGAAATGGCTTGCATAAGACTGCCATAGCGATTGTGTAAACCGCGACGGTATAGATTTTTAAGTTTGCCTATGTTCGAATTGCCGTATCGAGCGATGGGAATCTCAGCATCAGCTGCTAGGGGGCAGGGCATACTCGTAACCCAAAGCATTTCCTCGTTCTCAAGGTTTTGAATACTAAAGCGATGGATATTTTCAAGAACTCGCAAACACTCGTCGATATCCTGAAACGCCGGTGTTATGAATTCTAGTAGCGCTTCAGAAAAATCCGTTGTGATATAGGGGTTGGTTAGTGCTGACCCTAGCGCAACTGGATGATCGGAAAGAGAGATATGACCGTCCGGTGAAACCCGAAGGCTTTCCTTTTCAATTCCCCGAATAACGGTCAACCATTCTCGCTCAAATTCTGGCAGATTATAACGCTGCAGACAGTCGCTGAATTGCTTAGCCAAAGTGACTCCTAGTTAAGGGATATGGCGAATTATTACTATCAACCCCATCATGTTAATTGGCGCTGCGCGCATTATGGCAAATATCTTTGGCGCATGCGAACGCTGGCCGTATTTGAAATATTAACGCGGCATGCTGCAGTGATTCATCAATTCTGTTGTTTAAATTGCTGAATTAGTCGACGTTGCTTTTTGTTTGGCTTGGTGGCACTGGGCCAATGTTTGGGTTGGGCTTTGCGTTGTTCTGAGAGTTTTTCTCTTTTATCAACACTTTCCTTCGTTTCCTCATAAAGGCGTTGTGCCTCTGGTGCGCCCCGCCTTTGTTCAGAAAGCGCATTGACATCAACAATTTTTTCATCAAATCCTTGGCGTAACTTGATTTGTGTTCCTATCACTATTTCCTTACTTGGTTTTGGTCGCAATCCGTTACATTGAACTTTGCCTCCATCGATGGCCTGCTTGGCAAGCGCGCGGGTTTTATAGAATCGAGCAGCCCACAGCCATTTGTCAAGGCGCACTTTATCTAATTCTTTTTCAGCCATGGTCATTGTCTCCAGCGTTCGAGACTTCATTACATGAAGGCATAATGTGTTCAAAGTCTTCCACTAGAGGAAATTCATTATGCTTCAGGTCAGGTTGTTTACTATCAGGTTTTTTAATCCCATAAAGATAGCGAATTCCTTCGCTCTGTGCCTGCCGAAGTACTGAAAAAGAATCATCAAAAAGGAGTGTACGTTGAGGATCATAAGGCTCGATGGTTTGTAATTGTCCCCAGAATCCAGGATTCTCTTTAGCCAGTTGCAGTTGGTGGGAACTAATACATTGGTGAAAAAATCTAGAGATACCAGTGTGATTCATTTTTATCTCTAGGCTTGCTGGGTGTGCATTAGTAATCAGTAAAATTCTTTTGTTTGTTAATTGTAATTCACTTAATAAATTTTCAATGTTTGGCCTTATCGCAATTTTCTCTTTAATCTGTTTCTTAAGATTCAAGATGTCTAAATTCAATTCGCTCTGCCAATAATCTAGGCAATACCATTGCAGAGTTCCCCTTACCTTTTTATATTTCTGTAGAATTATACTTGCAGCTTCTTTTTCGCTGATGTTGAAATTATTTGCGTAATTCTTTGGCACTAGTTTGAGCCAGAAAAAATTGTCAAAATGCAGATCCAACAGAGTGCCGTCCATATCAAACATAATCGTATCTATGGCAGGCCATGGTGGCATACTAAAATCCGGACAGTTTTTTCTTGGCATGTTCTGTTGAGTCATGCAACATGTGTCAAGCTTATCGAATGAGTTCAAGAATTAGAATCAGAATATCTCCAAATCACCATGTTGAATGATAATCAGCTAGATACGCTATTACGAATAGCAAAAACTGCCGGCGATGCAATCTTGTCGGTTTACCAGCGAGCCGGTGATATCGATGTCACCATCAAAGATGACAATTCGCCCCTAACCGAAGCTGACCGGGATGCACACGAAATCATCATTGCTGAGTTGAAGGAATTTACACCTTCGATTCCAATCTTGTCTGAAGAATCTGATGGCACCTCTGTCGATGAGCGATTGAGCTGGTCTCGATACTGGTTGGTGGACCCTCTAGATGGCACCAAAGAATTTATAAAACGCAATGGTGAATTTACGGTTAACATCGCTTTGATTAATAACGGTGCTCCTGAGTTAGGAATCGTCCACGTACCTGTTACCAACATCAGCTATTTAGGTAAAACGGGGGTCGGCGCATGGAAAGTCGCAGCAACTGGTGAAGCAGATGCTATTTCAATCGCAAATTTCGCGTTAAACCAAGGCCAAGTTCGGATCGTAGCAAGCCGAAGCCATCGCGGTGACTTGTTAGATCAATTGATAAACACGATGGAAGCAGAATTAGGTAAAGCTGAAGTGGTTAGTATGGGGAGCTCTCTGAAAATTTGCTTACTGGCAGAAGGGAAGGCAGATATTTACCCTCGGCTTGCGCCTACCTCCGAGTGGGATACAGCCGCCGCCCATGCAGTATTAGCAGCCGCTGGTGGAGATATTGTAGATACAGAATTCCAGGCGCTGCGATATAATCAGAAGGAATCACTGTTGAATCCCCACTTTATCGCGATTTCAGATATATCCTTTGACTGGCAGGCCACACTCCTGCCTGATCCGAAATAGTTTTTCTCTGCCCTTTAAATAGTTGAATCACTATGTCTAAAAAATGTCTGGCGGCTCTATTTGGACTAATTAACCTAATGTTTTCCAACACGGCTTTTGCGCAATTAGAATTTTCCACCCCTACTAGTGTAGGTATGTCGATTGACGGCTTAAATCGCGCAACTTTGCGATTACAACAACATATCGATGAAGGAGATATTGCTGGTGTTGTTGCTGCTGTCGCACGGGATGGCAAAGTAATTTATTTTGAATCTTTAGGCTTAATGGACATAGAACAAGCGAAGCCAATGCAAGATGACACACTGTTTCGCATATATTCAATGGCGAGACAAGTCACGAGTGTTGCAGCACTACTGCTTTATGAGCAAGGTAAGTTTCAATTAGATGATCCAGTAAGTATGTACTTGCCGAAATTTGAATCTCAACGTGTTTTGTTCGACTCAGAGAGCACTGATCTTTCTCAAACCAGAGAAAGAACTGCAGATATCACGGTTAGACATTTGCTCACCCACACATCTGGACTGGGTAGTCGCAGCTCTCGTTTGTATCGTGAAAATTCTGTTAGAGATAGAAACATTACTCTTGATCAAATGGTCGACAACGCAGCTCGTATTCCTCTTTTTCACGATCCAGGAACCGAATTTCGTTACGGAATTCATGCGACCATCATCGGGAAACTTATCGAAGTCTGGGCGGAGCGACCTTTTGAAGAATTTCTTCAAGAAGAATTGTTGCAGCGGCTAAACATGCAAGGAACTAAGTTTTGGGCTAGCGGCTCTGATCGCGACCGTCTTGCCACTGTTTATCGCCCTACCAACGGCGAACTACTCCCTTATCAGATTGAAGCAATTCCTTTCACTATGCGACCGCGATTGATTGAAGGAGGGGTGGGTCTGTTGTCATCTGTCATGGATTTTGTGAATTTCTCACAGATGCTTCTCGATGGCGGTTTGTTTCAAGGGGAGCGTTTGTTTCAAGAAAGTACCGTCAACCTGATGTTTGAAAATGCGGTACCGGAACGGGCTATGCCTATTGGTTCGAATGGATATTGGGCTGGCTCGGGCTGGACTTGGGGTGGCTTTAATCTCGTGCTTGATCCTAATGCCTATAGTTTTCCCATATCAGAAGGCACTATTTGGTGGGATGGCTCAGCTGGAACGCGTTATTTTATCGATCCAATACAAAACACTGTTATTGTGATTATGGCGCAAGTTTCTCCCTCTAGCGGCGGTGGCTTTCGGGAAAATTTCTCGCAACTTATTGACGCTGCAATCACTGACAGGCGCTAACAGCGCTATATATAACTTGCGACCTACTAGACTTTCCATTCACTAATTCTTGCGGCACTATTTTTAGATGGGTGGCTTATGCATTTCGAGTGAATCTGATATTCCTAAAACACAGGACTCTGGTTGTTTAGTACTTTTTTCTCAAGGGTTCTTTAACCCAATCTATGCGCTAGCTAGACTAAGGCCTTACCCTGCCCTAGATCGCAATTATTGTCCATTTCGATTAGAATCTGCGATCCATTTTAGTCGACACACAAATAGAGTAAGAGGACCGTAGCAATATGCACGATCGTGCAATCTTCAATAGTGATCATGAGCTCTTTCGCAGTAACGCCAGACGTTTTTTCCGGGAAGAACTAGAGCCAAATATCGAAAGTTGGGAGAAAGCGGGGAGGCTTCCGAAGGAATTTTGGCTTAAGGCAGGGGAGAATGGCTTCCATTGCTGCGGTATTCCTGAGGAATATGGCGGCCCTGGCGCTGACTTTCTCTACAACATGATACTTTCCGAAGAAGTGGGTTATGCCATCGGTGGTGCTAGCGTCGGGTTTTCAGTGTCGTCCGATATAGTCGCTTACTATTTATTACATAGTGGCTCTGAAGAACAAAAGAAATACTGGTTACCGAGAATGGTGACGGGCGAATCCATCCCTGCTATTGGCATGACCGAGCCTGGCTGCGGCAGCGATCTGAAAGCGGTTCGAACCTCTGCAGTTAGAGATGGCGATGACTACGTAATCAATGGCCAGAAGACATTCATTACTAATGGACAAAATTGTGACTTTGTCCTGCTAGCCTGTTCAACTGATCCTGAAGCTGGCGCTAGGGGTGTAAGTCTAATAATCGTGGAAACCGAGAGGGAAGGATTCAGTCGTGGGCGCAATCTCGAAAAGATCGGCCAGAAAGCAGCAGACACTTCCGAAATGTTTTTCGCCGATGTTCGAGTTCCAATTTCTAATGTGTTGGGAAAGGAAGGTGGGGGCTTTGCAGTATTAATGAACGAACTTCCCAGAGAAAGAATCACTATTGCTTGCCGTGCTCTGGCAGAGGCTCAGCGGGCCTATGAATTAACCGTGGAGTACGTCAAAGAAAGAAAAGCCTTCGGTAAGCAAGTTTACGAATTTCAAAATACTCAGTTCAAACTGGCAGAGATGAAAACAGACCTTGCTGTTGGTTGGTCTTATATCGATCAGTGTCTGGTTAAAACTACCGAAGGTAAACTTACACCAGAAGAAGGAGCAATGGCGAAACTTTGGACGACGGAAAGCGGCAATAAAATTGTTGATGCCTGTCTGCAGTTGTTTGGTGGATACGGGTACATGAGTGAGTACCCTATCTCTCGTTTGTTTGTTGATTCTCGAGTAAGGCGCATCTATGGCGGCACGTCAGAGATAATGAAGTTAGTAATAGGGCGAACAGTTTAAGAGGAAAATTATGATTGGTATTAGCGCTTATGGCGTCTACATCCCTCGCGCTAGGCTCAACAAAAAAGCTGTAGCTGATGCAAATGCTTGGTTTGATGCGGGCTTAAAATCTCTCGGCAAAGGTGAGCGGGCGATCTGTAATTGGGATGAAGATGTGATCACCATGGCTGTTGAAGCGGCCAGTGAGTGCCTTTCATCGAATCAAGACGTCAAACTTTCTTCATTGTATTTAGCTTCGACCACGTTTCCTTTTCTAGATCGACAAAATTCTGTCGTGGTTAGCGAAGCGCTCAACATTGACAATCAAATTCGCACCATGGATATAGGGGCTTCTCAGCGGGCTGCTACCTCTGCTTTAATTTCATTGTTAGAGTCAAAAGCGGAGGGAGACTCGCTACTGGTAGCTTCCGAACATCGAAGAAGCAAAGCAGGCTCCAGAGCAGAAATGTTATGGGGCGATGCCGCCGCTTCAGTTCTCATTGGTTCTGAGAATGTGATTGCAGAGTGTGTGGGCATCGAAACCTTAGCCGTAGATTTTGTGGATCATTATCGTGGCGAAGAATCCAGTTTTGACTATGATTGGGAAGAGCGTTGGATCCGCGATGAAGGATTTATGAAAACTGTGCCGGCTGTTGTTAAAAAATTGCTCCAGTCGGCATCACTGAGTACTGAAGATATTAATCACTTCATCCTTCCAACTGACCAGTCTCGCACACCAGGAGTCTTAGCGAAAAAACTTGGCATAGACGTTACTGCATTAGTTGATAATCAAATTTCAACAGTCGGTGTAGCTGGCGCTGCTCAACCAATCTTACTATTAGCAAAAGCGTTGGAAGATTCAAATCCTGGTGATCATATTCTGATGATTGGATTTGGGCAGGGCTGTGACGCCATTTTATTGAAAGCAACTGATGCGATTACTAATTACAAGCCTGCGTTAAATGTTAGTGGAGCGCTAGCGCGTCGTCGAGAAGAAAATAATTACAATAAATTTCTGGGCTTTAATAATTTGATTGAGCGGGACATTGGCAAGCGCGGTGAAGCAGACAAACAGACTTACCTCTCTGGGTATAACCGAAGAAAAGATTTTCTCACAAGTTTTCTAGGAGGCAAATGCCGTGAATGCGGCACCGTACAAATCCCAAAAGAGAAGTACTGCGTAAATCCTGATTGTAACGCCTTAAACAGTCAAGATGATTACTCGTTTGCTGACAAACAAGGCAGTGTAGTCACTTGGACTGCTGACCGCTTAACATTTGATTGGAGTCCGCCTGCCTATTTTGGCATGGTGCAGTTCGATGGCGGTGGTAAAATTATGATGGATTTCACGGAAGTTGAAGAAGGTGGTATCGAGTCTGGTTCCAAAGTTTCAGTGCATTTTCGAATCAGGCAATTCGACCCAGCACGAGGCTTCAGGAAATACTTTTGGAAAGCCGTAATAGAAGAAAAAAATTAACGATTAATCATAAGTATAAAAATTAATGACTAAAAGCAGGTATTAAACCATGGCGAGTGGAATAAAAGATAAAGTTGTCATTTTAGGCATGGGTTGCAGCAAGTTCGGTGAACGCTGGGACGCCAGTCCTTCCGATTTAATGGTTGAAGCCTTCGAGGAATGTATCGAAGACGCCGGAGTTCAGCGAAACCAAATAGAAGCAGCTTGGTTTGGCGCGGGCATCGACGCGTTTAATGTTGGAGCAAGCGCCATGCCATTGGCCATTGCATTGCGTCTGAACTATATCCCTGTCACTAAAGTAGAGAACATGTGTGCGACCGGAACCGAAGCCTTCCGCGGGGCTGTCTATGCCGTTGCTTCAGGTGCCTGTGATATTGCTCTCGCTCTGGGCGTCGAAAAGCTCAAAGACACAGGTTACGGCGGTTTACCTCAGCGCTCCAGAGGCCTGGAAAATGATATGTATTGGCCAAACTTGTCTGCGCCCGGTGCATTCGCACAATTGGCAACGGGCTATCGAGCAAAACACAAGCTCAATAAAGAAGACCTTAAACGAGCCATGGCGCATGTTTCTGTAAAGAGCCATGCTAATGGTGTGAAGAATCCAAAAGCACATCTGCGCCGGGAAATCACAGAAGATCAGGCCGTAAGTGCTCCTTACATTGCTGAGCCAATTGGTCTATTTGATTGTTGTGGTGTGAGTGATGGATCTGCCTGCGCTATCGTAACCACGCCTGAAATTGCGAAGAGCTTAGGCAAGGAAAACTTAGTCTCTGTGAAAGCACTGCAATTGGCCGTATCCAATGGTACTGAGTCTAGTCACGAGAGTTGGGACGGTTCTTATTTAAAAACTACAAGAATCGCGTCTCAAAGGGCCTATGATGAAGCTGGGATAAGTAAACCAAAAGAAGAAATTACCATGACCGAAGTTCATGATTGTTTTTCAATCACCGAACTAGTCACTATGGAAGATTTGCAGCTCGCGGAAGAAGGCAAGGGGGTTACCGAAGTGCTTGATGGTAACTTTGACGCCGACGGCAAGACGCCTTGTCAGATCGATGGTGGACTCAAGTGTTTTGGCCATCCGATTGGTGCGTCAGGATTGCGGATGATTTATGAAAATTATTTGCAGCTAAATGGGCGTGCTGGCGACAGACAATTATCAAATCCAAAAATGGGATTGAATCATAATCTGGGTGGATTTCCGCACCAGAATATTTGTTCTATTTCAATTGTCGGACCTTATAACTAAATAGCACTATGCTTCATGCTATTTCATAATTCGTGCTTGGTATGCTTTGTCCTAAAAATTTAGACTGCGAAAATTATTACAATGCCGGTGAATTCAGTTTCTTTAGTACAAACATCTAGTATAGATCTGGAGAAAGCGAAGGGTGTACTTGAAACACTGCAGGTTCAAGTAAATGCTGGGCTACGCTATATTAAGATCGCTTGTACTGAAGATGGTAAATTAAACTCGGTACTACTCGACAACTATCAGTTCGCCAGTTATGAACTCGCGTTCTGTGTAGCAGAAATCTCTGCCGCAAATTGTTTTTTTGAATATGCTAATCGAGCTGATGAAAATGCAATGGAGCATAGCTTTAGTCTTATATTTGCAGGTGAAATTTTTCAGTCTGTGCTCTCCCGCCTAAAATCAATTTCAGTTGATGTGCAGTTAGATGCTGCAGATATATTCACTCTTGAATCTACCAACAATGTAAAACTGTTGCTGACAAATTGCAGTGGCGCAACACTTGCGGCATTAGGCAGTAAAATTGCACAGGACGAAATAGTTCGGCTGCCTTCAATATTGAACGTAGAGAAAGAACTTGTTCGCGAAACCTTTTATCGTTTTGCTAACGACGTGGTTGCTCCGCTTGCGGAGGAGATCCATCGCCAAGATCAAGACATCCCTGAAAAGATAATTAGAGCAGCAGCAGAGTTGGGATGTTTTGGCACTTGTATCCCTGAGCGCTTTGGCGGATTGCAGCCAGACGATGACCCAGACAGTCTCGGCATGATTGTAGTGACGGAAGAGCTCTCCAGAGGTTCATTGGGTGCTGCTGGCAGTCTAATTACTCGACCTGAAATAGCTGCCCGAGCTCTTCTAGCAGGTGGTACACACGCGCAAAAGCACAAGTGGCTGCCATCTCTGGCCAATGGTGAAATGCTCTGTGCGATCTCAATTACTGAGCCAAATACAGGATCCGATGTAGCAACAGTTGCTCTTAAAGCCACACCAACGGACGGTGGCTGGATACTAAATGGCAGTAAGACCTGGTGTACCTTTGCTGGTCGCTCAGAATTAATAGTGGTACTGGGCCGAACCAATCCAGATAAATCTCTTGGCTACAAAGGTTTAAGTATGTTCCTGATTGAAAAGCCTGTCTTTGCGGGGCATAGTTTCAGTCATCAGCAGGATAGGGGTGGTGCCTTAACTGGAAAAGCCATTGCTACTCTCGGTTATCGAGGTATGCACTCCTATGATTTGTTCTTTGAAGACTATTTTGTTCCCGCTGAAAATCTAGTGGGTGAAGAAGCCGGCGAAGGCAAAGGTTTTTACTACACTATGGCGGGATTTTCTGGAGGTCGTATTCAAACTGCAGCGCGTGCCACCGGACTCATGCAAGCAGCATTTGAGAAAGCGGTGAACTATGCTAATGAACGTAGAGTGTTTGATAAAGCATTGAGCAAGTTTCAGTTAACCCAGATAAAACTAACGCGGATGCTCGCTACAATAACAGCCTGCCGGCAATTTTCTTACTCGGTAGCGGAAAAGATGGACGAAGGTGGCGGTCAAATGGAGGCAAGTTTAGTTAAGCTCTTTAGCTGCCGAGCAGCAGAATGGATAACTCGCGAAGCCATGCAGATTCATGGAGGTATGGGTTATGCGGAAGAAAGTTCAGTTTCTCGCTATTTCGTAGATGCTAGAGTCTTATCGATTTTCGAAGGCGCTGAAGAAGTACTGGCTCTAAAAGTCATCGCCAGAGGATTAATTGAGAGCGCTTAATCACACGTAACAAACTCAATATAAAGAAGGGAAAATCCAAACAATGAATGCTCCATTACTACAAGATAAAGTCATCATCGTAACAGGCGCAGGAAGAGGAATTGGTCGCGGTATCGCTATGATGGCGGCTGCCAATGGAGCTAAGGTTGTTGTTAATGACTTGGGCGGAGCTGAAGATGGTTCAGGCGCTGACGCCAGTCCTGCGGATGAGGTGGTTAATGAAATAAAGGCAGCAGGTGGTGAGGCAGTGTCATCCTATGCCAGCGTAACAGATTGGGATGCTGCCCACGAAATAGTAGAAACCGCAATAAATTTTTTCGGCCGCATCGATTGTGTAATTAACAATGCCGGCAATCTTCGTGACGCAATCTTCCATAAAATGACAGAAGAAGATTTCGATTCTGTCATCAATGTTCACTTAAAAGGAACATTCAATGTAAGCCGCGCAGCAGCAACGCACTTCCGGGCACAGACGAGTGGTTGTTTTGTAAACATGACCTCAACTTCTGGTTTGATCGGAAACTTTGGCCAGGCCAATTATGCGGCCGCAAAGCTCGGAATTGTCGGACTTTCAAAATCCATGGCGCTGGATATGGGCCGCTTTCGTGTTCGCTCAAATTGCATTGCACCCTTTGCGTGGAGCCGTTTAATCGGGACTATTCCAACGAATACCGAAGAAGAAAAAGCCCGAGTTGGAAAAATTCAACAGATGACGCCAGATAAGATAGCTCCCTTAGCAATAGCGTTGTGCAGCGATGCAGCTCAAGATGTTAGCGGACAAATCTTTGGTGTGCGTAATAATGAAATATTTTTGTTTAATCATAATCGGCCGATCCGATTTGCTCATACAGCAGAAGGGTGGACACCGGGTAAAGTAGTGGATCGAGTAATCCCAGCATTTAAATCCGATTTCTGCCCCCTTGAAAGATCAGGTGATGTTTTTAGTTGGGATCCAATGTGATGGTATGAAATGCGATTTATATAGGACGATACCCACTGAAGCTGTTTCTGTTACAGATGGTTCATAGATCATCAGTCAATCTAAGTTTTTTGACACCCTACTTGCCTAAAAAACGTCCTAAATAATTAGAAGCTCCATAAATTAAAAGAAATTAATTATGTCATTTAACCCAGAGTATTTATTAAAGCGCGAATTCGGAATAATTCGTCAAACTTATACCGAAAAGGATTGCATTCTCTATGCTCTGGGAGTCGGCATGGGACAAGATCCTTTGGATGAAGACTGCTTGCGTTATGTTTATGAAGATGGTTTGAAAGTTCTGCCTAGTCAGTCAGTGGTCATGGCGCATCCAGGTTTTTGGGCAAAAGAAGAGGACATGGATATAGATTGGGTAAAGGTATTGCATGCAGGGCAAGAAATTATATTTCATAATCCAATTCCTACTGCGGCTACTGTAGAAGCAACGACTCGAATCACCGAAGTGGTTGACAAGGGCGAAAACTTTGGAGCGCTAATAACTTCAGATAGAGTGGTAAAAGATGTTGAATCTGGCAAAGACCTTTGCACTTCTGTAACTACAATCTTGGCGCGAGGTAATGGTGGTTACGGTGGTGATAGAAAATCATCAGCACCGAAACCGCATGCTGTTCCAATATCCGAACCTGATGAAGTATGTGATTTACCAACTTTGCCACAGCAAGCATTAATCTATCGATTATCTGGCGACTATAATCCTTTACATGCTTCACCCAGTGTTGCACGAAATGCAGGATTTAATGCACCAATATTACATGGGCTTTGTACTTTTGGTGTGATGACTCATGCACTGGTGAAAACCTGCTGTGACTATGATTCGAATCGCTTCAAGCGAATGCGGTTGCGTTTCTCGGCACCAGTTTATCCAGGAGAAACTATTCGTACTGAAATTTGGCGCAATGGCAAAGAGATTGCTTTTCGATGTAAGTCTTTAGAGCAGGACAAGATAGTAATCAATAACGGTTACCTGCTGATCGACTAATTGGAGTAGTCAGTGCAATACATTCTCAAAGGCTTAAGAGTTGTTGAGGGCAGCGCATTTATCGCAGCTCCCTCTGGGGGCATGACCTTGGCACAGCTTGGTGCAGATGTGATTCGCTTTGATCAGATTGGTGGCGGAATAGATTATCATCGTTGGCCGGTGACAGAAAACGGCAAGAGTTTGTACTGGCACAGCCTAAACAAAGGTAAACGCTCAATCGCTGTCAATTTTCGCAATGAAGCTGGCCGAGAACTTATCAAGAACCTGATTGCCGCTCCAGGAGAAGATAATGGTTTATTTGTCACCAATTTCCCAGCGAAAGGATGGTTAGCAGATCAAACATTACGTGCTGCTAGAGGAGATTTAATTTACGTCAATTTAGTAGGTGATCGCCATGGAGGAAACGCATTAGATTATACAGTAAACAGTAAGATCGGTTTGCCGTTTTTAAGTGGGGATGGAGAGTCGCCTGTTAACAATCCCTTTCCGGCTTGGGATGTCCTTGCAGGTCAGCAAATCGCCATTGCTTTGTTAGCTGCAGAAAGGCACAGGCGCTTAAGCGGAGCGGGACAGTTTGTGCAACTGGCGCTAGCGGATGTTGCTCTAGCAACAATGGGTCACCTGGGTTATGTCGCGGAAGCCGAAGTAAATCAGGAAGCGCGTCAGCCCATGGGCAATCATATCTTTGGGACTTTCGGTCATGATTTTGCGTGTAAAGATGGACGCCGGGTAATGATAGTTGGCGTTAGCCCCAACCAATGGAGTGCAATCATAAATGTGACCAACACAAAGCCACAGATTATTTCTTTGGAAGAAGAGTTAGGATTGGATTTTTCCAAGGAAGGCGATCGATTTAAAGCGAGGGAACGTCTTAAGGATCTTTTCGCACCCTGGTTTGCCGACAAGCTTTACCTCGAAGTAAAACAAGGTTTAAACATAGCAGGTGTTTGCTGGGGGCCTTATCAATCAATTGAAGAACTAATCAGTAATGATGTGGATTGCACAGAGGCTAATCCTTTGTTTACCCGGATCGAGCAGCCCGGGATAGGAGCCTATCTTGTGCCGTCACAAGCCATTCAATTTACAGGTTTGGAAAGTGAGCCACCAAAACCGGCGCCTATGCTGGGGCAACACACTGATGAGATTCTGACAGAAGTTCTGGGCATGAGTAGTGGGCAAATCAGCACGTTACATGATGAAAATATAATCGCAGGGCCTCAGTAATCTCGCCAAAAAACAAGATAAAAGCAGCACAGAAACAATAAAGTGCTCAATATATGTCAGATGGGAATAAAACCTTTCTATGGATAGTGATAACAAGCCAACAAAAATTAGTGATTTACTATTTACTGCTGCTAAGAAATGGCCAGAACATCCAGCGATTAGTTTTCGTGGGCGCACTCAAAACTGGCTGGAAACTAAAAACCGTTGTCACGCTGCTGCAACAATTTTACAGCGGGCTGGCGTTAAACCTGGTGACCGTATCGCATTTCTTGGATTGAATTCAAACGCTTGTTTCGAATCCTACTACTCGCCTGCAATTCTCGGCGCCACCATGGTGCCAATTAATTATCGACTCGCTGTACGTGAAATGGTGGAGTGCGTTCAAGATTGTACGCCGACCGTACTGATAGTAGATGAAAACTATCTAATCGAGGCCCGACAGCTTCAAGAAAGTTGCGACAGCGTCAAGACTTTAATCGCTTGTGGTGACAACGCTGCGCCTGACGGCATGCTGTCTTATGAACAACATGTTTACGATATTATTAGGAATAATGCCTACTGCGAAATAAGCCCCAGTGTTGACGATGAGACAGTTATTATCTTTTATACCGGCGGCACTACCGGGCGTTCAAAAGGAGTGATGTTGAGTAATAACAACTTCCAGTGCAACACATTGTGTTCGATTCCTTTGTACCGGATGCAACAGCATTGGACTTTTTTGGTAATTGGGCCTTTATTTCACCTAGCAGCCGGTTCAAGAGTTTTTAGTTGTACTGCTTTGGGTGGGCATGCGGTTATACTCCCGAAGTTTGATGTAAGGGTCCTAATGGAATCGGTAGAAAAATATCAGGTCAACTCTGCCACTTTGGTCCCAACTATGTATCAGATGATTCTGGATCATTCTGATTTTGGCAATTACGACTTGTCATCACTGAAAATGTTGGCCTCTGGCGCTGCGCCGCTTTCAATCGCGTTGCTTAGTCGCATCATTAAATCATTTCCAAAGACTGAGTTTTTTCAGACCTATGGCATGACTGAAGCATCGCCAATTTTAACTAGTCTTGATTCTAAGTATCATGTTTTAGAAGGGCCTAATGCTAAAAAACTAGGTTCGGTGGGCCGTTCAGTGAAACATGTGGACTTAATTATCGCCGATGAAGATGATAAAGAAGTTCCAGCGAATACCACCGGTCAGATTCTGGCGAGAGGGGACAATATCATGACGGGATATTGGCACTTACCAGAACAAACTGCTGAGGCACTAAAAGACGGTTGGTACCACACTGGAGACGCAGGCTATCTGGATGATGAAGGATTTCTATTCCTAGAAGGCCGCGTCAAAGACATGATAGTGAGTGGTGGTGAAAATATTTATCCCATCGAAGTGGAGAATATTCTGGAAGATCATCCAGCCATTTATCAATGTGCAGTCATAGGCATTCCTCACGCCACTTGGGGTGAAGCGGTACATGCAGTAGTCAACCTAAAAAGTGAGTATAGTATTTCAGAAGAAGAACTAATAAAGTTCTGTAAGGAGCAAATCGCTAGTTACAAGTGCCCAGTTAGTATTACTTTTCGAGAGGAGCCAATGCCTCTTTCACCGATTAATAAAATTTTAAAAACTGAATTGCGTAAACCGTTTTGGGACGGAAAGGACTCTAAGTTGGTATAGGTTCTGAGTTTTTTAACTGCGTGGTAGTTCAGTCAATTTTTCTTCTTTTTTCATTTCCTTGTAAATTCACTATCTCAAGACAACTCAACCACCTAATTTTGAACCGAAAGCTGACAATGAAACGATAAAACTTAGGTAGTCCAACCGCCTGCAAGTGGTAATAACTGCCCCACCATATGTTTGCAATTCTCACTGGCGAGATAAGCTGCTAGCTCTGCAGTTTCTTCCGCTGCACCGACTTTATTGGTCGGTACGTTTCGCTTAATGTGATCAAGAAATTTGTCACTATCCAGAATGTCATCAGGATAATATGTATTGTTGTTAATATAATTTTGAGCAATTGCGTTTACCTGCACATTGCTACGAGCCAACTCTAACCCTACCGCTTTAATGAATCCATTCTGTGCGCCTCGTGCCGCGCAATAAGCTGCATTATTGGCAATGCCTTTTAACGGGGCGGCACTAGTAACGGCAATGATCTTCCCTGACTGCCTTGCGACCATTTGTGGAACGACTGCGCGTGTCAGATATAGCAGGGGGTCTACGAGAGAATCAAATAGCTTGTTCCAGTCGTCATTTTTGATGTCCTGCACTGGGCCGGTCATGGGTGGTTCCGCCAGATTGGCCACCAGAATATCGATTCGCCCCAGTGATTTAATTAATTCTTCGCATTCCATTTGGGAAGTCATCGGATTACTTCCTGTCACCACGGTAATTCCAAGAGCTTCAAACTTTTCCTTAATAGCAGGCCCCATATAGCGTTCAGCACATGTTATAAGTGCTGTTCTCTCTGTTGAATTGATTATTGTCATGATGACATCCTGAGGCAGTGACTAATTAGTTTCGAGTAACGAAATATCCCATGTCAGTGTAAGCTGATCAAATTTAAGAGCAGATGAAACTAAGAGAAAAGATATGAATTGCTTGCAGTGGCGTTGCCACTCTAGCTGGATACCTGGAGCTTATGACGATGAACTAGGTTGAGAAATCTATTTTATTATCTTTCTTGCAATTCAATTAAGTGCTGGACAAATTTCTCTAATGTTTCATAAGGCTGACAACCTACGACTGCGAGATCGTGGCTATAGAATGTCGGCACGCCAGTCACACCGATTTCTCGAGATCGCCGCCAGTCTTTATCCACTTCAAATTCAAACTCGCGCTCAGCCAAGACTTTGTGTGCGGCATCAATATCTAAGCCAGCATTCCCGGCAATTTTTGTTAGTGCATTGATATTCGCGATGTTTATGCCGTCGACAAAATAGGCTTTATAGAGTAAGTCGTGTATGTCAGCATCACTCTCCTGAGTATCTGCCCATTTTCCGAGCTCTTGTGCAAGGCGGCTGTTGAATGTATGGGAACGATCACCGTAGGGTAATCCCGCTTCTGCCATAAGATCCGTCATGCGTTCTTTCATGGGAGCTAAATCACGACCTGGGAAAAGATCTTCCAGCGATAGCCCTTCTTGCGGTGTTTCTGGATGTAACGGAAAGTGCATCCAACGAATCTTTACAGGATAATTATTTTTCAACTTTTCAATACTCACGGTACTGAGGTAACACCAAGGTCAGATGTAGTCCGTGAATACGTCCAGTTCTATTTCTTTCATGAAGGTTTTCTCAATAAAATCTCTAGGGAATCCGTAGACTTAAATTGTAAAAAAGTTAGTACGAAAAACTAATTATTATTTCGATGAGTCGTTGCCTAAATATTCTTATTGACGAATTTTAATTTATCAAAGCCTATTTACTTTCTTATGATAAAAATACTATTTAGTCAGTAGGAATGAGCTTTACTATCTGTCCACCGGAACTATGTTCGAAAAGTAAATAAATAGTGCCGTCAATACTCTGTTCAATATCTCGAACACGACCGATACCTTCAAACAAAGTTTCTCGTTCCACAAAGCGGTTATTTTCTATATCTACTCTAAAGAGGCTGCGAGATTTTAGTGAACCGACAATAAAGTCACCGTTCCAGTTTGGAAACTGTTCGCTGTTACTAATGATAAAACTCGACACAGCCGGTGAAGGTGTCATGTCTACTGTGGGTTGTTGTATATCTGACAGTTCGAAAGCGATGCCTAAGCCTCTTCCATCAACACGAGTGCCGTCGTAGTGCAAGCCAATGGAGTATAAGGGCCAACCGTAATTTTCTGCAGGGAGCAGGCGATTTATTTCATCACCACCCCGAGGTCCGTGCTCACTTCCCCATAATTCGCCGTTAATAAAATCATATTCCAGACCCTGCGGGCTGCGATGCCCGTAGGTATATATGCTTTTGTAAGCATTATCACGATCAGAATAAGGGTTATCTCGAGGAATACTACCGTCATCATTTACCCTATGTGTTTTTCCACAGGGCGTCGATAAGTCTTGAATGCCACCGCCAACCCCACCGCATTTCATGCCAATGGTAAAAAACACATGTCCTCTGTTATCAAATGCAACACGACCACCGGCGCCAACGTCACCGGCAAGGCCATAATCTTCTGTGGGTGCCTGCCAAATAATTTCTTGATCGATCCATCGATTATCTTCGATGCGTCCTCTCACCAATCGATTCATTGAAACAGGACGCTCTCTTTCACGGCTTAATTCATTGCAATCTATGCAACGGTCACTGTGATACAAATAGATCCAACCGTTTTCCGTATAGTTTGGGTGTAACAGGATATCAAATAGCCAACCCATACCTCGTTCGATATCGATTCGAGACTCCAATCGATAAATGTCATCGAAGGCAGTAGGAGTTCCTGCTATTAATTCTGACTTTTCGCCTTCAGCACTAATAATGCGGACACCTTTTGTCTTTTCTGTGACTAGCACTCGGCCATCAGGTAATGGCGCGATTGAAAAGGGCAAAGGATCTAATTCTGTGACTAAAGTTTCGATGCGGAAATTATGTAGGGAAGTCTCAAATTCTTCTTTAGGAACAACCATCGGCGCATCGTAGTTTGAAGTTACGTAACCGACATTAGCCCGGGACTCCAATACGTACATTGCCAGGCCTTGAATTTCTACAGGAGCGAAAATATCACGCCAACTTGGCATGCCAGCAGTGTCAAAACCATTCGTTATGCTGGTAATAATGTCATTCATTGATTCACCATGAGTTAAGTTTCCCCGCAGCGGTGATCCTTGGGCGGAGCCTTCGAGATTTTCGCCGTGGCAAACTGCACAGTAATCTTGAAACATCATTCTTGATTCGGTGATTCCAGAGTATGCGATTGCCTCATCTTGGGCATAACTACTAGGAGGAAACAAAAAGGTAAGCAATGAGATAATGGAGCTGATTGAGAATTGGGCTTTCGTTATTTTGGTTATTATCATTATATTGCCCTCTTTCTATTACTCGTGTTTCCAAGCGGCAGGAGAAAAGAACTAGATGCTGAAACCATGCGCTGGACAAGGTCAAAATACTTAAACCGGCGAATTATTGCAATTCTGTGCGCACCGAGCATGGTCAGCTCTAGATCAAACTATTCTGACTCCTTTGATCGGAGTATACTGACCTCATGAGTTGTAGGTGCGCCAACCTTGGTGAGCGGCCTGCAGTTGATGAAACTATTATGACAATAACAGACAGTTCAATGAACGCGAGGTGAGGTCCATGCGCAAACTAATTGCACTAATTAGCGCTGCAACCGTATTAACTACAGTAATATCAATTAGTTATGCTCAATCTTCTGATGAAGCTTTGGCCATAATTGTTCCTGGTGGCGGTACTTATAGCCGGTCAATAGCTACAGATTCTACCGAAGCGCAGGCTTTTTTCGATCAAGGCATCCGTATGGCTTGGGGGTTCTATTTTCCGGAATCGATAGCTTCTTATCAAGAAGCTGCGCGTTTAGATCCTGACAACCCAATGCCTCATTGGGGTATAGCTCATGCCGCTGGGCCGAATCCAAACAGTCGTTACCAAGGTTTGCCAGATGATCCACAAGGCGCAGGCCTAGCAGCGATTCGTCGTGCAATGGAATTAGGAGGCAACGGAACTGAATTAGAGCGTGATCTGATTAATGCTACCTTTGTACTTTATAACAAGGACGCAATATCAGATGACAGAGAGAGGGATTTTGCGTTCCTAGCAGCTATGCGCGATCTGCATGACAAATACCCCGGTGATGCAGATATAGCTACCGTTTTTGGGGAAGCCTATATGAATACGACCCGCTGGGATTACTGGGAGGCTGATGGGTCAGCTAAACCGGGGACCGCAGAAGGTAAGGCTGCTTTGGAGGCAGCTATGGCTATAGAGCATGATCATCCAGGTGCTAACCATTTGTATATTCATTTGATGGAGGGTTCTAATCAACCCGAACTGGCAATGCCGGCAGCACAGAAGCTGGAAGGTACGCTACCTATATCCGGACATATGGTTCATATGCCTGGACATATCTATCTTCGGGTTGGTGAATACGAAAAAGCTATTTTGTCTAATGAAAGATCGCAAATCGTGGATGATCAATTTGCGGAGATTTGGGGCGATACTAATTTTCCATTAATTGGAACTTACCCTCTGTCTCACAAAATCCATAAGCCCCACGCGCTAGATTTTGTCCGCTATGCAAATATGCTCCAGGGCAACTATGAAGAGGCGAGTAAGGCAGCTTATCGTAATTCTGGACAAGAAATGGGCGCTTTAAGAGGTAGTAATAAGAACACAGCTCATGCGTGGATGATGGATAAGGTCTTTGGCAAATGGGATAAAATTCATGCAGACAATGCTGAGAATAAAGAGCTTGCCGATAGCCCTTACCTGAAGGGTATGTGGGCTTATGTCATGGGAAGTGCTCATGCCGCCCGCGGACATATTGCTCCAGCGGAAGCAGAGCTTGCAGTTATTCGCGAGCAAATGACTTCAGACGGGGTTAATGATTCTGGAGTAGGGCCAACACCTGCCGATCATGTTCTTGGTTTAGCGATGCATGGCTTACTTGGCGAGATCGAAGAAGCAAAAGGCAACCTTGATGGCGCTATTTTGCATTACGGTCATGCGGTAGAGTTTCAAGATAACTTGAACTACACCGAGCCTCCGGATTGGTCGCAATCTGTTCGACTCTATCTGGGCGCTGCTTTACTCGATGCAGATCGTGCAGCGGAAGCTGAAGGAGTTTATCGAAAAGACCTAGAGTGGAACCAACGTAACGGTTGGACAACTTTCGGTCTTTATCAGGCGCTGGAAGCTCAGGGCAAAGAGCAAGAAGCTATTATCGTTAAACGGCAGTTCGATGAACTATGGCGTAATGCTGATGTTGAATTGGAGCGTTCAAAACTATAATAACAATGCGCTTTAGTAAGAAACTTGAAATGCAGAGCTTAGCTCTGCATTTCTGTCTTTATAGCTCCTAATATTGAAACACGCAGAAAATGGGAAAGAATAGAAAATAATAAACAGAAGGAGTTCACATGAAATTCCCTACAAAACTAATTAGTACTCTCAGCATTTCCTTGGCAGCTTCGTTAACATTTGCACAAGCAAACATAGAACCTGTAAACGAGTTACCTAATCCTTATCAAATTATTACCGGTTTTTTTAATATGCCTGCTGGTCGTGAGTGGGGTGCGTCTAGTTCTATCGATGTGGACCCTGATGGTAAATCAATTTGGATAGCAGAACGTTGTGAGTCTGACTCTATTCGCGGCGGCTATCCAATTCGTGGTTGTGCTGAATCAAATTTGCCGGTCGTACTTAAGTTTAATTCTGATGGCGAAATGGTGCGCAGCTTTGGGGGTGGCATTTTTGCAGTTCCCCATGGCTTTCATGTAGATGATAGCGGCAATATCTGGGTGACTGATGCGCCATTTACTTTGCCCCCTGGTACTGAAGGAAAAGGACATATCGTCGTTAAGTTTTCACCACAGGGCGACAGATTGTTAACACTGGGTACACCTGGAGTTACTGGAACAGATGAGAGTCATTTCAATATGCCTTCCGATGTTCATGTGGCATCCAATGGTGACATTTTTGTAGCTGATGGGCATGGCGGCGACAGCAATGGTCGTATCGTGAAGTTCGATTCTCAAGGCAACTACTTAATGGAATGGGGTGAGCCAGGTTCTGGGCCAAGCGAGTTTGACGCACCTCATGGTTTAGCCATGGATTCTCAGGGCAGATTGTTTGTATCTGACCGAGGCAATAATCGAATTCAAATTTTCGACCAACAAGGAAACTTGCTAGATACTTGGCATCAGTTCAGTCGCAATAGCGGTATCTATATCGATGATAATGACATGCTTTTCGCCGTCGATTCTGAATCTAATGAAAGTCGTGGTAGGGGTGATTGGCGACGCGGTATTCGTGTAGGAAGTGCGCGAACTGGCGAAGTTCATTTCTTCATTCCAGACCCATTCGATGCTAACAATGGCCCCTACGCAGCAAGCTCAGGCGGTGAAGGGATTGTTGCTGATAAAGATGGGATTATTTACAGTGCGGAAGTCGGCCCCCGATCGATTAAGCGTTATTTTCGTTTTGAATAGTTTTAAAAATTGGTAATTCAATAAATATGACAAAAGGTCAGTCTCGCTCTGGCCTTTTTTCTATATACTTTCGAGTGATGCTAACCATTATAGTAAAATACAGTTGTTTAGTTGAATGGTATGTCTATGGTATTCGGCTAGGAAGTATTTCTGCATAAGGGTTCCAACAGGGTTTCTGATAATTAATAGTATGGTCACTATAGATCCTTTTGAAAATATTCCAGATGCTCGAGACGGGCTTAATAAAAAAGAGCGAATAATTCTCTATTGCTTGGAGAGAGCACAGAAAGACTTTGAGGGAAGAAATGTTCCAACTATTAGTTTGTATGGAAGAGTGGTTGAGCACATCGACATTAGTGAAGAAGAATTTCAAACGATACTTTCTCGGCTAGTAGGCGGCACACGAAATTCAGATGGCTCACAGTCTTATGTATAAAATTCTATTTTAGACTATTGAAAACTTCTATATAAAACGAACAGAGATGAACAACAAAGCACACTTCACACATCGGATTGCTCGGCAGAAGGATATTCCTGATATCATCAATCTCATGCAGCTCTCTATCGAAGAAAACATGAAAGCTTTCCTGACGGCTGGAGAAATTGAAGCGAATAAGGAATCCATGGGAGTTGATCAAACCCTGATCGATGATGGTACCTATTTTATTATCGAATCTGCGAAAGACGGTGGAATAATTATGGTTGGTTGTGGCGGTTGGGGTAAGCGTCGGACCCTCTTCGGTGGTAATCACACAGAAGGGAGAGATGACTCCTACAGTGATCCTTTGACGGAGCCGGCCCGTATCAGAGCTATGTACACCCATCCCGAATGGATCCGCCAAGGAGTCGGTACTCTATTGTTGGACCTAGGTGAGCAATCTGCGCGGGAATCAGGATTTATGACTATAGAATTAGGGTCTACTGTGCCGGGGGAGCCTCTTTATTTAGCCAGAGGATATGTGGAAATGTATCGGGAAACAAAAACCGCTGCGAATGGTTACGATAATATCATTATCAAAATGAGCAAATCGCTTTAAAAAATCAATCTCAATTCACTCCCTTATTAGCGCTTTCATTAGAATGGTAGGCGAGACTCGTACTACTTAATAATCTACCTAAAATCAGAGAGTTAAAAAATTTTTGTCTGAGTAGAGGTGTAATGAATAGAGATTGATAATTTTCACCGTAAACAGAGAGCAATGCCAGTTGCCAAGCTTCTGCGGTTATACTCTCTAGTCTCGATACTCGCATCAGAAGAGAAAATCATGATTAGTCAGCAACATCCGTCTTTGGCACTTCCTGCCATCTTACTGTTTTGTATTTTGAGCCTGTCCCTAAATGCGTCAGCACAGGATCATTTTAATGGTTCTGGCAATCAGGCTAGTGAATACACGATCCAGCTTCAGCGAGAACTGAGAAAGTCACTTCCATTTGCAGATGATCGTGATTTTGAGGAATCCCGTCGGGGATTTATTGTTGAGCCTGATTACCGACAAATCACCGCAGAGAATGGCAGAGTCGTGTGGGATATGACTCGCTATGATTTTCTTCTAAATAGCCAAACATATGACAGCATTCATCCTTCCTTGCAACGACAAGCCACTCTCAATATGAATTACGGCCTGTACGAGATTGTCCCTGATTTTATGTATCAGGTGCGTGGCTTCGACCTGGCGAATATGACTTTAGTAATGGGCGACAGTGGTTGGTTGATCTTCGATGTTTTGCTGTCATCACAAACTGCTAATGCAGCATTGAGTTTGGCCAACCAACATCTTGGTGAACGACCAGTGAAGGCCGTAATCTATTCTCACTCACATATCGATCATTTTGGTGGCGTAAGAGGTGTGGTTGATGAGGCTAAGGTTACCGAGGGTGTAGTTCAGATTATCGCACCCAAAGGGTTCATGGCTGAAGCCATTTCTGAAAATGTGTATGCCGGTAATGCGATGTCCCGTCGCGCCGGATTTCAATATGGCAGGAACATTCCATCAAGCCCCTTCGGACAGGTCGATTCGGCTATTGGGAAAGGATTAGCTGCGGGCAGCACCGGTTTAATTGCGCCGACTCTTGTTATTGAGAATGATTATGAAGAACACACCATTGATGGCGTAACTATGATTTTTCAGAATACGCCTGGTACGGAAGCGCCGGCAGAAATGAATACTTGGTTCCCACAAGAGAAAGTTTTTTGGGCCGCCGAAAATATAACGGCAACAGTACACAATGTTTACACATTAAGAGGCGCATTGGTGCGAGACGCTCTTAGTTGGTCAAAACAAATTAATGAAGCGCTGTATCGATTTGGTCGCGATGCGGAAGTTTTGGTTTCTTCGCATAACTGGCCGCGTTGGGGTAATGATCGAATTCAGGAAGTTATGCGGGCACAACGTGACGCGTATGCTAACTTGAACAATCAGGTTTTATTCTTAGCAAACCAGGGCGTAACCATTAATGAAATTCATAATGAATATGTAGTACCTGAAAGTCTGCAGCAGCAATGGAATGTGCGCCAATATCATGGTTCAGAATTTCATAACTCTCGCGCAGTGATTAATCGTTATCTTGGTTATTGGGACGGGAATCCTGCAACGCTTGCGCCTCTGTCCCCTGCTGACAGCGCGCCGCTGTTTGTAGAAATGATGGGGGGAGCTACATCTATTGTCGCTAAAGCCCAAGAACTATATGAATCTGGTGAATACCGTCTAGCTATGGAAATCTTAAACAAACTAATCTATGCAGAACCAGACAACCGGCAGGGCAAAGCAATTCTCGCAGATGTGTTTGAGCAACTTGGCTATCAATATGAATCAGCGAGTATGCGTAATGTGTTTCTAGCAACAGCACAAGAGCTACGCAATGGTACTCAGACTATTGTTGCTCCTAGAGGAACAAGCCCTCTTGCTAGAGCTATGACTACCTCTCAATGGTGGGACTCAGTAGCGACCCGGGTGGATAGTTCTCGGGCGGATGGCAATGACTATGTAATTAATTTTATTACCCCTGATACTGAGCAGACTTTCGTTGTTGAAATGAGCGGAGGAACACTAAGTAATATTGAAGGCTATTTGTCGAATAACCCTGATGCCACTGTAACTATGGATCGCACTGATTTGGATGTCGTTATTATGGGTCAGGCAACTCTGGCAGAACAATTACAAGATGGTTATGGCACGTTGCAAGGAGATGCATCAGTGCTGTTGTCGCTAGCTTCCGTCCTTATTGATTTTCAGACCGGTTTTGAAATACTTCCAGGAACTGTGCAGTAATTTCTTTTCACTGAGCTGGATAAATATTGTAGTTGGCATGTTTCCGACAAACATATCTCACTTTACACCAACTAATTTTAGACGGCGGTGGTCTCATCTAGCACCATTGACGGATCGATTAAAATCCAATTGCAGATCCCAGATATTAGGGCAACCGTAAGCACTGAAACATTCGGTATCCACAACCAATTGATAGCCTGAGCCACTAGCTACTCGGGTAACCACTACGCCAACCCCGCCTTGGGAACGGATGTTGCTGGTAGCATTAATTCTATCCTCTGCCGGTCCGCGCACTGCGAAATCTGAGTTAGCTTCAACCCAGTTTAGCGCAGCATTCCACTTGCTGCTGCAATCGGCCTCGCTGGAACAGGTCGGTATAGTCCGGTTAAATTCATCCATTTTTGCCTGCGTTTCTGCCGATATACTGCAGGCTGAAAGGACTAGCGTTGAAAGTACTAGTAGGGCTATTTGCTTTAGTTTTTGCGTGTTCATAGTCTCAATAGAAGAGTGTGGTTTAAAAAAACGTTTTAACATAATCTGTGCGGGCTGCCTATTAGTGTTAGGACGGTTTCTACGGTAAAACGGGATAAATACCGACAAACCTAATCCGCACTGCAACCTATCGGATCAATGAATCAAATTCTTATTTGCTAACAACTACACTCAGTAAATGGAGTAATAAAAGAAAATCAAAACATCTGAATTGTAAATTAGCTTATTTGGCATTGGCCCTGCCACGTACTGTCATACTAATTCTCTCTAACCGAGGGATTGGATGTCATAGGCTTTGCTATAGCCTCATTCTTGGAGGGCGCTGCAGGGGGATTAGTAGCTGATCTTTGGATGAATTTATTCTTTCAAGAGAAGAAGGCTCTGCATCTTAAGGTCGGTTTTATAAAAAATAATTAGATTGAAATCAGCATCATTGGTCATTTTTTTAGAAAGAAGGCAAACTCTCGGTTCTGCCACTTCTTATTGGCATGATTCGTTTTCTTTGGTCATTAGACGAAGATGGCAAGGATTTCTAGTACACAGCCGATAGAGTTATGTAAGCCGATACTAAATCCAGCTTACTCATTTTTCTCACATCCGGAACGTCAATGGCCGCAATAAGGTATCGATATCAGACCACTGAGTTTGGTCATCATGATATTCATTACCGAAGCCTACGCGACAGACAACAGTTTGATGATGACTATGGTGAAGCAGAATCACTAGGAATTTCTTCTGCTAGCTGGCCATTATTTGGCATGGTCTGGCAATCTGGTGAAGTGCTCGCAGAGCTAATGACCAACTACAACGTCAATAGTCGAAGGATACTGGAGATTGGTTGTGGTGTTGGCTTGGCAAGCCTTGTATTGAACGAAAGATTTGCCGATATTTCGGCTACTGACGTACATCCTTCTGCTGGAGACTATCTCGAACACAACACACAGCTAAACAATGGCAAACATATTCCATTTTTTCGAACAGCTTGGGAAGATCAACAAGACGGTGAAATCAAAAAATTTGATTTAATAATTGGCAGTGATTTGTTGTATGAACAACAACATTCAAAAAATCTTTCAATTTTCATTGAATATTTTGCAAAACCTAAATGTGAAGTAATTATCGTAGAGGCCGGAAGGGGTTACCGGAACAATTTCATCCAAAGAATGGAAGCACTTGGATTTCGTGTTGCGCAATTGAATGCAATTAGTCCAAAGACTAAGCCTGACGCATTTAAAGGTAGAATCCTGCAGTTTAATAGAAACGTTTAGGAACTGAACAATCCCATGAGGTTTTTTAAGGAAGCAGCATGTCAATTATCTATCTGATTAGATGTTGACGCATACCTTCACAATCTGTATCGTGCACCCTGCTTGAAACTAAGCGAACTATTTATTCTCCCCATTTCGTCGTCTTTTCTGAAATACTTCGTCCTGTAGTTTATAAGTATCGGCCCAATTTCTAGCATGTCGTTCGCGCCTCATTTATAGATTGTTGCGAACTATTTATTATTTTCTATAGGAAACTATTATGTCAGACAAAATTACTGGAACCGTTAAATGGTTCGATGAACAAAAGGGTTTTGGATTTATTGAAAGAGAAGGGGGCAAAGATGTATTTGCTCATTTTAGCTCAATTGAAAGTGCAGGTTACAAGTCATTAGCTGAAGGTCAGCGAGTAGAATTTGTAGTTACTGATGGCCAGAAAGGCCCACAGGCTGAAAACATAGTCGCACTTTAATCGCGATTTCTTTCGCATTTATAAAAAGTTGTGACAATAGAATGCAGTACAAAGTCTAATTGTGCTGCATTTTTTTGGAGCTAAATCGTAACTGAGGCTTCACTATCATATTTCTGCGTCAGAAGTTTTTCGATTTATTTGCATCGTATTTTCCTCTAATTATAATTCATCTCAGCTTCTTTATTTCTAAGACGTTCTAATTGTGCGAGGAAATTGCGCGTAATTTTCCCAACGACTAATTTTCTCTGGCATTTCTTCTGCTGTTAGCTGCACGTTGCCGTCTGCATCTGTCACACGAGACACAATTGAGTGATCACCTGGAGATGCATCCCAGTCGAAAGTGAAGAGTTTCCAGGAATAACGATTAGATCGAGAATCTATAGACGCCTCTTGCCACGGGCTATCATCAATTTTGATTTCAACATTTCTGATAGCAGTACCATCGTTAAGTACGAAGCCCGTTATTTTGTGCTGACTTCCGCTTTTTGTAACGCGGACGATGGAAGATTTTAAATGGATTTTAGTAACTGAATTTTCCACCCAGCGGTCTTGCCCGCCAATTGTCTCCTTCTTCAAGGTTACATAATCACGACCCATAAACTTACCCATATAGCGCCGATCCTGCACGTGAATCTGAACTAACCACTTAACATTAGCAACACCATAATAACCCGGCACTAATAGGCGAACTGGTCGACCATGAATCTGAGGAAGCACTTCACCATTCATTTCCATAGCTAACATATTTTCAGACCGCATCGCATCGGAAACAGGCAAGCTGCGAGCAAAGGCTTGTTCTACTTCGGTTTCACGAATTTCTTCTGCGCCGATATCACCGCCAAAGAATACAACTTCTTCACCCCCATCCAATATCCTGGCTTCGCCTAAAATATTTCGTAAAGCGACACCACGCCAGCGTGCGTTACCAATCAAACCATGAAAAAGTGCTGCTCGATTTCCGCCACACTCAAAACCTGCGTCTATTTCAAACTGAGCCATATCTTGTAAGTCACTCACAGAAAGCTCTAGTTCTTGATCTACCATGCCAGTGACACGCAGCCGATAGTTGTCTAAATCCAATTCTGGTTGGCCATAGTGCTGTACCACATAGAAATCTTCATTGTCAGTATAGAAGTCATCGATCATGCGCGTATCTAGATAATGTGTACCGCCTTGACGCGCAGGTGGTCGGCTATAATCTTCAGGCATATCGGTAAATGGCACTAACTGCTCGCCTTGCGCTAGTGCAGGTAGAACCCAATGGGGTATGCTAGCTAGAGCCCCTAATGCTACTCCTGAGTTGACTGTTTTCTTGATTACTTCGCGGCGATTGATTTTCTGATCAGTCATGTTTTTTTCCTCAGTTCTCTATTCTTGTTTATTTTTCGATATCTGAAAAATCATAAGCTTTCCAATAGTTAGCTCGATATTTATTGGGATCAGCTAATATTTGCGACCTAGCTTCAGTAACTTCTTCAACACTCAGCTTTTTGAAATCCTCTGGTAAGGTATTTGCGCTAAATTCTTCAAGTATCCAGTTTAATACCTCTGCCAATTCAGCATTGGTAATTGGCGCGTGTGCTGACCCTGGAACCCTTGCAAGATAACCGCGCATTTGCTCGATACTCATCATGCGACCTAGTTCGTCGTGCAAGGTCGGAACATTGGGAGGATTACCTTCACCGGCAGGACGATGACAACCACTACAATAAAGTAAATAATTAATGCGGGGGCTGGCGGCAAATAAACTTGTGGAAAATAAAACAATTGCCAAACTTAACATCACAATTGGTTTACTCATCGATTTTTGTCTCACTAATTTTCGTCCGCCGCTCCCAGAACGAGAGAAACAGTACAGTGATAGCTTGTGTTTTCGGTCCCAAAACACCAGAGCACCGTGCTGCTATTACTATTAAAGTATACGGGCTTGTCACCTTCAGTGTTATGACAGCCACAGCGGGCACACACTGCTTTTCCACAGCAGTCATTGTAAGACATCAAGTAATTACGTCCATCAACTGGGTTCGTACAGGTGCCAACCCAAGTAATCGGTGAAGCTTCAGAGCCAGGTGGGCACGAGGTATAAGTGCCTCCACAACAAGCACATAGAGTTCCACTCATCGCGCAATAACGCCAGTACTCGCAGGTTTGTGGATCACCTACTTCCTGAACTGATTCCTGAGCGAAAGAACGAGCAACAGGCAATAAAGGGAAAGAAGCGGCACCAGCGATAAACATACCTAACTTAGACAAAAAGTTTCTACGCGACAGTCTTCGCGCTAATGCTAGACTGGTTCGTCTAGCATTATCATCAATCCAGTAATAAGTCTTATCAAATACTCTATCTATATTCATGACGTTTGTTCCGCTGCTGATGCTTCATAAGCTTTATCGGTAGAATCTAACTGCGATTTGACGTATTCCTGAACCGTCGCAATTCCGCTGTCCATTGATTCGATTAAACTTTCAAGGTGTTCACGAGTGTTAACTAAACCCTTGCTCTGTAAAGTGCCATCGGCACCTATCAAGACCGCAAAGGGTAACTTGCTTACTTGGTAACTCATTCCTAAAGCTTGAGAAACAAAGTAAGGATAGTTTTCAATTTTTAAATCTTTTACGTAATTTTTGTGTTGCTCGAGATCTTCGCCATCGCTTCCAAAGAGTAATTGCATTCGACCTTGCTCAGATTTGATTAGCGATTTTGCAGTTGGCACTAGAGATTTACATACAGGGCAAGTAGGTGAGATAAACAAGATAAAAGTCGCAAGCCCATTGGCCTCTGCTCCACCGATGTTATGAATGCCGCCATTCAGTGCCGTTAGAGACATTTGCTTGGTGAGTTCGCCAACTTTAGGTCCGGTAGTGGGTTGCAGGGCACCAGCTGGTGCGACCCGTTCGTGTAAAATCCCAATTTGTCGTGTTAATGCAAAAACTAGTAGGCTCAGAACAACTACAATTACCCAAAGCACAATATTGGAGATAACGAGCGTTTCAACCACTGACATTTCTCCATGCCCCTATTGCATTGTGATTACTTAGTAACTGATTCGCCGCAGCATAGATGAATAATGCGCTGAACAAGCCCAGCATGATGCTTAAGTAGTCGACAACACCAATTTCCCTGCTAGAAATTGGCAGTACAGCCATTAATAGAAGGCCTACTAAGAAAAAATTTCTACCAACTAAACTAAGTGATAATTGTTGGATGCCGTCATTATTCTCTTGCGCGCCGGCAAATCCAGAGAACCCACAACCACAATCAATGTAAGTTCTTCCTCGAAAAAGGTTTATGGAGATAGCTATGATGTAGATATTAAACAACACCGCACTAAACAAAGGAATTAAAACTGAATTGCTGATTAGCCAGGCAGCACCGAGTGTTAATTCTAAAATCCCGATCTTAATAACAACAAATGGAACCCAGCTTGAGGGCACTATCTGATAGGCATCGACGATTCCTTGAAATCGTAATCTATTACTCAGCTTGTGAATGCCCGAAACTACAAAGAGCAGGCTGAACCCGAGTGAGATTAGTAATTGAATTACCGGATCAATCATTAGGGTTACTTTAAAAATCCTCGAAGGCAGTTGAGTCAGGAATTTGAATGGAACGCTCTTTGGTAAAAGTCACTGCGTTATAGACGTGTGTGCCTCCGGCAGAATCTGCAATTAATAGTTTAGGCTCATCTTCCTGAGTTACAAGAATACTATTCGCAGGTGTTTCCAATTCAATTCTGCCCACTCGGCGCTGAGTGTTGGAATCAAGAACCCAGATTTCAGTCCCAGGTTCGTGATGGGTATCAATTGGTCCTTCATGCATTGCAACATAGATTAGGCCAGACTCATGATGCGCAGTAATAACTTCATTGCGGCCACCGGGTTGCCACCGTTCTTCTCCTTCAAGATGAGGCTTCCAACCATCTTCAATCAGGATTTCATCGTCGTCGGTAGTTACGTGGAAAATTCTTCCACGATGAGTAATAAGAAACCAACCGTTAGCGCTGGAGGCTACGCGATCGAAAACTGCGTCTTCGATGACGTTAAAAAAAACATCACTACGAACTCGGTTTGCTTCAAAACCACTTAAGTCTAGCTGGATAAGCTGTAAAGTGCCGTCACCGCAAACTTGCATAAAATCGTTTTCTGCAACTGGCATGATAACAGCGCAACCAGGAGTCGATGCTTCATAAACAAATACACGATCTTCAACATCGACTACAGTAACCGAATGTCCAGGATTCATATTTAAAACAGCAAGGTGGCGTCCGTTGTTTAGCAAGCCTAAATGGCCGCGCACTGCTAATCGTGCCATATAATTTGGAATTACTATCTCAGCAATTGGGCGTAAATTTTCATAGTCATAAACCGCTACGATGTCGGTTCGTTCGCCATAAGAACCGCGTGCAAGATAAGATTCTGTTGCGTAAAATTCTCGCCGTGGAGCATAATGTGTCACCGCTGGCGTATAGCGCGAAAGGGACAACATGCCATGCATTTCACCAGTAGTGGCATCAAAAATATAACCACCATTACCTGTCTTGCCGATAAACCAGTTTTCACCGGGCTCAGACATAGTTTCCACGGTAATTTCCTCGGGCGTAATTTGTGCAAAAGCGAGGGGCGCAACCAGTGAAAAACCTAGAGCAATAGGGGTGAAAAAGCGCATTATTTGTCTCCTTCCGCGATCACTGGGCCGTGATCGTCCGCTTCTTTTTATAAGGGACTATGAGTGTATCGTAAAAATCCGGGGTTGGCTCTATTCGCAAGTGTTTTGGGGTCAACAAGAATCGATCAATCGCGAGTAAATGGGCTTAGAGAATTACTCAAGCTCTCAATTACTCGTATACTTTGCCCAATAACAAGAGTAAACATAGGACAGTCATGAACCCCAATACAGAGCTTCCTAGGTCTGAAATCGACCCTTCCGTTCTGACCCGTAATCGTCGAACCCTTGGCACCGGCGCGATCATCAGCTTAGTACTTTTTCTTTTTCTGGAAATTAATTATGGCTGGCGACAGGCAGTACTGTTTATTGTTGGGCTAGCGGCCGGCGTTATTCTTTATCACGCAGCTTTCGGTTTTACCGCAGCTTGGCGAGATGTTGTAAAAACTGGAAGAGGTGCAGGCCTCCGCGCGCAGATGATAATGCTGGCTCTGACAGTCATTGTATTCACGCCACTTATCGCTCAAGGTGAGCTATTTGGTGTGCAAGTTCGTGGTTCGGTTGCGCCACTCAACATTGCAGTAATCTGCGGTGCTTTCATGTTTGGCCTTGGTATGCAGTTAGGGGGTGGTTGCGCATCGGGAACATTGTTTACTGTTGGGGGTGGCAACACGCGTATGTTAATTACTCTTGCCGCTTTTATTTCAGGCTCTTTAATTGGTACTTGGCAATGGGAGTTATGGCAAGACGTACCGGGTGTTCCTCCAATTGCACTTTCTCAAAACTTTGGAATGCTTGGTGGTATCGTCATCAGTCTTCTTCTTTTTTCGGTAGTCTGGTTTGCCTCTATTGTCTATGAAAAAAAGCGGCATGGTGCCGCAGTGACAGAGCCACGCTCGGGGTTTTCGATGATGAGAGGTCCTTGGCCTTTGATCGCTGGGGCATTGGCATTAGTCTTGGTTCAGGCCGCTACTATGATGCTGGCCGGCCGGCCTTGGGGAGTTACGTCGGCCTTCGCCCTATGGGGGGCTAAGCTCGCAATGGGCGTCGGTATGGATGTTTCCAGTTGGGCATACTGGTCTCGATCAGGTCCAGCCGCGTCTCTGGATCAAAGTATTTTCAATGATATTACATCGGTTATGAATATTGGGATTATGCTGGGCGCGCTTATTGCGGCCGGATTAGCAAGAAAATTTGCGCCCTCGAAGAAAGTGCCAAAGGGTCATATTTTGGCTGCGATTATTGGCGGACTCTTGCTAGGTTATGGCGCTCGCATCGCCTTTGGTTGCAACATCGGGGCTTACTTCAGCGGAATAGGGTCCACCAGCATGCATGGTTGGCTTTGGTTTGCTGCGGCTTTTGTGGGCAGTCTGTTGGGGACAAAATTGAGGCCTAAGTTCGATCTGAACTAGTTGAATTAGCGATCAAGGAACATTTCCCTTACGCGATCTGTAAGTTCGGTTGCATCTCGATTACGCGAGGCACGGAGCATGTTACCCATGCCATAATTACCTTCATGACAGGCGTATTCGTAGAGCTGAGCGGAAACCTTTGCCAACGTAATTATTGCCGTTAGCTTATCAGTAAATGTGGATAGGTCATCTATAGTGAATTCATAATTAATAGTTTCAGGACCAATTCGAGTTAATCTCTCATAAAGAACTTTATTCTTTGAAGAACCGTAACCTTCGAAGCTTTGAGTTAGCCCATTAAAGTTTTTAGTTGTTATTACCAGAGTATCCCCGTCCCAATAACCTCGAGAATCGCCTGACCACTGCCTAACTTTTGGATCCAATTCAGGTCCTGTTGTTAGTTTAATCAAACGAGCGTCATGCACCATCTCAGCAAAGATCACAACATAATCTTTGTTCTGCACGATCTGAACATTGTTATTATAAACACTTGGCATTAATTGTGGTCCGGCATTGAACCCAACCAGACAGCGCTCTGATAGTCCACGATCTTCAGGGCCGTCTCGACCAATACCGCCTACTGCGAATCGCACTGGGCGTTCACCTGGCACATCTCGCTCGCCACCTGGTTGATGACTTATGCCTTCAACCGGTTCTGGCAGACGACCGTTTAATGGATAAACCAAGAGAGAAGTGCGCACAACACCTTCGACTCGTGCTCTCTCCATCCACATAGTGTCGTTATAAAAGGCTTCGACTCCGTTAGATGTTCGGCTGGGCTCGCGTCTTCTTCCAATGGAAAATCTTTCCCGCTGTGCTTCTAATACTTCTTCTTCGTTAAGAAACTGGCGATCACCAAATTCTTCGGGACGTTCCATCGGCACATTAGATGCGAAATTCCAAACACCCTGCAGGTCTGGATGGCCCCATTGGGTTTTAGGTGCTAAGTATTCTTCCGCGGCAAATACAGCACCGCAGCACTGGATGACCAGGGGGATTACAATAATTTTAAGTTTGTTGCTGGTCATAAGAATTATTTCAAATTGAGATTAACATATCATAAAAGCTGATTAGTCTATGTTCAGAATGATCTTTCCTCGAGTTCGTTTTGTTTCGCTTTGTTCATGGGCCAATTGAGCATCTTCTAACGGAAACCGATAAGAGACGACTGGATCTAAATGATCTTCAGTAATTAAATCCGCAATTTGCTGTAACTGGTCGCCGCGAGCCTCCACGAGAATAGACGATACATTAACATTTGCCGGAGGATTTCTACCTGTTGATGTCAATCCCACGATCGAGACTAGGGAGCCTCCGTTTTTTAACAAGGCTATCGATCGATCTTGTGTGTCACCACCTATAGGATCCAGGACGACATCTACCTCATTGACAAAATCTTCAAAGCGTTGGGTACGATAGTCCACAGTCACATCGGCGCCTAATTCTCGAAGGAAATCATGGTTATATTCGGAGGCCGTGGCGATGATTTGGGCGCCTCGCCATTTTGCTAATTGCACTGCTACTGATCCGACCCCGCCCGCTCCAGCATGAATTAGTACAGTTTGACCAGATTCTAAGTTGGCCGTATCGAATAAAGCTTGCCATGCTGTTAAGGCTACTAGGGGAACTGAAGCTGCTTCGTCATGAGAAATTGAAACGGGTTTTAAAGCCGCTTCGCTGATTTTAACAATTGCATATTCGCTATAGCCTCCGCCTCTTCGCAAGTCCAGCATGGCAAAAACTTCATCGCCGACGTTGAAAGGGCTATTCGTTGAGCCTTGCCGTTCAACTACACCACTGACATCGAAGCCGGGCACGTAAGGCAGGGTTGCGCCGGAAAGACTTGCAGCTCTTCCTGACCGGACACTAGTATCAACAGGGTTGATCGCGGCGGCATGAACACGAATTAGTATTTCGTCTTCTGCTGGCACTGGTACTGGAATTTTTTGTAATTTAAGTACATCCGGTCCCCCAAATTTCGAGATCAAGATTACCTCCATGGATTCCGGAGTTTGACTACTGCTTAACTTTGAAATAAATAAACCAGTTAGTAGGGCAGCGAAAAGAAATTGAGCTTTCATGGAAATCTTCATTATTGTTTTTTCTATTTATAGGAATTGCTAGGTTTACTTTTTATATTAGGGGCTGCGCGAAGCGCCCTGTATCTATATCCATTAGACTCTTGGCCCTTCCTGTCTGTATTTCTCGTTGGGACTTTGTTGTTAGTAGATTCTAGTTACAATAATATCTCGTCATCTTAATTTTATCCTCATCATAAGCAAAGCCTTCTGCTCACATTGTAATTTACTCTCAGAACTACTCCTATGTCTTTTCCAGTTTATTCCCACTGTGTTTTATCAAAATTTGTTTGTATAGTTAAAGCATAACAATACTGATGATCACCGGAGGCAAGTCTTATGAGAGACCACGTACATGTCGCAATTGTCATTCTGCTGTGTCTACTTGCCGCCCCATTAGGCTTAGCGCAAGTGCCTCAATTTCAACTTGAATTGGGTTGGCCTCAAATACCGATGGCGGATAATTGGCTAACTGGCGGAATTGGTGGCATGTGCATCGACAGCCGCGATCATGTCTTCTTGCTGAATCGTCAGAATATAGTGGTAGATGATCTTGATGGTGCGAGGTTAGCACCACCAGTTATCGAATTAGACGCAGAAGGCGCCGTAGTTCGAGGTTGGGGCGATGCAGAATTGCTGGGGCCGCGCCTCCACGACTGTCATGTTGAAACCGACGGCAGTATTTGGATCGTTGCCGCTGGTACAGGGTACATACAAAAATATTCCGCGGATGGTAGTGAGCTACTTATGCAGATTGGAAAATCTGGGACATTTGATTCTTCTGATGGAACTAGGCAAGGGCGAGCTCTGAATTCAGAAAGGGCACAATTTTTTTTACCCTCTTCTTTAGATGTTGATAGTAATACTGGAGAGATCTACGTTGCCGATGGGGAGTTGCCGGGTGGTAATTCGAGAATAGCGGTTCTTAATAAAGATGGAGAGTTCTTGCGTCAGTGGTCGTTGTTTAGAACAAATTCCGATCGGGACATAACGGCATTACCTCATTGCCTGCGGCTCTCTAATGATGGTTTAGTTTATGTTTGCGATAGAGAGGCCGATCGGATTCAAGTATTCGACCAACAAGGTAATTTTATTAAAAATATATTCGTTTCATTTGCCCCGCTGTCACCAACTGAAGGCCGTAACAGTGGTAGCCGAGGTACAGCGGTTGTCCTTGCTTTTTCTTCTGATGCAGCACAGCGTTATATGTATGTAATCAATCAAAACAGCGTCATGATTGATGTGCTCGAGAGAGATAGCGGCCAAGTCGTTTCGAGATTCGGCGGTGGACCAGGCCGATACCGCGGCCAGTTTACTTTGCCCCATGGAATCGGCGTTGACTCGAAGGGTAATGTTTATATTGCCGAACAGGAAGGCCGTAGAGTTCAAAAATACGCGATCGAAAACTAAGAGATTGAATGTTAGAGAGTTAGACAGTCAGATACTTTTTGATCTCATCTTCCGTGTAACCAAGTTCGCGAAGTACTTCCTCGGTATGCTCTCCTAGTTCGGGTGCAACTGCAGGTATGCGTTTCTCAAAACCACTTACCTGAAATGGACTGCTAACTGTCTGCATGGAGCCAAATTCTGGGTGTTCTAACGGCACGACTATTTCGTTATCGATCTTCTGCTGGTCTTGAGCAGCTTCTTCGTAGCCAAATACTTTTGAATGGGGAATATCATATTCAGTTAGTCGGTTTAACCAGTATTCCATTGTTTCTTCTGCGAAGGCATTGCTGATTTCCCAGATTAGTGCGGGCATGTTTTCTACGCGTTTTTCAGGTGTACTAAATCTATCGTCGGCTATAAAGCTAGTTCGGTTTATGGCGTTACAAAATGGCTCCCAGTCTCGAAGAGAATTAACTAAAGTCAGTTTCAATAAGAGTTCATCTTTTGATTTATAGTTGAGAGAAACGAAATTGTAGGCGCTGTCCCGAGGTCGCTTAGGTCGAAATTCTGCGTTCGCTAATTGAGCTTGAATCATTACAGAATTTGACCAAGCGCCATTAGCTAGCAATGAAGTGGATACTTTGCAGCCCTTGCCTGTCTGTTGGCGTTGATACAAGCCCGACATTATCGAAGCATACAGCGTCATTGCGCTGGGATGATCACCGGCGCCAAACGGGAAAGTACTAAGCCAGCCATCGAAGGGGAAAATATGGGATTCGAACCCAGAGCGAGTCCAGTAACAAACCGTATCGTATCCAGGCTTGTCTTTCTCTTCACCTTTTTCTCCATAGCCCGTTGCTAAAGCATAGATAAGTTTGGGATTCAGCGCGCGCAGAGTGCCGTAATCAATTTTTAATCTATTGATTGCATCAAGGCGATAATTGGTGATTAGCACATCTGCATTTACTACTAGCCTGCAAAGAGCTTCATGACCTTCTTTAGTTTTAAGATCTAGTACAACACTCTTCTTATTACGGTTAGTCATCTGAAACGCATAGGGCATTTCGGAAATGGGTAAGCCCGCAATCTTGTGCCAGTTTCGATTGAGGTCACCCTGTCCGGGTGGTTCAACTTTAATGACGTCTGCACCAAAATCACTAAGCACTACGCCAGCGGCAGGCCCGAATACCATCGTGGTAAGTTCAACAACTTTTATTCCATCAAGAAGAGGTTTATTTTCAGCAGGCATGTCGGTTTATTTCTCAGATTGTCTCGGGTAGGTTCATGCTTAAGAAGGACAAAGAGTATAATTGATCACCACAGACTAAAAAACTCCCCAGAACAATCAATTTAATTTAGCTCGAGCTGAGGTATGCTTTGAACTTCTTGGGAGATTTTTCTAAAGAGAATCGATTTGAGCCGGTCTAAGTAAATAGCGTAATTAGAATGATAATCAAAAATTAGAGAGTATGAATAGGACTTCACGATGACAGAATTTTGTAGGCTTGAGAAAAAAGACCATATCCTAACAGTAACCATCAACCGCCCTGAGCGCCTTAATGCTTTGCACCCACCTGCAAATCTTGAGTTGGCGGAAGTATTTGATGAATATGCTGCAGATGACGATCTTTGGGTTGCCATCATAACAGGTGAAGGCAGAGCTTTTAGCGCAGGTAACGATTTGCGCTGGCAGGCAGAAGGAAATGTTAGACCTCCAATGCCATTAGGTTTTGCTGGCCTCACCTCTCGCTTCGATTTAATCAAGCCAGTGATTGCCGCAGTCAATGGTGTGGCTATGGGTGGTGGCTTTGAGATCGCCTTAGCCTGCGATTTAATTGTCGCCTCAGATAAGGCGGTTTTTGCTTTGCCAGAACCAAAAGTGGGGCTGGCTGCGCTTGCTGGCGGTCTTAATCGTTTGCCACGAATCATTGGAAGCAAGCGTGCAATGGGTATGATACTAACCGCCCGCCATGTTTCTGCTGAAGAAGGCGAACATTTGGGGTTTGTGAATGAAGTTGTTCCTCATGAACAAATAATGCAAAGAGCCAATGAAGTTGCCGCCGAGATTTTGGCTTGTTCGCCTCTATCAATTAGAGCTAGTAAAGATGCGGTTTATCGTTCGCTAGATTTTGCCTCGCTTGAAGATTCTATGAGAGACATGCGAACAGAATATGCAGCAGTAAGAACTATGGTGGAAAGTGAAGATTTTATCGAAGGCCCTAAGGCGTTCGCAGAAAAACGGTTACCTAACTGGAAGGGAAGGTGAGCTAGAAAAACGTAAAAAACAAGCAATGAAGTTAACTTTTCAACCTATTTTTATTAGAAACTCAATATGAAACTTTATCACTGCTCTAATGCAAGATCCGTCCGGCCTTTATGGGTACTAGAAGAATTGGGTTTGGATTATGAATTGGAGGTCATGTCATTTCCGCCACGTTTTGAGCGCCAAGGCTATTTGGATATTAATCCTTTGGGTACTGTGCCTACTTTTGTTGATGGCGACTTAGTTATGACGGAATCAACTGGTATCTGCCAGTATTTAGTCTCAAAGTATGGGCCAACAAAATTGGGAATGACCGCGGATGAACCGGAATATGGAGAATATCTGAATTGGCTATTTCGATCTGATGCCACCTTTACTTTTCCTCTAGCTATTGTTTTACGCTATACACAATTAGAAGGAGAAGAGCGCCGTGTACCTCAAGTCGCGCAAGACTATGCTATCTGGTTCCATTCGCGAATACGTTCGGTAGAAGCAGCACTTGAGGATAAACAGTACCTCGTAGGCGATCGTTTTACCATCGCTGATATTGCAGTAGGGTACGCTTTGCAATTTGGTGACAGGCTTGGCCTAAGTGACCGCTATAAACCAAACTGTCTTCGTTATTTAGCGAGTCTTAATAATCGGCCAGCCTATAAGCGCTCTCAGGAGAACGGCCAAGTTACTGGATAAGGGGAGTTCTGTTACGGCCCCCCAACTATTTTGCTAAGATTGAGAATTAATTCTTTGGTGAGGCTCAAGGGGTCGCGGTATGAACTCTAAATTCTCTAAGCACAGCATTAAACTTTGTCTTGCGGGTCTGTTTTTTCTGGTTGGGCTGGCATCCTGCCAGGTACCCGAACATGCTCCATTTCGGAAAATGACAGAAGAAGAGTTATTAAGCTATAACACTGCGGTCGCACTAGCAGATAATGTGTACTGTTTTGAAGATGTACGAACTGGTTCATTTATTCGGAAGAAATACTGTATGACGTTGCAGGAAATTATTGATCAGGTGAATGATCATTCTTATGATATTGGTCTAATTAACTATGGTGGCACACCGATCTTTGGGGGTTCCAACGGCGGCATAGGTATAGATTAAAGTGCTATCTAAGATGTCGCGGATGTCACTTCCTGTTAGTAACAAATGTGACCCAATGGGTTAGTATATAGAGATCGTTAACCCGTCAATCTATCCTTTGGCCCCAGTTAACCTGCTGTATTATTCTAGCCAAACCATCAAAAATAATTCGGAGGGGGTTGTTATGTGTCGGTTCATTACCACTTCTCATCTTTCAGATTCTACTGCAAAAGCCTCATCTCCAATCGTGCTATTACTTTCTCTAGTTCTTTGTCTTCCGACGTTCGCTCAAGACAATGGTAACTATGACTGGCTGCACTATGGCAATGATCTTGGTCATAGCAAATATGCTCCGTTACATCAGATTAATGCCAGCAACGTGACTGATTTGGAAATTAATTGGGAATGGGAGTCTGTTGATAACCAGGCGGTGGAGGAAAGACCGCAACATGTCCCTGCAGGATTTAAAGCAACGCCTATTACGCGAAATGGCACTATTTATGTCAGTACACCACTAGGCCAAATCGCAGCTATAGATGCACAAAGTGGCGAACAGCACTGGGCATTCAGCACAAATACCTGGGAACATGGTCGTCCAGCGAATAATGGTTTTAACCATCGCGGCGTCACATTTTGGGAAAAGCCTACAGCTAGTGGTGTTGAACCTCGTATTATCATGACCACCGCTAACGCTTTTCTCTGGTCTATCGACGCTGAAACTGGTGAGCCCGATCTAAGTTTTGGTACAAATGGAAAAACTGATTTGACTCTCGGCCTTGGTCGAGAAGTTAACCGCTCGATGATTGCCCATTCTGCTGCCGTACCTATTATTGGGGACACGGTAATAATCGGTTCTGTTGTTTATGACCAACCCATGTTCGACATGTTGCCAGAAAAGCTTACCGACCTCCCTCCGGGTCATGTCCGTGGTTTTGATCTAATCACCGGAGAACAGAAATGGATATTTCATACGATTCCACAACAAGGCGAATACGGTAATGACACATGGATGGATGATTCATGGAAAGTGACAGGTGCCACTAATATTTGGACTATGTTGTCTGCAGACCCAGAATTGGGTTATGTCTATCTTCCCGTTGGAAACCCTGGGAACGATTTTTATGGCGGACAACGCTTGGGCGACAATTTATTCGGCACCAGTCTCGTTGCCTTGAATGCTGAAACTGGGGAGCGTGTTTGGCATTATCAAATTGTTCATCATGAGCTATGGGATTACGATCCTCCCGCCGCCCCAACGCTGGTTGATATCACAGTAGATGGGCGCGATATCAAGGCTGTTGCGATGGTGACTAAGCAGGCCTTTATTTATGTTTTCGATCGACTAACTGGTGAGCCAGTGTGGCCTATGGAAGAGCGCCCAGTTCCCGCCAGCACCGTGCCGGGCGAGAGAGCATCACCAACACAACCATTTCCAACTAAACCAGCCGCTTTTGACCAGCAAGGAATTTCTCAAAATACTTTAATCGATTTTACGCCAGAGTTAAGGCAAGAGGCTTTGGAGATAATTAGTCAATTTGACTACGGTGGTTTATATACACCTCCTTCGCTGAAAGGAACCATTACGCTCCCAGGCTGGACTGGTGGTGCGGAGTGGAGTGGCGCAGCCTTCGATCCCGAGACTTCCATGTATTACATTCCGTCAGTAACCAGCCCAATTGTTATTCAATTAGTAGAAAACGATCCAGCGCAAACAGAATTTGCCTATCGTCGTGACGGCATTCGAAATATTAATGGACCGCAAGGTCTACCCATCACAAAGCCTCCCTATGGCAGGGTTAGCGCAGTAAACCTAAATTCAGGTGAGTACGAATGGGTGCGACCGAATGCAGAAGGAATTCGTCAACAAATTATCGAGATGGGCATTGCAGATCCAGGACCCGTAGGTGTGCCAACAGTCGCTCCTTTAATGGTAACTAAAACTTTGTTGTTTCAAGCGATTACCGACGGCATACCGGTGTTAAGAGCGATGGATAAAGCTACCGGCGAAACCATTGCCGACATTCCTTTACCCGCGATTCCTCAAGGTGCCCCTATGACTTACATGGTTGATGGCAAACAATACATTGCTATTAGTTGTGGCGGCGGTTCGGATGCACGAATGGTGACATTGTCTCTTCCTTAGTTGCGCAGTCAAATATCACGGTAAGTCATTAAGCAGTTGTTTTAATTTTTGTCACCGCAACTACGGCAGCCGAGTTGATTTACATTCTGAATACGCCAAACTTAGTTTCTTCAATGGGTGTGTTTCGAGCAATTTCCATGCAGCGTGCAATTACATTGCGTGTTTGTGTGGGCTCTATCACACCATCATCCCAGAGGCGTGCAGAGGCATAATAAGGATGACCCTGTTTCTGATAGGTGTCTAAGATGGGCTCACGGAACTCTTTATCTTGTTCATCGGTCCACGGCTGGTTTTTCTTCTCCATTTGATCTTTCTTGAGAGTCGAGAGAACTCCAGCAGCTTGTTCGCCACCCATGACAGAAATCCTCGCATTGGGCCACATAAACATAAACCGCGGATCATAGGCACGACCACACATGCCGTAATTGCCGGCACCAAATGAACCACCTACGATCACAGTAAATTTTGGCACTTTGGAACAGGCTACAGCCATCACCATTTTAGCGCCATGTTTGGCAATGCCGCCCGCTTCAAATGCTTTCCCTACCATAAACCCAACTATGTTTTGTAAGAATAAAAGTGGGATCTTTCTTTGGGAACACAGTTCGATAAAGTGTGCCCCTTTGGTGGCGGACTCACTAAATAGAATACCGTTGTTAGCAATAATGCCGATAGGGTAGCCATCGATGTGGGCGAAACCACACACCAGGGTTTTCCCATAAAGAGCCTTAAATTCATCGAAGTGAGAGCCATCAACGATACGGGCAATGATTTCTCTTGCGTCATACGCTATAGCAGGGTTTGCAGGCACTACGCCATTAAGTTCTTCAATATCGTAAGCAGGTGCTGCATTATCATTGCTGCTGACAAAGATTTTTCTGTGATTTAAGTGACCAACAATCTTGCGTGCAATCTCCAAAGCGTGCTCATCATTCTCGGCATAGTAGTCAGAAACTCCCGATTTTCTGCAATGGACATCTGCGCCACCTAGCTCTTCAGCTCCAACGACTTCGCCAGTGGCAGCTTTCACTAACGGTGGGCCTGCCAGGAATACAGTAGCCTGATTTCGAACCATGACACATTCATCTGACATTGCTGGTACATACGCTCCACCGGCTGTACAAGACCCCATAACAACTGCTATCTGGGGGATGCCTTTAGCTGACATGTTTGCTTGATTGAAAAAGATTCGACCAAAATGGTCTTTGTCTGGAAATACTTGATCCTGTCGAGGCAAGTTAGCACCACCAGAATCAACAAGATAAATACAGGGGAGATTATTCTGAGTGGCTATATCTTGAGCGCGTAAGTGCTTTTTCACAGTAATAGGATAATAGGTTCCTCCTTTTACCGTGGCATCGTTTACAATGATTATACAATCCACGCCATTTACTCTGCCAATGCCGGTAATTATTCCGGATGCTGGAACGTCTTCTCCGTAAACGTTATAAGCAGCGAGTTGTGAAAATTCCAGAAATTCAGTTTCTTTATCTATCAACCTTAATACTCGATCACGTGGGAGCAATTTCCCTCTCGCGGCATGTCTTTCTCTAGCAGCCTCTGGACCGCCAAGTTCGATCTTCGCCAAGGTGACCCGCAAATCATCGATCTGTGCCAGCATGGATGCTTGGTTCTCTGTGAAGGCGCTGCTTTCAACTTGAATTTTGGTTTGGATAACAGCCATCTATAACTCCAAATAGTGCCCGCTTGTTAGGCGGATTCCTTAAACAGTTCTAGCCCCACAAGGATGCGGCATATCTCAGACGTTCCTGCTCCAATCTCGTAAAGCTTGGCATCCCGAAGAGATCGACCGGCTGGAAATTCGTTGGTGTTCATTTTTGCTCCGTCTTCTTACGAGCAGACAGCGGAATCATTTGTTCTCTGAGATCTTTAATGCCTTGCGAAAAGTGGTTCCTGTTTTTTTAAGTCACTAATCATCACGGTGATTTCTTTTTTCTGCCGTTCTAGAAGCAAGCGCTTCTCATGGAGCTTATTTAGCAGGCTTTCCAGCTGGTGGGTGTTAGCAGTTTCTGGTTCATACATATCAATAATGTCGCGGCTTTCTTCCAAAGAAAAACCAATGCGCTTACCCCTTAGGATTAAAACTAGCCGCACCCGATCGGCAGCATTGAAAATTCTGGCGCTGCCGTTGCGCTGAGGCGATAGTAACCCTTTCTCTTCATAGAAGCGGATTGCGCGAGGGGTTATGCCAAACTCCCGCGCCAACTCGGAGATACTGTATTCACTTCGCATAAGTGGTTTTCTTTTATTCTTGAACCTCAGGTTTGAGGTTATCTTACGTTTACGTTAACGTAAATAATTAATTAGTAACCCCGCCGAGAGAAAAAGTCTAAGATGCACGGACAGCAGTTTCCCTGGGCTCGCTTATCTTTTAAGTTAGGCGTTTAAGGCAAGAAAAAACAAAATCATAAAACCCGACAACAAGGAAATACCGATGTCCTTAACTGTTAGCTATGCTAGTGGCGTCTCTGATAAACCATTACTTGGCGTACCAATCTCTCAGCTTTTCGATCAAATCGTTGACCAGTTTGCTCAAAGAGAGGCGGTTGTTTCGATTCATCAGAATACTCGGCTTAACTATTCGCAATTGGCAGAGCGCGTTAATGAATTGGCAAAAGCTTTTATTGCCGCAGGTTTCGAAAAAGGTGATCGCGTAGGAGTTTGGTCGCCAAATAATATCGAATGGCTAGTGACTCAATATGCGACTGCAAAAGTGGGAGTCGTTTTAGTTACCATAAATCCCGCTTACCGCACTCATGAATTGGCTTATGTTTTAGAGCAGTCAGGCTGCAAAGGATTGGTATTCCAAAATCAATTTAAGACATCTGATTACGAAGCAATGGTCGTAGAGCTTTGTCCGAATCTGAATATGATAGGACCTGGCAAATTGAACTCGGTAAAATTTCCGAATCTGAAAACTATAGTTTCAATGACATCCTCAGCGGTTTCTGGCATTTATAACTGGGATGAATTTTTAGATTTAGCAAAAAATTCGAGTGATGAACAGTTGCACACACGTCAGTCCGGTCAGGATATGGACGACGCAATAAACATTCAATACACAAGTGGTACTACCGGTTTTCCAAAAGGTGCGACCCTAAGTCATCATAATATTCTGAATAATGGTTACTTCGTTGCGGCAACCATGAACTTCACTGAAGCCGATCGCTTGGTCATTCCGGTCCCGCTTTATCATTGTTTCGGCATGGTGATGGGTAATCTTGGTTGTTTAACCCATGGCGCCTGTGCAATTTATCCGAGTGAAGGCTTTGATCCAGAGGCAGCGTTACAAGCAGTACAGGCCGAAAAGGCCACCGCACTTTACGGAGTACCAACTATGTTTATTGCGGAGCTAGCCTTGCCTAATTTTTCTGAATTCGAGTTATCGAGTCTGCGTACCGGCATCATGGCTGGCGCACCCTGTCCAATCGAAACAATGAAACAGGTCAATGATCTTATGCATATGACAGAAGTCGAAATTGCCTATGGGATGACAGAAACCAGTCCGGTAAGTTTTCAAACCCATGTCGATTCCCCATTTGATAAACAGGTCAGCACTGTTGGTCGCGTGCATCCTCATGTAGAAGTAAAAATTATCAATCCAGAATCTGGCAGTATATGTGCGGTTGGCGAGATGGGAGAACTTTGTACTCGGGGCTACTCAGTTATGTTGGGCTATTGGGAAAATCCGGAAGCTACTGCAATGGCAATAGACAGCTATGGATGGATGCATACTGGCGATACCGCTATCATGGATAAAGATGGTTATGTCAATATCGTCGGTAGAATTAAAGATATGATTGTGCGCGGTGGCGAGAATGTTTATCCACGAGAAATCGAAGAATATCTCATGACCCATGTCAATATCGCATCCGTGCAAGTTACCGGCGTGCCAGACCCCAAATACGGAGAGGAGATTATCGCCTGGGTTGAACTAACTGATGGCTGTCAAATGAGTGAAGATGAAGTTAAAGAGTTCTGCAAAGGGAAAATTGCTCATTATAAAGTGCCACGTTATATTCGTTTTGGTGATGATTTCCCAATGACCGTCACCGGGAAAGTTCAGAAGTACAAGATGCGAGAAATAAGTACTAAAGAATTGAAGTTAAAAGAACAAGCGACCGCTTGAGAAGGAATTCAAGAATATGATTTATCCCCATAGTGATATAGAGGAAATTGGAACCGACGCCTTTATGGTGAGGGGAAGTATAAAGATGAATCGCTTAATGCGAATTACTCGGAACATGGCAATCATCAGGGAAGGAACTGAACTTTCTCTAATTAACCCCATTAAACTTAACGTCAAAACTGAAGCAAAGCTCACTTCTATGGGCAAAGTAAAAAATATCATTAGACTGGGAGCCTTTCATGGAGTGGATGATCTCTACTACATGAAAAAATTTGAAGCACAGTTTTGGAGTCAGTCTGGTGGAAAAACTTATATAGAACCCCCTATCGATATAGAAATTGGAATTGGTGGGTTAACACCTTTTCAAGACTCTGAATTTTTTGAGTTTCGCGGTACAGAGGAACCTGAATGTGCTCTATTGCTAAAGCGCGATAGGGGAATCTTATTTACCTGTGATGCAATCCAGCACTATGGTGACTACAGTTATAACAATTGGTTAGCGAAGATCTTAATGCCTCGAATTGGGTTTCCAAAAACCACAATAATCGGACCCTATTGGTTGAAATTAATGACGCCAGAGGGTAGCAGTTTGGAAAGTGAATTTAAGCGCTTGCTGGAATTGGATTTTGATAAATTGCTTTCGGGCCATGGGACTTTTATTGCGGAGGGTGCCCGTGGAGCGGTGAAAAAGGCATTAGAAAATGCTTTTCCTGTTATAGAACCTCAGTAAAGTGCCTAATAAACTCGCTTAAAGTCTAAGACCTACATACTGTGGCCCTCAGCAAGAATGGCGCCTCCAGATTACGTGTTTTTGCCCAAGCTTCCCAAATGCCTGAAATCCGACCGAGCAGATCAGATAATCTTGAAATATTTGCACCCATGGGTCGCCGGATTTATGGAAATAACCCCTTCCCGACTCATTTTATTGAATTCAGTGTTAAGCAAGCGCTATGATGCAGGCAGATTAAACACGCGTTGCTTTGAATATCAGCAATTAATCGAGCAACACCTAATTAAAAGATAGCCCTTGTCAGGCTGCGGGAGGACCTCATGAAAACTACCCGACGTGGATTTGGAACCATAGCGCTAGGAGCTGCTGTTGGAGCCGTTTCTGGAACAACTGTTTTTAGTCAAAAAGCCAATGCGCAAACCCGTGCTCAGCATGCTGCGGGAGAATATGACAATGGCATAATTCAGCTCAATCAAAACGAAAGTGCTCGCGGGCCTGGGCCCAATACCATGGAGGCAATTCGTACTCATACTACCAGGCGAGTAGGTCGAGGTTATTCTCCTGATCATGTAAATGAGTTAAGAGAAGGAATTGCAAATTATTATAGCCTCAGTACAGCTAATGTGGAGCTTGCAACGGGATCAACACCTTTACTGCAGGGATCAGTAAGAGCATTTTGCGATGCTGAGAAAGCGTTCGTTACACCGATGCCAACTTATTCTACCAGTTTAAGTACTGCGCGCGAGATAGATGCGCGGGCAATTGAGCTGTCATTGGATAGTGGGCTCGGAGTGGATCTTGATACTCTAGCCGCGAATGCTTCAGGTGCTGGCTTACTTTACTTATGTAACCCAAATAACCCCACGGGAACGGTTCACGGGCCACAAGCAGTCGAGCGTTTCGTCCGCCGGGTCATGCGTGAAAACCCAGAAACCTATGTTCACATTGACGAGGCATACATCAATTATTGCCGACCTGGCGCGATCGAAACTGCAGTTCCTCTGGCCATGGAATTTGAAAAAGTATTTATAACTCGCTCATTTTCGAAAGCGCATGGCATGGCAGGTTTAAGAGTCGGGTACGCGCTTGGGCAAGAACAAACCCTTGAAAAAATTCGTAATGCTTGGGGTATGGGTGATGTGAATATGCTTGCAGCAGTTGCTGCGCTTACGGCCCTTGAAGACAAAGAACATATCGCTTGGGAAGCCCAAGAAAATGCTGAAATTCGCGATGAGGTCATTGGCTTCTTCCGCAGCAGAGGCTATGAAGTACCTGATTCTAATACTAACCACATCTTTGTGAACTTGGGTATGCCAGCAGCGAAGTTTAGAGAGGGCTGTCTTGAACATAAAGTATTAGTTGGGCGCGACTTTCCGCCGCTTGAACAAACCCATTGCCGAATTTCATTAGGAAGCCGCGAAGAAATGAAAATAGCGTTGGAAGTGTTCAGCAAAGCGCTGGCTTGATCTAAGCATAAAATCGAAAGGGACTGAGTCAACTCTCAGTCCCTTTTTTTTTAATTTCTCAGAACTTTTAGAAGCAGGAGCTAATGCCATGGCAAAACCATTTCCTTCACACCCGAATCTATCGGGCGGTTATGCCCCAATTCAAATGGAATGCGCGGCACCTGATTTAGTAATAGAAGGTGAAATCCCAATGGAGCTATCGGGTTCACTTTATCGAATTGGACCGAATCCGCAGTTTGCTCCCCGAGGTGATTACCATTGGTTTGGGGGGGATGGCATGATCCATGGATTTAATCTGGAAAATGGTCGTGTATCCTATCTCAATAAATGGGTTAGAACTAAAAAATGGCAGCTTGAGAGGGAAGCGGGCGAATCATTATTTGCGATATTCAATCCCGCCCAAAACGATCCGAGAGTTCAAGGAATAGAAACTGACGGAATTGCCAATACCAATATTGTCTGGCACGGCGAAAAATTACTAGCGCTGGTTGAATCCAGCGCGCCCTTTGAAATAGATCCAGTGACATTAGAATCTATCGGCAGTTGGAACTTCGATGGAAAACTAGTTGGTCCAATGACGGCACATCCCAAGATTGACCCTGAAACAGGGGAGATGCTTTTCTTTGCTTATAATGCGGGAGGTGCCATATCTCCCAAAATGGCATTTCATGTTGCAGATAAGAATGGAAACTTAGTAAAAAGTGAAGAGTTTGAAGCACCTTACGCTGCAATGGTTCATGATTTTATCACGACGCGGGATCATGTGATCTTTCCAATAATGCCATTGACTGGTTCTATGGAAAGAGCAATGCAAGGTAAACCTGTTTATGCATGGGAGCCAGAAAAACGCAGTTTTATCGGCGTCATGCCACGCAGGGGATCTGTTGCTGACATTCAATGGTTTGAAGGTGATCCGGCCTATGTTTTTCATCCCATGAATGCACATAGCAACGGCAATGTTGTTACCTGTGATGTATGCCAGTACGGGGAAGCCCCTTTGTTTCCTCATGCGGACGGAAGCCCCCCTGATAGAGAGAAGAGCAAGGCGAGACTGACTCGCTGGACTTTAGATTTAGACGCGGGTACGTCTGACTACAAGTGTGAGCAAATTGAAGATAGTCAAAGCGAATTTCCCCGACTCGATGAACGCTACATGGGGTTGGAGAATCGCTATGGATACTTCGCCTGTGTGGTAGGCGGAGGTGCGGACGGTGACCGTTATAACGGAATTAGTCGCATCGATATGGAAGCAGGCTCTGTAAAACAATTTGCTATGTCACCAAACCTGGCAACATCAGAGCCAGTTTTTGTTCCCCGCTCAGAAGACTCGCCAGAAGGTGAAGGGTTTTTGTTGGCAACTGTTTATGATTCCGAGATAGACAAAAGCCACCTAATCATACTAGATGCTGAAAATATTGAGCAAGGACCTTTGGCGAAAGCGATGATGGACCATCGTGTTCCGTTTGGTTTTCATGGAAACTGGAAACCTTCCGTTTAGGGTTGTTAATATTCTCGCTGAATTTTCCACTATTTCGCAACTATAGCAATGGCGTGAATTTATCGTCTGCAAATGCGCAGCGAACACCCTTATTCTTAATAATCTACTCAAATTAACTAGACTCAAACCCACAATTGGTAGGACTATTGTTGGGACATAGATCTCGGAGTTTTTTGCAATGGACTATCTATCAAGAATTCAACGAATAATCGGCACGAGTCTAATGCTGGCCATTACCTCGACAGGCTTAGCCCAGGACAGCAAGGAAACAGTCTTACAGTACATAGATGACAATGCTTCGCTTTACGGTGAAGTTGCACAACAAATCTGGGATTGGGCAGAGGTCGGCTATTTAGAAACTCAAAGCTCAAACCTATTACAACAACAATTGGTTACCGCAGGGTTCGAAGTTACTAATGGAGTCGCAGGTATTCCAACAGCTTTTGTTGCTACTTGGCGAAGTGGTAATGGCGGACCAACGGTAGGTATTTTGGCAGAGTACGATGCATTGCCTGGTATTACCCAAAATCGCAACCCCTTGAGAGATGTCATTGATCATAAAGCTGCTGGTCATGCTTGCGGGCATCATCTGTTTGGGACTGGTTCAGTGGCAGCGGCTATAGCGACGAAAATGTGGATGCAACAAAGTGGGCAAGTTGGAGAACTCCGACTCTATGGCACGCCGGCTGAAGAAGGTGGTGCTGGAAAAGTCTACATGGTTCGCGACGGCTTATTCGATGATGTGGATGCAGTCTTGCATTGGCACCCTAGTGACGCTAATTCTGCTGACGCTCGCAGCTCACTTGCTAATAAATCTGCGAAATTCCGTTTTACCGGCCTCTCCGCCCATGCCGCCGGTGCGCCCCATCGTGGCCGCTCCGCTCTCGATGGAGTGGAGGCAATGAATCACATGGTGAATTTAATGCGCGAGCATGTACCAATGGAAACGCGTATTCATTATGTGATTACTTCTGGTGGCTCAGCGCCAAACGTAGTTCCAGATTTTGCTGAGGTCTATTACTACGTAAGGCATCCAGATCCCGCGCAGGTAAATGAAATTTTTAATAGAGTAGTTCAAACCGCAAATGGAGCAGCGTTAGGTACTGACACCGATGTGGATTTTGAAGTTATTCACGGCATCTACAACATCCTCCCCAACGTGTCTTTACAAGAAGCCATTCATTCAAACCTTTCACGCGTTGGCGGTGTTGAGTACACAGCCGAAGAACGACAATTTGCCACTACCCTGCGCAATGCACTACCGCCCAATGCTCCGCCAGTAGAAACTGCATCTAATATTCGTCCTATGGTAGTGAGCGAAAGAGGTGGGGGTGGCTCTACAGATGTTGCGGATGTAAGTTGGGCGGTTGCCACTGGAGGTATGCGAGCAGCCACCTGGGTTCCAGGAACTTCATCTCACTCTTGGCAAGCCGTAGCAGCGGGGGGTACATCGATTGGTAATAAGGGCATGGTGGTTGCAGCTAAAACTCTGGCATTAACAGCTGTCGATCTTTTTACCAATGAAAATTTAATGGAGAGAGCCAAATCCGAGCACCAAAATCGATTACCTGAAAACTGGGTCTACCAACCATTGCTGGGCGACCGTCTCCCACCACTTGACTACCGACTTCCTGCGGGCCCTGGTCCTCTGGAATAGCTCGCGATAAGTCTTCATGGGCGTAGCAGAAACGTGGCTATTTCGGTGACAATTTGTATAGATTTCTTTTGCGCATTGCCTCTAATAGGCATATTCTCCTAGCAAGTTAGAGAAACTTCTGCGTAAGCCACAGAAGCTATTAAATAATAGGCCTTAAAGGCCAACTAGAAGAACACAGAAGAGAATTAAGAAAAGGGGGAAAAAATGTCGAAATCTCAGAAATTTGCAAACGGACTCAATCGTCGTAGCTTTATGAAAGGTGCTGGAATGACAGCCTTAGCAGGCGCTGCTGGCACTGTAGCGACGGTTGCTTCTGCACAAGAGTCGGCATCAATTGCTATTCCGAGGCTTTCCAACGGCAAGTACGATTTTGACACTCCATACAATCGAGTGGGCTTTAATTGTGCGCGATGGGATTCTCCGCCGAAGCGATACCCTGAAGGAACATTCAAATATGGTATGGGCGTTGCGTCCATGGATTTTGAATGCGCGCCCTGTATTACTGAAGCTTTGCATGAGCGAGTTAGCCATCACAGTTGGGGTTATATGAGCTCTACGGATGGTCTTCGTGACGGAATTCTGCGTTGGAACGGGGAGCGTCACGGAGTTGATTTAAGCTCGGACATGGTCACTATTTCCGATGGAGTCTATCCAGGCATGATTGCAGCGATGCGTTCTTTCGTGCCTAGAGGCAGCAAGGTTTTGTTATCGACTCCTGCGTATTCAGGATTTTATTCTATGGCTCGTGCAGCCAATATCGAAATAGTCGACAGCCCAATGCTTTATAAGAATGGTCGTTACGAAATTAACTGGGAAGATCTTGAAGCTAAGATGACTTCAGATATCCGGGCAATGATTGTTTGTAATCCGCAAAACCCAACAGGAAATGTTTGGACCGAAGACGAATTATTGCGTGTTGGACGACTCTGTTTAGACCACGAAATAGTTGTTCTATCAGATGAGATTCATTCTGATGTAATTCGCGCTGGACACAAGTACATACCATTTGCCAGCCTGCCTGATAGGGCTGTAGTAAATAATAGCATTTCATTTAACGCTATTAGTAAGACATTTAATTTGGCAGGCATGAAGAATGCTTATTACTATTCTAAAAGTACTAGAATGTTGGAAAGAGTGAATAAATACCACCGTGCTGAATTAAGTACGTTAGGTGTTGTTGCTAACGAGGCAGCCTACAACGAAGGCGGTGAGTGGTTTGAACAAGCTAATGTGTACATGGATGAAAACCATAGCTTTATCGAAAATTATGTGAAGCAGCATATGCCGACGGTTGGTTACATTCGCAATGAAGGTACTTACATGACTTTCCTTGATTTTACTAAGACTATGGCAGCAGTTGGCGCTGAAGAACAATACAAGTCTCATGACAAAGCAAGCCCCGAACACTACTTTCAAGATTGGCTAGTTCATAATTCAGGTGTGTATTTAAACCCGGGTGCTGATTATGGAACGGGTGGTGCTGGTCACATGCGTATGAATATTGCTTCTTCTCGTTTGGTTATAGCTGATGTTTTAGAGGCTATGGCTGATGCCGTCAACAAGGTTTAACTTGTCAATTATAATAATTGATGACTACAGATTGGTGGTAATTGAGAGAGAAAAATAGGTTAGAAGGGAAACGTAGAAGAAAGGCATTGTAAAAGAACGAGATCTACGAAAAAAGGCAGTGTTATTGGTAAATAACACTGCCTTTTTATTTTTCACTTTCTAAGAATGAAATTATGAGTGAATCAATTCAGTACGCAAATATAAGTTCTGTTGCATCTTTACTAAAGAGTAAAGAAATCTCACCAGTTGAGTTGACAGAGTTTATGTTGAATCGGATCGAATCTGTTGATGCAGGTCTAAATAGTTATGCCTATGTTTGTGCTGATCTTGCAATGGGAGCGGCGCTAAAAGCTGAGCAAGAAATAGTTGCTGGGAATTATAAAGGACCACTGCATGGAGTACCTATTGCAGTTAAAGATCTGTTTTATACCAAAAACGTGCCGACCTCAGGCGGTTTGAAAGTACGACGCAATTTTGTACCGGAGTTCAATGCCACTGTCGTAGACAAACTGCTTGATGCAGGCGCAATATTACTTGGTAAGTTGAATCTTACGGAAGGTGCTCTTTCCGGGTACAACCCGGACTTCGACATACCAATCAACCCATGGGGCTCGGACCTTTGGGCGGGAGTTTCCTCCTCTGGTTCCGGTGTAGCAACAGCGGCAGGACTTTGTTTTGCTTCATTGGGGACCGATACTGGTGGCTCAATTCGCTACCCTTCAATGGCTAATGGCACTGTAGGGTTGAAGCCTACTTATGGCAGGGTCTCTCGTTACGGAGTGATGGAACTTGCGGCCTCGCTAGACCATATTGGACCAATGACTCGGTCGGTCAAAGATGCAGCTATAGTCTTTGACGCAATTGCGGGGCCAGATAAAAATGATTCAACTTCATTCAAACAGGAAATCCCAAATATTATTCCACAGCTGAATGACGCTATTGCCAACTTAAAATTAGGCATCGATGAATCTTATTTTAAACAAGGAACTGACCCTGGTTTAGTTGGTGCCATCGAAAGCGCTATTTCAAATTTTGAAAGACTTGGAGCAAAAATTGTAAAAGTTTCAATGCCGGATTCAGATCCAATGGAGTTACGAAACCTTTGGTTACCAATTACCGGCTACGAAGCTGCTAAAGCACATGCTCAAACTTTTCCAGAGCGAGCAGACGAATATGGTGGTTATTTGAAGGGAGTTTTAGAGCTAGGTTTGTCGACGGATGATTTTGATTATTCATTAGCTATGGAGAAGCGTCATCAATACTGCCAACAATTTGAAAATGAGCTTGCGAAAGTAGATGCTGTTATTTGTCCAGCTGGCGGATTTGTATTCGAGGCGAATAAAGAAGCGCAGTACGGAGATGCTAAAGCTATGAGCGATATAATTAAGCACTTTCAGGGACAATTCACTATTCCAGCAAATTTGGCAGGCACCCCCGGTCTTGTTTTGCCCTGCGGATTTTCCGCTGACAACCGCCCCTACGCAATTCAATTATTAGGCAAGAAATTGTCGGAGTTAGCCTTATTTCAGCTGGGATATGCATTTGAGCAAGCGAATGACTGGCATCTAAAACACCCAGCTCTTTAGGAGAATATAGCCTAATTCTATACTTGATTTAGTTAATAGTTTTGTAAAAAAGGAAATGAGTAATGAAGAAGTATATTCCTCCCAAAGTTTGGAAATGGGATGCCCCGAGTGGTGGTAAGTTTGAGAAAATCAATCGACCAACGGCAGGAGCACTCGAAGAGAAAGAACTTCCCATTGGCAAACATCCATTGCAGTTATATTCGCTCGCCACTCCTAATGGCGTCAAAGTAACTGTTTTACTGGAAGAACTCTTGGCGCTCGGACATGAGGGAGCGGAATATGATGCCTACCTAGTAAGAATTAATGAAGCCGAACAATTCACCAGCGGATTTGTTTCTATTAATCCAAACTCAAAAATTCCTGCTCTGCTTGACAAGAGTACCAATCCACCTACCCGAGTTTTTGAATCAGGAGCGATACTAATTTACCTCGCCGAAAAATTTAACGCCTTCATACCCCAAGAGTCTAGCGAACGGGCAGAGTGTTTCTCCTGGCTCATGTGGCAGATGGGAGCTACTCCATTCTTGGGTGGTGGTTTTGGTCATTTCTATGCTTACTCACCGGATCGATTGGAATACCCTATTAATCGGTATGCTATGGAAGTTAAACGTCAACTTGATGTATTAGATCAAAATCTTGCGTCTCGCCAATTTCTCTGTGGTCATCAATTCAACATCGCAGACATGGCTACGTATCCCTGGTATGGGGGATTGGTGCTTCACAACATTTATGGCGCGGCTGAATTTTTAGATGTCGAGTCTTATACTCATGTAGTTCGCTGGGCGAAGGAAATTGAAGAGCGACCAGCGGTGACCCGCGGGCGTCGAGTTAATCGAAGTTGGGGTCCGGAAGAACTGCGTCTACGTGAACGACATGATGCTAGTGATTTTGATCATTAATCGCCTCACATTTTAAGCAACTTTGCTTTAACGGTGTTCCTTAGCGTGGTATCACTAGACTTTTACAAGAGTTATTGGTTAACTCCGGTCTTTACACAATCAACCAATAAACAAGAGTAGAATGACGATGAAAATTACTAAGATTCTTCTTGCTATCACATTGCTCGTGACACCATTGCTAGCAAGCGCTCAACTTTCTTCCATACAGCAAAAAGTTCAGGCAGTTATGCAAATGGATCACCGTACCGATGCTGAGTTAGCGCGGGATGCAGATCGTGACCCTGTAAACGCAATAGAATTTATGGGATTGGAAGATGACATGACCGTTGTCGAATTCATTCCAGCAGCTCAAGCCTACTACACCAAGATTCTTGGCCCTGTCTTGAGAGATAACGGACATCTGATGGCTGTGGATAGCCAAGGCACTTTCGATCGCTGGGGTGATTGGGTCGAGATGCCAGAGATGGCTATGGTTCACCCTGTTCCAATTGAAAATAATTTTAGTCGGTCCGAAGGCCGTTATGTGCCTGGCGAACTAAACTTCGGGATTCCTGATGGCTCTGCTGACAAATTTCTTTATGTTCGCGAATATCACAATTTTAATGAAGCCGATAATGCACGCATCAATGCAAAGGTCTTCGCAACCTTAAAGCCTGGAGGCGAATATGTGATTATTGACCATACTCGTCGTCACATGAAAGAAGAAACTGGTGCTACCGGTCGGAGAGAAGATCCCGTATCGGTCATCTTTCAAGTGCAGCAGGCGGGCTTCGTTCTAGATCGTGTGTCTGACATGTTCTTTCAGGAAAGTGATGATTTAACGCAAGAAGTTGGTCAGATTCCAAACATGACTGATCGCTTCTTTTTTGTATTCCGGAAACCTGAGTAGTATAGATACCTGATTTTGAGAAAGCCCTGGTGTGAACTAGGGCTTTTTTATTGGTGGCAACTTAGTTTTTTGCTCGCTTTTGGTTTCTTTAACACGAGGCAACTAAGCTTTGTAAGGTAATTTTTTGCTATACCGTTTATTTCTAAATTGGCACTTTTTAAGTCTCACATCGACAATAGCCACTGGCGTTTGACAGCAATTTCGTAGATTGATTGCTTAAAGCAGTAATTAACTCTTATGCTTTATGCTCCTAACCCATAACGCACGCAGGAGAGCTCATGAAAAGGCGGCACTTTATTCAAAATACGGCAGGAGCCGCGTTATTTTTTAGCCCTAAAAGTCTCATGGCGCAGTCTTTTGACTTAATTGTGCGGGGCGGCCGGGTAATTGATCCTTCGTTAAATCTTGATACGGTTGCTGATGTTGCGATTTCTGGAAATCGAATCGCTTCCATAGCTTCCTCGATTACGGGTTCTGCTCCAGAGGAAATCGATGCATCTGATCGAATCGTTATACCAGGCTTGCTCGATATTCATGCGCACTACGCTCAAGATGATCAAGGTCCTCACATTTGTTTGTCTGATGGTGTTACCGGTTGGGTAGACGCAGGCTCTGCCGGTGCAGATAACGTTGATGAAATTGTTGCAGTCGCGCGCTCTGCTCCGCAACCGGCTAAAATTTTACTGAATATTGGACGACAAGGCGTCATTCCAGAAGGTGATACCGCCAATATTTCTCTTGCGAATGTGGAAGTAGCGAAAGCAGCAATTGCTCGCAATCTCGATTATGTTGTCGGCGTAAAAGCACGCATGACAGACGGGGTGACCGCAAATGACCTGACTGTAATTCGTCGTGCACAAGAAGTAGCTTCTTATTTCAATATGCCACTCATGATACATATGGGGCAATCAGCTTCGTCGATGGCGGACTTGGCAGCAGAATTAAAACCAGGCGATGTTGTCACTCACATGTATGCACCTCCACCAAATGCAATTATTGATGAAGATGGTAAAATCCTTCCAGAAATATTAGAGGCGAGAAGACGTGGAATCTGGTTCGATGTGGCTAACGGTCGGGTAGATCATCTTCGTTGGGATACTTTCGATGCGATTATGGCAGAAGGGTTCTGGCCAGATACAATTTCCACCGACGGCTTTTCTACCAGTCGGAGTGCTCCAGGAGTACGAAACTATCCAAACATAATGTCGAAATTTTTGAATTTTGGTATGCCACTTAATTCTGTAGTCGCCGCTTCAACCTGGAATCCCTCGAGGGTGTTTCCGTTTCTCAGAGACAAGGGTACGCTCAATGTGGGTGCGCCAGCTGATATCGCAATTCTTGAACTACGAAAAGGTAATTTTAATTTTATTGATAATTATGAAAATGTTAGATCTGGCACTGAAAGATTATTTCCATTTGAAACACTTCTTGCTGGAAAGAGGGTGCCGCGCGCTTAAAATCAATGTAATTTGATGCAATTCACTAATTCTTTCTTCCAAAAAAGGTGCTAAATCATGGCGATCTTGACAAAAAAAAGGGCGATTAAGATCGGCATTTACTTTCTTATTTTTTATGCACTCATCGTTATACTTTTTGAGACTCTGCTTGGCACGAACCAACCGACATATGACGGCACTATGATAATTACTTCTTTTGAAGAAGATGGTGAGGCAATCGATCGGGTGGTCGCTCGCCTTGATCTCGATGGTCAAATCTATGTTGCAGTTAATCATTGGCCGCGAGCATGGGCTCGAAGAATCCAACGAAATCCGGATGTACAATTAACCTATCAAGGGGAAACTTGGAACTACACTGCTGTAGTTCTTGAAGGGGCAGAACATGATCAGGGCGCCATCGATTTTGCTGTACCATTTAGTTTTAGAGTCTTGACCGGATTCCCGCCCCGGTACTTTTTCCGATTTGATCCTAAGGCAGATTTGAGTGAGGGTAATGCTATAGATAACCAAACAATTGATTTAGCAGCAGAATTTGGCGCTGAAGTTAGAACACTTGAATCTAATGGAATTGAACTTCGTATAGTGGAGTCGGGCGAAGGGCCGCTGGTAATTCTCGTCCATGGCTGGCCGGAATCTTGGTATTCCTGGCGGCATCAATTACCCGCTCTCGCCCAAGCAGGTTACAGAGTGGTTGCACCTGAAATGCGTGGCTACGGTGGTTCTGCACTCACTTTTGCTACAGAAGATTACAATATTAAGGAATTAGCCGCCGATGTTGCTGGAATAATAACTGCGTTAGACGAAGAATCTGCTGTTATCGTCGGACATGATTGGGGTGCACCTATAGTTTGGCACACTGCATTGTTATACCCAGAAAAAATTGATGCGGTTGTCGGTTTAAGTGTTCTTTATGGTGGCCGCTCAGAAAACAAGCCGGAACGGCCTGTTCGACAAGATCCAGAAGACGAATTCTTTTACACCAGTTACTTTCAAGATCCAGGTGTAGCCGAAGCTGAGTTCGATGCTGATCCAGAGGCGCTGATTGCACGTCTTTATACATCGCGATCCCCTGGGACTCCGGTCCATCCACCCGAAGTAACGGATGCTCGAGCTATCGCAGGGGGTTGGATAAAAAGATTAGGTGAACCGGTTCACTTGCCTGCATGGCTGAGCGAACGAGATTTGAAGTACTATGTGAGCGAATTTAGAAAGTCTGGATTTGAAGGTGGAATTAATTATTATCGCAATGGGGCATTAAACTGGGAACTTACCCCAGAGCTTGATGGTGCAAAAATTCAACAACCTGCGCTATTTATTGCCGGTGAATTAGACATTGTTAACCGCGGTGCAACTCAGGATGAATTAGAACTTCGCGCACAACCACATTTTGAAGATTTGCGAGGAATAGTTCTGCAGTCAGGTATAGGCCACCGTAATCAGCAACAGGCACCGGAAGATACTAATCGATTGCTGATCGAATTTCTTGGCTCACTGAATTGAAAAATCACTTATAGATCAATTTAGAATCAAAGTAGAGTGCGATTAGGAACATAAATTATTTAACCGTGTCTAGTAGGGGCTAATTGGAGAATAAGTGATGCTGAGGATCTTGTTAGGATTTATATTAGCTGCGTGCGTGTCTTGGAATGCGATGGGTCAGGGATCTTATCCCCCTCAAACAACAGCTTGTGAAGTGGATAGTAACGCTTTATTTGTTTGTGGCGTTGCCAACCCTGAAGACTTGTATCGGATTCCGAATACCGATTGGGTGATTGCATCAGGTCGTATCTCAGATTCCGAAGGACCGATTTACGCGGTGCATGTTTCTAGTCACCAAGTAGAAAATATTTATCCTGTCAATGCGGCAACACCAAACTTTAATAACGTGACTTACCAAGAATGCCCTGGCCCCATTAGAATCTTTCAGCCCCATGGTTTAACGCTCAGGCAAGGTAGTGATGATCAACATATTCTGTATGTTGTAGGGCATGGTGCTCGAGAAGCGGTAGAAGTCTTTAACCTTGATGTCAGGGGGGATGTTCCTTCATTAACTTGGATTGGCTGCATACCCGCCCCTGAAGGGACGCGCAGAATTAATTCCATTACCGTATTACCTGACGGTTATTTGGGCGCGACTAATTTTGATACGGCAGGTGGTGAGCTATGGGAATGGCATCCTTCCACCGACTGGGTAAAAGTTCCTGGTTCAGACATGCTGGGGCCAAATGGTCTGGTATCATCTGCAGGTGGCGACTGGTTTTATGTCGGTGGATGGAGCGACCGTGCCTTAATCAGAATTTCTCGAGGTAAGACGCCGGTGCAAATTGACCATATCCAGGTTGGTTTTAATGTGGACAATGTTCGCTGGGGGGCAGATGGGCGTGTAATCGCGGCAGGCCATATAAGCCGCTGTCCTGATGAGAACCCTTGTGAATTATCTGCCGCGCGAGTCGCGAAAGTGAATCCGGATTCCTTAAGTGTTGAGCAGTTAGTTGATTATGATGGCAATGATTTCTTCGAGCTTGGCACTGTCGCTATAGATGCTGATGATGAAATTTGGATAGGTGGAATCTACGGTAGTTTTGGAATAGCAAGGTTTCCGCAGCAGAAATAGTTAATTGAGCGCTTCATCAATATTAAGTTTTGTGACGAGGGTTTATTTATTCTTGTGCGAAACCATACAAACAGAAACTCCAAGCAATCATCAAAATGATTAATCGAAGCTTCTGTGAAAGAGATTTCGGAAGAGGTTACTCTGCGTTCATCATATGGAGAGTACAGATTTTATTTCCTGCAGGGTCACGAAGATAGGCAAGGTACATCTTCATGCCTCCGCCCTCACGGACTCCTGGCGGGTCTTCGATAGCTAGGCCACCATTTTCCATACCTGCTGCATGCCAGGCGTCACACTGCTCCGGGCTTTCTGCTGCAAACCCAAGCGTGCTGCCGTTTCCATTAGTGGTTGGTTCACCGTTGATGGGCTTGGTTATTCCAAACATACCGGTCTTGGTTCGATAAAACAGTCTTCCATAGGAGTCGATAAATCCGGGTTCGACGCCTAAGGTTCCTAAAGTAGCATCGTAAAATGCCTTTGCTGCTTCGACGTCATCTGCGCCGATCATGACATGACTAAACAAAATAAAGATCCTCTAAATTGATAAATGATATGGGATACTCAGAGTAACAGAACAAAGGGGTCAAGAACAAAGCGGGTCAGCGTAAAGCGATCCGATCGTAAATCATCAGTTTTTGGGCCGCCAATTTAGCTGGCGAGGGTAAAATCCACTACAGTATTTCTGGCTTGCATAGCCTGAATAGATTGTACTTGCTAGATATTGTTTTGATTTTAAATCTTGGCAATGTGAGCTAAATCCGCGGTATGCTTACTCTCAATCCTGGGAGTCTTATGAATATCGATATGAAAATAATAACAATCGCCGGCCAGCTTCTCGGTCTTATCGCACTCATTCCCCTCGTCGTAGTTTTAACCCTATGGATAGATGCTCGAGGTGATGATGGGCCTTCTGTCGTTTTTCGGGGAGGCATGTTTACAAGCGGAGAGTTATATCGGGGTGCTGAACCGAACTGGAGCTTTACAGACGACATTCGTCTGGTGGAGTTACAACTAAATGAAACTCAAGATTCCAGAACAACGTTTATTATTGAGAGCAACGGCCGAATTTTTGTTACCTGCGACTATATGGGCACATCACTTGGTCGCTTGTGGAAGCAGTGGGCGGTTCGAGCTGCAGAAGGCGACGGTGCAGCTGAGTTGAGAATAGGTGAAGCCAGGTATGAGCGCACACTCAAACGAATCACTGAGGGTCCAGAACTTGACTGGGTAATCGAAAAGAAAGCTTCAAAATATCGTAACCCTATTAATCGTGAACTAATAGCAGCGGGAGAGGTTTGGGTTTTCGAGATTGCGCCGCGGGCTTAGGAGGTCCTAAAGCCTAGTTACTATTTCCAGTCAGCACCATCATAGTAGCGTGTTCCACGATGGCCTTTTCGTGGAATTATTTTCTTAATTTTCTCACCAGGACATTTCACGATTATCAATGTTCGCGGTCTTCCTGAATTTGGATTGGTCGCCCCGCTTATTATATGTGTAATCTTAAGTCTGCCCCTCAATTTATCGTTAAAAATTGTATAAACAAAATCACCCTCTTTCAGTCTGGATGGTTTCCCCGCCATGTGAAACTCAAACTCATTGATCGATTCATCAAAAAGTTTGTCGATACCTTTATCACCCCGTGATGCTGGTATGGTTTTAGTGATTCCAAAACTCATTGCAGTGAGTCTTCATTCGGGGCCAATTGACTTCCGCGAACTAATCTCCCTGGCCGGGCTCCCGTTGCTTCACCGTTACGGTAAATGATTTCACCGCTGACAATTGTTGCCACGTAGCCGTCAGCATATTGCATTAGACGACGGCCTCCAGCTGGCAGGTCATAATGTACTTCGGGTTTATGTAATTTCATATTTTTCAGATCAATAACATTAATGTCAGCCTTGTATCCGATTGCAATTATGCCCCGATCATTAAGACCAACTGCATGAGCCGTGTCCTGACAATGTGCTTTTATTACCCAGGGTAGAGAAAGTTTTTCACCGCGACTTCGATCGCGAACCCAGTGAGTAAGCATGTGCGTGGTAAAGCTACCGTCGCAAATGCTGCCACAGTGAGCGCCACCATCGCCAAGACCAAGGATCGTATTGGGGTGTTCCATCATCTCTTTTGCAGGTTCCAATGATCCTTCACCATAATTAAGAAAGGTGTAGTAGATCATATTCTTGCCGTCGTCTTGAGTAAGAATTTCCAGGCAGAATTCAAGGGGGTGGACTCCCTGTTTCTCCGCTAAAGCCGCTATGCTATTCATAGGTGATGGTTCATAGTCGGGCTCATCAGCTAAGACATACATATCGTGATAACGAGAATGTACTTGGCGCATGAATGGATTAGTTTCTAATTGAGGTTCTTCTTCTAATAATTTCTTTCGGATTGATGGGTCTCGAAGTTTTATCAGTTTTTCTTCTAAAGGAAGTGATTCAATGGCCTGATAGTGTGCGTGTGCACTAAAAGGATTATTAGTGAGTTCGAGACCAAACAGAACGCCAACAGGCCGTCCGCACACTTGTGCTTTTAGTTCTATACCTTCGTTATTGGCGTCTTCAATAGTTTCGAGGATCTTTCTCCAGCCGTCTGTAACTCGGTGGTGCTGAGCAACTGAGACCGAAAGAGGTCGCCCGGATTGCTTTACCATTTGTCGAAGTATTTCAAACTCACTGTCGCTACCTTTGAAATCAGTTACGACCTGCATGACACCTGACCCTGCTGCGCCAACGCCATTAGCAATGCCTACCATCTCGTCGATCTCAGCGGTCAGCGTCGGTGTTGGTTGGCCTTCTGAAGTTTGATGATTGAGCGTGCGTGAGGTTGAAAAGCCCAGCGCTCCTGCTTCAATTGCCTCGGTGGTTAGTTCAGCCATTTTCTCAATGTCAGATGCAGTTGCGGTCTCTCTATTGGCGCCGCGATCACCCATGATATAAACCCGAAGCGGCCCATGCGGAATCTGTGCCGCGAAGTCAATGTCATACTGGTGTTCGGATAAGCTGTCTAAATACTCGGGGAAGGTTTCCCAATCCCAGGGCAGGCCTTCCGCCAGCACAGGATGGGGAATATCTTCCACGCCTTCCATAAGAGAAATCAGCCGCTCTTTGTCATTCGGTCGGCAGGGTGCAAAGCCTACGCCACAGTTACCCATTACTGCAGTAGTCACGCCATGGTTTGATGAAGGCGTTAGCTCTCCACACCAGGTCACTTGACCATCATAGTGAGTATGGATGTCCACAAATCCTGGAGTCACAATCAATCCTTTAGCATCAATCGTGTTCTTAGCGGCACTGTCTATATCTCCAACGTATACAATTACGCCATCTTGGATGCCGATGTTAGCTTCAACAGGATTGGCTCCAGTGCCGTCTACTACTAAACCGTTTTTAATAAGCAGGTCATACATTATTAATAATCAACCACGCTGTTTTTGCAATTATTTGTGTCCATCAAATTTATGATGGAATTGATTTTGTTGGGTCTATCTATGTCGGTGCTACAAATTCATCGGCGAATACCAAACCACCTTCAGTATTATCTAATCTCAGATTGAGTATTTCCTGATACTCAGATGAGTTATACCAACCTTCTAATGCTTCTCGGCTTGGAAATTCTAGCACCACCGTAACCCCACCAGTGTCCCTTCAACAGGTGTGCTGTTTGGGCCAGCCACTAAGATTTTTCCCTGATGGGCAACAATTGTTGGGCCGACAGTTGAAAGATATGCGTTATAGCCTTCTTGGTTCGTAACATCATAATTGGCAACAAGGTAGCTCGACATTTTTTAATTCCTTTCCATTTTAAAGTAGTGCTAAGAATATCATTAAATTAATACAGCAGAGAATTCCACAATTTCGAGAATCATTTAAATTAACGGATAACATTTGGGGTAGAGCCAAAATAGCGCCGAAATGTATAGCCTCCGGCCAAGTAGTGCCAATTCATGTGAGCGCCTGCAGTCCAAGCATCAATGCGCAAGCGAGAGTTGCAGCAAAGGCTGGTGAGCCGCAGTTAGCTAGACGCAAACTGACATTCTTCGCTCTATCTTTAGGTTACAAATACCAATATGCTTCCGCCTCTCTATTATTTTTTTTAGACTTCACATCATTAGAATGAACGCTGAAGATATTACCATCACATTGATTACAGCCGTTTTCTTTATGGCTTTGGTGGCTTACATTTCGTACCGCAAGACCCGAGGTGAAGTCAGCACCCAGGATGGATATTTTCTGGCGGGTCGAGGCTTGGGCGCCGTTTTTATTGCAGGCTCATTGTTACTCACTAATCTGTCGGCCGAACAACTCATCGGCCTAAACGGTTCAGCCTACGGATTCAATTTAAGTAGTATGGCGTGGGAAGTAACTGCCGCTGTCGCAACAATTGCGATGGCGTTTATATTCTTGCCGCGCTATCTGGCAGGAGCTTTTACGACACTTCCACAATTTCTTTGTGATCGTTTCGATGATGGCTTGCGCCGCATGACAGTGATTCTTTTTATGGTTGGTTATGGACTGGTAACAATCCCTGGCGTTCTTTATTCGGGCTCTATTGCTGTATTGCAGTTATTTGATGTGCCGACTTTGTTGTCAGTCACTTACAGTCAAGGCCTCTTAATTACCATTATCAGTATTGGTTTCCTTGGCGCTATGTACGCAATATTTGGTGGCCTTCGGGCAGTGGCAGTTTCCGACACATTGAATGGGATAGGTTTGTTAATCATTGGGTTAGCAGTGCCAATACTCGGCCTCTCTGCTTTAGGAGAAGGTAGTGTTGGAAATGGTCTCGATATCATAGTTAACACAGATACCTATAAACTGAATGCCATTGGTTCAGCGGAAGACCCTACACCTTTCGGAACCTTATTTACTGGCATGATATTCGCTAATTTATTTTATTGGTGCACCAATCAATACGTAATTCAGCGCACCTTGGCAGCGCGAGATCTAGCCGAGGGACAGAAAGGTGTGCTTTTTTCTGGTTTTTTTAAAGTCCTAGTACCATTTTTAATGATGATTCCTGGTGTCATAGCTTTTCATTTGTACGGTGAAGGGATGGAGTCTATAGATTTAGCTTATCCTCAGCTTGTTAAAGACGTACTGCCTGTTTATGCCATGGGGTTTTTTCTTGCGGTATTACTTGGGGCAGTTTTTAGTTCGTTTAATTCGCTTCTGAATAGTGCGGCCACACTTTTTTGCTTGGATGTTTATTTGCCACTTAAGGACAATCAAGTTAGTGAAGTCGATATGTTAAAGATTGCAAAGATCGCTAGTGTAGCTATCGCATTATTCTCATTTATCGTCGCTCCGCTATTACAGTATGCGACGGAAGGGCTTTGGCAAATTGTTCGTATTTTTACAGGTTTTTATAATATTCCTGTCATAGCGATAGTTATGATTGGCTTGTTCACTCGTCATGTTCCTGCAATAGGCCCTAAGATCGTGATTGTTTTTCACATAATTGCCTATGGTGTATTTCAATTTTTGTTAAATGATTACATTAATATTCATTTCTTACACCTTTACGCCATACTATTCTTTATTGAGATTGGCATCATGCTTCTGACCGGACACTTGCGGCCGAGAAAAGAAGAGTGGACTTTTCATAAGCAAGAGCTTATTGACCTAACACCGTGGCGATTCTCTATCCCCTGCGCCACGACCTTGTTTTCTTGTGTGGTCGGATTGTATTTACTGTTCTCGCCAATTGGTTTGGTCAATGGCTTAAGCTCGGTTTTCTGGCCTTTAGTTCTGGTACTTCTGATTGGAAATTTTTCGGTCTGGGCTCACTATATTCGAAAAGGTTCTGTGCTCGCTCCTAGAATGTCAATGAGTCATGACTCTCATGAAGTTCAGGATCAATAACCCCATGGAATCTATAGATCGTTTTTTGTTGAAACATCCGGCGAACGAAGCGCGAGGGTAAAACGATTAGCGTCTAATTTATGTATTAGATCTCCGGTGTATTTGCGGCTGAAGCAAATTTTGTAAGATCCAATTCAGCTCTTACTGCCTGTCCCAGCTCCTGCTCCATGTCATCAACAGGAATGCCCATAGAATCAGCGATACGCACCATGCGCTGAAAATTAGCCGCTACGCCCGCCGCGTCAACAAGTACTTTTTCTCCAGCTTTTGCTAAAAGGGTCTGGCGCATCATGGAGAGTTGGACGTTATCGCGATTCGCGATTGCTTCTGCAAATTGCATTAGTTCTAGTCCATATTCAACACCTACAGCTGCGGCATTCTTATCACCTTTAACGGCTTGCAGATCAACGTTGGTGTTAGTTGTAAGCGAGCTCGCACGGAGCATCGTGGAATGAGCGTTGGTTCAGTAGAAGCATTCGTTAATTGCGGAAACCCGAGCTGCGATGAGTTCCATTTGCAGGCGATTAATGCTTCTATCTTCATGTTTCACCATGTTGCCCATTTCTTCTACTGCAAGATATTGTGCGCTTGAAAGAGCTAGCCAGTCTTTGAGAGCATCTGGTACCAAGGATAATGCACGAAGTACATTTGCAGAACGACCTCCTGGCCATAGGCTCTCTTCGGGGCCTGTTAGGCCTTCCTTGGGTAACATTGGCACAAAGCCAGTGCCGAACTCTGCTTGGGCTGGTCGGTAATGCGAAGAATTACCGCCGATGGGTTCAGGGAGATCTTCCAGATCAAGGCCCAATGCACGATGGAATTCATCTATGCTGAATATGCAAACTACGATGCCCGCCAGTTCAACATAGGCTTCTATGCTGAGGCCATTTTCAGGAAGAGAATCCACCCACGCTTGGGTAATTCGAGTTTGGTCTGTAACAATTCTATGTACTGCATCGACAGCAGTTTCCTTCAATGAATTATCGCTAGTGTGCTTACCAGTCAAAGCATAAGGAGATAAAGCTAATTTGCGGTCTTTGCAGAAATCACATAACAGCGCAGAGCGAGACGCCTTGGCGATAGCCACGCGATCGGCACCCGACCACCA
>JAQWQD010000007.1 GCA_029244985.1 Gammaproteobacteria bacterium | reverse complement strand
AGGCCGCGCTGTGACGCACCGGGTCCGCCATAATCATAGCGCCAGAGTTCTTCACCGGTAGCGGCGTTCAGTGCAAAGGCTACCAGTTTCGGAGAAAGTCCATAAAGAACCCCATCGACAATGAGTGGACTGGTGTACATGGTTGAACTGCCTTCTCGTATTTCGCCAGAATCATAAGACCAGGCAAGTTCCAATTGAGAAACATTGTCGCGGGTAATTTCCGTTAAGGGTGAATAGTGGGATCTTCCCGGATCACCCAGGTAGGTATCCCAGTTTTCATTTAAGGCATTGTTCTGTTGAGGAGATTCGGAAGAACAGCCAATAACAATAGTGACTATTACAGGAAGGAGGGCTTTCTGCATGAGCGATTCGTTCCAAATGCGATTTGATATTGCTTTGAATACCCGTGTTGAATTGGTAAAAAATAAAGGGGTCAGAGCAATAATGCAAGCCTTGAACAAATTGGCTCAGAGTAATAATGAAGTAGTATCAGGTGGTCAGAATCGATAAATCCATAGCACACTTCTTAGCACACTCTGATTTCGAGCTTGTAACACATTCATTCGATTAACGAATCGGTCACGCAGTCTACTGAAAATCCTCGTGTCGGTGGTTCAATTCCGCCCCTGGGCACCAACTCCCTCATCTTATTCGCACTAAGCCTGACGCTTTGGCTGCTTCGATACCTAATAGCATCTGTTGCTAGACTAGATCCGAGGGACGATTTCTCAACTAGTCGTACGCCAAAACTACTGTATATTTACTCTGAGCCTATTTATTTCACTATTTCTATTTATTAGCGCGAAGCCCGCACTTAGCAACCCAAGAATATTATTGCTAAATTCACTGCTAATGATTGGGCAATTGTAAGCAAATTAAGGGAGAACCAAATTGAAAAAGAGTCGTCGACATTTTCTAAAAGCAGCCGGCCTCACCATAGCATTGCCAGCCAGCCAAGCCATAGGCCAGAACTCACGCGTTAATTCCAGCCTGAATTCAGCGCCCAAGTTGGTGAGCATGACTCCCTATGTGATCAAAGTCCCACCCCCGCAATGGGGCGGAGGCACTTGGTACTTCGTCAAACTGGAAACCGATACTGGTCTGGTGGGCTGGGGTGAAACTGCAATTCTGGGCGCGCTTAATGGCCAAGAGCAGAGCTACAAGTTGCGCATGCAAGAGATTTTTACTCGTTACCTCGAAGGCAAAAATCCATTGGAAACGGAAACCCTGTACCACAGACTGGTCAGGGGCCTGACTCATCAGCATGCTGACTATGTCGCCTTTGGACTAATCAGCGCATTCGATACCGCATTGTGGGACATTGCCGGAAAGCACTACGACACTCCCGTATATAATCTGTTAGGAGGGAAGTACCGCGATCGAATCCGAAGCTATACCTATATTTACGACACTATCAACATGTCTCCCCCTGGCGAGACCATTCGCAACTGGACACAAAGACCAGAGGCGCTGGCAGAACAATCAGCACGCCTTGTAGACGAAGGCTTCACTGCTGTTAAATTTGACCCCATTCCACAATCAAAAGATGGTGGCGCAAGCGGCGCACCTTGGGAATTGTCTCAAGCCGAGTATGACCACACCGAACGCGCCTGCGAGGCCATTCGCAATGCCATTGGCACCCGCGCCGACATTCTTATCGGCACACATGGGCAAACCACACCATCTGCAGCGGTACGACTGGCCAAGCGAATGGAAGCTTACGATCCTTTGTGGTTCGAGGAGCCATGCCCGCCACGTAATTTCAAGGAAATGGGTGAAGTAGCCCGTGAAATTTCTATCCCGATTGCAACTGGTGAACGTTTGGTATCCCCTCATGAATTTCAGAACCTGTTCGCCGAAGGTGCTTGCGCCTTTGCACAACCTGACCTTGGCAGCGCTGGCGGCATCACAGCCTGCAAGAAGATCGCGACTCTGGCCGAGGTCAACTACGTACTAATGGCACCGCATGTCTGGGGCGGCCCCATCATCACCGCGGCGGCAATTCAACTGTGTGCCAATGTCCCGAACTTCCTGATTTCTGAAAGCATCTACAAATCTGGTCTATTCTTCAATGAAATAATTGTCGACCCATTCGTATGGGAAAATGGTGACTTTTTGCTAACTGATCGACCCGGCATAGGCTGTGATCTAAATGAAGAAGGATTGGAACGATACAGTGTTTAGAGCATCCGGTATGGCCCGAACAAGAGTTTCCCGCCATGTTTTACTTGTTAGCATACTTGCGCTCGATTTATTTTCGGTCAGCGCATTTGCACAATTCACTAATGAAGACGCACCACCG
>JAQWQD010000061.1 GCA_029244985.1 Gammaproteobacteria bacterium | reverse complement strand
GGTATATAGAACCTTTCCCAATTCCTGACTCTATTGCAATATCTGCAATATTAGTTCGACGATATCCGACATCCGCGAAAAACCTCGTTGCTACTCGGATTATCTTGCGCTGAACCTCGATGTTCGGGTTATCGACACTTTTCAGGAGTTTGCCACGTCCCGGCAGTGCTGATGCTTTGCCAAATAATTCTGCTACTTTACTCGCCATATGACCAAGATAACATATTTGGTCATATGGTCATATGGTCAAAGTGTCGGAGTAAGGTTTATTATGGAGACTTGTTAATAGCTTAGGGGCATCGATAAACTCCAAAGCTTTGTCGTCCTTCTTCTATTATGGATTCTGGGATGATGACATTGCCACCCATATCACCTGCTTCATTGCGGGCTATGCGTGTTAGTTCTTCTTGTAAGCGCTCACCGCCGCGTTCAACTACCACTAAACGGCTAAGCGTTTGGGCTTGGGCACGACCAATCCGTTGGCAGTTGGCAACATCGCGGCTCGTGCCCAGGCGCACTGACTCTCCTTCATTAGTAACCTGTACCCAACTATTGCATCCGCTAATGAAAACAATAACTGTAGAAAGAAGGAAAAGTCGTCTCATGGCTGTCTCCGAAAAAATTGATATCTGAATAGATCTAAGTTTATCAGTTTTAGTTACTCTTGTAGTTGTTATGTGAACAAGTGAATCTAACCCAAAAACGGCAGGCCAGTATGGTAATATCCGACGGTTTTCAGATTTGGATAATCTATGCTCGCAGTATTTGGGGTTTGATTGAGTAAAAGATATGGCTATTGCAGGAAGCTCAGAACTAATCGAGCAGCTAAAAGTTATTGTCGGTCCTAGCGGTTATCGTGAGGGCGAAGATATTGACTCAAAGAATTATAAAGATTTGATGGGGGCCCGTTCAGTTCATCCCCCTCTATTACTGCGCCCAGAGACTACCGAACAAATTTCACAAATACTCAAAGCTTGTCATCGCGTTAAGCAACCAATCGCACCCCAGGGAGGGATGACTGGCCTGGTCTCTGGCGCTGCTCCTTTGGATGGAGAAATTGTACTGAGCTTCGAGCGTATGAAAGAGGTTGTGGAAGTCGATAAATTTACTTCAACCATGACTGTGCAAGCAGGGGTTGAATTACAAACTATTCAAGAAAAGGCAGAAGAATCCAATTTACTTTTTCCTTTAGATTTAGGCGCACGGGGTAGCTGCACTATTGGAGGTAATTTGGCTACTAATGCAGGCGGAAATCGCGTGATTCGTTATGGCATGACCCGCGATTTAGTAGTCGGTGTTGAGGCCGTTCTTGCCGATGGCACGATTATCGATGGGCTACACAAGTTGAGGAAGAACAATACAGGGTATGACTTAAAGCAATTATTTATAGGTAGTGAAGGTACCTTGGGTCTTATTACTCAGGCAGTTATTAAACTTGCACCGAAGCCTAATAGCCAAGCGGTTGCATTGTGTGGTTTAAAGAGTTTTTCGGAGGTTGCAGATTTTCTGGTGCTTGCGCAATCGAGCTTGGGGTCCAACCTAAGCGCTTTTGAAGTGCTCTGGAACAATACCTATAAGCTGATTGACGAATATGTGCCTCATGTGGATTCGCCATTGTCTCAAAGTTTTGGCTTCTATGTGCTTATAGAAACTATGGGATCTAATGCTGAACAAGATCTAGATTTATTTTTAAATACGTTGAACGAAGCAAGTGAAAGCGGTTTGATCGAAGAAGTTGTGGTTGCAGACTCTGATACGAAAATTCGTAATATTTGGGCAGTGCGCGACGGGGCAGCAGAAGTTATTGGCGCAGGTTACATGCATGCTTATGATGTCTCACTAAACATTGATGATATGGGATATTTCGGTGACGAAGTCGAAAAACGAATTCGGGCGAAATGGGAACAAACTACGATTGGACTATTTGGTCATATTGGTGATGGTAATGTGCATATAATTGTAAATATAGGCCCTGAGACTCGTGACCTACATTTAGAAATTGATGAGATAGTTTATCGACTCATTCAGGAGTTGAATGGTTCTATTTCAGCTGAACACGGTATTGGAATAATGAAGAAACAATTTTTGGAATACAGTAAGAGTGACCCTGAAATTCAATTAATGAAAACGCTTAAACAAACAATGGACCCTCATGGCATTCTTAGCCCTGGGCGTATTTTTTAGGAGTAAGGTATGACTGATAACAACTTGTCTGGGAAAAATGTCGTCATCATAGGCGGCACAGCTGGTATTGGACTAGCAACGGCAGTAGCTGCGAGTGAACTTGGCGCCAACGTATGGGCTGCGGGGCGCACTGAAGCGCATATCGAAAAAGCTAGAGCAGTTAGCAACGGGAAGTTTGAAGTGCGCCAGGCTGATACACATAATGCAGAGGAATTAGAAGCCATATTTAAAGAAGCTGGAACCATAGATCATTTGGTTTCTGCAGCAATTGGCGGGGAGCGCACGATCAAGCCTTTTATTGAACAGACAGAGGAACAATTTAAGGCAGCCTATGGAAAACTATGGGGGTATGCGAAAGTGGTTCGAGTTGGTGTTCCCTATGTAGCTCAAAATGGCTCTGTCACCTTAGTGAGCGGTTCGCCTGCGCGGAAAATCACACCATCTACGTCAGCTTTAAGTTGTGTTGGAGGCTCGGTCGAGAATCTTGTTCGTTGTTTGGCAGTCGAATTAGCGCCTATTCGAGTAAATACAGTGTCACCTGGCACTATCGATACCGCCATGTTTGATCAGTTTGGGGATGAACGGGGAGAAAGATTGGCTGCAATGACATCTGGTCATTTGATTGAGCGCGGAGGAACGTCCGAAGAAGTGGCAGAGGGTCTAATATTCGCCATGAATAATAGATTCGTTACTGGGACTACTGTGGACGTGGATGGAGGAAGAATTCTCAGCTAAAGATGCGATTTCTACTGTAAATATACCTAGCAACCGTTTTGCTAACGATAGAATAATAATGCTTGGAAAAAACAAAGGAACGACGTTTTAAGTGAGTGCTATGAATACAGAATCAAAAACTGCCGAATCAGTTGTTGTAGACCCAGAAATGAGTTTAGTCGATGCTGTTGCATCCCGCCGCTCAGTTAGAGGCTTCTTGGATCAGGAAGTGCCACAGAATGTACTTAATCGTATTTTTGAGATTGCGCAAAATGCTCCCTCGAATTGCAATGTGCAACCGTGGAAGGTTTATGTGGCATCTGGTGAATTAAAAAAGCGCCTTAAAAAACAAATGGTAGAAAACGTTACTTCTGGCGTAGAAGCTAATCCTGATTATTTTTACAACAGTACCTTTGCGAATGAGTATCGCAAGCGTCAAGTAGATTGTGCAGTAGCCCTGTATTCCACAATGGAAATAGGTCGAGATGATAGAGAAGGGCGCATGAGGGCTTCGCTGCGGAACTTTGAATTTTTTGATGCTCCGTATATCGCGTTTATAGGTATGGATCCGTCCTTTGGAACGACCGTGGCGGTGGATGTAGGAATGTGGGCGCAGACATTAATGCTTACTATGGTTAGCTTTGGGTTGCATAGTTGCCCTATGGCAACTATGCGAAACTATCCTGACCTAGTCAGAGAATCCTTCGATATCCAAGATGATACTAAGATATTGTTCGGAATAAGCTTCGGGTACGAGGACAACTCTGTTCCAGCCAATAAAACCAGGACTGCGCGAGAAGATATTTCAGCGAATGTGACTTTTCGGTCAAGCTAGTTACGAACGATGAGTCCTAAACCAGTCGTCCTGCTTTTCGATCTTGATAATACACTCGTCGATGAGTGTGCGCATATCATTGGTCAAACTGGGCTCTACACAGCTATAAATACTTATAACGAAATCAATGCCATTGAGGCGATGCAGCAATACAATCGCGGTTTTGGTTTGTTAACTAATAAACTGTCCTGTGTAATTACTGGGTGGAACAGGTATAAGAAACCTCGGGATCAGTTTTTATTTATGATTCGTGGCGAGGAAAGAAGAAGCCCGATGCGCAGCCCAACTCCGGTTATCATTCTTACAGAAGATCATCAAATAGATCTTCGGCAGCTCGCTTTAGACCCAATGGATGGCAATGTAGTGGCTTATTTGCATTCTGATGACGCCAAAGAATGCATAGCCGACACATTACATAAAGTCGTATTTGGTAATCGTGCGAAAGAGATGAATTCCATAGCTTACGCTCAATTGCAGCAGGAGCGCCACACTGACTGATAACTGGCAATACAAATCTAGAAACGGTCGTTTCCAGCTCCGTCATTTTAGTTTAGTAATTTTACAGTATTAGGTTATTTCTTTTATTTGTTTATAGCGAAAGCAATTACTTGTGTGATCATTAACTAAGCCAGCGGCTTGCATGAAAGCATAGCAGATAGTGCTGCCAATGAACTTAAAGCCCCGTTTTTTTAAATCTTTAGACATAGCATCACTTTCCCTAGTTGTTGATGGCACTTGTTTGGAATTTTTGCGTTTTCCATCTAACACCTTT
>JAQWQD010000057.1 GCA_029244985.1 Gammaproteobacteria bacterium | reverse complement strand
TTAACTCGCTGAGGCAATCGATCAAATACGTTACGAGCACCTAATGTGAAATCTACGTTGGTACCCATGAAATCCAACCCACGATAATTGTACGCTATGTCCGTAACTGTGGATGCGCGCAACATATCTCTCTCACCGATATCAAAACCAGTGAAGTAAGGGAAGTTGTTGAAGAATGAGCTACCCCAATTGTAGCCATCATATTCAACCTCATCGATATAGTGCGAAGCAATTGAAGCACTATGGTTACCTAGTACCCAGCCAATTCGCAAGTTAGCTTTTAGCTCAGGCAACGGAGGTGCTTCTCCAAGGAAACGGTTCCGCTTGCCAAGAGGCGAACTCATCGGATCAGTGACGAACTTCTGGTATTCCCACTTATCTATCTGGGTAGCACCAAGATTAAACGTCATAGTACCAAGGTCATTTAAGCCTATATCATCTAGATCAAACTGATATCTGACTTTAAGGTCAAAGGCTTCCACGTTGTTAGCCGCCGCGTTGGACTGACCAACCGTAACACGAAGAATCTGCGTCGCGTCAGTTGCTGAACGAACAATACGTGGATCCTGCGCACCTGAATTAACCCAAGATGTCAGCTCTGCCACTGTTGGCTCTCTACCAGAGATTCCAGTTGCTTTCGACCAGTTGAAGTAATCAATATCTAACAACTGTTGCGGGTCAATACTCACGATACGATCCGTGAATTCAGTTTGGCTCCAGTCCAAATCGATTCGCAGATTCTCGATTGGTTCAATGGTAATACCAAAGGCCAATGTATCAGCTGTCTCTGGTGTCAGCAGGGGGTTACCTGCTTGGCAGCGACGAGCGTAAGCGAAGAACGAGGACATTGGGTCGTCCAAGTTACTCAGATTACAACGCTCTGGCGCGTTCAGGTCATTCAAGCTTGGCGCGATGAATGCAGTTCCCTTAGTGCCACGAAGTGTTAAGAAATCCGTCGGGCTGTAAGTGATACCAAACTTAGGGTCTGTTGAACTCTGACCGGTTGAATATTTTTCGTCACGGGTTGCCGCAGTAATTTCAAGATTGTCCAGCACTGGAAGTGCTACCTCGATAAACCACGAATCCACGTTACGAGTTTCATTCGCTGGGAAATCCTGCTGACCATTGTAAAGATCACCGCTCTGATAGAGCGCGGCAGGTACATAGTCAAAGCCATTATTTCGACGCTGTGCACCAACGGCCATACCTATAGGCCCACCCGGCAATTCGAAGCCACCAGGCGAGACTAGCCCATTAAGTACCATGTCGTAGACGGACAAACTAGATTCTGTCCGAGTTCTCAACATTTGAGTAGGGAATATCTGATCCGCAATCTTCTGAGAGTTTGTATGTGGTCTAAGCACATCAGGATTGACCGCCCATGGGCTAAAACATTCATCGACTGGACCCAATGTGTCACAACTCAGGCCTTGCGAAATAGCTGAGAAGCTCTGATTGTTTGAACGACCCATATAAGTTTCAGCAGTATGCATGGCCGAGGCTACACCATCCCAACCATCTATATAGGGAACGGTGAAGTTCACATCGAAAGCGACACGGTAGCTTCTTTCACGATAGAAGCCTGGGAAGCTGCCATTGCTGTTAAGTCCAGAAGGACGTGTTTGCGACTTACCAAACGGTCGCCAGCCACTGAACTTCACATCTTCATTAAAGGGGATACCGTTTGGATCCAGTATTACAGCACCGGAAGCGTCTCGGTCTGGCAGAGTGTCAGAATCAAGGTCCCGAGCGAATAGTGCATTACCATTGGCGTCCATTGCGCGATATGGGTTACCAGGCAATTCGCCACGAAGTATAGGCAGGTCGTCAACACGTCCGCCAGGGTTAGCCGCGGAGTTCTGACCCTTATAGGTCAAACTGTTCCAATTGACCCCGAGATTAAAACTCAGGTCATCGTTAACCTCATAGTTGGCATTGGTATAGAACACACCCTGCTGATTCGCGGGGTTGAGTTCCCACCACTGACCAAAGTCCATGTAACAAGTGCTGCCTGCACTGACTGAGTTACCGTTTGGGTTTTGTCGCTTACCGGCAACTGGATTTTCCATTGCTGACAAGCGGCCACAACCTAGGTCACCCATGCGCTTAGTTGAGCCAGTTAGAACGCCGTTTGCATCACGTTGCGGTACCGCGTACTGACCGGGGTTACCAGAAGACGAGAAGTTAAAACCAGCGTTGTATAAGTGCTCTCGGTCCATCCAAAGGAGATTCGAGTTGTCTCTCCACTGACCAGCTACGACCAGATCAACACCACCAAGATCAGTACCGTAGATAAAGCTGTACATCTGTTCTTGATATTTATCATTTCTATCAGTGGACTGATTGAAAAGCTCGATCTTTAAACCGTCATACGATTTGATAGGCACGAAGTTAACAACACCGGCCACCGCCTCTGATCCGTAAAGAGCGGCAGCGCCGTCCACCACGATATCAAGACGTTGAATAGCGATCTGAGGAAGCATTGCATTGACGTTGCCGTCAATTACGCGCTTACCGTCGACCAGGTCGAGTGTAGCACCTGCGCCAAGGCCTCGAAGGTTAATCGCGGTTTCACTCGCACCGGAACCCGGTGTGATATTGGACGAAATCGACGAACCTTGGTTGAAACTAAGGTTGTGAACGACGTCACCCATATTAGGTGTTCCTTCGGCAGCGATATCCTCAAGGGTAAGCTGCGTCAGGGGCGAAGCGGACCGAAAGCCTTCGGTACGCCGGATGAATGAGCCAGTTACAATAACTTCCTCAACCACCTCATCTTGTGAAAATGCGGTACCTGCCAAGGGCAGTAGCGACAACGAAATCGCCGTACAGAGCATTTTCCTTTTAAAACCAGGCTGTCCGGTTTTAGGGTTAATTTGCATAAAAAACTCCTCTCTCTTGATTTTTTCCTAGTACTTCATGTACTTCATTTTCTTGTTTTTAGCATCGATGCTGCAGAATGTGAATTGCAGCTAGGAAAGAATTGTTAGACCGGCATCTTTTGGCTTTGAATCCTTTAAAGGTTAACGCTCAAAGGAACCTATAACACTGGCCTAATTTACTTATCCAGAGCGGATAAGAACACCCGTGCAGACTACAGTCAAGCGCTAATAGGCACAATTAGTAACATATTTGTGACATTTGAAATTGCGTGAAATATTGGATACATAGCGCTACTATTGGTAACACTGTGTGTAACGGAACTACTCTAAACGCGCGATTCTTCTTAAGGCTAAAAAATTCATTCAAAACAATGGGGGGAATAGTTTTTATATAATCACTGCTTTTCTGGCATTAGAAACGGACCTGATTGAGAACTGCCGACCGCCTTTGACAGATTCCCCTTTAGGCCTGATGCGGAAAAAAGCCTAATTTCCTGCCCGCCTTGAGATGAGGTGCTACTCACAAAATTAGTAAAAGATATTGCGCTTATAAACTAAGGGGTTCTGCTTGTTAACATATTTTCATGGGGTTCAAAATTCAGAGAACAACCATCGATAAAATTATCAACGTATTTCAAGTCATCTTGCAGGGATTTGGCAGTCTCCAAATCTGCAGAAATTAAGTTTTCCTCGCGCGGAAAAGTTCCTACACCTGCCAATAAGCAAGCCCAAGACCTTTGTGAATAATAGGTCCCGATATCGAGTCGCGTTAACGCAGCTTCGATATCTTCAACACCATACCAACAGTTAAGCATTTCTTTTAAATTATTAGAGAGATTCTGGTTTTCTCGGTTATCAATCCAATACTGGCTATCACTTCGTGAGTTAGTCTTGTAATGCAACACGATATAGTCACGAATTCCTTCGAAGTTCTTATTCATTCGATTGTTAAACTCTTGCCTATATTGAGGAGTAAACTCACCTTGCTCAAATGCTTTTGCAAATTCATCAACCGTAGCGTAGACGAATTGGAGAGCTGTCGCTTCCAATGGCTCTATAAATCCTTGAGAAAGACCCACTGCCACACAATTGTTGCACCAAGATTCCTCCACTCTTCCGACCTTCATTTTTAAATGACGCGCTTCAATGTCGCTATCTAAAACTCCCAAATGAGCCCTAAGCTCCGTCTCCGCTTCATCTGGACTGCAATATTTCGAGCTATAAACATACCCATTACCAAAACGATTGGTCAGCGGAATTTTCCAAACCCAACCATTGGTCAACGCTGTCGAAACTGTTTCCGATGGGATATTGGGATCAATTTCCGTTGGCATTGCAATAGCAGAATCATTGAATAAGTTTTCTGCAAAATTAAGAAAAGGTACCTTCAGGGTTTTTTGTAAAAGGACCGAAGCGAAGCCCGAACAATCTATAAAAAAATCACCAGACAAGGTTTGATCATTGTTAAGCTTTAAGGACTTAATATCCCCATTCGAATTTTGTTCTACATCTTGGACTGTAGCCTCAATGTGCTCGACTCCAATTTCTTTTGCTCTCCTTCGTAAAAAATTACCAATCAAGACCGAATCAAAGTGATACCCATACTGGAAATGAAAAGGAAAATTTTCTGATGGAATTGGAGCTAATTTTTTTCCAGTTAAACCTGCCATTAAAGAAAAGCGATTTGGGTGTGCTAAGACATCAAACCCCTTCCTGCGCAGAGCTGCGTATTTATAAAGCAATCCAAATGTTGCAAAATCTAAACTACAGGGGAATGGATGAAAATAGCTTTCATAGCCAGAAACTGTAGACCAATTATTAAAACTAATTCCATTTTTATAGGTTGCATTACACTCAGGCATCCATTCAGACTCACTTATCTCAAGCGAATCGAAAAATACTTTAAGCAGCGGGGTAGACCCTTCGCCCACACCGATGATACCAATATCAGGTGATTCAACGACTGTGATTTTTATACCGAGATGCTGCCACTGCTTTTGTAACAGACTAGCGGTCATCCAACCCGCAGTTCCACCACCTAGTACCACAATATTTTTTAAATTCGAATCATTCATTCTTTTTACATTAACACGCTAAACAGCCTTATGTGCTAATCAGAATAGCGAGGGATTTTTTCAAAGTCCAGGATGTACATTGCTGGAAAAAAGAGGTTTCACAAAACTTATCTGACTTCGTGAGGAAAATGCATCCAACCTGTGATTATGTATTTCTCTCCCGAATTCACAATATTGCCCAGATGAGCATGAGTCCATTCTGCAGGCCATATCAATGTCTTTCCCTTCCGTGGCGTTACTTCCATATTTTGATGGGTAAATGTTGTTGCGCCACCATCTTCGACATCATTTAGATAGCTCATCCACGCAAGCACTCGGAAGGAATTTACAATCGACGTGCGTTCCGAATGTGGCAATTTAAAATGACCACCTGGTAGATACTTTTGAATATTAAAAGAACCCACATCTGCACTGGGCATTATTGTTCCGAGAAAAGGAAACTGCTCCGTATAATCTTTATAACAAGCGAACAACGTGTCTATGTAATTTTTAACAACTTGATACTCTTCTGTTTTTAGGTCACGGGGATGCACAGTAATATCTGTTGAATTTTTTGCCTCAAGGTTTACGGCGCCAGCTGATTGACCGGGCTCCTGTTTTTCTTGATGTGATTCAAAAAAAGCAACTATTTCATCACACAACACATTCTGCTCTATATTCCAACAGCCAATAAAATGAGGACTAGGGCCCTCCAAACTAATTCGCTTCATCCCATTTACCTATGAATTACTGATGTCCCTTTGGCTATAGTCCGCGCAGAAATGAAGCCAAACGGTTCTTGCTTAAGATGCGCGTTGCATATCAGGCAGCGCAAACATTATCTCTAATCCTAATTAGTGTCCAATTACTTGAATTGATAACTGGAAGCAATCGACTCTTCGCACCCATCTCTATTAGCTCTGGCTTCTCGGCAGATCCAGATCAATGTACTCTGATCTCCTTGAGCGCATTGACTTCGTGAGAATTCCAAGGTTTAGTCGTACTGTTTGCCGGCAAATAATCTCACGAAAATGAGCCCAATGAGCGTTTTAATTGCCGAGGAGTTGGAATGAAATTGTATGATTCGATTCTCAGCGCTGAAAAGGTGGTCCGCGAGTACTTGCGGTTGACCCCTGCTGAGCACTCACCTTTTTTAAGCGACGAAACTGGTGCAGAAGTCTTTCTCAAATTAGAGAATTTTCAAGTCACAGGCTCATTCAAAGCCCGCGGAGCCATCAACAAATTGTCTAGTTTAACCGATGAAGAAAAAGCACTTGGCGTAATTACTGCGTCAAGCGGTAATCACGGGTTGGGCGTTGCTTCAGGAGCTAAGAAACTAGGGATTCAATCTACAGTTTATGTTCCAGAATATGCCGATCCTTCAAAAATTCAAGCAATTGAATTAGAAGGTGCCGAGGTAAAATTCGTAGGGGATGACTGCGTTATTACAGAATCAACCGCCCGAAAAGATGCTGAACATTCCGGTAAAGTCTATATTTCTCCCTACAACGACCTAGACGTCATTGCTGGGCAAGGAACCATTGGCCTCGAACTTCTTCAACAATTGGGCAGCCTTGATGCGGTATTCGTTTCCGTCGGAGGCGGTGGGCTTATATCCGGTATTGGCGCATACCTAAAAGAAGCGTCTCCCCGAACTAAAATAGTTGCTTGCTCACCAAGTCAATCGCCAGCTATGCACGCCTGCATGAAAGCAAAGAAGACAATCGATGTTCCCTGCAACCCCACTCTTTCTGATGCTACTGCTGGAGGAGTCGAAGAAGGAGCCATCACCCTTGACTTGTGCTGCTCCCACGTCGACCAATCCATTCTGGTTGAAGAAGAGGAAATCAAAGCAGCGATGCTGACGGTGATGAACCAACACCATATGTTGATTGAGGGAGCTGCAGGCGTTGCAGTAGCAGCTTTCCTTAAGGCGCAAGAAAACTACCCAGGGAAAAAAATCGCTATTTTGATATGTGGTGCAAATATTGGTATCGAAAAATTACGTTCGGTGCTTTTGTGATTCCCACCATATTAACTTGGGATGATATTAAACCTATCGTTGCCGAAATAGATCTTGTACATGCGATGGAAGAAGCTTTTATAGCCTATTCCAAAAAGCGTGCGGTCATTCCCCCGGTAGGAGAACTCATCTTTGACAGACCACCCGGGGATGTACATTTAAAATACGGTTACCTCAAACAGGGTGACTATTACGTCATCAAAATTGCCTCCGGTTTCTACAACAATCCCCAGCTTGGCATTCCCTCAAGCCAGGGACTTATGCTCTTGTTCAAACAAACCACTGGTCAGCTCGCTTCTGTCTTATTGGACGAAGGAAATCTAACCGACCTCAGAACCGCAGCCGCAGGAGCAGTTGCTGCGAAGCACCTTGGGCCGAATAGAGTCGCATGCATTGGAATCATAGGGACTGGCATTCAAGCCATTGAGCAATTAAATGCGTTAAAAACCGTAACCGAATGCAGGAAAGCCGTTGTCTGGGGGCGCAGTGAAAATAACGTTGCAACCTTTATCAGAAAGGCAAACAACCTCGGCTTTAACACTCAAAAGATGGCTAACCCCGAAGCCCTCTGTCAGCAATCCAACCTAATCGTAACAACAACTCCTTCAACCAAACCTCTGATCCAATTTGATTGGGTACAACCCGGAACTCACATAACGGCTGTTGGAGCAGACACGGCTAACAAACAGGAGTTGGACGCAGCCTTATTAAGCAAGGCCTCGTTAGTCGTTGTAGACAGCCTTTCTCAATCTCGAACCCGAGGAGAGGTCTATCGGGCTGTCAATTCTAATGAACTGAGTCGTGACGATGTGGTTGAACTAGGCGAGGTCATCGACTCCAATACAATCACTAGAAAAAACACCTCTGAAATTACAATAACTGACCTTACTGGAGTAGCAGTCCAGGATTTATCTATCGCCCGAGCAGTTTTCCTAAGTGCAAACGCTACAAGCTAACTCACCAGACTCATGTGATAGTGTGGTTTCTCCGAGGAATTCAAATTGTTGGAATTATTTTGCTCGCCTTGAACCTGTTTTAATTGCCAAGCCCAGGAACGCGGAGGAGCACATAGGTAATATGGTTGCCCAGGGATGGCAGATATGAATGAGGCATTTTTGCAGGGATGTGAAGCACATCACCAGAAGTAATAGTAAATTGAACTCCTCCATCGATCTCGGAACCAGGCACGTTCGATTCACCTATCATTTTTCCTCCCACTAATACCGTCCCCTGGCCACTCTGAACAAAAACAACGTCGATAATATCGTCATGCAATTCTGGCCAACCATCGCGGTCTCGCCGAATGAATCGAAGTCGGTGGGAACTGCCGCCAGCGCCATAATCTGCAAGAGTCGCACGGGAGGATCCATCGGGGCGAATCCGCTCCACAATAGTCATGTTTCGCTGCTCTAACTCCGCGGCTCGCCACAAGCCGAAGCCTGGCGGATCGAGCTCTGGGGGCTGTCCGTCTGGATTCTCCACTACTGCGCCTCGAAATGCGGGGACTCTAACTAAGACGTAGGTTAGGTGCTCTCCAGCCTCTGGGAAGTAGGCATGTGGCAGACCTGCGGGGATACGAAGCACATCACCCGTCCCCACAGAATAGCGCGAACCACCAATAATTTCGGTCCCAAGGTCACCCGTGCGCCCTAACATTTGACCACCGACGAGGATTATCCCCTGCCCACTTTGAATGTAGACATAATCCTCTATATTATCGTGTTGCTCCGGAGCGCCATCCCTGTCCCGGCGAATAAAACGAAAGCGATGCGATCTGCTTGGGGTTAAGTAATCAGCCAGTGTTTCCCTAGAAGACCCATCTGCCCGAATTGTCCTGCTGAGCTGAGCGTTTCTTTGCTCAAGTTCTAATCCAGTCCAAAGGACGAATTCAGGTCGATCTTCTATAACATTTGTAATAGATAAATTTGATCCGGTGTCGGGTTGCGAGAGTGGTTGACATGCCTGCAGCATAATCAAAACACCTAAAATCAGCGCGATAACTGGAAGCTGGGGCACTGGATGGGTTCCCCGTGACCAATCAATGAGGTCAATCATCGTGAAGTACCATATGTGAAGCAAACAGCGTAAAAAGTATATGCATATACAGAGATAAAAAGATATGACAATCGATGAGTTCAAAATCATTCGATCAGAAGCAAATTAATTACTTCCCACTTTCCTGCACGCCATAAAAAAATCCCCGCACTCAAACGAATGCAGGGACTCTTCTAAATAAATGCCTGACAATGACCTACTCTCACATGAGGAAACCTCACACTACCATCGGCGCTAAGTGGTTTCACTTCTGA
>JAQWQD010000056.1 GCA_029244985.1 Gammaproteobacteria bacterium | reverse complement strand
ACCTGATGTAGGGGCAAATTCTACGCACCCTTCACTCTGTCAGCGCTGTGTAATCAATATAGATGGTGAAGGCGAACAGAGAAGTTTCGCCTAATTAATTTCTTGGTAATAAGCGCGTGAATAATTCTACTGCTGCATTGATTGTAAGCAATTCATTGGTAACACTGAACTTTTCATTATCCTTGGTGAATGGCGAAGTAATCGACACTAACTTTGACAAAGAGCCTGTAAGCTTCCGCATCGGTGATGGCAATATGTTGCCTGGATTTGAAGAAGAGCTCTTAAGCTTGGGCGCCGGTGATGAGATTAAAAAAATCATTCCGAGCCTGTGTGCGTTTGGCGAGATAAATCCAAAAAACATACAGCATTTCCCCATTGCTAAATTTAAACATTTACTGGAAGATGAATTGATTCCGACTGAGAAGGGGAGTGTTGTTTCTTTTAAGGATCCAGCAGGATTCGATCTCCCTGGGATTGTTAAGCAAGTCACAGCGCAAGAGATGGTAGTAGACTTCAATCATCCATTGGCAGGAAAAGATATTGTCTTCAGGGCTAAAGTTATCTCAGTGGTTGCCTCTGGAACTGAGGCTATCGAAATAAAAGTATAGAATATAAAGTGGAAGTTATAACTATGACTGTCCAGACTCATGCCGAATCAGCATGTTCGATCCGTCTCGCAAACCCTCGTGGTTTTTGCGCTGGTGTTGATCGCGCTATCGATATAGTTAATCGAGCATTAGATATTTTTGGCGCGCCAATTTATGTTCGGCACGAGGTTGTGCACAATAAATTTGTGGTAAACACGCTACAGAAAAGAGGTGCTATCTTTGTAGATCATTTAGTCGACATCCCCTTAAAAGACCGGCAGGGCAGATCTTCTATTGTCATATTCAGTGCTCATGGTGTATCCCGGGAAATCAAAGAAGGGGCAAAAGAAAAAGGTTTTAAAGTATTTGATGCGACATGCCCGCTTGTAACGAAAGTTCATTTCGAGGTGACTAAGTTTAGTCGGGCTGGAAGAGAGTGTGTTTTGATTGGACATCAATTCCATCCTGAGGTCGAAGGTACTATGGGGCAGTACGACAAGAGTTTTGGTGGTAACATATATTTGGTTGAGTCAGTTGATGATGTGCAATCCTTGCAAGTCCATTATCCTAATAAACTGTCCTATGTAACACAGACAACGCTATCGATGGATGACACAGCGAAAATTATTGAAGCCCTGCGTGAACGTTTTCCTTCTATCCAAGGGCCGCGTAAGAATGATATTTGCTATGCTACGCAAAACCGCCAAGACGCGGTCAAACAACTGGCTCTGGAATGCGATTTGTTATTGGTGGTTGGGTCACCAAATAGTTCGAACTCAAATCGTTTAAAAGAGTTGGCTGAGCGACTCGGGTGTGATTCCTATTTAATCGATAGCGTAGACGATATTGAGGTAAGTTGGTTTGAAGGTAAATCTCGGTTTGGCATTACGGCAGGAGCATCGGCACCAGAAGTATTAGTGCAGCAGGTTGTTAAACACCTACAAGAAATTGGCCATATTGAGCCAGAAGAGTTGCAGGGTGTAGAAGAAAATATTGTTTTTTCGATGCCTAAAGAACTTAGACTCAAAGAATTTAGTAATAACGACCTTGGTCTTAAACGATAATGTCTTTGAAAGTCTCTCTAAAAGATCTTCAACGCGCTAGACTGATTTAAGTTGCTCTAGTTTTTGCTGCAAAGCTTCCAAAGCTCCAGACATCTGTCCTTGTTTTCCCCGTTCTTTAGCCACAACAGCTTCCGGTGCGTTGTCGACAAATTTCGGATTGCCAAGTTTGCTCGAGGTTGCTCTTAAGCCCATTTGAAGCTTAGCAATCTCTTTCGATAGTCTTGTAATCTCTACCTCTGCATCAATTAGCCCAGCCAGCGGTACCAAGATTTCCAGTTCTTTAAAAAGCTGCGTTGCTGCGGCAGGAGCTTCTTGTCCCTCTGCGAGCCACATAATTGTTTTGAGCTTTGCCAGTTTTTGCAGATAGGGACGGTAATCTTCAAGTTTTTTCTGATCTTGAGGTGAGCCGTTGCGCAGAATCACATTAATCGATTTCGCAGGGGAGATATCCATTTCGCCTCGAATATTGCGAATTGCAAGAATCACACCTTTTAGCCACTCAATGTGGTCCTCAGCTTCCTTGTCACTAGAGTCGAGATTTGGGCCAGGGTAAGCCTGCGTCATTATGCTTCCGTCAGCTTTGCTGACCAAAGGAGCAACTTTCTGCCATATTTCTTCTGTAATATAAGGCATGAAGGGGTGCAGTAAGCGCAAGCTCTTCTCTAATGTAGAGAGAAGTACCAGTCGAGTTGTCTGCGCTGTCTTTGGGTTTGCTTCTTCGTCCCATAAAATAGGCTTGGAAAGCTCTACATACCAATCGCAGTACTCATTCCAGATAAATTCATGCAAAGCCTGGGAGACCAAATCGAAACGGTAATTTTCCATTCCTTCGGCGACTTGTGCAGATGTTTGATTGAAGCGACTCATTATCCACCTGTCTGCAATGGAGCAGTGCTCAAGAGATAACTCTGCCGGAATGGTTTTCCCTTCAGAATTCATTAATACATATCGGGCTGCATTCCAAATCTTGTTACAAAAATTGCGAAAGCCTTCGGTACGGCCTAGATCAAATTTTATATCCCTGCCAGTTGAAGCCAGTGAGTAGAATGTAAATCTTAGAGCGTCTGTACCATAACCAGTAATGCCATCCGGGAATGATTCATGAGTATGTTTCTCTATCTTTTGTAGAAGCTGGGGCTGCATCATGTCGGCAGTGCGCTTGGTAATTAGCTCATCTAGTTTAATTCCATCAATAAGATCAATAGGGTCGAGTATATTTCCTTTTGACTTTGACATTTTATGCCCGTATTCATCTCTAACCAATCCTGTAATGTAAACTTTCTTGAAAGGAATTTGGTCAGTAAATTTAAGGGTCATCATAATCATGCGGGCAACCCAAAAGAAAATAATATCGAAGCCGGTTACCAATACATTTGTGGGGTGAAATTTATCAAAATATTCATGATCGTTAGGCCAGCCTAGGGTGGAAAATGTCCACAAGGCAGATGAAAACCATGTGTCTAATACGTCTTCATCTTGAGATAATTCTACTTCTGCACCCAAATCATACTTGGTTCGGACGGCTGCCTCATCGGAAGCGGCATAGACATTGCCATCATTGTCATACCAGGCAGGGATTCGGTGCCCCCACCACAATTGTCGACTTATGCACCAGTCTTGAATATTTCGCATCCAGGCAAAATAGGTGTTCTCCCAGTTCTTTGGGACAAATTCAATGTCGCCGTTTTCAACGGCTTTAATTGCAGGATCAGCCAGGCTTTGTATCGCTACATACCATTGATGAGTTAGATAGGGCTCAATGATCACGCCGCTGCGGTCGCCTCTGGGCACTTTTAATTTATGTGCTTCAATTTTTTCGAGAAAGCCAAGTTTCTCTATATCGGTAACAATTTGCTTGCGCGCTTCGAAACGATCCATTCTCTGATATGCCACTGGTGCATTGTCATTGATGCTAGCGTTATTGGTGAGAATATTGATCATCTCTAATTGGTGCTTTTTACCGATTTCATAGTCATTGAAATCGTGTGCTGGAGTTATCTTTACGCAGCCTGTACCGAATTCCGGGTCGACATAGTCGTCGGCGATTATTTTGATTCGCCGATCACACAAAGGCAGATCAACATATTTGCCGACTAAGCTGGCATAGCGCTCGTCTTCTGGGTGCACCGCCACAGCGGAATCCCCTAATAGGGTTTCTGGGCGAGTAGTGGCAATAGTTACATAGCTTTCGCCGCTCGCGGTGGTTACTCCGTCTGCTAGTGGGTAACGGAAATGCCACAATGAACCATTTTCTTCTTCAGAGATAACTTCTAAGTCGGATATTGCTGTGCGCAAACTGGGATCCCAATTTACTAATCGATTGCCGCGATAAATTAGCCCTTCATCAAACAAGTCGACAAAAACTTTCTCTACCACTGCCGATAATTCTTCATCCATGGTGAAGCGTTCTCTGGACCAATCCAGGGAAGACCCCATGCGCCGAAGTTGTTGCGTGATAATACCGCCAGATTCTTCTTTCCACCCCCAGACTTTTTCAACAAATTTTTCGCGACCAATTTCTTGACGACTGGTTCCGGCTGCGTTGAGTTTTCGTTCGACTACCATTTGCGTTGCGATGCCGGCATGGTCGGTACCGACTTGCCATAAGGTTTGGCAACCAAGCATACGATGATAGCGAGTTAGGGCGTCCATAATAGCGTGTTGGAAGCCGTGTCCCATGTGTAAGCGGCCCGTTACATTGGGCGGGGGGATTACAATGCAATAGGGATCGCCTGTTCCCTGCGGTGCGAAGTAACCTCGCTCTTCCCATTCTCGGTACCAGCGGTCTTCTATGCCTTGTGGTTGGTAGGTTTTGTCCATCTCTCAATTGCAGCAGCTATGTCAAAAAAGGGCGCAAGTATACATTAAGGCCTGGGCTATTACTGTGTTTCAATGCCTGCCATTCTATATTTTATGGGTGTCAGGCTTAAAACCTTGAGCTTTATAGAAACGATAATTGCGCCGCCCATTATCTAGACTGTCTTTGTCTGGGCCAACGATTTCGTTAATGCGACTGTAGTGTTGAAATTGCTCACAGCTGCCTGAGGAAAGATTAATGAGTACATCCTGATGGGCTGTAGAAGGTTCGATGTCAATTTCTACTAATTCAGATCCAGAGTTGCCGATAGCGTGGGGAATGAAACTATTGGCTTTGAATAGCCACAGTAGTTCATCTAGCTGACGTCGCTGTTGTTCGTCATTAACTTGAATAAATATTTTGTGGCCAAGCCCAAAGGCTTTTTCTGCAAGTCGACAGGCGACTTCTAAGCGAGACTCTACATCGCCTTGTGTAAGAGAATAAAAATTGATTTGACACATTTACAAACTAATCCAGATCTTATTTAGGCTTTCTGGCGGGTTAAATACTCAACTAACAAGGGTACCGGCCTTCCAGTTGCACCCTTTTGGGCGCCTGAATGCCAGGCTGAACCGGCTATATCAAGATGAGCCCATTTTTGCTTCTCAGTGAAGCGAGAAAGAAAACAGGCAGCGGTGATAGTGCCAGCGCGAGGCCCGCCAATGTTGGCTATGTCTGCAAAATTACTATTAAGTAATCCCTGGTATTCTTCCCAAAGTGGTAATTGCCAGGCTCTATCCAAAGCATCTTGCCCACAGTCGATGAGAGTCTCTGCGAGTTTGTCATTATTGCTCAAAAGAGCATTTGCGAGAGAGCCAAAGGTTGCCACCGCAGCGCCGGTTAGCGTCGCTATGTCGATGACGCTACGAGGCTTGAATTTCTCCACATAGGTGAGCGCATCGCACAGTACCAAACGACCTTCTGCATCAGTATTGAGTACCTCAATAGTCTGGCCCGACATACTAGTCACTATATCACCGGGTTTTGTGGCGCGACTGCCAGGCATGTTTTCTGCAGCTGCCACGATTCCGACCACATTAATAGGTAATTTGAGATCTGCCACGCAAGCCATCGTAGCTATGACGCTTGCTGCACCACACATGTCGAATTTCATCTCATCCATACCACCGCCAGCTTTTAAGCTAATGCCGCCTGTATCGAAAGTGATGCCTTTCCCAACAATTGCATAGGGTTTACTGTCGGCCTTGGCACCTTTGTGGCGGATTACGATTAGCTTTGCTTCTTCCGCAGAGCCGGCGGAGACTGATAAAAGTGATCCCATGCCTAACTTTGCCATTTGTTTTTCACTAAGAATTTGCGTTGTTACTGATCGGTTGCGATCAGCGATAATAGTCGCCTGGTGTGCTAGATAGGTAGGGGTACAGATATTGCCGGGTAAATTACCGAGTTCACGGGCGCGATTAACAGCTTTGCCGATAGCCCGGCCGCGCTTGAGTGCAGTTTCAGTGTTTTTGCGGCCGCTGCCGGGAAGGGCGGAAACCGTAATTGACTTCGTTGTGAAAGCCTTCGCTTTTTTGCTTTTGGTTGTATCGTATTGATAGTTCAGAACTTCTGCTTCTTGGGCAAGTCTTGCTGCTAGCCAATTGCTGTCGCGATCAATCACATTCAGGCTATGTAAAGCAAAATGCAAGGAACTGGCTTTAAGCTTGAGAACAGCTTTCAATGCTGAATTGATTAATTTGGCTACAGAACTGCCACTTAATTTTTTCTTGTCCCCAGCGCCCACTAGCAGGATTCGTTTTCTGGCAGCTCCATTGATATTGTGGATCACTTGCGTTTCACCTAGTTTGCCAGTGAAATCGCCAGATTGAATTATTTTAGTAATTACCTTTTGCGTGGCTGTATCTAGCAGCTTCGCTTCATCAGACAACGTACCCTTATTCCAAATAGCTACGACTATGCAATCTGCATTTATTTTCTCGGGAGATCCCGTTCTTATTGAATACCTCATGGGTGGACACTCTCCTCGCGACTGAGAAAATTAAGCTTGATTTTTTAAGAGCGGTAATCCTAAAGTTATTCAGATAGTTAAGCAATAGTGCTCAATAATTAAGCAAACCACCTTCCGGTTATTCAAAAAAATCTGCTAGATTTATGGAAATTCCTCTGCAAACTTGTTTGAACCAATCTTGATTATAGTTGTCAGACTATATTAACGTATCGCGATACCACCTGAAGGAGCCGAGATGCCTCGCATTAAAGTAGCCGTACCTGAACATTTTCTATTCAGGATGGAGCGAATAGTTGGAATCAGCGATGTTAATTACGCAAAGCATCTCGATAGCATTTCAATGGTCAATATTCTTCATGAAGCACGTCTTCAATTTCTCGCTAGCCTTGGCTTTACTGAATCCAATATCTATGGCCTAGGTTTGGTAGTTACTGATCTTGCGGTAGATTATCAATCAGAATCCTTTGCTAATGACTATTTAATAGTCGAAGTGGGCGTGAGTAAATTTAATCGGTATGGGTTTGATATCGGAATCCAGGTAACCAATAGTGCTATGGAGGCGGTAGTATGCAATGCCAAGATTGGTGTTGTTTTCTTTGATTTTGATAAGCACAAAATCACTCAGGTTCCCATCGCCTTTAAATCTATGCTGGGTCATCCAGAGATTCAAGAGGTTCAAGAAGTTCAGGTTGCTTAATCCGTTGTATTGCTTGGCTAACTGGCTGACTTTTATTAACTCATTCGAGTAAACTAAACACTAGCTCTAATCAGGCATCTATTCACTTTGATTATTTTCCGCTATCTCAGCAAGCAAATTCTGCAAGTGATGATCGCAGTCTCGCTCATATTATTGGTGGTTGGCCTGACCAGTCGATTTATTCAATACCTAGGCCAGGCAGTGGCTGGAGAGCTTGCTTCGGACGTTCTGTTGCTTTTAATGTTTTATCGCCTACCTGATTTTTTTCTGGTTATTGTTCCTCTCGCATTCTTTCTTGGAATTTTGCTCACTTATGGAAGGATGTATGCTGAGAATGAAATGGTGGTTTTGTTCGGATCAGGATTTAGCCAACGCCGGCTGCTCTTATTTACCGCAATTACGTCAGTTAGCGTGATGTTGTTTATAGCTGTTCTTAGTTTAAGTATTGTTCCTTGGGGAGCAAGGCATACTGAGCAACTTAAACAGAACCAGGATCAACTCACAGAGATTGATCTTATTGTCGCA
>JAQWQD010000033.1 GCA_029244985.1 Gammaproteobacteria bacterium | reverse complement strand
ACACGCATTTTGAGAATCACGAAGTGACTTTCAATTCAGGACTCATGAGTAAAACTCTTCAGCCCAACTTTTGGGATTCTACACTTTCAGAAGCCCAAAAAACCCCAGTGCCCAATGACACAGAGCCGACGCATTATACGCCGATAGCGCCTACTGGCAAGGGCTTTAGGGCCTTAATGATTCAAAATTCAGGACTATTTCCTAAATAAATTTTTATTGACCCAGAATTTTAGCTAAAGACACTTTTTTTAGTGTTCAATTTCCGTGCAATTCGGTATCCCAGTAAGACGAAAACGATAGAGCCATACAGCACTGCTTCACCAATATCTGTACGCAAAATCCACAATAAATGCACCACACCTAAAATACTGGCCAAATATACAAGACGGTGCAGCCGCTTCCATTTCTTTCCTAGCTTGCGCACCATAACTTTGGGGGAAGTAGCACCCAATGCAAAAAGAATCAAATAAGACGTAAAGCCCACCGTGATGTAGGGCCTCTCAACTAATTCTTCAACAATCGCGAACCAGCGAAAACCAAGAATGAATGTCATCCAGCCTAATAAATGCACCGTCGCATAAAACAATGCAAACAGCCCCAACATACGCCGTTGTCGAACGAATTCTGATCGACCAGTAAAATCACGCAGCGGCGTTAAGGCTAGGGTGATTAGCAAAAACCGCAGAGACCATTCACCGGTTTCAATAGAAAGCTCTTGAGCAGGATCAGGCCCGAGATTATTTTGCAAGGCTCGGATCAATAACAATGCGAAGGGCACTAGAGCCAGCAGAAAAACTGCCGGCTTCAAAAATTTACGCATAAGATTAATTAACTAAGTAGGGAAGAATTATCCTAATAGTATTGCGCCAGATCCATATCATCGTACATGTGAGCCACGTGCTCACCGTAACCATTGAACAATTTAGTCTCAATAACTCGGCGACTAAATAAAGTTTGCGGTAAACGTCGCTCCATATCTTGGCGCCATCTAGGATGATGTACTACCGGATTAACATTGGCATAAAAACCGTATTCATTGGCTTGGAGATCATTCCAAGTAGTATTAGGCTGAGTCTCTCGGAAATTTATTTTTACAATAGACTTGATGCTTTTAAACCCATACTTCCAGGGGACTACTAAGCGCATCGGCGCGCCGTTTTGCGACGGCAGATAAGAACCATAAAGACCAACCGCCATAAAGGTTAGCGGATTCATTGCTTCATCCATGCGCAACCCCTCTCGATAGGGCCAGCTTACAATAGCGAATCGTGAGCGAATACCTGGCATAGTATCGGCATCGATAATGGTTTCAAACTCAACAAACTTTGCTTTTGAAGTGGGTTCAAATTGCCGAATCAAATCAGCCAATGGAAATCCAATCCACGGTATCACCATCGACCAAGCTTCAACACAACGTAAGCGATAGATCCTTTCCTCTAGATCTACGGGTTTCAGAATATCTTCCAAGTGATAAGTGCCTGGCTTAGAAACTTCGCCAGTAATCTCTACTGACCAAGGATCTGTCTTGAACTCACCTGAACGCGTAGCGGGATCAGACTTATCCATTCCAAACTCGTAAAAATTATTGTAAATAGTCACATCTTCATAGGGCGTCAATGATTCCCCGGTAAAGAACGGCTCTCTATCAGGAGCAGGCTTAATGTCTTGGAATTTATTAGCCCACCAAGCGGCCGGGGGAGAACGACGCATTGCTGCCGGAGCTCTGGCTTTTAACGAGTCCCCATTTTGAGCATTCGCCACAGAAGGAAGTGCACTCGTAGCAGCAGCTCCAAGAAGTAATTTACTACCATCCAACATGAATTCACGCCGATTTTTATAAACACTCTCCGGTGTAATTTCTGAAGGTTTAATGTCTGATGGTTTCTTAATTAACATGACCAAATACCTGTTATCTTAATTTCGCAGCCTCATAATCACACAAGGCAGGAATAAATTAATTATCTTTCCTTGTTTACCATTGCTTTAGTCGCGCATTTTGATCGAATTTTTCCATATAAAGCTGTTTTAGCTAGTCCTCTGTTTTAGAACCGACTTCCTTCTTCTTTAAGGCTTGCCTTTTATACAACCAACCTATCGGCCCTGATGCGGCATAGATTATGGACACTGCCAAAAAAACCACAGGGGGATTCTGAACGATAAGGACCAATAGTACTATTGTAAAGACAAAAACCATATAGGGCACTGTCCCGACGAAATCAAGCTCTTTAAAGCTGAAATAACGGTAATTGGAGATCATTAATAACCCGGCAAAAATTGTGAGGAGCGCGAAGAGGTAGGGCAAGAAGCCGGTAACTTCTATTCCGTAGCGGAACCCCACCCAAGGAACAAAAGAAACTAACCCAGCAGCTACCGGGCTCTGCAGCCCAACAAAAAAGCGTTTATCGACGGTTCCCAATTGCACATTGTAGCGAGCAAGCCTGAGCGCAGCACATGACATGTAGATGAAACTCGCAGCCCAACCCACTTGACCCAACGGTGCGAAACCCCAACTAAACATGATCAATGCCGGCGCCACACCAAACGAAACCATATCTGACAGACTATCGAACTGAGCTCCAAAAGCGGATTGTGTTCCCGTCAGCCTTGCGATTCTGCCATCCAAACCATCGCAAATTGCCGCGATCACGATCGCCCAGCCAGCCTCGTCAAAATTTCCCGCCATCCCGGCAATGATGGCGTAAAATCCAGAAAACAGGGCAGCCAGCGTAAATAAATTGGGGAGCAGATAAATACCGCGACGACGGACTTTTTTGCCGCCCTCAGAGACAACTTCCTCATGTTCATCAATAGGCAAAATCGTTTCGGTATCTACTTCCTGATCTTCGCTACTCATGAAATTCCTGGAACCCACTCTAAATCTATAGATTTGGGATTATACAACTCATTGCTCCGGCCCGAACGACTATTTTTAACATTTTACCCTAGTTTATAGATGCTATATGATCGCGCCTCATCGAAAAAATCGTCGGGTATCCGGAGAGATTCCCTCTAAAAACGAACGGAGCTAATTCATGAATTACTTTAATACACTGCCCCTTCGCTTGCAGCTAGCACAATTAGGCAAATGTCGCTTTATGGACAGCGCAGAGTTCAGCGACGGCGTTAAAAAATTGAATAACCGAAAAATTGTCATCGTTGGCTGTGGAGCTCAGGGTTTAAATCAAGGCTTAAATATGCGCGACAGTGGTTTGGATGTTTCATTCACCTTAAGAAAAGCGGCAATAACCGAAAAAAGGGATTCCTGGAAGAATGCTACTGAAAATGGATTCATGGTAGGTACATATGAAGAATTGATTCCGGCTGCAGACCTTGTGCTAAACCTTACTCCTGACAAACAACACAGTGCAGTAGTGAAACAAATCATGCCCCTAATAAAAACAGGTGCCTGCCTCGCCTATTCGCACGGGTTCAACATAGTAGAAGAAGGAATGCAGATTCGGGATGACCTCACTGTAGTTATGGTCGCTCCGAAATGCCCAGGAACAGAAGTAAGAGAAGAATATAAGCGCGGCTTTGGCGTTCCCACCCTAATTGCAGTACATGCTGAAAACAATCCCAATGGTGACGGAATGGATATTGCTAAAGCCTATGCCGCTGGAACCGGCGGACACCGTGCTGGAGTTTTAGAATCTTCCTTCATAGCGGAAGTGAAATCAGATCTCATGGGTGAGCAGACTATTCTCTGCGGTATGCTGCAAACTGGCTCATTACTCTGTTTCGACAAAATGATCGAGAAAGGTGTTGATGCAGGTTATGCATCCAAATTAGTTCAGCATGGCTGGGAAACTGTCGCGGAGGGCCTTAAACACGGCGGCATTACTAATATGATGGATCACCTTTCTAATCCGGCAAAATTGGTCGCGGCAGAGCTTGCAGAAGAACTAAAAGAATTAATGGCGCCGCTCTACCAGAAGCATATGGACGATATTATTAACGGTAATTTCTCAGCGGGGATGATGGAAGACTGGGCTAACGATGATGTGAAACTATTGACCTGGCGAGAAGCCACAGCTGAATCAACTTTTGAAAAATCAATAGCAAGCGATATTGAAATAAGCGAACAGGAATACTACGACAATGGCATTCTAATGGTGGCAATGATTAAAGCTGGCGTTGAATTAGCATTTGAAACAATGACTGATAGCGGAATTATCGAAGAATCAGCCTATTACGAATCTCTGCACGAAGTCCCTCTGATTGCTAATCTTATTGGCAGAAAGAAACTTTATGAAATGAATAAAGTCATTTCAGACACTGCTGAATATGGCTGCTATTTATTCTCACATGAATGCGTTCCTTTACTAGCGGATTTCATGAGAAAAATTGATACTGATGTTATCGGTAAAGGCCTAGAATCATCAGACGCCGGAGTAGATAACGCAGAACTTATAGCAGTTAATGAAAAGTTAAGATCTCACCCGATTGAAATCGTTGGCAAAAACCTCAGAAAACATATGACGGCGATGAAGAAAGCTATTTAAAGTTTCTCTACTAATGATCGACAAAAAAACGGCCCTATGGGCCGTTTTTTCTTGGCAAATAACCCTTACAATGCCAAGGTTTTTTCACCTCTCGAAATCCCTGACACACCAGAACGGGCAACTTCGAGAACAACGTTGTCACCCAACGCAGTGATAAATGCATCAAGCTTATCTCCAGTACCTGTTAACTGAATTGTAAAAACATTGCTCGTCACGTCTACAATTTGACCGCGAAATATATCAACACTCCGTTTCACTTCCGCCCTCTGAGCACCTGCTGCCTTCACTTTTATGAGCATCAGTTCACGTTCAATATGCGCGCCCTCTGTTAAATCTACCAGCTTAACTACATCAATTATTTTATTAAGATGCTTAGTGATTTGCTCTATACGAGCATCATCTCCGCTAGTTGTTACTGTAAGCCGCGATAATGACTGGTCCTCAGTGGGAGCAACAGTTAACGAATCAATATTGTAATTGCGTTGAGAAAAAAGCCCAACGACCCGTGAGAGCGCCCCAGGTTCATTCTCCATAAGTACTGAAATAATGTGCCTCATACTAAGTACGCTCCGTTTTACTTAAGAACATATCTTTCATGGCACCACCTTTAACGGCCATAGGATAAACATGTTCATTTGGATCAACTTGGACATCGACAAAGACAAGCTTATCTTTCAGAGCAAAAGCCTCTTCCAGTTTTGGATAGAGCTCATCAGATTTTTCAATCTTTATACCAACATGGCCATATGCTTCAGCGAGCTTAGAAAAATCGGGTAACGATTCAGCATAAGTACTATGCGAATATCTACCCCCATACTGCATATCCTGCCATTGTTTCACCATCCCAAGCGCCTGATTATTCAGACAAATAATCTTGATCGGCAATTGATACTGCATACAGGTAGCAAATTCTTGTTGATTCATTAAGAAACTTCCCTCTCCAGTAATACATACTGACACTGCTTCAGGAAAGGCGAATTGCACGCCCATTGCCGCAGGAAATCCGAACCCCATCGTCCCCAAGCCACCAGAATTTATCCAACGACGTGGTTTATCAAACCCGTAATACTGCGCAGCAAACATCTGGTGCTGACCTACATCGGATGATACATAAGCATCACCCTCGGTAATTTCGAAAACTGCTTTCACCACCTCCTGTGGCATTATGATGCCATTTTCTGAAGGCCTAACTTTTAGACTGTCTTTTTCACGCCATTTTCCAATCTGATCCCACCAAACCTTAAGCGCCTGCTTATCAACTTCTTTATCAGATTTATCGATCTGATCATTCATTTCTTCTAACACTGCCGCTACCGCACCAACTATTGGCACGTCAGCCGTTACAGTTTTTGAAATGGAAGCTGGATCGATGTCGATATGTAGAATTGTGGCATCGGGACAGAATTTAGAAGTATCCGAATTAGTGACCCGATCATCAAACCGAGCACCGACACATAGCAATACATCACAATGATGCATAGCCATGTTGGCTTCATAAGTGCCGTGCATGCCCAACATACCCAGAAATTGTTTATTTGAAGCTGGGTACGCACCCAAACCCATTAAAGTATTCGTAATAGGGAACCCTAACTTTTGAGTAAAGTTTATTAACTGTTCTGAAGCGTTGTCTTGTATTGCTCCACCGCCAGAATAAATCATCGGGCGTTTTGCCAAAAGCAACGCATCTACGGCTTTCTTAATTTGTCCAGTATGTCCTTTATCAGGAACCGCGTATGAACGAAGCTTTAAGTCTTTAGGGTATTCATACTTTTCTTTTTGTTTGGGGTCAGTTGCATCTTTTGGTATGTCGATAACAACTGGCCCAGGTCTCCCAGTAGTTGCAATATGAAACGCCTTTTTTATGATGTGAGGTATATCCTTCACTTCCTGCACCATAAAACTATGCTTAACAATTGGACGTGAGATACCGACCATATCTGTTTCTTGAAATCCGTCCGTTCCAATCATTCTGCTTTCAACCTGACCGGAAATTACTATCATAGGAATTGAATCCATGTAAGCCGTCGCTATGCCCGTGACGGCGTTGGTTGCACCTGGACCGGACGTTACAAGTACTACCCCTGGCTTTCCAGTCGAGCGCGCATAACCATCTGCAGCATGAGTTGCCGCTTGTTCGTGTCGCACAAGAATATGTTCAACTTTATCCTGATTGAAAATCGCATCATAGATATGCAGCACTGCTCCACCAGGATAGCCAAATACGATATCAACGCCTTCGTCGTGCAGTGCACGAATAAGCATTTCACCACCAGATAGTTGGTCCACTATATTCGCCTCTAAACTCAATTTGTTTTAATCCAATAACCAAAAACAGCATAGACCCTAAAGGTTAGCTGCGATTCCATAATTAAAGTAGTTTTTGACAGTCCCCAACCCCAGTCTATGTCCTTACAGATACTGGTATTGCTTCATGTCGGCCCCTTACGCGATAACGTGATGGAAGCCTTAGGTAGATGTTGTCCGTCACCTAGACAGCAGTCTTTAGGAATGCCTGATTGCGGCTTATTCAGACTACAACAGGGTAATTTCGGGTTCGCCAAACCACCCTGCGATCAAAACCGAGATTTTCCCAGCTTTTGTAGGAAAGTCAAGCCCTTAGGCGTAATTTGACGGTATTTAACTAACTAGACGACAGCCTGATCTAGACCGGTCATTAGCTTTCCGAATACTAATCCATGAGTTGCATCCAGCTCCAAAGTGATCGCATCCCCCGCCAAATAGCTACCTCTCAAAACTTCCTCGGCCAACGGGTTCTCGATTAAATTTTCAATAGCTCGTTTTAGCGGCCTAGCACCATAAACTGGGTCATAACCGGTACTAGCGATGTGATCCAAAACTCCAGCACTGAGCTGAATACTTAACTCATTATCAGCAAGACGCTGATTCAATAAATCGATTTGAATTTCAGCTATGTCACGAATCTGATCTTGATACAGAGGATGAAATACTACTGTCTCATCGATGCGGTTTACAAACTCAGGGGAGAAATGCTTTACAACATCCTCGAGTACCACACTCTTAACCTTCGCATAGGATTTTTCGTCCACCGCGCTATGAACCATCAGCTCCTGAACCCGGTCAGACCCCAGATTTGAAGTCATTACGATTACGGTATTTCGGAAATCAACAGTACGCCCGTGACCATCGGTTAAACGGCCATCATCCATGACTTGCAGGAGAACATTGAAAACATCAGGGTGGGCTTTCTCCACTTCATCCAACAATAAAACAGAATAAGGACGCCGGCGCACAGCCTCAGTTAGATAACCACCCTCTTCATAACCGATATAACCAGGGGGCGCACCAATCAGTCTTGCAACAGAATGTTGTTCCATGAATTCCGACATATCGATACGTACGAGCGCATCTTTTGTATCGAACAAAAATTCAGCCAAGGCTTTACATAATTCTGTTTTACCGACACCAGTAGGGCCTAAGAATAAAAAGGAGCCATTTGGACGATTGGGATCTGATATACCCGATCGAGATCGGCGCACAGCGTTAGAAACGGCAGTAATAGCTTCGCTCTGTCCAATGACTCGTTGGCGCAGAGCATCTTCCATCTCCAACAATCGCTGCTTATCACCCTGCAACATCTTACTCACAGGTATTCCGGTAGAGCGCGAAACCACGTCAGCGATTTCTTCTTCTGTCACCCGATTTCTTAGTAGTTGTTTTTGTGCTGCTTCTGCCTCTGAAGCAAATTCTAAGCTCTTCTCTAAACTTGGGATTTCTCCGTATTGAATTTCTGACATGCGAGCCAGATCTCCAGTTCTCCGAGTAGCCTCCATGTCCTTGCGTGCTTTCTCGAGAGAGCTTTTAATAGTTTGCGTTCTTTGTAATAAAGCTTTCTCAGCTTTCCAAATTTCTTCGAGATCAGCAAATTGCTTCTCTACAGCTATAATTTCCTCTTCCAGCTTTTCTTTGCGCTTTTGCGAGGCAAGGTCCTCTTCTTTCTTGAGCGCCTCCCTTTCAATCTTAAACTGTATTAGACGCCGCTCTAGCGTATCCATTTCCTCCGGCTTTGAGTCAATTTCCATACGGATAAGGCTAGCAGCCTCATCAATAAGATCGATGGCCTTATCTGGAAGTTGACGATCTGTCACATAGCGTTGTGAGAAGCGAACAGAAGCTATGATTGCCGCATCAGAAATATCAACTCCGTGATGCACTTCATATCGTTCTTTCAGACCACGTAGTATCGCAGTCGCATCTTCTTCATTTGGCTCTGCAATTAAGACTTTTTGAAAGCGCCGGTCAAGGGCAGCGTCTTTCTCAATAAACTGTCGATATTCATCCAGCGTAGTTGCTCCAACACAATGAAGTTCGCCTCGAGCTAATGCAGGCTTCAGCATATTGCCGGCATCCATAGCTCCTTCAGCCTTACCTGCACCTACCATCGTGTGCAACTCATCGATAAACAAAATAATTGAACCTTCTTGTTTTGAAAGTTCATTCAATATTGCTTTTAGCCGCTCTTCAAACTCACCACGAAACTTTGCCCCTGCTATTAGCGCCCCCAAATCCAGGGAGAGAATTCTTTTATCTTTTAACCCTTCAGGAACTTCGTCATTTACAATTCGCTGAGCTAAACCTTCAACAATTGCTGTTTTACCAACTCCCGGCTCACCGATTAATACTGGATTGTTTTTCGTACGCCGCTGCAATACTTGAATTGTTCGCCTGATTTCAGTATCGCGACCTATGACCGGATCCAATTCGTTATTTTCAGCTCGTTTGGTTACGTCAACACAAAATTTTTGCAAGGCCTGCCATGAATCTTCAGCACCAGCCTCAGCAACGTTGTTACCACCGTGCAAATTTGCAATGGCATTATTAAAAGCTTGAGCTGACACACCAAAGCTACTTAACCGTTTGCCGATGCTGCCCTTATCGTTCATAGCAACAAAAAACATGGTTTCGCTCGAAATAAAAGAATCACCTTTTTGCTGTGCCAGCTTATCTGCTTGATTCAACAATCGCGCAAGATCTGGAGATACCGCAATTTCACCTTCGTGGTTAACGACTTGAGGGAGATCCCGCACATCCTGTTCGAGCTGTTCATGTAACTCCGGAATATTAAAGCCTATTTGTGATAACAATGGGCGAACTGACCCACCCTTCTGATCCAGCAACGCTAGTATCAAATGTGCCGGCTCAATAAAATTATTATCTTTTCCAAGCGCGAGCGACTGCGCATCCGCTAGAGCCAACTGCAATTTGCTGGTTAATTTGTCAATTCTCATAGCGACTCCAATAAATGGCACCTGCTGAATCCCACAGCGGAACTTCATAGTTGTTGAACTACTTCTTTTAATTGGGTTTTTGAACGCATTTTTCAATACGCTCGAAGATAATTTTTATTTAGATGAAATTAACAAGGTTGGAAGTTTCTATTTAAACCTACTAGCTATCATGTCCGAAATTGCTTCGGTATGAACAGCGGTTGTGCCACAGCAGCCACCAACAATATTAGCTCCGTGATTTATCCAGTTTTCGACAAACTCACAATAATGAGATGGTGAAAGATCTTCTCTCAATGCTAAACCTCCATCGGTTCCTTTAGAGCCATCCAACAACCAATCACTCGGAACATGACTAAAAGCATTAGCATAACCACCAACAAAACTTACATCCGCTCTAACCAGCTCTGGCATCGCATCGGAAATTCGTTCAGGCAAACAACAATTAGCCAATATTCCTGAAATTCCAAGCGCACTTAGCTGCGGGATTGCGTCTGCTAAAGATTCTCCACTTCGCAGGCAAGCAGGCTTGTCATCATGCAGTGTTAGACCAACAAAAACTTGTTTTGAAGATTCAAGAGCTGCAGCACAAGCGACCAATGCTTCACTAATAGTTGACATAGTCTCGCAAATGAAGAGATCAACATAAGAATTTAAACTCTCAACCTGCTCTTCGTACAACGGCCTAATTATGGATTCTTCCATTACCCTATCTGGACGATAGCTACCATTCTGAGGAGGTAAGCTTCCCGCTACTAGTACTTCAGCCTCAGTGTCGGCAACAGCTGTCTTGGCTAAGTTTCCTGCAACTTGATTAAGTTCTAGGTACTTATCTTCTATCCCTTCCTTTGCCAATTCTCCACGAATAATTCCATAGCTGTTCGTAGTAATGATATTGGCTCCAGCTTTGATATTTTCTTTGTGTACTTCCACTACAACTTCAGGGGCTACGATTAGGGCATTGGCTGACCATATGGTCGGAGGAATTTCTACCCCCTTCATATAGAGGGTCTTACCCATACCGGCATCCAATATTGTCACTTTATGAGAAGTCATCGTCTCTCTTTGCTCTCTTTTCATAGAATTATATTAACTTTACCGAATTTTTGTCTTAAGTTTTACAAAAATAATTCGCATAGAGCAATCATACCTACTAAACATTCTATGACAGCCTTTAGCTTCGTCAACGATTGACATACCATAGGCGAAATTTTTCTGGTGGAAGTCATGGCTAAACCCCCAAATTTTAAGTTTGATACTCTAAGCTTGCATGCCGGTCAAAGACCTGACCCGACGACGGGCGCGAGAGCAACTCCTATCTACCAATCTGCATCATTCGTATTTCCCGATACAGACTACGCTGTCGGTCTATTTAATATTGAGCGAGCAGGGCATGTATATTCAAGACTCTCGAATCCTACCAATGCGGTTTTAGAAGAGCGTATCGCAGCATTAGAAAATGCAGTTGGAGGTATCGCTACAGCAAGTGGCCAGGCTGCCATGCATCTTGCGATCGCTACTATTGTAGGCAGTGGAGAACATATAGTTTCATCACGCAGTATATATGGTGGAACTCACAATTTACTAGCCTACACTCTCCCTAGGTTTGGCATCGAAACAACTTTTGTAGATCCCCGCGATCCAAATGCCTTTAAAAATGCGCTACAAGAAAATACTCGACTTGTCTTTGGAGAGATCTTAGGAAACCCGGGATTAGAAGTTTTAAATGTACCTGTCATTTCAGAAATCGCTCATTCCGCAGGAATTCCTTTACTAGTTGATGCGACCTTCGCCACACCGTATCTTTGCAAACCAATCGATTTCGGCGCCGACCTTGTCATGCATTCCGCCACAAAGTTTCTATCTGGTCACGGGGTAGTAATTGGTGGTTTATTAGTAGATGGTGGTACTTTCGACTGGGAAGCTTCTGGAAAATTTACTACTCTATCTGAACCTTATGCTGGCTTTCACAATCTAAATTTCGCGGAAGAATTTGGTCCTGCAGCTTTTATCACTCGTGCTCGCAAAGAAGGATTACGTGATTTTGGTGCCTGTATGAGCCCCACAACTGCGTTTCAAATTTTACAAGGAATGGAAACATTGCCTTTGAGAATGCAAAAGCACGTGGAAAACACAAAAAAAGTTGCAGAATTTTTATTAGAAAGAGAAGAAGTCGATTGGCTTAATCATCCGATGCTGGAGTCACATCCGGATCACGAATTAGCAAAAACCTTGCTTCCTAAAGGTTGCGGTGCGGTTTTTAGCTTTGGCATAAAAGGTGGCCGTGAGGCTGGCATAAAATTTATTGAAAGTCTGGATATTTTTTCGCATCTAGCAAATATTGGAGATGCAAAGTCGTTAGTTATTCATCCAGCAAGCACTACTCATCATCGAATGGATGCCGAGGCTTTAAAAAATGCAGGAATATCAGAAGGCCTTATTCGTCTTTCAATAGGCCTCGAGGATTCTAGCGATCTAATTGCAGACCTAAAACAAGCGCTTCGGGCATCACAAAAGTAAAAAGGATCACTCTCTTGTATTTTGAAGTAAACAGTTTGAAAACTTATTGTAGTAATGGCTCTGGAAAACTCGACCCAACCCAGAAATCTGTCGTTTTCATTCATGGTGCGGGATTTGATCACACTACGTTTGTCCTGGCATCACGTTATTTTGCGCGCCAAAATTACAATGTCTATGCGATCGACTTGCCAGCTCATGGCAACTCTTCAGGCGACCCTCTCGAGTCTATAGAAATGATGTCCGACTGGCTTTATACAGCACTAAATCAGTTAGGAGTTGAAAATACAGCATTGGTTGGCCACAGTATGGGTTCTTTAATATCTCTACAATTCGCCTCCGACCACTCAAAGATGCTTCGATCAATGGCTCTGGTCGGCACTTCTATTCCCATGCCAGTATCTGATCCTCTGCTCAACGCCGCCAAAGAAAACTCTCATGATGCGTTTGACATGGCCAATACCTGGAGCCATAGCAAAGCTGCACAACTAGGGGGCAATGAAAACCCTGGAATTAGCATGATGATGAGTGGCCAACGCTTATATGAGCGCTCCAAAACTAATGTATTGTACGCAGACCTTAATGCCTGCAACAATTTTACTAACAGCAAAGAGCTCGCCAGAAATGTTGCAACTGAAACACTTATTATTGTTGGGGATCAAGATCAGATGACTACACCCGTAAAAGCACTTGAAGTAGCCAGCATCATCTCTGACTGTAGAACACTGCGCTTAAACCCCTGCGGTCATGCGATGTTTGCAGAACAGCCCAATGCGGTTTTAGATGGTCTAATATCAATAGTCTGACGTCACTCTTACCTTTTCATTTATTATCGTGAACGCTTAATCGTTTTTCCCGCTGACTTAAATTCCCGCAACGAACGCATAATCGAAATTGCAAGCAATAGATAGATAACAAGAAGCGGCAATGAGGCGACGAGAGAAGCTGTCTGCAATTCTCTTAGACCGCCTACAAATAGCAAACTTATTGGCAATACCCCCAAGGCAACGGCCCAAAACACTCGCTGCCATCTGTCCGGATGTTGACTTGCACTTAATCGCTTTGTGGTTCCTGCAGCAATTGTATAAGAAGCGGAATCATAGGTTGTTGCCATAAAGATCAGTCCGATAAGTGCAATAAAAATCAACCAGATTCGCCCAGCTGGCAGAAGTGCAACAATTCCTGCGATAGCACTCGAAGGGCTTTTTTCTATCGCTTGATCAATAACCGCATAGGTCCCATCTAATTGCAGAGACAAGGCATAATTACCTAAAACGACAAAAAAGATCATGCAGCCCAAACTACCCCAACCCAACATACCAAATACTAATTGCCGAACTGATCGACCTTGCGAGATTTTACAAACAAACATGCCGATGAATGGGCCCATGGCTAGCCACCATGCCCAATAAAAGATAGTCCAGCTTTCAACAAAATTACTTTTCTCCAGTGGGTCTGTCCAGAACAACATGGTGATGAAATTTTGAGCGACATTCCCGACAGCTACCGCCCCCATCTCTAAAATAAACTTAGTCGGCCCGACAAGAAAAACAAAAATCACAAAGATTAATGCCAAAATCGCATTTATATTGCTCAGTACTCTGATTCCCCGATCGAGCCCACGGAAAACACTAAAAGCTATTAAGCTTGTAGCCAAAATAATGATCGCGGTTTGTAAATAAATACCGTCTTCGATCCCAGTCAATTCAGTTACTGATGACGCAACTAAAGATGTTCCAAACCCAAGGCCTGTTGCTGCCGTTCCCACGACTCCGACAATAAAGAAAAGATCTATAGTCCGTCCAGGCCATCTATCAACCCAGGACCCCAACACCACCGAACAGGCAACACTCAGTCTTAGAGATTCGATTTTCTTTACGTGATACGTGCAGGAAAGTGCCAACGCTGGCAGACAATAAAAGGCCCACCCCACCGGACCCCAATGAAAGATTCCGTAACTTGCAGCCCAGATGATTGCCTCATCTGATCGAGGCTCTATACCAAAAGGCGGCTCTAAGTAATAAAACACCCATTCCGTAGCACCCCAATAGATTAGCGATGCGCCAATCCCAGCACAGAACAACATCGCCGCCCAACTATATTCTGAATATTGTGGCGTTTTGATATCCCCGAGAATTATATTGCCATACTGACTGATGGCAACGAACAGCAATAAACTCAGCGTCAATACTGCGGCGCAAACGTATAGCACCCCAAATTTCGAAGTGAGGTATTGATACAAAATATCAATACCTGCTGTGCTCCGATCTGGAAATACTACAATTGTTAGCACCACAGATAACAAAATGGCGAGCCCTATTCCAAAAAGCACCCAATCGACATTTTCTATTGCGTCTGCAGTGTTATCGTTGGATTGAGAACTGAGAAGATTCATAGTGTTGTTTAAAAGGCTTCTTGAAAAAATATTATGCTGGCCATACGCCCTGTTTTGCCATCTCTACGATAGGAGTAAAATTTGTCTTCCTCACAATGGGTACAATGATCTCCTCCGCTCACAGAAGAAACTCCCATAGCTAATAATTGCCTCCGCGCCAATAGATAGAGATTCATATAAAACTTTCCTTCAAGGTCCGATTCAGCAAACGAACTCTCAACCAGATTAAGTTCTTCTTGGGTCGCAGCACTTGCTCTAAACGACTCTTTAACTTCGATTCCAACTTCGTAATGACAAGGCCCTATAGCAGGCCCCATCCAAGCCATTATGTCATTTGGGTCACTGGTCATTTTAGCTATTGTGTTTTTAAGTATCCCGGCTTGCAAGCCTCGCCAGCCTGCATGGGCAACTGCAACTTCAGTTCCTTCTTTGTTCGCAAACATTACCGGCAAACAGTCCGCCGTTAAAACACAGCAGGCGTTACGTGGCTCTCTCGTTATTAAACCATCGGCTTTAATTTTCGCACTAGCGGATTCTATTTCGATCACATCGGCACTATGAACTTGATCTAACCATTGATAACCAAGATCTAGCATCAGTGCTTCCCGCAGTAAATCAAGATTACCTGCAACAGCAAATAAATTGTCTCCAACATGGCAGGCGAGATTTAGATTTGCGTATGGGGGCTTGCTTATTCCGCCTTTACGTAAACTCATTACTGCTCGCACATTTTTCGGAGCCGACCAGTTAGCATGAATAAATTCTAAATTACTCACCTAGTCCCTCAATAATTCTAAAATCATTTTTTATTGCTGATAACAATTGCTGAAAATCATCAGGCGCCACGACTTCCCATGACAGTTTTCGCTCAGAAGTTGGATGAACAAGTGCTAAGCGTCTCGCATGTAACGCTTGTCGTTTAAAATTTCGTAAATTTTGCTCGAGTTCCTCACTGCAAGCGGTAGGTAACTGCAATCGACCTCCGTAGAGAGGATCTCCAACCAAAGAATGATTTATGTGAGTCATATGCACTCTAATCTGATGAGTTCTTCCTGTCTGTAAATTTAGCTGGACATGGGTATGAGAACGAAACCTCTGCAAAACTCGATAGTGAGTAATAGAATCCTTACCTTTTACTATAACTGCCTTTTTCTTTCGATTCACCGGATGTCTGCCTAGCGGCGCATCAATGATGCCACCGCCAGTCAATACACCGTGAACGATAGCCTCATACTCCCGCTCGACGGAACGCTCTTGCAGTTGCTGCACAAGAATGCTGTGACTTTGAAGATTTTTAGCGACCACCATGAGACCAGTAGTGTCTTTATCTAGCCTGTGAACAATCCCTGCTCTCGGAATAGCTTCTAATTCAGGATAGGCATGAAGCAGACCATTCAATAATGTTCCTTGCCAGTGACCAGCCGCAGGGTGAACCACAAGGTTCGCAGGCTTATTCAAGATTACTAAGTCTTTATCCTCAAAAATGATGTCGAGTTGAATCGGCTGAGGAAGAAATTGCTCACTCGAAACAAGTTTCACTTCGATTTGAAGGAGATCCCCAGTTTTTAGACGATCTCTAGGTCGCAGGGATTGAGCATTTACCCGTAAGCTGCCATCTTTGATCCAAGATTGTAGTCGTGCACGAGAATATTCAGGAAACAATCGAGCCGCAACCTGGTCTAACCGATTACCTGCTAGGTCTTCTGGTACCTCTGCCGACAAAGAGATGTGAGCTGACATCATGCCATGATAGCTCGATTATCGGTCGAGCGGGACTTCAAGAGTTCTGCCGAAGAGAAAATACACAACGTCAAGGTTATGCGACTATGGGTTTGAACGCCTCTCTATGGTTAAATACGGACTCCAGCAAAGCAGTCAGTGAAGGTAAAGGGTTGAATTCACGCTCGAAGAAGGTAATTGTCACTCTCATCCTTGGCTTAGCCCTGGGAGGCTGCAGCCTGTTTGGAGATGACGAAGACGCTGATGAATTTTCCGGTCTTTCGACAGAGGAACAATTCTATGAAAGAGCCCTTGAACAGCTAAACGGCCAAAACTTCCGCGGCGCTATTTCTACGTATCAGGCATTAGAATCACGTTTCCCATTTGGCCGATTCGCAGCACAGTCGCAAATTGAAATTGTCTACGCCTACTACCAAAACGAAGACATGGAGGCAGCCCGCGCAGCAGCCGACCGGTTCGTTCGCCTCCACCCCGATAATGAAAACATAGATTATGCCTACTACATGCGAGGACTCTCATCGTTTGTAGATGGTGGCGGTATTTTTAATAGGTTTCTGCCCATCGATCATACCAAGCGCGACCCAGGTCGAGCGCAAGAATCTTTTAATGATTTTGCTCAACTATTGGCTCTTTACCCAGACAGTGTCTATTCGGGTGATGCTCGAGCTCGAATGATCTATTTACGCAATAATCTAGCGAGATACGAAGTACATGTGGCCAATTACTATCTCGAGCGTCGCGCTTATATCGCAGCTCTTCGAAGAGCACAATATGTGGTCGAAAACTTTCAAGGAACCCCAGCTATAGCTGATGGCGTCGCGATTATGACGGAGTGTTATCTACGCCTCGGCCTAAATGAGTTAGCAGATACTTCCCTTGCCTTACTTAGGGAAAATTATCCTGAACATGCCTCAATAGACTCAGACAACGACTTCATCATTCGAACTGAAATTACCAACCCTTCATTGCTGTACACAGTTACTTTTGGCTTAGTCGGCGATAATGCGGTTGATCCTCCATTAGCACCTACACAAAGACCGCTAACATCCGGTAGCCAACAAATAATTAACGATCAGCAAGATATTGAAACACCTGAAGAAGAGCGCTCCCTGCTGAGCATTATTACTTTAGGTGTTTTAGAGTAGTCAAAAAGATTACAAACACTAGGTCACGACACAAACCGCCATAACATAATGCAGTCTTGTAAGGAGGCCTGAGTCTTAGATCAGTAATGCATTAATTCAAGCTAATATAAAACGAGATTCTTAGGTTCTTATTCCCCAATAAGCCAAGCATTAGTAATCGGATAACGTCTGTCACGACCAAACCCTCTTTCTGTTAAACGCACGCCCACAGGACTCTGCCGCCGCTTATATTCGTTCAGATCCACTAATCTTAGAATTCGCCGCACAATATCTTCCGCAAAACCATGCTTTATTATATCTTCCGCACTTCGATCTTTTTCAATATAAAGTTCCAGGATCTGATCCAAGACTTCATAATCAGGAAGACTATCTTGATCGACCTGGTTTGGCGCAAGTTCAGCAGACGGCGCTCTATCTATAACCAATTGTGGAATAATTTCTTCTCTTTGCTGCAAGAACGAGTTATTTCTGTAATTAGCAAGTTTATAAACTAGTGTTTTTGATACATCTTTCAAAACATCAAACCCACCTGCCATATCGCCATAGAGCGTTGAATATCCCACTGCAATTTCACTTTTGTTGCCTGTCGTTAAAACCAATAACCCTTGCTTATTCGAAATTGCCATTAACAAAACGCCGCGAGCACGGGCTTGAATGTTCTGCTCACTGACATCAACTGCAGTTCCCGCAAACTCCTCAGATAAAGCATCGATAAAAGAATGATAAATTTCATTTATAGCAATAACTTGATAATTAACTCCAAGTTTTTTCGCTTGCTTAGCGGCAACATCTAAACTGAGCTGAGACGTAAATTCAAAGGGCATCATTACCGCTTGAACTCTATCGCTTCCGAGAGCGTCAACTGCTATGGCAAGAGTTAGCGCAGAATCGATTCCTCCCGACAACCCCAGCACCACTCCTTTAAATTTGTTTTTGTTTACGTAATCCCTAACACCTAATACCAAACTTTGATAAACATCTGCTTCAAGATCGAGGTCGTTAGCAATACTTTTATATGGAATCTCAATACGACCATCCTGGCTTACCAATATTTTTAGTGGATAAAGGCCTTCAACATAGCTTGGTGCTTGAAAACAACATTCTCCTTCCGCATTTGCCGCCATTGACCCACCATCGAAAACTAATTCATCTTGGCCGCCAATAAGATTTACATAAAGAATCGGGAAACCCGCCTGCTTGCAACGCTTGCTTAATAGCTCCTTTCGCTCAACGAGTTTATTAATATGAAACGGCGATGCATTGATATTCACGGCAAGCTGCGCGCCAGCACTTTTTGTTTGTTGAATTGGGCCTGATTCCCATAAATCTTCGCAAATAGTAAATGCACAACGGGTACCCAAGAGCTCCAGAACAAGAGGATCTGAACCGGGCGAAAAATAACGATGCTCATCAAATACCTGGTAGTTAGGAAGACATTGCTTTAAATAAACACCTAAACATTCACGCTTTTTTATGACGCTAAGGGCATTATATAACTTAGCTGATTGCCTGAAGGGATATCCTAGGACTAAAAAAATATCCAAGTTTGCAGCTAGAATTTTAGCTAGCGCCTTTTCTACGCGCACTTGCAAACTAGGCCGAAGCAATAAATCTTCAGGGGGATACCCAACCAGCGTGAGCTCCGGAAAAACAATCATGTCTGCAGATTGCTCAGAAATCGCCCGTCGCGCACTAGCTATAACTAAATCTGTATTTCCATCTATATCGCCAACTAAAAAATTGAGCTGCGCCATAACTATAGTTAATTGCTGCGCCATATTGTCCTCTAACCCTACCCTTGTGCATGACTATGCAACCGCATTGTACGATAACCTCTTAGCAAAACCCATTTCGCATTTCTCTTGAAATTTCTATATTGTTTCGGCAAATCAGTAAGAACTACAAAACACAAATGGCAAATCCATAATGTTTCAGCTGTTTGCACTATTTCCCAAATCGATCCTCCTTTCATTGTGGCGAACGCCGCACTTTGCAAATTTGTAGATAGATAATTTGGGAAGGGTGGTTGAGTTGACGGATTCTTAATTTCCATAGACCAAACAGAAACACGCAAATTTATGAACTTGTCGGTTCTAATACTAGTAATTCAATAGCCGGCTTTAATTCCCCATAGAAATATTTAATAGCAGCACTGAAATTAGGTTATAATATTAACAAATAAATAAGTAAATTCAGTTACTTATCCTAGTAAAGTACGACTGACTCCAAAGTCTATTAACTAACCTTATAAAAGAAATTTTTAATGCGCATAGTTTTAGATTCTTTTGCAGGGTATTTTTGAGCCAAGAGCACCCAAAATTTGCTTTTGCCATGCTTGCCGTAACATAAAACGCATCACCCAACACAAATTCAAAGGAATTTCCTTGCAACTAGACCTTTTTTCAATAGCAATTCTCAGTTTAACGGGTTTTATCGCTGGCGGTATTAACACTGTCGCAGGTGGTGGGTCCAACTTGACCCTACCTGCTCTAATGATGTTTGGCCTGCCGGCGGACATCGCTAATGGAACTAATCGCGTTGCAATTTTAATGCAGTCTATAGTCGGAGTAGCCGGATACGATAAGCATGACACTTTAGACCGGCCCGCCATAATTCCGATTCTCATACCTACAGTTATAGGTGGCATTATCGGGGCGGTCGTCGCTGCAGTAATTCCAAACTCCTTTTTGAAACCAATCTTGTTAGGCACCATTCTTACAATGTCTGTGATCATTCTTATAAAACCCGATTTCATAGCTCCTCCTCCCGGGACGCCGACGAAATCTCCGACAGACCATCCCGGGGCCTGGTGGGGCCTATTCGCAGCCGGGCTATATGGCGGCTTTATTCAAGCAGGAGTTGGATTCATCCTGTTAGCTGCACTTTCTGGCGGTCTACGTTACGACTTAATAAGAGCCAATGCTTTGAAAATGGCCTGCGCTTTAGCATTCACGGTAGCAGCAGTAGGGATATTCATCGTATTCGATCAAGTGTGGTGGGCTCCGGGAATTATTCTTGCAATCGGATCTATGGCCGGCGCTCACTTGGCAGTAAAGGTAGCCGTTAAGGCTTCCCAAGAGAGTATAAAATGGTTTCTTTTTGCAATGACACTCTGTGCAGTAATCGGCGGATTTCTTTTCTAAAATTGGATCATTTTTCAAATCCAAAAGTAGTAAAGAGCCTATCTAATAATGAGGAGGTATTTCATTTTTAGAATCTTGTCCTCCAGAAACTGACTGACTGTCAACAATTTCTAATATATGAGACTTAATCTGCGATACGTCTTGAATGAGATGGTTAATCTGTTTCTGCTGCCTTACTACTGCATTATTCAACTCATTCAATAAATCTTCTTGAAAACTGAATTTACTCTCAAGGTCAATAAGTTTTTTGTCCATAATCTACTCCATTATCTTTATTCAATGACTCTGCTTATGATAATCCCTCAACTAATAATCAACTTCTTTCTTGCTGGATATTACAAAGGTGTATTAACCTTTCTAATTCATTAATCGATACTAATTACTTAGTAACCTAAAGTATGCTGATTAACGATACTATACTCGAAGCTCAACTCAATCAGCCAAGCTATAATTGCATCAGCTAAGGAAAATCCAAGCATGGACAAAGCCCCGATTAACTGGACCAATACGGTGCTCTTCATAACAACCCCGGTATTCGCAATTACTCTGGTACCACTCTATGGCTACTTTTATGGCTATGATCTCTATGAGTGGATGGTGTTTATCTTGTTAATGGCATTTTGTGGAATGTCTATTACTGGGGGCTATCACAGGCTCTGGTCGCACAAAACCTACCGCGCGCACCCCTTTCTCCGTTTTATTTTTGCAATTGGCGGCGCCTGTGCAGTGCAAAATGATATATTGCATTGGGTGTCAGATCACAGGAGACATCACCGATATGTCGACAATAATGATCGAGACCCCTACTCAGCAGGTAAAGGGTTTTGGTTTTCACATATTGGATGGATATTAAGGGACTACAAAAGTGCGACAAACGATTTCTCCAATGTTAAAGACTTACGGGAAGATCCTATTGTTTGCTGGCAACATGCTCATTATTTAAAACTGGTCCTTATTACCAACATAGGTGTCCCTGCATTTCTAGGCTATCTGCATGGCGACATCATCGCCTGTTTGCTACTAGGGGGGTTATTGCGCTTAGTACTAAGCCAGCATGCCACGTACCTGATTAATTCTTTAGCCCATATGTGGGGGCAACAAACCTATAGTGATAGCAGTTCAGCAAGAGATAATTCATGGTTAGCGCTAATAACTTATGGTGAGGGTTATCATAACTATCATCATACCTTTCAATGGGATTATCGAAATGGTGTTAAGTGGTGGCACTATGACCCAACCAAATGGATGATAAGACTTTGTTCTCTCGTTGGTTTAACTCAAGATTTAAAGCGCTCTACTCTGGCACAAATTGAGGAAGCAAAACTGGAAATGCAATATCGAATTGCGACCGAGCGTTGTGAATTACTCAACATTCCTGAAAACTGGCGTTTATGTCTCGAACAAGAATATGAACAATTTTTGAAAACACTCCAACTATGGACCGATCATCGCCAAGCTTGGTATGAAGCTAAAGGAAAGAAAATCCAACGGTCATTGGAGCATTGGGATCAGTTACAGGTCAGGGACAAATACAAAGAGGTACAATATAGTCTCAAGATTCAAAGGCGTCGCTGGCAAAAAATGCTAAGGAACCTGGGCGAACCCTTTCCGAATCCAGCCTAATTGATGAACTTATTAAGTAGACGCCTTTTAAGTTCGTACGTTATAGTCAACATCGCTTCGATCAAAATATTGCGTAACTTACGACAGAATAGCCGAAATAAGCAGAATAAGGTGGATTTCGCACCCTTACAGATGATTAATGCACGATTTAGGACAGAATAACATGCTTCTCTTACGACGAATACAAACAACGATTGCTCTTCTATTGGTTCTAGTTGGGTCAACAACATTTGCAGTGGAAGAAGGAGACAAAGTCCCTGTTTTTGATTTTGCATCTATCTATGCCGACAAGCCAAACATAAACCTTGAAGGCCTCGAGGGTAAGACTCTATTTATCGATTTTTGGGCGTCATGGTGCGCTCCTTGTGTGCTGTCTCTTCCGCTATACAACGAGATGTATCACAAGTACAAAGATCAAGGCTTGGAAGTAATAGCCATAAACGTGGACAACCCAATCGAAGATGGACTGGATTTCTTATTAGACACGCCTTTGGATTTTCTAATCCCTCAGGACCCCGAAGGAGATGCAGCTGAACTCTTTGGTGTTATTGGCATGCCTTCCTCATATTTAATTTCGCCCGACGGCAATGTCGAACTTGTTCATATGGGTTTTCGTAGCGGCGATATGGAAATTCTCGAAGAAGAAGTAAAGAAAGTGCTAGCGAGCGATTAGTTTATGTCCACTGCTCGATCTCTAGTTACAATAATTCTGGCTGTTGCGTTGTTATCGGCTTGTTCTCAGGTTCGCCCCTGGGAGAGAGGCTACCTCGCCAGAAAAGAAATGGCCTGGAACACAGATGCCCTAGAAAGTGCGCTTAATGATCATATCTTTTTTAGTAAGGAAGCAGCGTCCGGCGGCGATAATACCGCCGGTGGTGGATGCGGCTGCAATTAACGCTTAGCGTTTATCTCCCTCCATCATTGCCCGTTCAATGAAACCAAAACCTTCACGTAGCCTCATTGCCCTTTCGACTTCGGCTCTAGCATTGCCCGGAATCTCTCTTGCAGATGCTCCGCCGACTCAAAGTACAGCCTCCTATAAGATATCGAATTACCAAGAAGATGACCTTTCTCGAAAAGAGGCGCCTTTTGGTGATCTCGACAGGTATAATATCGATGTACACCAATTCAAACTTATCAGCCCAGTAGGCAGAAATTTTTCTGTAAATATTGATGCCAATTACGAAACACTAACTGGTGCATCGCCCTGGTTTACGAGTGTCGGCCTTGATGGTAACCCTGACGTGAACTTAAGTGGCGCTAGCGGCATAAGAGACAAACGAACGGAGGTTTCTATTGGTGCCAGATACTATCTAGAAAATGGCAGCATTGGCAGCAGCATTGGCCATTCGGAGGAAGATGACTACAGAGCTAGTTATGTGGGCTTCAATGGTGAAAGACATTTCAATAACGATCTCACTACCGTTTCGCTAGCATTCAGTCACTCAGCGGACGATATTTTCCCCACAGATGCGGAGCTATTCGGTCGTGTCATCAGCGAAAGCAAGTACTCTTCGTCAGCGGTGATTTCAGTTAGCCAAATTATTAATCAGTTTTCAACGATAAGAACAGCGTTCAGCAGTACTGAACAACGTGGTTTTTTATCAGACCCTTACAAACTAATTGATTTCCGACCAGATAATAAAACTCAGCTTGCTTGGTCAAATTCGTATAGACGATTTTTTGTAAACAGAAATGCCGCGCTGCATCTAAACTACCGATACTACCACGATGATTTCGGCATTAGCTCACATACGATTGATACCTCATGGTTTCAGAATCTCGGGCGCAATTATCAACTAGTCCCAAGCATTCGCTATTACAGCCAATCTGCCGCAGATTTTTTTACAAATATCGACGACTTCTTAAAACCGCTCAACGAATACCAATCGAGTGATTACAGACTTGCTGCTTTTGGAGCCATAAGTGGCGGTCTAAGTTTAGTAGCAGATTTTGGTAATTGGACGGCAACGCTAACCGCTGAACGGTATGTTGCAAGTGACAAATATGCAGCCTATAAGGTTAATCAACCAAGTACAGCATTAGTGAAGTATAATCGTATTTCTCTTGGGTTTGATTATTCTTTCTGATTTTATACTCTTTTTTCTAAATTTTAATAAATCTTATGCCACTTACACTTAGACGACTTTCTTTCCAAGCCATGGGCAGTCCTTGCGAGATCCAAATCTATGAGGAGTCTCGAATTAGCGCAAAAAAGATAACCCAAATCCTTTCTAGTGAAGTATCGCGCTTAGAAAGAAAATATTCACGCTTTATCCCTAAGAGCTTTTTGTCAGAAATTAATTATTCTGCTGGCAATAGTATGGGCATTAAAATAGACAAAGAAACACGTGCGCTCTTCAATCATGCACTAAGTTGTTTTGAACAGAGCAATGGATATTTCGATGTTACTGCCGGCGTGCTAAATAATATTTGGAATTTTCAAAAAGAAATAATACCAACAGAATCACAGATTAGTGAGTTATTACCTTCAATCGGATTCAATAAACTGCAATGGCGGGGATCTCGGCTGTATATGCCGGCAAATATGACGATTGATTTTGGTGGAATAGTCAAAGAATATGCCGCTGATGCCGTTGCACGGCTTGCTCGCAAAATCGACGTACAATATGGATTAGTGAATCTTGGAGGTGACTTCGCAATAATAGGCCCGCAACCTGATAATCAACCTTGGCCTATAGGGGTAGCTGATCCGAAGAATCGAAAAACGCTAATTGCTAAGATCGATGCATTAGAAGGTGGGGTTGCATCAAGTGGAGACTATGAGCGCTATTTCGCTCATCTAGGTAAGCGTTATAGTCATATTTTAAACCCCAAAACTGGGTGGCCATCGGCAGGACTAAGAGCGGTCAGTGTTGCCGCTAATCTCTGCACAGTAGCTGGCTCAATTGCAACTACAGCTATGATAAAAGAAGAACCCGAAGGGATAAAATGGCTCGAAGATTCTGGTTTATCCTATGTTGCCATGAATCAAAGGGAAGAAATTATTTGTAATGGATGGCAAGAACCTTCTGCCACCGCAGAATAAATCTATACGGACTACAAATCTAATAAATAAGCTCGAGCGATGGCTCATCTAAGGCTGCTAATTGCTCTCTCAATTCCAATATATGCTCCGACCAATACCGTTGAGTATTAAACCAAGGAAAGCTTTGGGGAAATGCAGGATCTTCCCAACGTCTCGCTAACCAGGCACTGTAATTCATGATTCTCAAGGTTCTCAAACTTTCAACTAGTGGAAGCTCGTTAGCTCTGAAATCGTAAAACTCGTTGTAACCTTCTGCCAATTCAAGCAATTGAGCTTGACGCTGATTTCTATCCCCTGACAACATCATCCACAAGTCCTGCATAGCAGGACCCATCATAGTATCGTCAAAATCCACAAAATTGGGCATATTATCTTTCCATAAAATATTACCTGGGTGACAATCCCCATGTATGCGTAGTAATTTTAACGCTCCATGCTCATCAAATCGTTGCTGTACTCGGTTTATTAAATCCTGACTCAATGATTCGTAAGCAGGAATTAGATCCATAGGGATAAAATCATTCTCAAGAAGAAATTTTCTGCTGCCTATCGCAAATTTCTCAACTGATATTTTTTCCCGTTCTTTAAAGTTTGTCATGGCACCTATTGCGTGAATTCTTCCGATAAACCTTCCCATGACAAGCAGATTATCTAAATTATCTAGCTCTGGCGGTCTACCAATAAATAAAGGAAATGCCGCGAGTTGAAAATTTTCATAGGTGTGCAGAGTGCCCGCTTCATTTACTGGAAGCGGCGGAACTACCGGAATTTCCATATCACTGAGTTCCTGAGCGAAACAATGCTCTTCATAGATTTGGTCTGTGGTCCATCGCTCGGGACGATAGAACTTCACTACAATCGATCCGCCTTCAATTAAACCAATTTGATAGACGCGATTTTCATAACTGTTAAGTGCAAAGATACGAGCGTCGGGTTGAAAGCCGAGACTTTCAACAGCAGCCAATACTAGATCAGGAGTTAAACGAGCATAAGGATGGTTGTAGTCCATCACTACAACCCGAGAATATTGAAATTGGTTGTTATCTGAAAATAAGCAACGAACGTACTACTCAGACCCACTTAGGAATCCTGGGTATCAGCCTTACCACCGGCGAAAGAAACAGGAAAAGGAGTAATATTATCCCCATTACTAATTTTGCTTACCCCAGACTTATCGACCTCATCTATGCGGATAATTGCTTGCATTGGAATAAAGCTCCTGCGTACGCCGTTAAATTCTGCTTTGAGTTTTTCCTCACCTGGATCTACCACCACTTGAGATTTTTCATTAAATACATATTCTTCAATCTCTATGAAGCCGTAAAGATCACTTTGATAAACTTGTTTCACGAATACTTCATACACCTTACCTTTGTTGAGGAAGGATATGCGGTAAATCTCCAAAGAATTTCCCATTAAATCAATCTCTTACGTTTTCTAGTGAGGTTTGACGGCTATGCATTCAGGAAAACAAGCTGATGCGAGCCTTTGGCCAATCGTTAGCCTAACTGTAATTTCGGGCTAAATCGATGAATTTCAAGCTGCTTTCACCACTTTCTCACTTATGAGTTGTGGCCACTGCTGCTATAATCCCCTCCTTTTTCAACCAACAGTCAGTAAACATAATTGAAAAACAAATCTGAAAAATCGCCCCGGGGCGAAACACGCAAAGTTTTTATCAAGACTCATGGTTGTCAGATGAATGAATATGACTCCGCACGCATGCTGGATTTACTCAAAGAAGCTAAAGGCGCTGAATTAGTTACAACACCTGAAGAAGCAGACCTCTTGCTTCTAAACACTTGCTCAATTCGTGAGAAAGCACAGGAAAAAGTTTTCCATCAATTAGGAAGATGGAGAAGTCTAAAAGAATCAAACCCAGAATTGAAAATTGCTGTTGGTGGCTGCGTCGCCAGCCAAGAAGGCGAAGCAATCGGTAAACGCGCTCCATTTGTGGATGTAGTGTTCGGTCCTCAAACATTGCATAAACTTCCTGAAATGTTAGATGCTGATAACAAGGGCAAACCTGTCGTCGATATCAGTTTTCCAGAAATTGAAAAATTCGATCGCCTTCCGCAACCCATGGCTAATTCCTGTCAAGCTTTCCTAACAATAATTGAAGGCTGCAGCAAATATTGCAGCTTTTGTGTAGTTCCCTACACTCGAGGTGAAGAAGTTAGTAGACCCTTGGAAGATGTTTTAGCAGAAGCGGTTCATTTGGCTAGTCAAGGCGTCAAAGAATTAAATTTGCTTGGCCAAAATGTGAATGCCTATCGTGGACTATCTCACGATGGAGAACCGGTTGACCTCGCCCTACTGATTAACTACATAGCAAGTATTGAAGGAATTAATCGACTTCGATTTACCACTTCTCATCCCACTGAATTTAATGAAAACTTGATCAATGTCTATAAAGACGTTCCTGAACTCGTTTCACATTTACATCTTCCAGTTCAAAGTGGAAGCGACCGAATTCTCGCAGCCATGAAACGTGGGTACACAGCTATCGAGTACAAATCCATAATCCGAAAAATCATCACAAATCGCCCTGGTATCAGTATCTCTTCAGACTTTATTGTAGGGTTTCCCGGAGAATCTAATAAAGATTTCGAAGACACAATGAATCTTATTATTGAAATTGGATTTGACACCTCTTTTAGCTTTATCTACAGCGCTCGACCAGGAACACCTGCTGCAGAATTAAAAGATGGAACTCCTGAACAAGAAAAGAAACATCGACTCGCTACACTGCAATCTCAAATCATAAGCCAAGCGACTGCCATCAGTGAGTCAATGGTAGGCACTGAACAACATGTTCTAATTACTGGCAAATCCAAGAAAAACTCTGAAGATCTTCAGGCGCGGACTGAAAATAATCGTGTAGTGAATTTCCGCTGTGACAATACAGACTTAATTGGGCAATTCATCAATATCACGATTACAGATGCCCTGCCAAATTCACTTCTAGGCACTCTTTAAAATTCCTTCGGTAAGTGCTAATTACCTAAAATAGTTGATTATTTGTTTCGGTAGATTGTTATACTTGCCTGAAGCCTTATCGAGAGAACCAACACTACTGCATGACCAGCCAAACTGTTAACCTGACCCTAATGCCCGACAATGCGCAGCGCTTATCCAATCTGTGCGGGCGACTCAATGAACACATTCAGCAAATAGAAGCCGACCTTGAATTGACGATTCAGCAACGTGGCAACGTATTTCAATTGTCTGGATCAGAGATCGCTATTGCTGACGGCTGCTATATTCTCGAATCCCTTTATTTAACAACTATAACTGAAGCTTTACTTAGCCCAAATATAGTGCATTTAGCTCTACAGGAAGTCCGAAGCAATAACAGCATTGAACGCATGGAAAATGATAGTTTACTTATTAAAACACCCAGAGCATCAATCAAACCCAGAAGCAGCCATCAGATACAGTATGTCAAAAGCATTCGCCAACATGATATTAACTTTGGCATTGGCCCCGCTGGAACAGGAAAAACATATCTTGCCGTCGCCTGTGCAGTTGAAGCATTACAAAAAGAAAAAGTAACCAGGGTTTTGCTAGTACGCCCAGCAGTAGAAGCTGGTGAAAAACTCGGCTTTCTCCCCGGTGATTTGGCACAAAAAATTGACCCTTATCTCCGACCTCTCTATGACGCTTTATATGAAATGCTTGGTTTTGAGAAAGTAGCGAGACTAATAGAAAAAAATGTAATTGAGGTTGCTCCTCTGGCTTATATGCGCGGCCGAACACTAAATAATTCTTTTATCATTCTAGACGAAAGTCAAAACACGACCAGCGCTCAAATGAAAATGTTTCTCACTCGCATAGGGTTCGGCTCCACTGCAGTTATTACTGGCGATGTTACGCAAATAGATTTACCCAAGGGTACTCGATCTGGCCTAGTGCAAGTAAGTAAGGTATTGGAAGGAATTAGCGGTATCGGTTTCAACTATTTCAATGCCAAAGACGTGGTACGCCATAGGCTCGTGCAAAAAATTGTCGAGGCCTATGATGAATTCGACCGCAGCTCAGTCTCCCAGATCACTAGTCAGGACTCCTCGCAACTTAATGAACGCGACAATTGAGCTCACCAATGCTTCAGCGGCAAGCTGGACCCCAGACATTCAAGATTGTCGACTATGGATTAACAAAGCTCTGCAAGAAATTTCGAGTGAAAAAAACTATATCATCAGTCTACGATTTGTGAATAAAGACGAATCCAGCCAGCTAAATAGTAAATACCGCGGGAAGTATCGAGCTACAAATGCACTCTCTTTTCCGACAAATTTTACGACTGAAATGTTAGCAGGGCTTGATTCTATACCCCTTGGAGACATTGTGATTTGCCCCCAAATAGTTTCAGAAGAGGCGGAGCTTCAAAGCAAACTTTTAAAAGCTCATTGGGCTCATTTGGTGATACACGGAGTTCTGCATTTGAGTGGCTTCGACCATGAAAGTGACACAGCCGCGGCGCAAATGGAAAGCTATGAAATAAATACCCTTGAAAAACTTGGATTCCCGAATCCTTATTTGATAGGGTGACCGTAATAAATATATTTGGGAGAACACGAGAAGCCAACGCATGACAGACGATCACTCTAGCATCGATCCTGGACCCAAGTCCTGGATCGATAAAATTGCACAAGTTTTTTCAGACGAACCCACCGATACAAAGAGCCTTCTAGAGCTTCTTCGTAACGCTGAGCAAGATCAATTACTCGATGCGGATGCGCTGAGTATCATTGAGGGGGCGCTGCAAGTGTCTAGCATGCAGGTGCGAGACATAATGATCCCTCGCTCCCAGGTAGTAACGGTACCGTCAGATCTTCTCCCTAATGACATTATCGAATTAGTAACAAAAGCTTCACATTCGCGTTTCCCTGTGGTTGGAGAAAACGTAGACAATGTTATTGGTATTCTGCTAGCAAAAGATCTATTACCATTAATTCTTAATGGTAATACTGATAAATTCAACATAAAAGATGTAGTGCGACTAGCTACATTCGTACCAGAAAGTAAGCGTCTAAATGTTTTACTCAAAGAGTTTAGAGAGACGCGCCAACATATGGCAATTGTTATTGATGAATACGGCAGTGTTTGCGGCGTTGTGACTATTGAAGACGTTCTAGAGCAAATAGTTGGCGAAATCGAAGATGAATATGACGTCGATGATGATAGCTATATTAAAAAATTTGATGAAGAGAATCACATTGTAAAAGCATTAACTCCTCTGAATGAGTTCAATGAATACTTCAAAACTGATTTTAGTGATCAAGAATTTACAACAATAGGCGGGTTAGTTCTGCAGCAATTTGGTCATATCCCTGAACGGAGCGAAACGGTTGGTCTCGGACCATTTCTCATTACCATACTTAATGCTGATAGCCGCCAAATCAAGCTGATCAAGGTCACCTCTGCGCCTGTTAATATCCCCACGAAGCAAAGCTAGATGGATTAGCATTAAATTGGAGGAGAAGGTTGTTGTAGATCTTATCTACCAACCCCCGCTGCAGGAGATGTGTATCAACCTTTTTTTTGATGAGACTCTACCTGTCAGACCCTCTCTGGGTTATGCTTGCGGGCTTTTGCCAAAAAACACTTTTTCAATCCTATCTAATAGTCAGATCGCAAATGAGTAGTTCCGATATTCAATATGATCACCAAGCCGTAGAGGCTGCAGCTCAAGCCTTTTGGCATGAGCACAATAGCTTTCGCGTAGAGGAAAATCCTGATAAGGAAAAATTTTATTGCCTTTCGATGTTTCCCTATCCCAGTGGCCATCTACATATGGGGCATGTTAGAAATTATGCTATCGGTGATGCAATTTCCCGATATCAACGAATGCAGGGTAAGAATGTATTACAACCGATGGGGTGGGACGCTTTCGGTTTACCTGCTGAAAATGCGGCTATGCAGAATAAAGTCCCGCCTGCCAAATGGACCTATGGCAATATCGATTACATGCGAGAGCAATTGAAAAAACTCGGTTATGCTTATGATTGGTCGAGAGAATTAGCCACTTGTCATAAAGACTACTATCGCTGGGAACAATGGTTTTTTACCCGACTATTTAAGAAAGGACTAGTCTACAAGAAAGAGGCTGAGGTCAATTGGGACCCCATCGATCAAACCGTACTCGCAAACGAACAAGTCATTGACGGTCGTGGCTGGCGTTCTGGCGCTATTGTCGAGAGGCGTTCAATTCCGCAATGGTTCTTAAAAATAACAGCGCTTGCGCAAGAGCTATTGGATGACTTAGAAAAACTTGATGGCTGGCCAGAGAAAGTGCGGACAATGCAGTCAAATTGGATCGGCCGCTCTGAAGGTGTAACTCTGGAATTCGAAGTTGTAGACGAAGAAGGGTCTTTTAAAAAACTCTCTGTTTATACTACCCGACCAGATACTTTACTTGGGGTAACTTATCTAGCAGTTGCTCCTCAACACCCGTTAGCAGTAAAAGCAGCAGCCACAAACTCAACGTTGGCTAATTTCATCGAAGAACAGAATAACGTCAAAGTTGCGGAATCAGAATTAGCAAAACTTGAAAAATTAGGTATGGAAACAGGCTTGACGGCAATTCACCCGATTAGCCAGGAACAAGTGCCTATCTTCGTCGCAAATTTCGTTCTCATGAGCTATGGTTCTGGTGCGGTAATGGCGGTTCCCGGTCACGACCAAAGAGATTGGGAATTCGCCAAAAAATATAATTTACCAATCAAACAAGTAATAGAACCCGACTCCCCAGATTCTTTATGTAACCTTGACGAGTGTGCCTTTGTGGACAAGGGTATTGTCACCAATTCGGGTGAATTCGACGGCTTGGACTTTATTCAGGCTTTCAATGCAATCTCAGCCAAACTCGTCGATAAAGGCAAAGGTAAAAAAACTGTAAATTTTCGACTTCGTGACTGGGGTGTTTCACGCCAACGGTATTGGGGCGCACCAATTCCTATGATAAATTGCGAAACCTGCGGTTCAGTGCCAGTGCCGGAAAAAGATCTACCAGTCTTACTTCCAGAAGATGTTGAATTCGATGAGACCGGTTCACCACTAACAAAACTAGCCGATTTTTTTGAAGTAGACTGCCCTGAATGCCAAGGTAAAGCTAAGCGAGAGACTGACACCTTTGATACCTTTATGGAGTCCTCATGGTATTACGCGCGCTTTGCCTGCCAGGATCAGAATAAAAGCATGTTAGATGCAAGAGCTAATTATTGGTTACCAGTAGATCAATACATCGGCGGCATAGAACATGCCATATTGCATTTACTGTATGCCCGCTTTTATCACAAATTAATGCGAGACGAAGGTCTTGTTACCTCCGACGAACCTTTTACCCGTTTACTGACTCAAGGTATGGTTTTGAATGAAGGCAGCAAGATGTCGAAATCAAAAGGCAACACGGTAGATCCGCTTGGGCTCATTGAGAAATACGGGGCGGATACGGTAAGAATGTTTACTCTGTTTGCGTCACCCCCTGACCAGTCACTTGACTGGTCTGATTCAGGCGTAGAAGGAAGTTATCGATTTTTAAAACGACTTTGGAAAATAGTCGCCAGCCATGAATCAATTTCTATTATTGGAATAACGGATTCAGATCACAATTCTGAGCAGAAGCAGTTGCGCCTGAAGACTCATAAATCTCTCCAGAAAGTGACTGATGATTATGGCCGCAGACAAACATTTAATACCGCTATTGCTGCCTCTATGGAATTGTTAAATACAACAACGAAGTTTTTGGAAACGAACTCTTCAGAATCTGACATAGCAGTTGTGCAGGAGTCTCTGGAAACAATAATTTTGATGCTAGCTCCAATAGTCCCACATTTTTGTCATGCCCTCTGGAATCATCTAGGCCATGAAGGCGCAGTAATGGATGCCAGCTGGCCGAATGTAGATGAATCTGCATTAGTTCAAGATTCTGTGCTTATCGTACTCCAGGTTAATGGTAAGTTGCGTGACAGAATAGAAGTATCGCAGAATTTATCCAAAGACGATTTGGAGAAAAAAGCCCTAGAGAATGATGCGGTTAAACGATTTAGCGATGGTAAAACTCTAAGGAAAGTAATTGTAGTACCTGGCCGTCTGGTTAATGTCGTAGTAAGTTAACAACTATGAAGCGAATTTTAACAAGCTACGGCCTAATTATTATTTCTCTAAGTTTGGTCACTTGCGGATTCAGCCTCCGGGGAAACGAACTAATTAATTCGCGCTTTAATAACATTCAATTGAGCCTCTCTCAACCTAACAGCGAATTTTCTCGCATGTTGCGCCGCAACCTCAATGTAGCTGAAGTTTCAACCGAAGTCATAAGCACCTCAGAGGAAATAGGTTTAGCGTCATCTATTCCTGTGCTCACTATTGGAGACGAACAAATCAGCAATAGACCAGTGACGGTCAATGCAAGAGCTAGAGCTGCGCAGTATGAGATGCGCTTGTCAATCACAATTGCTTTGGGTCAAGCAGACGAAATGTTAATCGAGCCTGAAACCTTGTTCATCGATCGGACTTATTTTGAAGACATTGAGAATCTGACAGGAAACCGCGAAGAGGTAGAAATCATTGCGACTGAGATGCGTCGAGAATTGGTAAATCAACTCATACGCCGCTTGGAAGCAGCGGATAATTATGCATCCCAATGAAACTTAAGCCTGAGCAACTCGCCCGTACCCTTAAATCAGAATCTTTTCCTCTCTACTGGCTAGCTGGAGATGAACCCCTGCTGCTGCAAGAAGCAGCCGATTCAGTCCGTTTGCACTTCCGTAATAGCGGAGTGGACGAGAGAGAACTTTTTAATATCGATAAAGGTTTTAAATGGGAAAGTTTTTCACACGCCGCCAACAACCTTTCACTCTTTGCCGAAAAAAAACTCTTTGAGCTCAGACTTTCAAGCTCAAAATTAGAAGAAACTGGCAAAAGCGCTATTAAAGAATTTTTAGATGAAGAGAATCCCGACTATACACTCCTTATTTCGAGCCCAAAACTAGAAGCAGGATTCATGAACACAAAATGGTTTAAAGACATTGAGCCTAAATCCATAATCGTACAAATTTGGCCAATCAATAAAGACGGCCTCAGCAATTGGTTGTCACAAAGACTTATTCAAGAAGGCTTCAACGCTGACGCTGAAGCTCTACAATTGCTCAGTGAAAAAATCGAAGGGAATTTGCTTGCGGCTATGCAAGAAATTGAAAAACTTAAACTGCTTACTCACAAGGGAGCGGGTGAAATCATAAATCTTGACACGAATACGGTAATGCAAGTGATCGCCGATAGCTCTCGATACAGTGTTTATAATTTAATAGATTCCGCCCTACTAGGCGATGGAGTTCGCTGTCAAAAAATATTGCAAAACTTAAGAGATGAAGGATTATTTCCCTTAATCATTGTAGGTGCTTTAAGTAGAGAGTTACGTTTGCTTCTTCCAATGATTGAAAAACGTGAAGATGGCCAAGGTATAAATGCCATACTACAAGCTCATCGAGTTTGGTTTAACCGCAAACAAGCTGTGAGCAATGCATTACAAAGGCTTCATAGCGAGGACATATGGCGACTACTTGACAAAATCCGTAAGATCGACCAGACAATTAAAGGCATGTCACTAGCTAATCCTTGGGATGAATTAAGTCTACTTGTGCTTCAAGTTAGTGGACAGCAAACAGCATCCATGCAAAAAATTGGATAATCGAGTTTTAACCAAAACATCTCTGTTAGTTTAAGCCTCGACGTTCCAGCAAAGGCGCAATCTCTGCATTTCTTCCTCGGAAATTTCTAAATAATTGCATCGCATCCTCGCTCCCACCTCTGGACAGTAAGCTGTTTCTAAAATGATCACCATTCTCTCGCAACAATCCACCATTTTCCTTAAACCAATCTACAGTGTCAGCATCCAAGACCTCACTCCAAATATAAGAGTAATAACCCGCCGAATAACCACCCATAATGTGATTAAAATAAGTCGCACGATAGCGGGGAGGTACAGCCTCAAGCGAAATACCCGATGCTTCAAGTGCCTCCAACTCAAAATCCATTATTTCATCAGCTAAGGGCACTTGTTCAGGATTTAACTGGTGCAAGGCTTGGTCGATAATAGAAGCAGCCAAGTATTCAGTAGTTGAAAAGCCTTGATTAAATTTTTGCGTAGACAGCACTTTATCCAGTAATTCTGCCGGCATAGGTTCGCCACTTGCGAAATGCACCGCATAATTCTCTAAAACTTCCGGCCACGTTGCCCACATCTCATTAACTTGACTGGGGTATTCAACGAAATCCCTGGGCACTCTGGTGCCGGCGAATGATGGGTATTCGACATTTGAAAACATGCCGTGGAGTGCGTGACCAAACTCATGGAACATCGTGGTCACTTCATCAAAAGTTAACAGAGTTGCCTCACTTTCGGTTGGTTTCGTGATATTCAGGTGATTGGCAATTATTGGTTGAGTTCCCTGCAAACCACTTTGAGAAATATAGGCATTCATCCATGCCCCACCTCGCTTACTAGGACGTGCATAAAAATCTGCTATGAACAACGCAAGGGTTGCTCCAGTCATATCATAGACTTCAAAAACCCTGACATCTTCCTGATAAACTGGCAAGTCGGTACGCTCTTGAAAGGTAATTCCGTAGAGCTGTTCAGCTGCAAAAAATACACCTTTTTGTAAAACATTATCTAATTCGAAATAAGGTCGCAATTGGTTTACATCAAAGTCATATCGATCAACACGCAGCTTCTCGGTGTAAAAATCCCAGTCCCAAGAAGCCAATTCGAAATTTTTCCCGTCTTCCGCAATAATTTGCTGCAAGTCAGAAGCTTCTCGCATTGCATTTGCTACTGCTGCAGGTGTTAATTCACCTAGTCTTTGATTAACAGCTGCAACAGTTTGAGCTGTCTGATTTTCCAAGATATATTCTGCATGATTGGCATAGCCTAATAACTGAGCTCTTTCTGCCCTAAGCCGCATTACATCAGAAAGTATTTCTCGATTATCGAATTCACCGCCTCGACTCCCTCTTGACAAAGAAGTTTTATGAATTCGCTCTCTTAAGTCCCTATTTTGTAGCCGGACTAAAGTTGGATGACCACTTGTATTTAAGAGAGGAATCACAAATTTTCCATTGAGGCCCCGCTCTGCAGCTTCTTCCGCCGCTGCATCCTTCCGAGCTTCACTTAAGCCAGTAAGTTCTTCCCGAGTGTCAACCACAATAGCTAAATCATTAACTTCACTTAATATGTTTTGACTAAATTGGGTTTCAAGCACAGCAATCTGTGCATTAAGTTCCTTCATTCGCTCCTGCTCATCCACATCTAAACCAGCACCGGCACGAATAAAATCTACATAATAATCTTCAAGTAAACGCTTAGACTCTTCATCGAGCTCTAAAGATTCCTGCTGCTCATACAAGCTATTTATCTTGGCAAAGAGTGCTCGATTGAGAAGAATTGCATCTTCATGAGCAGCTATCTCTGTTGCTAATTGCTGTGCTAAGGCTTGAATTTGTTCATTAGTGTGCGCACTAGACATTGCAAAAAACACACTAGCGACTCGCGCATAAAGATCACCGGCCAACTCTAATGCGATAATAGTATTTTCAAAACTTGTCACTTCCATCCGCGACGCTATAGTTTCTACTTCTATCAAATGTTCAGCCATACCACGTTCAAACGCTGGTAGATAATGTTCATTTGTTATCAGATCGAATTGTGGATAATTCATGTAGAGCGGACTCTCCACAAAAAATGGATTTTGCACTGTCGCTGCAATTTCACTCATTTGCATCGAGGTATCTCTATCTATCGCAGAGGCCATAGAATTGCTTTGTTGTTCTTGTTCTCTACAAGCATCCAATAGCAATATGGGTAGGAGCAGGCTAATTAGTCGTAAATTCATAGACTTACTTCTCGACAAATAATCACTAAAATAAACATGGAATCAAAGCAATGAAAAATGCAGCAAGAGTTTTATTCAGATTTCACTACGGAAAAGTATTAACTAGCAATAAATGGAATCAACTACTACTAGGGCCTTCTTTTTCTAACTGATAAACCAGATCATTAAACTCTTCTAATTTTTCTCCAAAAGCTTTCAATGCGTCCGCCAAACCTTGGTTATAAAATTTATAACCAACATGATCAATAAAAAACTCCAGTAAAAACTGCGTATCAAAACTACCGAGCTCAATATTAATCTCTTCGGCAAGATAGATTTTGAGTTTGTCTACAATTTCGTTCTTTGTTCCTGGATCAATCTCAATCTGGACCAACTTATGCTCCCAATTGTCGCGCTAGGTCGATAAAGTCCTCGGCGGTGTAGTCGAATTCCCCATCAGGATTGCGATTTACCGGACGCCCCGGGCCCCTTTCCAAAGGCCTGATCACGTAAGCAGTTCTTAGTCCTGCCCGCGCAGCAGCGCGCAGATCACCAGGGTGCGCAGCAACCATCATAACTTGTTCTGGAGGAAGGCTAAGTAAATCAGCTGCTGTTAAATAGGCCTGTGGATCTGGTTTGTAATGTTTTGCAAGCTCGGCTGACAGCACTGCATCCCAAGGAAGCCCTGCATTCTTAGCCATATTTGTCAGCAACGATACATTACCATTGGAAAGCGTTGTAATTACATATTTCGTTTTTAATCGATTTAACCCTGCAACCGTATCCGACCAAGGAATTAGCCGATGCCAAGCTTTATTGAAGTGATCCAATTCTGCTTCCGACATATTGGTCAATCCGTATTCTTCTACTAGTTCGTCAAGAATCAAGCGGTGCAAATCGTCAATTTTTGTCCAGGGTAATTCACCAGTACGTACCTGATTCATCGCTGGCCCATAGCCTCCTCTCCAACGATCCGCAAATTCAGCCCAATCTACCTCATACCCTTTATTAGCCGAAAGTAATTGCCCCTCCCTGATGATCGAAGACCGCCAATCAACGACAGTTCCAAATACATCAAAAGTTAGAGCTCTAACATTATCCCCAATCTCAGTTTGTGCCTTTGCTGAATTGAGTGGCATAACTCCCAACCCTATACCAGCTGAAACTATTGGAAGAATAGAAAAATTTTTAAGAAACTTTCGTCTCGAATAATCAAAACCAGAATTAATAAGTACCGAAGATTTCATAGTCAATCCTCACTTTATCTTGTTATTTTATGGAAGAGCATGGGAACAATACAATAAAGGAAAATCTAGCATATCTCATTACTAATATCATCAGCAGCGATATTCATCATCAGATACGGATTTGTGCAACCTCACGGAGGTCAAAATTACACCCAGCACTGATCAAAGCATGAAGATAGGAGTACTCAGACGAGACGTGTTAATTATGATAGATGAGTATCATTATAAAGGGTGGCTAATTTATTGGAAGTAGACAACAAGTATTGCTAACGGGCAAATATATTTTACATAGAAAGGCCAAACCTTCCAAAATAATCCATTTTCAGCTTCCGGACTTCCTTGTTTTATTTCCTGCAATATATCGTTCCTGCGCCAGATCCAAGCTACAAAAATACAGAAGGAGAATCCAAGTAATGGCTGACTCACTTCCGTAGTAAAAGTAACCACCATGTCGAATAAAGGATCAAAGTTAAATACAACGATTAGAGAAATGATGGTTATTATCGAACCTACAATTATAGCTGCGTTCTTCCGCTCCAAACCATGATGTTCAACACCGTAGGCAACAGGAACTTCAAGCATAGAGATTGATGAGGTTAGGGAGGCGATTGTCATTAAAAGAAAAAAAGCAAGTGCTACAAATACACCGATCGAGCCCATTGTATTAAACAAAGCGGGAAGTACGGACACGATTAGACCTGGGCCTGCGATTAGCCCTCCTTCTGCATCAAAAATCTCTACTCCATTGGCAAGAGCGACATACATCGCAGGCAATATCAGCAATCCTGCCAGAACAGCAATTCCTATATCCAACAATGCAACCAGACCCCCAATAGTTGGCAAATTTTCCTCTTTGCTAATGTAGGAACCGTAAATAAGCATTGTACCAACGCCGAGAGACAAAGAGAAAAATGCTTGCCCCATGGCATCGACGATTAACGCTGGTTCTACAATTCTTGAAAAATCTGGAACTAGATAAGCTCTAAGACCTTCCATTGCCCCAGGTAAGGTCAATACATAGATAATTAGTAGTATGAGGATAATGATTAACGATGGCATTAACCGAGATGCCCATTTTTCTATCCCATCTTTAACTCCAGCGCGAATAATAATGACAGTTACCAGCATAAACAGCACAACGAAAATTGAGTTGCGTAAAACAGCATCTGTCGTCAACCATCGCGAAGCACTGTCGAAATTTATTATTCGAGCTAAGGGATCAAAGAAAAATGCTATCATCCAACCACTGACGATTGCGTAAAAGCTCAAAATTAAACTAACAGTAATTATGCCGATGAAACCCACCAGCATCGCAGCAGCTCGACTTCTTTCTCCTACAGAAATTTTTCGAAGAGCTGTTACTGCATTAGAGCGAGCGTAGCGACCAATAATTAGTTCTGCCATTAAGGCCGGGTAAGCTAGCGCGAAAGCAAGAATAAGATAGGCTATAAGAAATGCAGCACCACCATTCGATGCTGCATTGGTTGGGAATCCCCAGATATTTCCGAGGCCCACCGCAGAACCCGAAGCAGCCATTAGGAATCCAAATCTTGAAGAGAATTCTCCTCGAGGCGCGGCCATAGTTCAGCTAGTCCTTATAAACAACAAAAGAGATTCCAAATAACAAGAGTAACTCAAGTCTGCATAGTGGTAAACGCTACGGATTACTGCTGATAAGACTCCAAGGTAAATTGAACCGGGCTGGTATTACTTAGAACAAATACTACATTGCTAACCAGGAATGCTTGCCCATTAGAACTTACCTCCAAGCTCGGTATCCTCAATCGATTGTCACTGGTAGAGAAAGTCGCTATGCCGTCAACAGGCCCGCGCCTGGGAATTACGCTCTCTAAGTTGGCCTGAATGATCACATCACCAGCAGCTGGTACAGTATTGAAATTCATACTAAGCAGCTCTAATCCGTTATCGATGTCTACCGAAGTTATTAGTAAACCAGAGGTAGCTTCAAATACATGAGGGGCCGCGCTTAATCGCTCCACTATTTCTATATTCATATAAAGAAAATCGAGAGGAGTCGAGTATGCCGCAGTGACATAGGGCGCCTCTGACGCTTTAAAACCTAAGTCAAGAGTGGGTTGATTATCAATCGCATCAACTATGACCATGCCTTGCCCTAATACATTGCCAAAAACCGTAAAACCGCCGTTGAGAGTATCAAGATTCGTATTATCCGAGAGATTCACATACCACTGGTTGGTGGCGCTATCGGGATCACCATCAAACTTGGCCATAGCTACAGTACCTCTAGTATTAGAGACACTAAACTCGTTGACAATTGGTGGGTCAGTGGGCACATCGATTGGGCCTACAAACAATTCAAATCGGTAAGCACCACCTTGAGCAACGAAATCATCGACAACTCGATGAAAATAGGTGCCATTGTAGTCGTTTCGATTCACGTAATTGAGGAAATTTTGTACTGTGACAGGCGCAATATCGTCAAGCAGTTCTATCGAAAAATCACCGATGGTGGTGCTGACACGGACTATAGTACCCGCACTGGAACTGAAAGGTAGGCAGGAAAAAAGCAATACTAAAAATGAACCGACAACTCTAGCCCTCAGATGCCGCAAATCTACTCTCATGAAAAAACCTCAATCAAAATTGGACCTGACTACGCTGAGACCGGACGAGCATAGGTTAAGTTCCATGAAGATTCAACCTGATTCAGGCTCTCTAGTTTCGATTTTTTGGATAAACCGCATCCTTTTGCTGGATTTCACGAAATAGGCTATGCTTGCGCTCAGCCCATGTAACGCAACTATTTTTTGTTTTTGTCTTATCGTTCAATTATGGAATTAATTTAAGAGTCTTTGGTGTCAGGATCTAATCACCAAATCAGTACCTCCCGCTTCGGTATCGGCGTTGACTACGGTACTAGCAATAGCGCAGCCGCAATTTATGATGGAGAAAAAGTCCATCTCGTGCAACTTGAGCACCACTCGAAAGTAATGCCATCGGCAACTTATATCGATCGTGACTTTCAAATTGTAACTGGCCAAGCCGCCATTAATAGCTATATTGAAAGTAATACTGGCCGCACGGTTGAGTTAAGTGCGGAAGTGATCGGTGAGGCGAGAACAACAACGGGACAGATTGGTGATCGCGGTCTTCCAGAGGAAGCCAATAGTGAAAAAATATATGGCCAATCTTTTATCGATGGCGGCCAGAAAGGAAGGTTATTCCGGGGCATTAAACGATTACTCGGAAACTCTTCCGCTCGAAGGTTAATGGTTTTTGATCGACCTTTTCGATTGGTAGCGCTAATAACGCCTTTATTAGTGCGAGTTCGCCATAGCACGCAAACTCTTTTCTCCAAATTAGGCCAGCATAATGAAAACATTCATCATGCTTGTATTGGCCATCCGGTAAATTTCGAAGGTACTGAAAAGTTTGGTAATCAAACGGCTCTTCGATTACTTTCGGAAGCATACGGGTATGCAGAGTTTACCGAACAATCGTACTACCCTGAGCCTATTGCAGCTGCACTTAGCTATCTACATGACAACCCAGGGGCTGAAGAGCAAACTTTGCTAGCTGTGGATTTCGGTGGCGGCACATTGGACCTCTGTGTGCTCACCCGCAAAGAGCAAGAATTTAGTGTAATTGCTACTCACGGTGTAGGCCTCGGTGGCGACCATGTTGATCAGATTTTATTTAAGAAACTTCTCTTCCCTATTCTAGGAAAAGGTGAACGCTGGCGTAGAGCAGGTGAAGACCGGGAAATTGAAACTGCTTTTCCGTTTGAAGATTATGAAGATTTTTTACTTAACTGGGCAGTAAGTTATATGCTCAATCAGAATAAATACACAACGCCTCTGATGCAAAGAATGGCCTACGAGGATGAGGCCGCAGTTAAATTCCGCCGCCTCTATGACTTGATCAAAAATAATTACAGTTACTTAGTATTTCAGAGTTTAAAAGATTTGAAGGCGACACTCTCGTCAGAGGAATCGGCAATACTAGATATTCCGGAACTAGATATTGAATTAGAAGTTACAAGAGTTCAATTTGAAGAATTTATTCAAGAACTACTAAACAAGTTCCAGAGAGCTATTTCTGACCTATTGGAAAGAGCCGGATTACAATCCCATGAAATTCAGCTAGTTATTCGCACAGGCGGCTCTTCTCTTATTCCAGCAGTAAAGCGCATACTAGACGAGCAATTTGGCGGCAAAGTCGTTGAGCATGACCCGTTTTCCAGTGTAGCTGCAGGTCTGGCGATCGCAGAGTACAGAAACTTAGGGCAAAAACTTTAGACATAAACGCAAAGAAGAGCGAATTCAGCTGTCTGGAATGTTATTGCGCTAGCTTATTTGACTAATCTGCTGCTTCCCTTTCTTCAAACCGAGCACCAGCTAAGATCCCAGGTAACGCATAGTTACCCTCATGACAGGCGTACTCATACATCGAGCCAGTCGCAATTCGAAATGGAATTTGGGCGCTCCATGGTTGTGTATAAGCCTCACTATCCTCCACAGTGAATTCATAGAGAATCGACTTTGGGCCTGTGCGCGTGAATCTCTCAGTCACTATTGCGGATTGAGGCAAATAAAGAACATGCTTTATGGCAAAGCGAAAGCTTTGCTGAGGATGAAAATTCGTAGTTTCAACGACAAGAGTATCTCCTTCCCAATGTCCAATGGAATCTCCGAGCCAAGGATTGAAATCTTCACCCTTATGAGTAGAGCCCAATCGGATAATACGCGCATCGTGATTCATCTCAGCTAGCACCATCACGTAATCTTCACTCTGTACGATTTGATAATGATTATTGTAGAGAACCGGCAGCATAGGTGGTCCACCGCTTGAACCGAAACCAACCATGCAACGTTCGCCGAGTGGACGTTGTTCTGGGCCATCGTACCCAACGGTTCGGCCGTACTCCATAAAAGCCATACCTGAGGCTTGAGTGTAAGGAATTTGCCCGTTCGCAGGATCTACAATAAAAGAGGTTCTGTACTCACTTCCAATCTGCGCCATTCGCGTTCCTGGGTCAATCCAGAAAGCATTGTAACCTGCATCAGTATCACCATCAGTAGGAGGCGATCGATTAGGGTCACTTGGCGCATTATCGTCTTCAGAAAGCACATTGAAGGCTGCAGACGCTTCAATTCTCCGCGCTTCTTCAGCACCAACACTTAAAATATTGCCAAGAGCTGGATCACGTTCAAGTGTAGTGATGGATGCCGACGACCATATACCCTGCAAATCAGGGGCACCGTAAACAGTGCGAGGAGTTTCCCATGCTTCCTGTGCTGAGGAACTTGCAATTAAACAAATCGCTGCAAGTAAAATTACTATAGGTTTAACTTGAAGATTTGGCATTAATACCCCTGCAAATATCCGGCTGCTAGTTCTAACTATACTCTATGAGAATTAACAATATATAAATCCTAAATCTGACTTAAAGGAAACTCAAGAAGAAGTTGCCCATTGGATGGATCACGGAGCTCTAATTGCGCTTGGCTCGCTGTGCGCAAGGCGTCTGTAAATGTAGCTCCATCCTCCACGTTACTAATTATGAAAACGGCTTGCCCTTCAACTGAGATACCTGGCGGCAACTCAAGAGGATTAAACACATAATTTGAGTTCTCGCTTAACATCCCAAGTACAGTCGATTCAACACTCAAAACATTTTCAGGCACATTTTGACGGACGGCTCGGAATAAGGCTACTTCTTCACTTGCATCTATCATACGTAGAAACACATTAACGTGACGAGTAAACAGTTCGCGATTTTTTATTGACAGGGTTGGCGTATAAATCGGATAGCGAAACCCAACTTCAATAATGCCGTTACTGGAGCGATCGCTGATGAGTGAGTTCTCTAATATCTGAACATCGAACCCTTCTTCAGCCTTCTCTGGCAGGAGAATGAGATAAAACACAAAGCTGGGAATTATGGCAGGCACACAAATTAAACCAATATAGGTGCCAGGTCTCCATGAAAACAAAAGGTTTAGAGGATACACCGCTACCAGTATAGCTATAATTGCTATGCTTAATAGCAAAGCTCGAACAACTAAAGGTTCACTCCCTATTCGACCAGGATTTTGCAATATTAAAACAATCACAAGAATTGCAGTTAAACCTGCGGCTATGCTCGTGATGGTATGTCGTAGACTAATCTTCATGGCTAAACCATTACTACCAGATATTCCCCGCACTAATACAGCATAGATTTTCTTAAGAAACGATCTTACCGTCGGCTTGTTTGTCTGCATGGTAAGAAGATCTTACTAATGGCCCACTCGCCACATGCAGAAAACCCAAAGTTTCACCATACTCACGAAGCTCGTCGAATTCAGATGGATGAACAAATCGTTCAACCTTTAAGTGATCCTTGCTTGGCTGTAAATATTGCCCAAGGGTAATCATATCAACATCATGTGCTTTTAAATTTCGCAATACTTCTTTAACCTCATCGATTTCTTCACCCAAACCTAACATTAAACCTGACTTAGTTATTACTAACGGTTGCTTTGATTTATAGGCTTTAAGTAATCGCAAAGACCAATCATAATCAGCTCCTGGTCTGGCTTTCTTATACAACCTTGGAACTGTTTCTAGGTTATGATTAAAAACATCAGGAGGGGTTTGCTCTAATATCGGAAGAGCAATATCCATTCGTCCCCTAAAATCAGGGACTAATACTTCAACTTTGATTTCCGGATTAAATTTCCGCGTTTCGATAATACATTGTGAAAAATGTTGAGCACCGCTATCTGCAAGATCATCTCGATCAACGGAAGTTATAACAACATAATTCAAACCCATTTCTTTTATCGCTTTAGCCAACTCAACAGGTTCATCGACATCTAGTGGGCGAGGCTTCCCATGGGCAACATCACAGAACGGGCAACGACGCGTACAAATATCGCCCATAATCATAAACGTTGCTGTGCCATTACTAAAACATTCACCCAAATTCGGACAAGACGCTTCTTCACAAACAGAAGCCAACTTATGCTCTCTTAATTTGCTCTTAATGTGAGCAATTTTTGGAGACACGGGAATTCTTACTCTAATCCAATCGGGCTTCATAGGTAATTCAGTCGTCGGAATTACCTTCATAGGAATTCGGCGAACTTTATCCGCTCCGCGAAGCTTCTCTCCTTCTACCATTAAGTTTCTACGTTTTCTTGCTGTCATAACTCAATTAACTAATGATTAAATCTTGGTAATGCTCTTTATAACCTAGCTTAACAAGCAAATTATTGCATAAGACCTTACTCGCCTTTTGCAACAAGAAATTATCTTCCGCTACAAGGTTAGCTACCTGAGTAACAGCCAGGTTTTGGAATCCACAGGGATTGATCCGATCAAATGGTGTCAGGTCCATTTTTACATTTAGACTTAATCCGTGATAGCTCCAACCATTTTTTATTCGCAGACCTAATGCTCCGATTTTAGCATCTTTCACGTAAACTCCGGGAGCTTTGAGTCGAGTCTCCGCAGAAATACCGAACTCAGTAAGCGCGGCGACCATCGCACTTTCGATCATCTCTACCAAAGTTCGCACACCTAGCGTGCGGCGGCGCACGTTGATCAAGAGATAAACGACCAATTGACCAGGCCCGTGATAAGTTACTTGGCCACCACGATCAATCTGCACGACAGGAATTTTTCCTGGGCTTAGCACATGTTCCGATTTTCCAGCCTGCCCTTGGGTATAGACCGGTTTATGGCTAAGCAGCCATATCTCATCACTACGCTCTGCTTTGGGGTTTTCTGCAAGATAGCGCATGGCATGCCAGATTGGCTCATAGTCCTGCAACCCTAGCCGTCTGACAATAAGGTTAGGTAGCGACGTGCTCGATGCTTCCGCTTGAAACCATTTATAATCTGTCAGCCGCAAACTAGAGCACCATTTTCACGCTTTCTATTTTCTTTAAATCTTGGAAAATGTTTTGTAACTGCCCTTCTCCAGTTGCAGCGATGGTTACTGTGACTGACACGTAATTTTGTTTTCTGCTTGATTGCACCTTTATTAGATCAGATGTGATCGTCCCAGTATGGCGTTCAATAGCCTCCAAGACTGACTCTTGAAAATCACCCACCGCTTTGCCAATAATTTTTATTGGATACAAACAGGGAAAATCGATTTTCGGTGCTTCTTGATCGCTCAAACCAGATTCACCTGACATAATAATTTTCAGTATTTATCCAGCGAAGAGGTTGCTAAATAGTAACGTTAACCAATCGATCAATCGCTTAAATACCCCACCCTGCTCTACTTTTTGCATTGCAATAACATTGCCTGAAAAAACAGTATCATTATCCAGGGTCACACTTACGACACCCATTATCTGCCCGTCGTTGAGAGGCGCGCGGATAACCTCATCGACATCGACTGTCGCCTGCATGGAATCTGCCTGACCCCGGGGAATCGTTACATACACCTCTTCTTGAATCCCCAGATCAACTGCGCTCTGCGCCCCCGACCAAACAGGAACATTAGTCAAGACTTGATTCGAATCATAGAGTTTGTGGGTTTCAAAGTAGCGGAACCCGTAAGTGAGTAATTTTTGGGTCTCAATTGCTCGAGACTCTTCGCTGACAGTTCCCATTACTACTGAAATTAAACGCATGCCATCCCGTTCTGCTGAAGCCACCAAACAATATCCTGCCGCATCAGTCCATCCAGTTTTCATACCGTCGACATTCCGATCTCTGAATAGCAAAGAGTTTCGATTAGATTGGCGAATATCGTTGTAAGTAAACTCGCGCTCAGCATAAATAGGATAATAGTCCATATGCCTCTCGATGGTAGCCTGGCCCAACAAAGACAGATCTCGCGCTGACATAGTATTGTAATATAATTCAGTGTCTAGCCCGCTAGAATTCATAAAGAAACTACTACTCATACCAAGTAATTCCCCATATTGATTCATCATGTCTGAAAATGCTTCTTCGCTGCCAGCGATATGCTCAGCGATTGCTACGCTAGCATCATTACCGGATTGAATAATTATGCCACGCAGCAAATCCTCGACACTTACTTGTGTATTTACACCGACAAACATCTTTGAACCTTCCATGCGCCAGGCTTTTTCGCTGATATGCACTTGATCACTCAAAGACAAATTACCACTCATAATTTCTTCAATTGCTATATAGGCCGTCATTATCTTAGTAAGACTTGCTGGTGGAAGTGCCTCATCAGCATTTTCTTCGACGATGATGTGCCCGGTCTTAGCATCGATTAAAATATAACTGGTAGCAGCGATTTCTGGCGCTCGGGGAATTATTGCGGGCGCAGCAAGTACTGCGGTGCTGAATAAACTGCCGCCTATAAAAATAGAGCAGCAGATTGCTACTCTAAGACGAATGGGAAATGAAAACAGTTGATAGATTGCGTTCTTTAACGACATAAAGAAATCCGTGTTAAAACCATTGATTATATTAGGCTGAGAGGTGACGAACGACTAGCATTTCAATCGTGAAGCACTATTCAGTAATAGTGTACGGGCTTCCTAAACTAGCAGCAACTACACTTTGGGTGATTCGTCTAATCTCACCAGGATCATTAACCGGCCCGATTCGAACCCGGTGTAAAACACCGTTTGCAGTGTTGTTTATGGTGCTAATAATAACTGGTCGTTTGGTCATTACTCTCAATTTTTCTGACACTTCCCGGGCTATATTTACGTCCGAAAATGCGCCTACTTGTAAATATTTTTCTCCTGAAATAGCCCTATTCCCGGTTTCTAGATTGACTATTCTATTCCGTGTCCCGGAACGATCACTATCAGACCCATTGGCGATAATAGCTTCCAGTTCAACCCTAGCGGTCCCCCGGTCTGCATAACCTAGTTTTAGCGCTGCTGCATAACTCAGATCTACGATACGGTCTCCGTGGAATGGTCCCCTATCATTTACTCTGACAACAATACTACGATTGTTATCCAAATTAGTGACTTGAAGAAAGCTAGGAATTGGTAACGATTTGTGTGCTGCAGAGACCTGGTACATATCAAAGACTTCACCGTTGGAAGTCTTATGGCCATGAAATTTTTCTCCATACCAGGAGGCTACACCCCTCTCCCTGTATCCTTCTTCTGTTGGCAGGACTTGATAGGTTTTCCCTAGCACAGAGTAGGGTGATCGATTTCCTGCCATCGTGCGCCTAATCGGCTCTGCTACTACATTAGGAATAGATTCAAGATCAACGTTTCGGCTTGGCGCTCTGTCCTGGTCTATTGAATAACGGCTGGAAGAACTTGGCGGAATTGGAGTCGGCGGAGCCACTGCAGAGCAAGCAGCAAGACTACCAATCAAACCAACCAATGAGAAAACTCTTAAATGCTGGTGCATTATTGCGTACCACACAGAAAATCTAAGCAACTTAGTTACTTAGCGTCCAATATCCGTAGAATTTTAATCTATAGGCCTCAAAGGGAACGCTGTAAAACAAAAATAATCCAATAGATTTAATTAATGAGCTAGATTCCAAGAATTAACTTCATATTTATCAATTAATTAGCGCTTTTCCTCCCATGAGTATGAATTGACATAAGCAATCCAAAGCCAATAAACAAAGTAAGAATCGATGTACCACCCCGGCTAATTAAAGGAAGAGGTAATCCAATTACAGGCACTAGGCCAGAGACCATAGCCATATTGACAAATACGTAGAAGAAAAACGTTAGCGTAATACTGCCAGACAGGAGCCGACTAAACATGTCTTTAGCGCAATAAGCAATATAAAAACCACGAATCAACACGAACAAATAAAGACAAATTAAAAACAACACTCCTAACAACCCAAATTCTTCAGCGAGAACAGCAAGAATGAAGTCAGTATTGCTTTCAGGAATAAAATCCAAATGTGATTGAGCCCCTTCACCATAGCCCTTGCCGTAAACCCCGCCTGACCCGATAGCAATTTGAGATTGAATTATGTTGTACCCAGCCCCCGTTGGATCTCTGTATGGATCAAAGAAAGTGAGTATCCGGTCTTTTTGATGTGCTTGCGCGAGAAATAAATACCAGAGCGGAGATATTGAGAGCAGCACAAAGAATCCACCAAACACCATTCGCCAACGCATACCCGCTAACAACACGACGAATATACCAGACATAGCTACCATAATAGCGGTACCCGTATCATTTTGAATGATGATTAGAGCAGCCGGTATCAAGATCATCATAGCTGACCAAAATAGGTGTTTAAAGCGAGGCGGAAGTGGCCTACTGGCTAGATACCAAGCCATAAGTAATGGAACTACAATTTTCAACGTTTCAGAAGGCTGGAAGCTAGGCAAACCAGGCAAATCCAGCCAGCTGCGCGCGCCATTTTCTTCCACACCTATAAAGAGAACCAAGCCAAGCAAAGCTAATCCCGCCGCATAAAGAGACGGTGCCCAGCGGCGAAAGAAATGTGGACTAAACTGAGAAACAGCAAACATCAGCACTAATCCTGCAAGCATAATCATTGCCTGTCGCCGAACTACGTCCTCATCACCGTCACTAGCGCTATAGAGTACAAATAATCCAAAACAGCACAGTAAAATAATACCTACAAGGAGCGGCGGATCAGTGTGGATGAGTCGCCAGATTGTTTGGACGCGACTTGGCGGCCGATGAAACCCTGTTGTTTGCCGAATAAAATCTTGATTAATCATTCGACTGAGAAACTAATGGGTTCGTGATCTCTTCTTGTAATTCTCCAATATCTTCAAACGAAGCAAAATCGATTTGCAGAATTTCCAAGAGGTATTTGTCGGTAACTGCTTTAGCAATTGGACCAGCGACACTACTTCCATGTTCTCCATTCTCCACAAATACGGCAACTGCTATTTGAGGAGCTATACGGGCATTTTGTGCTGGCGCAAAGGAAATAAATAACCCATGATCCTTATTAAGATCGGATACCACAATATCTGTGCTGGCTAAGATCTCTTGACTTATTCCAACTACTTGAGCCGACCCAGACTTGCCCGCCATACGATAAGACATGTCTCGATCAGCCATAGCAATTGCTTCAAAAGCAGTACCATAATCTCGAAATTCATCGGAGTAGGGCCTATGTATAACCATGCTCATGGCTTCTTCAATGTAACGCCAATAGTCTGGGTCATTCACCATCACGTCTGGTACAGGATTTTCGATAAAGGGCTCATAGTCCTCACCTTCAACCGCTTTTAACATGCGGGGCTGCACAACTTTACCTTTGTTAGCAACTATGGAGGCTGCTGTCGCTAATTGCAGTGGTGTTGCCCACATGTAACCCTGACCGATCGAGGAATTTATAGTATCCCCAGGGTACCAAGGCTCGCCGCGACTAGCCATTTTCCATTCACGAGAGGGAAGTACGCCGGTTCTCGCATAAGAAATATCTACAGCAAAATTATCACCGAATCCAAACTGGGCCAGAAACCCATGAATGATATCTATACCCATACGATTACCTAGATCATAAAAAAAAGTATCGCAGGATTGAAAAATTGCTTTCTGTAAATCGGTATGTCCATGACCGCCACCGATCACGGTTCGCAATGTATAGTCACCCCATCGATAGGAAACACCGGGTAATCTAAAGTAACCAGGATCTTGAATAGCAAATTCATAATCGACAAATTCGTGGTGCAAACCTGCCATTCCAAGAAAGGGCTTGATCGTGGAACCCGGCGGATAGGGATTCGTCGAACGATCGAATAATGGTGTATTTATCTCATCAGTAACCAAAACACTATAATCTTTACTACTTATTCCGGTTACAAAAAGATTAGGGTCGAACGCCGGCTTACTAATCATCGCTAATATTCCGCCGGTTGAGGGGTCTATAGCCACCACCGCCCCGCGAAACTCACCAAGCGCTTCTTCAGCAGCTTTTTGTAGTTGCGCATCTATATGCAAGGTAATATTTTTTCCTGCTACCGGATCAGTGCGATCTAAATATCGCATAACCTGACCCCTATTATTTTTCTCTACGATTTCGTAACCGACCGAGCCATGCAAAATCTCTTCATAAGTTCGCTCAATTCCAGTTTTACCGATATGGTTAGTACCACCGTAATTTTCTTTTTCTTCTTCACTCAACCCATCTAGTTCATCACGATTAATTTCTGAAACATAACCAACAGAATGTGCGGTGAGACTTCCCAAAGGATATTGACGAACAAACTGAGGTTCAATTGATATACCGGTGAGGAGATGGCTATTTACGGAAATTCGGGATTTTTCTTCATCAGTCAGCACATATTTAAGGGGTACCGATGAAAATGGAACGCGATTACGCTGCAGGCGAGTATTAAATTGCTCGATATCATCTGCAGACAGCGGTATCAAGGTGCTCAATAAATTGAGTGTTTTATCCAGATCAACAACTTGCTCTCTAACAACCGTTAGATTAAAAATCGGCTGATTATCCGCCAGCAATTTCCCTTGTCGATCAAATATTAGACCTCGAGCTGGAGGGACATATTGTGAATGCAGTCGATTACCATCAGAGCGCGCAGAAAAATATTCAAACTGGGAAATCTGAAGATTGACTAACTTTATAATAAGCGCAAAAAACAACAGAAATATCAAAACCGCTGCAGTGGCTAGCCGGCGATTAAATAAGCGCTGCTCAACCTCATGATCTTTAAGCTGCCACTTACCTACCATATGATATTTTGTCCGACATAGGTTTGGTTAATCATTAGAGTAATCGGCTAAGAGGTAGGCGACTGAAGGCAAACATCCACTCGCCTTTAGACAACAATTCAATTATTTAGTTGCTCAACGCTCCAATTAATAAGTTTAGCTTTTTTTGCTTAATTTTTAGCCAATGTTTCAAGTTTTTTCAATAAGAATATGAAGGAGCAGCCAGTTCAAAAAATGTTCACTACCCTCTGTGATAGGGATGACCTTCGAGCAAGCTATTAGCGCGATACAGCTGTTCCACCAGGACCAACCGCACTATAGGGTGGGGAAGTGTTAAGTCTGAAAGTGACCACTGCTCATCAGCCCTTTCTCGACATTGAGAATGAAGGCCGTCTGGGCCACCAACTAGAAAAACAATATTCTTCCCTTCGCTCTTGAATGCAGCAAGCCGCTCTGCCACTGCCATGGTAGACATCCGCTTTCCTTCAACCTCAAGCACAATAACATAATCATAAACTTGAATTTTAGCTAATAATGCTTTCCCTTCCTTTTGCATGGGCTGAGGACCCTTGGAGGATTTGGTACGATGAGCTAAAGGAACTTCATATAATGAAAACCCCAATGTCTTGACGATTCGTTTCGAGTATTCAGCAACCCCTTCCTTTATCCAGGTAGGCATTTTTGTGCCTACTGATATTAGAGAAATACGCATGATTTACAAATATAGCCAAATGGTTATTTATTAGTTGATCAAGTTGCTACTTGAGATGTCCGCTTAACGTCTGCTTGAGAATCAAAATTCCATAGTTCTTCAAGATTATATAACGCACGCATAGGTGCAAGCATGATATGAACTACTACATCACCCACATCCACTAACACCCATTCAGATTGCATCCGCCCCTCAACCCCAACAACTTCAAGATCAGCTTCCTTCGCATTCTTTAACACGTTGTCGGCTAAAGCCTTTATGTGTGTATTAGACCTACCCGTTGCTATAATCATAAAATCAGTGATCGAGGTCAATTTAGACACATTAATGCAGCGAATAGATTGTCCTTTTAAATCCTCTAACGCCTCAACGGCGAGTTCTGCTAATTTTTTACTTTTCAATAGAATTGCCTACTCCAATTAGTGATACAAGTTATGTTGTTTTATATAAGAATAAACGGCATCGTCTAAAGAGCTATGAAGATCCTTGCCTTCTGCAAATTGATTTCTAACCTTAGTCGATGACAAATCATTGTTAAATTCTTTAGCAAATAAAATACGACCAGTAGACTGTTGAAAAAACGCCTCGTTTGACTTGGCCAGCCTTTCATTTAGTTTAATCACTTGAGAAGTTTCTTTGTTGATTTTAGCCCCTGATCTAGCGAGGACAAAGAAGCTACAAAGCTCAAATAATTTTTCCCAATCATGCCATTTTGCAATTGTATTAAAAGAATCCAAGCCTAAGACGAAAACCAGTTGGCTGGCTTTATTTTGGCGCTTTAATTCTTGGAGCGTGTCTGCAGTGTAAGATATTCCTTCTCGCTTGAGCTCAATCGAATCAACTTGCAAACCATCTTGCTTTTCTATAGCTAGATTGAGCATTGCTAACCTATGAAAAGCCGACGAGTTTGCGTTTTTTCGATGATTTGGTATCGAACAAGGAACAAGCTTTACAAGGTCCAAAGATAAGTAGTTACGGGCAAAGCTAGCAACTTCAATGTGACCATTGTGGATCGGGTCAAACATACCCCCTAGCACACCAATTCGAGACGTCATTGCCGAATATGACCATCCCCTAACACAATGAATTTCTGCGAAGTTAAACCTTCAAGGCCAACCGGCCCGCGAGCATGTAATTTGTCAGTCGAAATCCCAATTTCAGCACCTAGTCCATACTCGAATCCATCTGCAAATCGCGTTGAAGCATTTACCATTACCGAACTAGAATCAACTTCTCTCAAAAATCGTTGAGCATGATCGTGATTTTCAGTAATTATCGATTCCGTATGCTGAGAACTATATTTATTTATGTGTGCGATTGCCTCGTCAACTTCGGCTACAATTTTGATAGAAATAATCGGTGCCAGGTATTCTGTTTCAAAATCTTTTTCAGTTGCGGACTGAACATTACCAACCAATTGCTTAGTCTTTTCGCATCCTCTCATTTCAACATTGAGGGATGTGTACTCTGCACAAAGTTTGGGAAGAACCTCAGCAGCAATAGATTCTGCAATGACCAGTGACTCTAAAGTACAACATGTACCATAGCGTTGCGTTTTAGCGTTGATAGCAACTGAAATCGCTTTCTCTACATCTGCCTTCTCATCAATATACAAATGGCAATTACCGTCTAGATGTTTAATTACTGGCACTTTTGCTTCATTAGTTATTCTTTCAATTAAACCTTTGCCACCACGCGGGACAATAACGTCAACATACTCTGGCATAGTTATCAGTTTTCCTACCGCATCTCGCTCGATACGACTAAGTACTTGAATGATAACGGGGTTCAATCCAGCGACCTCTAATCCTGAGCTAATGCAATCAGCGATTGCTTGGTTCGAATTAATTGCCTCTGATCCGCCTCTGAGTATGGCTGCATTACCTGATTTCAAGCACAGGCTCGCAGCTTCGCACGTTACATTCGGTCGAGATTCGTAAATGATTCCGATTACGCCTAAAGGTACTCGCATCCGACCAACTTGAATTCCACTAGGCCGATATTTCAATTCACTGACCTCTCCTACAGGGTCATCCAAAGACGCAACTTGTCGGAGACCCTCAAGCATAGCGTCGATACGCCCTTCGGTAAGCTCCAACCGATCCATCAATGCAGATTCCAAACCTTTTTTTGCACCAGCTTGCAAATCTTTTTTATTTGCCTCCATTAATGCTGCACGTTTGCTATTTATAGCTTCAGCAATAGCATAAAGTGCTGCATTTTTTTTTGCAGTGGAAGCCTTTGAGATTTCACGAGACGCAATACGAGCCTGAGAGCCTAACTCGCTCATGTAGGTCTCAATATCAGTTACATAACTCTCATTGCTATTCATCTTGGTTTAACTCTTCCACAGAAAAGATCGATTAGGCCCCAATAATTTCATATAGTTGCCAAAACACTTCAATTATATCTTACTCTGCCCCCTTAATGGGGTTCAAATAGACAGATACTCGCTATAAGTTTATGCTGGGTCGATTACTATGAACTTTACGAAGTCGCCACTAGGCAATGTTTGATGACAGTCTCGCAAGAATCAGATCTAGCAAGCCCTGGTAACGCAGCATCTCCTACCCTTTTTCAAGCACTTTTTCCCATTTTTGTGCTGGTTTGCCTGCTTTCTTTGTCAGTTTATCTCTTTGGCGAAGACTCCAGCTCCGGACCTAACCAGATTGCTCTGTGTGTTGGAGCGGCAGTAGCGGCACTCATTGGCTGGAATAATGGCCAAACTTGGGAAGAGATCGAGGCTAGCATTATCTCAGGCGTTACCGTTGCCATCAGGCCGTTGCTAATTTTATTCTCCGTGGGTGCTTTAATTGGTAGTTGGATAATGTCTGGAACTGTTCCAACTATGATCTATTATAGCCTCTTAATACTCGACCCCTCGATTTTCTATGCGGCTAGTTGCATTATCTGCGCATTCATCGCTCTGAGTATTGGCAGTTCTTGGACTGTCGCAGGCACTATAGGAATTGCATTAATTGGAGCAGCTGGAGGGATGGGCCTATCTCTCGAGGTAACAGCGGGAGCAATTATTTCAGGTGCTTATTTTGGAGATAAAATGTCTCCTCTTTCTGATACTACTAATTTAGCACCCGCTGTGGCTGGAACAGATTTGTTTACTCACATCGGTCACATGATGTGGACAACAATACCTAGCATAGTAATCGCCCTAATACTTTTTGGGGTAATTGGTTTCAATATCGATACTAGCAGCTCCTCGAGTGAACTTGAAACCACTATGGGCTTGTTAAAAGAAAACTTTACCATCAATTTTATTATGCTACTGCCTGTCGTTGTATTATTAGTAATGGCCAATAAGAAATTGCCACCAATTCCAACAATTTTAGCAGGCATATTGCTCGGTATCGTAATAGCATTAATCTTCCAAAAACCAGCAATAATCAATCTCGCTGGTGAAACTCCCAGTGTATTCCTTGGATTGTTTAAAGGCGTGTGGTACACATTATTCGATGGATTTGCCATTTCGAGTGGTAATGAAACACTCGACGACTTAATGACCAGAGGCGGCATGAGCTCGATGCTTTGGGTAATCTGGCTAGTCTTATGTGCTATGGTATTTGGAGCGGTAATGGATCACACCGGATTACTGCGTCGCCTTGTTGAATATACATTATCATTTGTACACAGCACTGGAAGCTTGATAGCAACCACGATTGCTACCTGTTTTGGCTCTAACATTATTACTTCAGATCAATATATTTCAGTAGTGCTTCCGGGCCGGATGTACAAACACGAGTACAAAAACCGCAACCTGGATATGAAAAACCTTTCGAGAACGCTTGAGGATTCGGGCACAATTACATCACCTTTAATTCCCTGGAATACGTGTGGCGCATTCATGGCCGGTACTCTCGGCGTTGCAACTTTTACCTATATCCCTTACTGCTTCTTTAACCTGATTAATCCAGTTGTCGCTATAATCTATGGTTTTCTAAACTTTAAAATTACACCTACTATTGAAAACCAACCGGAACAATAGTTCGCTTAGTTCAAGTTAAAGAAAATTTTAGCTCTACTACATTTCCATCCGGATCAGTTATGTAAAGCGAACGGCCAAATCCTTCAGCGCCATATCTATCGGCAAATTCTTCAACCTCAACCTTGCTAGAGAGTAAGTAAGCCTTTAGTTCTGATTCTTCAATTTTTTCTACTTGCAAACAAAAATGATCCATATTCCTACCACCCTGATTTGGCGCCTCTCCTCCTAACCCGCCTAATTTACTGTCTATAGGCACCAAATCAATTAGTGCAGCTCCAGCACGTAACTGAATTAACCCTATATCCGGAAGCTCGCGCTCAATAACGCAATTAAGCACCTCACAATAAAAAGATTTCATTGGACCAAAGTCTGCAGTTCTAAGCACTACATGATCAATACCGCGAACTTGTATCACCATAACTAAGTGTTCTCGAATAGCTAATTAGTTTTTTCTAAAAACTGGAGGAGTGGTTGTTGCTTACTAACGAGTACTTCTTTTTGAGCTTTAGAAAGTTGCTTAACTTTATATTCCATTTTCTGGGCTTCAGATCTATCACCAATTTCTGCTTGATAAACCAATTTCAGAGGCCCTTTCCCACGCAGGGCCTTAGCACCTTTCGACCCAGTTTCTGCAGAACAGTTGTGCTCGATGAGCCGTCTTTCAGGGTCAGTAGTTATCCCTGTATATAGACTTTGATCTCTTGCACGAATCATGTAGAGAATCCAAAGCTTGTTACCCTCGGCAGTCAGAGCAACCGCCACCGATCTTGTGATTCAATAATTCTGTCATCGCGCTCCAATTTAATCAGATGCGCCAACATAGTTCGCTTGGCCCAAGGTATTAAGTGCTCAGCAACATCGTCATAGACAATTAAAACCAATTCATCAACGGTACACTCCCCAAGCTCAGTCAATCCTGCCAGAACTTTTGCTTCTCTTTTCAGTCGGTGAGCGATGAGTTTCTCGATTTCCAATTGGGGTTCATCCATTATTCCCCCATGGCCCGGCGCCAGATAACGCAATCGCAAAGTCTGCAAGTAGGCAAGGGAATCGAGATAAGAACCCATGTCTCCATCAGGCGGCAAAATCACTGATGTTGTGCCCTGTAGGACATGATCTCCAGTAAATAACAGTGCTTCCTCCACTAGAAGAAAGCACAGATGGTTAGAGACATGGCCTGGCGTATGAATAAGGCGTATTGTGTATTCTCCACAATGGACTTCATCTCCATGCTGCCATTTTTGCTTGGGTTGAAAGCTCTGATCTTGACCAACCACATTGGGGGCAGAGATGCCCACTAACGTAGCATCAGTAGCCTCGTGGATTCGCGCTGCTCCAGGGGAGTGGTCTCCATGAGTATGAGTAAGCAACAGATATTCCAGTTTCCTATTCCCAATCGCCGACATAAAGCTTTCAAATTGGACGTCATCGATTGGACCAGGATCTAACAAACATAGTCTATCCTGGCCAATGAGGTAGCTATTTGTGCCCGGACCAGTCATGGGCCCTGGGTTACGACCTAATATCCTTGTTACGGGAATCTTGCATCCATCAATCGCAGTCGGCACGCCTGGTTCGAATCCTTCCATTAGTTCTCTCAGTTAGTTTTTCGATAGAGGAAGCTATAATAACCCGCGTTACCAAGTTCCCAAAAAACTTCTTGCTGAGAAACACAAATCAAACTGGAACTTCAGCTCAATTCACGACATAATTGCCCGCTGTAAAAACTCCGATATCCCCTCCGTATTGTTGTCCAAGCACGCGGATTCAAGGCAAATGATTCAGCAATTAGCGATTACTCCAAGATCTGCAGCAATATTTTTCTGCAAATCCGCTACCTCTATTGGGGCTGAAAAATCAGCAGGATTTTAAACACATGCACAAAATTCAAACCTTTAACGCCATATCAGCATGCGGGCTAGAACGATTCCCCAAAGACCAATACGAGGTCAGTGCTGACTTAGAGCAACCAGACGCCCTCTTATTGCGAAGCCACAAACTAGATGCTTCAGCAATCAATGGGGAGATGAAAGCCGTAGCGCGTGCTGGAGCAGGAGTCAACAATGTCCCTGTTGATCAATGCACTAAGCATGGGGTGGTTGTCTTTAATACGCCTGGGGCAAATGCCAACGCGGTTAAAGAGCTCGTGCTGTGTGGGCTCTTACTCGCCTCAAGAGGAATCATCCCTGGTATAGGGTTCGCCAATAGCCAATCTTCCATATCTGATTATGGAGAGTTGTCTAAGTTAATGGAGACAGAAAAGAAAAGGTTTAAAGGTAGCGAGATTGCCGGGAAAACATTAGGCGTAATCGGTCTTGGGGCAATTGGCTCCATGGTGGCAGACATGGCCATCAAGCTGGAAATGAATGTTCGTGGTTTTGATCCCGCTTTGTCGGTTGATGCCGCCTGGCGCTTACCAAGCCAAGTTAAACGAATAGAAAACCTAAATACTTTAGTAGGAAGTTGTGATTTTATTTCATTACATCTGCCTGTCCTGGACTCTACACGCAACCTCATTGATGCCTCCATGTTTGCCGCCATGAATAAAGACACATGCCTGTTGAATTTTGCCAGAGACGAAATTGTAGATTCCAATGCCCTTCTGAACGCTTTGGAATCTGGCAAGTTGGGCAAATACATCTGCGATTTCCCTCGACCTGAATTTCAAGATAGAGAAGATGTTATTTCTATGCCTCATTTAGGCGCTAGCACAGCGGAGGCTGAAGAAAACTGCGCCAAGATGGCGGCCGATCAATTAAGAGACTTTCTCGAAAATGGCAATATTAGGAATTCTGTCAATTTCCCTAACCTTCACCTTGATAGAGACATCAATGCCAAACAGGGCACACGACTTGCGATTTCCAACAAAAATGTGCCCAAAATGTTAGGTCAAATATTATCTGTACTCGCAGATCAGAATATAAATGTTATCGACATGCTAAATAAGAGTAGAAATGAAGTCGCCTATAATTTAATTGATCTAGAAAGTGTGCCCTCCGACTCTGCCTTGGCTGCAATCTCAAACATTGATGACGTAATTAAAGTAACCGTTTTATAGTTTTCATTAAAGAATCAAACCCAGAGTAATCTTTTTAGGAATGTAGTAATGAATCGAGTTTTTAATTTCGGCGCCGGACCAGCCATGCTGCCAACTGCAGTAATGGAAAAAGCCCAACAAGAATTTCTAAATTTCAATGGTATGGGAGCCTCTGTAATAGAGATCAGCCATCGTTCCAAGGAATTCGATGCTATTATTAATCAAGCAGATGAATTACTCATTGAGCTCGCCAACATACCAAAGAACTACAAAATACTTTATGTACATGGCGGCGCACAGATGCAGTTTTCAGCTATTCCCATGAACCTGATGTCTCGATTACCTAGCAGAAAAGCGGCTTATATAGAATCAGGGAATTTTGCAAAATTAGCAAACAGGGAAGCTTCTCGCTACGGGACAGTGGATATTGTAGGGACCAGTGAGGCTACAAACTATGATCGCATTCCCACTTTTGATAGTTCCGAACTAACGGGTGATTACTCTTATTTGCACATCACCAGCAACAACACCATTTATGGTACGCGATTCCAACAATTTCCAGATATGGAAAATATTCCCTTAGTCGCGGATATGACCTCTGAATTTTTATCCCGTTCGCTAAATATTGAAGAATTTGGCGTTATTTTCGCTGGCCTGCAGAAAAATTTGGGACCACCTGGACTCGCTCTTGTCATAATTCGAGAAGATCTGCTTGAACATGCCTCTCCTGAAACACCCAGTCTATTGAATTATAAAACCTATGCCGAAAAGCATTCCCTTGCGAACACCAATAACACCTTTGCCATTTATATGATGAAATTAGTACTAGAGTGGTTAAAAGAACAAGGTGGTGTCTCTGCACTGGAATTCCAGAATGAAGCTAAAGCTGATTTGCTCTATAAGCTAATTGACCAGTCTGGCTTTTATCAAGGCACTGCACAAACAGAACATCGATCAACGATGAATGTGACTTTTAATTTAGCGAATAATGACCTGGTGAGTGATTTCGTTGGTCAGGCGTTAGATCAAGGATTATATGCACTTAAAGGTCATAGAAACGTCGGAGGCATTCGCGCTTCCATCTACAACGCCATGCCAATAGCCGGATGCGAAGCCTTAGCCGAATTTATGCGTGAATTTGAGCGCAGAAACGGATAATAACTCTACCAGCAAGGGCTTATTTACAAGTGACAAGGCCTGTTATAGTTTGATCGGATAATCTCACCAAGCTTTAACTATGAAGTTACATCGCAAAATAATTCACTGTGATTGCGATTGTTTCTACGCATCAATTGAAATGCGGGATAACCCGAGCCTTAAGGGAAAGTCGATTGCCGTGGGCGGTTCTCCTCAACGCCGCGGTGTGGTCGCAACCTGCAACTATGAGGCGCGGAAATTCGGTATTCATTCTGCAATGGCGTCTGCTACTGCAAGAAAGCGCTGCCCTGAATTAATCATTATTCGTCCGGATATGGAGAAATACAGAACAGCCTCGCGCCAAATTCATAATATTTTTCAGCATTACACACATTTAATAGAGCCGCTGTCTTTGGATGAAGCTTATCTCGATGTAAGTGAATGTGAACATTTTGCCGGTAGCGCTACTCGTATTGCGGAAGAAATTCGCAATGAGGTCCGGCGACAAATTGGCATTACTATCTCTGCGGGCATCGCACCAAACAAATTCCTCGCGAAAATTGCTAGTGATTGGAAAAAACCTGACAATCAATTTGTGATCACACCAGAACAAGTGGAAGCTTTCGTTGCAATATTGCCGGTCAAAAAATTACATGGCGTAGGTAAAGTGACCGCGAATAAAATGAAGCGCCTCGGGATAAATACTTGCGGAGATTTGAGAAAGCTCGACAAGGAAAAACTGCAAAAATATTTTGGTAGCTTCGGCGAACGATTATATCTGCTAAGTCTGGGCATCGACAACAGACCCATTCAAACAGACAGAATTCGCAAATCTGTTAGCGTTGAAAACACCTACGCCGAAGATCTGCTGGATATGAATTCTTGTTTGATAGAACTACCCGATCTAAGAGAACAGCTCAGCAAAAGACTCGAAAATATTTCTCCTAAGTACGACATTAACAAACAATTTATAAAGATAAAGTTTCATGATTTTGTTCAAACAACAGTAGAAATGGTCTCTCAATCTACTGACATAAATAATTTCAGTTCGCTTTGCAAAGAAGGTTTCGCCCGAGGCAATAAGCCTGTTAGATTATTAGGCATGGGGGTTCGTATTTCCCCAAAAGAACTTTCATCCATAAAATTTGAACATCCAGAACAGCAGAACACAATCGATCAACTCTCCCTTATCCCAGAGGAATTGTAAACTTGGTGCTCACATGAGTCGTTATCGTCCTCCACAGAAACTCGGAGCAAAGTACATTACAAAAGAAGGCGAAAACTTTCTAAAAAAGGAACTGCATCGTCTTTGGAAAGTTGAACGACCCCAGGTGACCCAATCAGTATCAGAAGCCGCCGCGCTGGGAGACAGGTCTGAAAATGCAGAGTACATCTACGGCAAAAAGCGATTGCGCGAAATCGATAGCCGCGTTCGTTACTTAAGCAAACGATTAGAAGAAATAACTGTTGTCTCAATGCCCCCAGAGGACCAAAGTAGAATTTACTTTGGAGCCTATGTTACTTTGGAAGAAGAAGATGGGAAAAAAGTAAAATATCGACTAGTTGGGCCTGACGAGATTGACCCACAAAAAGGTTACATCAGCATTGACTCCCCGATGGGAAAATCACTGTTGGGAAAATGTGTAGATCATGGCTTCGTCATTAAATCCCCCGCTGGCATAAAAGAATATTACATAGTTCAAATCGAATATGCAGATTCGGTTAACAAATGAAACATGTAACAATCATTGGCATACCGAAGGCTCTTGGCTCGACTGTATCAATTCCATTAGAAATGTTAAGCGCTGCAAACGACATCGCTCGGGCACGCAAAGAAATAGATCGGATGATCTTAATAGATCTTGTCAGCGTTGCTAACACTAAAATTAAGTTAAGTGGCGGCCTCACCATAGAGTGCAATAAATTACTAAAACAAATTAGACAAACTGATTTAGTTTTTATTCCGGGGATATGGGGCTCACCGCGAGCCAGAATTAAAAAATATCCAGAACTACCAAAGTGGCTTAAAAATCAACACAACAACGGCGCTCTTCTGTGTGGAATTGCTACTGGCACTCATTTTATTGCCGAAGCAGGATTACTAAATGGGAAAGCAGCTACCACTCACTGGAGATTCTTTGATCAATTTCAACAGCTGTTTCCTGAAATTAAATTGCAAAGGAAACGATTCATTACCTGCGTAGATAATATTTATTGCACTGGAAGCGTTAATGCAGCGCGCGACATAATGCTGCATTTTGTTGAATTACTCTTTGGAGAATCTATAGCAAATGAAATTTCACGACATTTTGCACATGAATTAAAACGTTCATATGAATCGTTGCTGCTTAACAAGGATCAGCAAAGTACGCATCATGATGAGGAAATCATAAAGGTCCAAGAATGGCTGCACGACCACTATCAAGAGTCTATTAACATCTCAAAAATTGCTAGTAGATTCCAGATGAGTGTGCGCTCCCTCAATCGCCGATTCAAACTAGCAGCGAACACGCCGCCGCTTCAATATTTGCAAGAATTACGCATTACTCATGCTAAATCCCTACTAAAACAAAGCAATCTCGCAGTTTCAGAAGTCGCTGATAAGGTAGGTTACCAGGATGCAAGTCATTTCACCGGCATATTTAAGAAACTAAATGCAGTTACACCAAATGAATATCGAAGTTTGGTTAGAAATAAGCTTTTTATTGCGGAAACCAACCAGCAGTCAATCCGCTAAGGAATTGATTACTTTTGTCTCTGTAGAGGTCTGCAAATTAATTAGGTTGTTGCTTAAACTTTTCCAGTTGCTCAGTGCTCGCTTCCTGTTGGAACTTAGCTTTCCATTCTGAATAAGGCATACCATAGACAACTTCACGTGCAAGGTCATAATCCACTTCATGACCCCGAGTTTTAGCCTCTGCCCGATACCATTTTGACAAACAATTCCTGCAGAAATTTGCGAGATTCATAAGGTCGATATTTTGGACTTCTTTGTGATTATCTAAGTGGCTTACTAGTCGTCGAAACGTAGCTGCTTCAATCTCAATACGTTCATTTTTATCCATTATAATACTTCCTAGGCCGCCTCATCATCGAAAGCAGTTACAACCTTATGAGGCGGTAAAGTTCGGTGCTTTTTATCAACAGATTTTAATTGACGCTCTGCTACATTGAACGCATCTCTAATTGCGACATAAAGATCTTCATGAGCATGATTATCATGCTGCTCCTGATTTACACGAACCTCTTTAGATGGAGTATGAATTTCTAACCCTACAAAGTAAACCTTTCCCTTGTGATGATTATTATGAGGCGAATCCAACACAACTCGGCCAGAAATTATTTGATCACAATAGCGCTCTAGCTTATTGATTCGCTTTTGGACTGCATCATTAATAGCACTTGTTTGATCAATGTTGTGAAAAACAACTTGGAATTCATTAGTCATGTATTACTATCTCCAGATTACTTTCAAATAATAAATTAGTCAGTGTAATGCTTCTTAATAATTCCTCCTTATGATTAGCAAAGCTTGATTGCTGTCATGATACAAATAGACTCAATCCACTTCTTAATAGCTATTTTAGGCCTAGGCGCCGACTTGAAAGCCATATCTTTTTTATAGGCACAAACTAATTTAGCAGACTTGAACAAGCACCAATGTACCGAACAAAATATAATTACCAACCAACAATCTCTCCGCACCCTTTGGAATAGCAGTAAAAGCCGAGAAATGTACTTTGGAATTATTGGAAAATAGGTTTGAGTTGGGGGGCTAAATACTGGAGTATTTAGAACTAGCGAAAATGAATTTGAATTCTGCACTGAGAGCTTGTAGCGCATTCCCCTTCCTTTTAGTGCGGTGAAATTAGATTACCTCTTTCAGATTCATTTGTCTAAAATAAAAAACATGCTATTTATAATCCCTGCAGAAGCACCAATGCCAGGGTTCATAGTTAATTCCAAATTTATTACCTCTTGGGTAGCTCATAAAAAACCCATGTTTGTTCCCATTAACTTTAAGCCATTGGAAGGCATTAGTTTGTTCAAAAGCCTCTACTAGGGCGTCACAACCAAGGGTGCCAATATCGACTGCTCGCCCCGTGTGATGCTCGCTAAATCCAGGTGCCGCATTAACAGAAAGTATAGATTCCAGACTGCTACCTTCATTCAGTTTTTTAGCTATTAGATCGTGTTGATATTGAATATCTCGAAATGCCGAAATAAGGAAAATGCTAACTCCATCTTGCTGTGCCGCACCTTTCATTTCACTCCAAGCAACAAAAGCTTCAGGAATTAACCGTTGCGGGCGGTTATAAAAATCTAGTTCTGTAGCGATTAATTCTTCGGGCTCTTTACAAAGAGGCAAGTTACATGAATCCAAAAAGCTCTCAGGGATGCCGAGCGCTTTATGTAACACGCTTAATTGTGTACGGTAGAAATCTGAAATAGTCACAATACACTGCAGAAATTATTGGCGCGCTTTAAAGCGGGCTATAATTTAAAACGAAACATTATACTTATCTAGGGTAGCTATTGAATACGGTTTGTATCCAGGCTTCCTCGTCAATAAACCCCTGCCCCCAAGATTCATAACCTGGGCTTAGTCCTTCTCCAACAATGTCTTCAACGCTCATGCGTTGTGATTTCTTAATACGAATCTCGACAGAGGTATCCCTAACTACATTATAAAAATTCATTAGGTCGCTCTTACTTGCCAAAGAACCATGACCCGGGATAACCGAAGTATCGTCACCAATCCAAGACAATACTTTTTCAAGATTATTCAAATAACCCTGAACTGTTCCCCCGTTAACTAAATCGACAAAGGGAAATCCTCCATTGAAAAAGTGATCTCCCATATGGATTACATTTGAATCTTCAAAATAGACGACACTATCGGTATCCGTGTGGCCTCTGGGCATATGGATTAAGGTGATTGACTCACCATTAAAATGAATAGATACATCATCGTCATAAGTCACTACAGGTAGCGCAACTGCTGGCTGGTCTCCAGCAACCATTCGTAGACGAACATTTTCATGAGCGACAATGACACTGTCAGCTCCAAAATCTGCGTTGCCGCCTGTGTGATCTCCATGAAAATGAGTATTTAATAAAAATTTCGGTGTGTCAGAACCAAGTTCCATAATAGCGGCCTTAATTCGACCGGCAAGCGGAGCAAACTGATCATCGATTATTAATATGCCATCGCTGCCAGCTGAAACGCCGATGTTTCCGCCTTGACCTACCAACATGGAAATATTGCCAACAACCGGAATAGTTTCGATCGTGACATTGGCAAAACGGTCCTGTCCGTTGGCTGCGAATGAAAACAAACAAAGATAACTAGTCGCGAGCGCAATGACTGCGTTAAACCTTATCATGTGACCTCCCACCCCCAGAATGGAGATTGATAGGACATGCTATGTGCCCACCTGATTTTATGCAAGCCCACCCTGCACCACGTCTGGATGCCAATAGTCATTAAATTTATGGCCGATATAGCATATTTTATGGCTAAAATAACATATTCAATTAAAGGTATGGACTCTATAGTCCAAACTTCTAGCCCGATAATATTAAGAGAATTAACCAAAGGTTAAAGCATGACAAGATTACCAATCATTGCAGGCTTTGGCGGCATAAATGCCGCAGGCCGCAGTTCCGGCCACCATGGTTATCGACGCATGGTTATAGAGGCATTGAGCAGAGAAAAAGCGTTAGAGACTCGTGCTGCAATTGCCGCTCTCACCGGAAAACTAAAGCGGAAGAACGAGGGCTGGGTGGATAATGAAGGCAATGCCGTTAATTTAGCTTCTTATATAACTGCAATAAGCGGAGAGCTCGATCAAAATACTTTGATCAGAGAACTGGAAGATAATCTATTCGATCCCAATCAACTTAACTATCACTGCCGAGCGAATCTCGCGGGCACTAACGGCAGAGGGATTGAGTTCGAACTGAAAAAGAAACAACTCCCGACACCGCTACCTGCTGGCTGGTCTATTAAATCTGATACACCTGATGATCCAAATAAAGTGAGAGTAAATATCGAACAAAGTTTTGAAGTCTTGCTCGAATGTTTCCGTAAAACTGACGTGAATTCTGCGGGTCAACTACCAACAGGATTCAAACCTGAATTATTATATCAAGCACGCAACCATCCTCGAGCGTTACAACTAACCGTTTATGCAGCATCAGATGCGATAAATTCTTTAGGAATGGATTGGGAAATTATTCGGCAACATGTTCCACCCGACCAGATTGGGGTATATGCAGGCAGCGCAATGGGGCAGTTGGATTACAACGGTTTTGGTGGACTATTGCAGGCACGATTACTCGGCAAAAAAGTAACTTCTAAACAAATGCCGCTAGGTTATGCAGAAATGCCTGCTGATTTTATAAACGCTTATTTGTTGGGGAATCTTGGGACTAATGGTACTAACGTCGCTGCCTGCGCAACATTCCTCTATAACTTACGCCAAGCTGTGAAAGATATTCAATCCGGTTCTCATAGAGTAGTCCTTGTTGGCACTACTGAAACGCCTATCTTCCCCGAATCTATCGATGGGTTTAATACCATGAATGCCTTAGCAGACGATGCCTCTCTGCGAAAACTTGATGGTTTAGCTTCAAACCAACGCCCTAATTATCGTCGAGCATGTCGACCTTTTGCTAACAATTCAGGCTTCACTCTAGCGGAATCTGCACAATTTGTAGTTTTGTTTGATGACGAATTAGCATTAAAGCTCGGAGCCAATATTCTGGGCGCAGCTAATGAAGTTTATATCGCTGCAGATGGGCACAAGAAATCTATTACTGGCCCAGGACTAGGAAATTACCTTTCTATGGCGAAAGCAGTTGCTGCTACTAAAAATGTCATCGGGAAGAAAGCGCTAAAAAATCGTACTTTTGTGCAAGCTCACGGCACCGGTACCCCACAAAATAGAACTACGGAATCCCATATTCTCAGCCAGATTGCGGGAATATTCGGCATAGAGAATTGGCCAATTGCGGCAGTGAAGTCTTATCTGGGCCACTCAATTGCATCATCTGCCGGTGATCAACTCGTTGCCACTCTGGGTTCGTTTGCCCATGGCATATTACCTGGTATTTTAACCATTGATGAGATTGCGGAAGATGTAACCCAGGAAAACTTGGACTTTTTACTCGCGCATAGAGAATTGCCGTTGAACAGCATAGACGCAACGATTATTAATTCCAAAGGATTCGGAGGAAACAATGCAAGTGCTTCGATTCTCGCCCCGCACATAGTCGAGAAAATGCTAGAAAAGCGACACGGCGCAAACGCTTTAAAGGATTACAAAAAACGCAATGAACAAGTCGTCGACAAAATGGCAGCCTACGATCAAGCTATGATTGAAGGCAGAAATAACACTATCTACAAATTTGATCACAATGTTTTGGATAATGAATCCTTGGAGATGAATGAATCGAAAATCAGTATCAATGAAATAGAGCCACCAATCTCTTTAGAATTCGAGAGTAGCTACGCTGATATGTGTGAGTAAATTCTTCGCTACCGTCAAATTCAAGGGTAGATCATTAGGTAACTTCGATCGCGTGCTCTTCTGCTATCTTCGCTTTCCAAATTGCAGGCCCAGTTTGATGAACTGAAGTTCCATTTACATCAACCGCTACAGTTACTGGCATTTCTTCAACTTCAAATTCATGAATTGCCTCCATACCTAAGTCTTCGAAGGCAACAATTCGAGACTTGCGAATAGCTTTTGAAACCAGATAGGCAGCACCACCCACTGCCATTAAATAGACCGCTCGATGCTTTTTAATTGCTTCGATGCCTGCAGCACCCCTTTCTGCCTTTCCAATCATGCCTATAAGTCCAGTTTTTGCTAATAGCTCATCGGTAAATTTATCCATTCTAGTTGCCGTCGTAGGGCCGGCCGGGCCGATCACTTCATCTCTTACTGGATCCACCGGACCTACGTAATAGATAAATTTATTATCGAAATTGACTCCCTCTGGCAAGGATTGCCCACTACTAAGCATGCTCAACAAACGCTTATGAGCAGCATCCCGGCCTGTAAGCATTGTTCCAGTCAGTAATAAAGTTTCACCTGGCTGCCAGTCAACGATGTCTGCAGCAGTAATTTCATCGAGATTAACTTTCCTTGCTCTTGGACCTACATCCCAGCTAATTTCAGGCCATCCATCAAGGCTCGGTGGCGTCAGTTCTGCACTTCCACTTCCATCCAGGGTAAAGTGCGCATGCCGAGTAGCTGCGCAATTTGGAATCATCGCTATTGGCAATGAAGCCGCGTGAGTTGGGTAATCCATTATTTTCACGTCTAGCACTGTCGTTAGCCCGCCTAATCCCTGAGCACCAATACCCAGCGCATTAACGCGATCCATAATCTCTAATCGCAATTCTTCAATTCGGTTACTGGGACCCCTCTCTCTTAATTCATGAATATCTATTGGGTCCATTAGAGATTCCTTAGCCAGAATAGCTGCTTTTTCCGCAGTTCCACCAACGCCTATCCCCAGCATGCCTGGAGGACACCAACCTGCGCCCATTGTCGGCAAGGTTTTTTCAATCCAATCCACAATGCTATCGCTGGGATTCAACATCACCATCTTGGCTTTATTTTCAGAGCCCCCACCTTTTGCCGCCAATTTCACATCAATAGTGTTGCCTTTAACAATTTCTGTATGTATGACAGCCGGAGTATTGTCTTGAGTATTTTTTCGGGCCCCTGCAGGATCTGAAAGTATTGAAGCCCGCAATACATTTTCAGGTAATAGATACGCTCTGCGAACACCTTCATTAACCATATCTGCTATTGATAGGTCACCTTCCCAATTTACTCCCATTCCGACTTTCAAAAATACAGTAACAATTCCCGTATCCTGACAAATCGGTCTTTTCCCCTCAGCACAAAGTCTTGAGTTAATCAGAATTTGAGCCATAGCATCTTTCGCTGCAGGGGACTCTTCTTTCTCATAGGCCTCATTGACAGCTTTCACGAAATCTAGCGGATGGTAATAGGAAATATACTGCAATGCATCAGCGATGCTTTGAATTAAATCTTCATTACGGATAAGGGTCATGAGTTAATCGTCCTCGAAAAAGCTCTTGCACTAGATCATTCTAACACTTTAGAGGGCTTCATTAAGCTTCAGTTTGTCTATCGTTGATTTGGCGAAAATTCGGGAGCGTTTGCTTGGATTTCGCCTGTATCTGCTTCCTGAGATTGACTTTTTCTATTAAATACTCGTCCGAGAGCAACGCCTGTCACTGCCCAGATTGCTGCTATGCCTGCTCCTATTGCAGCCATTGCCCCAATGCCAAGACCAACCCCATCAGTCAAGACGGCAAATGCTGATGACCACACGGCATCGCCACCTCGGTAAATAGCCACATCAACCACCGGTTTTGCCTTAAATCGAGCTTCTCGAGAAACCGAAGTAAAGAGCATTTCTCTGGCGGGCCTCGTAATTCCGTAGTTGCCGGCTTGTCTCGCGACTTGCAGGGCCAGCAAAACAGTTAATATTGGCGCGAATGCTAGAACTAATAGAGCACCGCACATAAATAGCGGAACTACCGCTAAAGTAGCTGGCATTCCTAAACGTGTAGTCAACCTACTAGTGGCAAAAAATCCAAGAACGAAAGTTAGAATATTCACAACCAGCGCCAGAATAGCAAGAATTGCCGTTCGCTCATCTCGGCTATATTCTCGCAAGAGATTTGCCTGTTCAAAATAGGCAAAAGAACCAATCGCAGTGTATAGGAGAATGAAAGCTGCTATTCCTATCAAATAGGGGCTGGTAAAAAACTGCCTGAACCCTGCCAAAGAGTTTCCGCCAATTTTGACATGAGATAGATCAACTTTGACTCGTTCATTGTGTAAAACTGTCACTTTTAGATATTGCAGATAGAAAATAATAGGCAGTGGCAACAGCATCATGAACGATGCACACAGCATAAGCACATCAGAGCCAGCAATATTTACAGCCATGGCAGCGATTAATGGGCCAGCTATAGCACCCGCGCTTGCGCCAACCGCTATAAAACCGAAAAGCCTTCTTGATTGCTCTTTATCGTAAAGGTCTGCCATCAAACTCCAGAAAACGGACACATGAAAAAGTGAAAACAGGCTTACCCAAAGATAAAAGGCTTTATCCAATAACACCTGACTAGAAACCAAACCGGAACTTAAATAAAAACAAAGGAAGCTTAAGGCAAAGAAACCATAAACTGTAGGAACGAGAAATCTAAAACTGATTCGGGAAACTGATGCCCCATAAATCGCAACAAATGTAAGGCTCAGAAAAAACTGTATATTCCATAAAATACTAATTTCGGTATTAGACCAATCACTGGCCATTGCGTCCCGCACCGGTCGCAACATGTAATAAGCCGCCATCAAGATAAAGACCAACGCAAAAGACACTAAAACAGCCCTCTGCTCATTGCGCTCAATCAATGTCGCTGATTTAAAGATTTCTCCGATTTTTTTTATCACAGCTTGAATTCTACAAATTGATTTATAAAACTGACCACAGGTCAAAATCCAGGAAAACACCCAATGCTTTTTACTCTACTTCGATAAGTTTATCCACTAGAATGAAAATACGTGCCTAAAAGTCACTGGAAGTTGTTAAATAGAAAGGTAGGGAAAAAATAATGATTGATTCTCAAGATCTCAACATTAGATACAGTATTGATGGCAAAGTTTTTGTTATTCAAATTCATAGACCAGAAAAAAAGAACGCACTACTTCCATCTATGTATCGCGCCTTAGGGGATGGTTTAAAGCAAGCGGATACAGACACATCGGTCAACGTGATCTTAATCAAGGGGCTCGAAGATTGTTTTACCAGTGGCAATGATGTCAGCGGATTTGTAAATGATAGCGAATCCACTAAAACAAGCGAAAGACCTTCTGCCTATTTCATGCGTGCACTGCTAGGCACTCGAAAACCAATTATTGCTGCTGCAAGCGGTTTAGCTATCGGAATTGGTACAACGATGTTATTTCACTGTGATCTGATTTACGCGTCAGAAGAATGCTATTTGCAAATGCCATTTACCAGGCTTGGCGTCAGCCCTGAAGCTGGCTCTAGTTATTTGTTGCCACGACAGATTGGCTATCAACGAGCTGCTGAATTAATCCTTTTAGGAGATCGTTTCAGTTCTGCCAAAGCACTAAAATATGGAATAGTTACAGAACTTTTACCGCAAGATAAATTTCAGGACTATGCGCTAGAGAAATCTCATGAGCTAGCCAATCTACCTCCACAAGCAGTACAAGATAGTAAACAGCTTTTGAAACAAGGATTGCAAAAAATACTGCCCGAAACAATCAATTTAGAATTAGAAGTATTCGGTAAGCTAGTGCAATCGCCAGAATCACAAGCAATTGTAAAAGCATTCTTGGACAGAAAAAAAGCGGGCTAGTTTATTGCAGTTCGTCTAAAAGATAGTCCTTAGCTGCGTTTATTTTCTTTGCAAGGTAATCAGAACCACCTCTGTCGGGATGCAACTTTTGCATCAGTTGCCGGTGAGCTTTAGTCACTTCTTCTTTACTCGTCAGATCTACTAAACCCAGTATTTCCATAGCCAATGAGCGGTTCATTGTACTTTCATCAACCGTTAGAGAGTCCCCGCTATGCGGGTTAGCATGCTCAGCATGCTCACGCCAATCCGCATGTTGCCTCTCAATATAAGCTTCTAGGACTTGACGAGAATCATTATCCACAACACATTCACTGTGTAACCTCAATAGTTGTTCCAGCGACAAACTTGAAAGTAAGCTATCGCTATATTCTCCCTTCAATACCTTACCGTCCATATCACCGGAGTCATGCTCAAGTTCCATTGCAAGGTATTCGGTACGTATTGTTGAAGTCTGACCTTCTTGCTTAGGCCTCGCAGAGACAGTGCGGCTTCTAAATAATTGCCACATGGGTAATAGACGAAGCAGAGTGGGTAGAAATCTGAGGACAAAAGCAAAGGCCGCCCCCAATGGTGCGAAAATAAACCCGACCGGCAACCGTCCAAGCAATATAAGTACCGCTATGACTAGCAATGCTGCAACGATAAAAAATAAAATACGAGATTGGCGCGTTGTAAAATTATAGCGCGCACTAATGGATTTAACTGCGAAGTAAGCAAGAACAGGCAAGACCAGCAGTGCTAAAAGGCGGGTGATCATTTGCTTAGTTTAGCAACAAGGGCTTTGCCATAAAATAGTAGCTGAAAATTTTGGTTAATATTTTAACTGTTGTTCCAGTAATTTTACGTTCTTGGAAGAAGATTTACTAAAATCTTTTAAGGCTTTCAGGCCTCCAGCAGTATAAATAGCAACCGCTTTTAATAAGTCTTTCAATTGTTCTGCGCTGGCTCTATCGAACTGAAAATACGCACCTCCCGAAAGCCTGCTTAATTCTATAAAAGCATTTCTCGCAACAGGGTCTCCCCTTTCTTGAAACATAAATACTGGAATTTTCAAGAGACCGAGTTTACCAGCTAATTGTGCAAGCATATCTATGTTCTCTTCCATCGCATCACCGATATACACAACACATTTTATTGTTTTTACTTCATTTTCCTGAATAGCATGCCTGAGAACACGCTCAATCTGAGTAGCACCAGCCTGACAGTGAATACGGGACATGATTCGAACCAGCTCATCAGCATTGGTTTGCCAGTCGCTGCTAAAAAATTCACCAAACCCGCGAAAATAACAAAGTTGCACATTTATTCCGCCCAATGCCTGACTACTCAAAAACATTTCAGTCTGAAGCTGACTTGCTACGTCCCAAGTTGCTTCACGACTCGCAGTAGCATCAAGGGAAAATAACAGCCGAGCATCTCCTCCGGTTTGCGGCATGGCTGCCACCTTGGAAAGAAAACTCTGTACATCATTTTTGCTGGATACTTTATCTATGTCAGAATTTTTCTTGGACAATTGCCGTTTGTCGCTCTGCTTGCCTCGTTGTTTAAAAAGATCTTTCATAAAATCAGGATAACGTAGTTCGAGAATGATGAGCAACCAGCTGGCAGTTCTGCACTAGTTAAAAAGTCATAGAGATAACCAGTGCGTGCATACCAAGAAGATAGGCTAGAGCAAACACTTAGAATCTAAAAATTGAAAAATTGCTAGAAAATCTTAGTGCCAATAAGCTGAGTTCCTGCAGGAAACAGGCACGCCTCTGTTGGTCCATTTATGCAGCTAATAATAGTGACTGCTGCCGAAGTAGGTGAATTGAAAACTATTTCTATAGTCGCCGACACATATCCGTAGACAGTAGCTATTGTAGCTCTATTTCCCACAAGGGTTCCTAATTGAGCTTCCCAGATTGTGTTCTGCAGAATTATTACAGCTAAAGAGCTCCCATTCTGATTTACCGTGGCAAAGATACCCGCAGGAAACTGCCATATTCCATCATAAATTCCTGAGGCTTGAGACTGAAATGGCAGTAAAAAAATAGTTAATATTATTAACAATTTCTTCATAGCCTAATTCTCATCTCCTGAAGCGTGTATCCCTTTTTGCAGCGTCCAGGAGTATTTCATTTGCCAAGGAAAGATGGATTTGTCGCCAGTGAGAATAAACTGAATAGGCCAGGCTCCTGCTGCTATCAATAATAATGAATAGAATGCTGTATTAGTAAGTGACTGAAGAATCACTCCAAAGACGACAGCAAACGATAGGCAAATAAATCCTACCCAGTGAAGTACTAAAGCTAGTCTTTCAATCATTAATCTATCCTCTGTTATGAATCTTTAAACAAAACTTCAAATTAGAAACCAAAATCATAAAACTGAAGCCATTAATAAAATGGCCAAAATAATAGATATTACAATCCATATTAACGAAGCTTTAGCCCAATTTGCTTTTGAAGCTTGAGCCCCGCCACCAAAAGCCCATACAAATAACATAATAATATTAATTAACGGAATACACATAATTAGATACGTGATGATCCAATTCCCCGTAGTTACTACGTCATTATTTTCACTCATAATTTCTTTACCCTTAGTTTAAGTTCTTATAACCACCCTATCTAGGAGCTTATAGGATCTTATTAGACGGTATGAAATACTGATTTGGCGCGGACGGAGAGTAATCCGCTCCTTTACCTAAGACCAAGCAGTTCTGTAATCCTGCATATTTCTTAGCTTTACAATCCTTTAGTTCTCCAGGTGAGAGAATAATCTGTGAACAAGAGAAGGTGATCGGTTCCAATATTCCCCGGCTAGTATGTTTGACTGTGAATCAACGTGACAGTATTGCGCGCTCTTCTCGTGAAACCATTGAGAGCATGCTATAGCTTCTCGTCATTGAGGGTACTTTTTGTCTATCCCATTGTCTACTTTGAACCCTGTTCTGGGGAGACTTCAGGGATTTCAGAGACTTACTGGAGTGAATGGTGCGGACGGAGAGACATCCGTTCCTTACATAAGACCCAGCAGTTCTGTAATCCCGCGTATTTCTTAGCTTTACAGTCCCTGAGTTCACTGTCAAGGGACTCAAAATGTCTACCCGGATGTCTACTCTAGAGATCTTTAAAGTCCTTATAGTTTCTTAAAGACTCATTGCGGAGGGTCTAGGCAGAAGCCCATGCCACCCCCTCTGTATATATACCAGAGGCTCTACAGTTTTTAGAGGTTTTGGGTGGAAACTAGTTCGCAGTTAATTCTTTATAGCCATCTAGCTTAAGAATCATACTTGCGGGGTCAATTAGACTCCATGTAGTATCCAAAACACTCGTTCCAGTCTGCATAATGTCCGTATATACCCCAGTAGTAGTTTCAAACTTACCGCTACAATGAGGTGGCTCGCCATTTTCGTTACTTGCACCGTTGGCATTAAACTCTCTGTATTTAATTATTTGAACTGTCGCTTCTGAAAGCGATACTACCTCCAACCCTATATCGAACTCACTAATACCATTTGCCGAACTTTCTAACCCATTTGTAAATACTTTTAAACAAGCATAGATTGTTGAATCGGTAGTATTAAAAACACCTATATTATTAGAGGCTAGTCCGAGAGATGAGTCTGGTGTTATTCCATTATAAGGTGAAGGCCATCCGCCAGGTACGGGTAGCCCATTGTTTAAATCTAGATCTATTGCGTCTCCATACCTAAAAAGTGAATTGGGCGTTGCTAAACCGGACGCATTCACCTCCCATTCGAAAAAGTCTCTATTGTCTGCCTGATAAACAATGACATTTTCCAATGCCTCGAGAAGTTCCTGATTTCCTGAAGCAACAACCGATTGCCGCAGATCCCAATTAAGATTTTCTGGTAGTGCACCGCTGTTTCCATCTTCACCATAGTAAAGCGAACTAAAAATGGAGGCGCGATCGCCAGCTGGGTCAAAAGACTCTTCAACCTGTCGAAGATATAATGGGCTAAACGTGTTAAATGCGGGGCACGAGTAAAGGTAGTTAGCTTGTTCTATTTTATTTTCGGTCATGTTATTTATTGCATCGAGATAACTTTGCCGCTTTAAATCGATGCGTTTTTTTAACGCATCCAGCATTGAGTCACTGTTCTCGAAAATAGTGTGCCACTGCGTATCAATATCAGTAGCTAGGTATTTTTCATATGTCCAATTGTCATCCTGGTATCCACCATTAGGCAAATCACTTGCAATGTAGTAATCAGTAAATGGGCAAAAAGTTGCTAGGTCAGAAAATCCTCCTTTATTGCAAGGACCGCCCATATCTACAAAGGCTAAATTTTTCCCAATCAAATTTTTCCAAGACCTAAATAGGTCATAAGTATGTTGAGGCGAAATTTGAAGTTCAAAACTTGCCCCTCCTGGAGCGCCATGACCATTGTAAGTAAACGAGTACTCGGAATGAGGATGTTTCTCAGCAATAGTTTCCACAAAGCCAACTATTGCGTTTTTTAAATATAAACTACGGGCGCCATTTTCTTCAGGAGTACCCCCGTCGGGGATATTCTCTACCTTTTCAACAAGAAAGGTTTCGCGATACTCCCAGTCATCCCAGTTAGGATCGCGGTTAGGGTTATTATATTCATTATAATAATCAGTAAATGCATATAAGTGGATCGCTTTAATACCTTCCCAGATCACGATCTCATAATATTTGGCAAATTCAGATTCCTTTATTTTCACAGCCCCATCCCAACCACCAGTTTTCTGAAACGGCGTCCACTCATCTGGAACGCTCACAGCGCGCACCATTACTACATGCGCATCAAGAGCCTCAACTATGGAAGTTGCGAAACTGAACACGAAAGCAAGCAGGAAAAAAATTCTATTTTTCATTAATTTAGTCAACCGTTTGGTCACCACTGGCTCCAAAGGCTCTGAAGTTATAGAAGTCTTTCAAGTGGTTAGCTTTAGAAGATGGCTCGCCCGGAGAAGGTCATAGCCTGAGTCAGGAGCTAATAACTTTCCAGACTCAATTAATTCAATTAAGTATTATAACCCAGTCCACCACCAAAGGATTTTTTTGATAAGTATATTGGGGATGCTTTTGTGTCTACCCCATTGTCTACTTTGACCCCTGTTCTGGAGAGACTTCAGGGATTTCAGAGACTTACTGGAGTGAATGGTGCGGACGGAGAGACTTGAACTCTCACACCTTGCGATACTAGAACCTAAATCTAGCGCGTCTACCAATT
>JAQWQD010000012.1 GCA_029244985.1 Gammaproteobacteria bacterium | reverse complement strand
AGCCTTTGGGCTGTTTGTCCCCTGCGGGCTTCGCGCTAACGCGCTCGTTGCTAACTGCTGCGCAGTTGGTCGAACCACATCGATGGATCTCATCCAGCCACTAAACGCCATACATAAAAAAGCCCCGCTGAAAGCGAGGCTATTTTGTATATGGTGCCCAGGGGCGGAATCGAACCACCGACACGAGGATTTTCAGTCCTCTGCTCTACCGACTGAGCTACCTGGGCTTCTAGATCTGCTGCGCTCATAGAGCAGAATTGATCCTTCGAACACGCCGCGTATTAAATAGAATACGGGCACTTGAGTCAAGGGTGTAGAACGCTACTCCTCAGGCGGCACGTACCCTTCCGCTATGTCATGTGTTTCATTATCAAGAAATTTATCCATTTCTTCCTGCAAATACTTCCGAGCATCGGGATCCATCATATTTAGCTGTTTTTCATTGATCAGCATTGTTTGCAGGGATTGCCATTCCTGCCAAGCTTTTTGAGAGACAGTTTCATAGATTCCTTGTCCCTTTGAACCCGGATAGGGTGGCACTAACAGGCCAGGTAATTCCTTATTGTACTTTTTACATTTCACCATGCGTGTCATGGTCTTTCCTCTTTATATAGGTTCTGTTTATACAGTTGATATTTATAAAGGCACCGCAAGTTTTGAAAGCAGCTTTTTTACCGGTGCAGCGAGTCCCACCTCCACAGAATGGTCAAGAGGGTACCAAAGCCAGTGATCGCTTTCAGCAATCTCAACACCATTTTGTTTAACAGCAACCATCCTTGGATTTATATCGAGATGATAATGAGAAAAAGTATGCCGCAGTGGCTGAAGTGACTTACCGCTTTTAAGTGGAAGAATATGTTGTGGGATATTCTCAATTGATTCATGGGCTAGAGTAGTATCAGCTTCTAATGCCTGTTCTGGAAAGGAATAAAGTGAACCCCAAATACCATTTGGTGGTCTTTTTTCTAAATAAACCTCGCCTGATTCATTTTGGAAGATATACATAACCACTGACTTCACCGGCAATTTCTTTTTGGGTTTCTTGCCGGGGTATTTCTTAATGGAATTAGTAGTAAAAGCTAGACAATTAGAATACAGCGGGCATCTATCACAGCTTGGATTGGAGCGTTTACAAACTGTTGCTCCGAGATCCATTATTGCCTGGGTGTATTCGGCAACATCTTTTACTGGAGTATATTGTTCAGCGATTTGCCACAGCGCGTTTTTGACTTTTGTCTGTTCGGGCCATCCCTCAATTGTATGAAAGCGAGCTAGTACGCGTTTTACATTTCCATCGAGAATGGGTGCTTGAATATTCATGCTTAGAGCGGCAATTGCACCCGCAGTGGAGCGCCCGATACCGGGTAAAGATTCTAATGCCTCAACTGATTTCGGAAACTCACTTGAAAACTTTTCAACAACTGTCTGTGCTGCTTTATGTAAATTTCTCGCTCTAGCGTAGTAGCCAAGGCCTGTCCATAGATGGAGTACTTGATCGATGTCGGCTCTGGCTAGTTCCGCTATGCTTGGAAACTTTTCCATGAAGCGTTGATAATAGGGAATAACCGTTGCAACTTGTGTTTGTTGCAGCATGATTTCTGATACCCATACTCGATAAGGTGTTGGTTTTTTTTGCCAAGGAAGATCGCGACGACCATGCGATTCAAACCACGCGAGAACATTGTCAGAAAAATTACACACGGCAACTTAGTTTAGAATACTACGAAGTATACTTCGTGCCGTATCTTGCAGTTCTTCGGGAACTTGATCAGAAAGTCTGTCCTGCAGTTGGTTGCGTAGGGCGTTTGTGCCAAGCTGGGTAAAAACTTCTCTGGCTCGTGAAAAGTCAGGACGACAATACTGACTTACTTCATCATTAAACCGCGCATTGCAATTCACTGGCCAGGGCACATTATGATAGAGCTCATTAATAGGAATAGTTTGCGCCACCGGAGGTCCAAGAAGGGCAAGTTCAAGATCGTAATCGAAAGTACCTGCTGCTAAATCTATTCCGCCAGTTCCACTAATATCAAAATTATCCATACGCAATTTTATTTCTTGACTGTCAGTTATGCCACCCTCCATCAATATGTAGCCATCAAGTTCCCCAAACTGAATGACGTCTGGCCACTGTTGAATGGATTCACCGGTTGGGCTTAGTGCAGCAATTTCTGTGAATACTTGTTTTATGAGGCCAATATCAACTGTATTTTCACTAATCGCGAAAGTAGTAGAGCCGTTTAATGTGTTGAGCAGTTCGTTTGTCGATGATCCGGTCGCTGCAAAAGAAGCATCAACTTCTATTTTGCCGGTGACGGTGTTTAGGCGCGAAATCGCTGGCAAGAATTCCATGATGCTTAATTGATCCAGTGCGAGTTGAGTGGTTAAAGTCGGTGCATTACCTCCACCCTCAACTCTCAGTAAACCTTGCATGCTTCCGCCGTAAAGACTTGTGGGCTGTAATTCAATATCCAAGACTCCATCTTCTACGTTTGTAAAAAAATTCACATCTTGAATAATGAGATCGTTTGCCGTGATTGATTCGATGGCAACGCTTCCGAGTACGTTAAAAGATTGCAGTGCTTCGAAAGGTAGCCTTATGTCATTTGTCCTTTGTGGTTGGGGGGCAGCAGCAGAGAGATCTGATGTTGCAGTTTCCGTGCCAGTGAATTCAGAGCCAGATAATGAATTGGAAGACGTGAAAGGCGAAAAATCGATACTGCTGGTTATCACTTCATATCTAACATTTCTCGGGGTGAAATCTGTGGCGAATCGAATATCACCATTGGCTTGAATTTCCGTTTGTCCCAAAGTCGCTTGGAATCGATCGAGCGTGATTTGAGTCGCATCGCCAGTGAGTCCTAATTCAAACCCAAAGTCTTGAGTTGCGGTAACTCCGCCAGAAAAGCTTTCTTCTCTCTCTGCATATCCCAATGTTTGCAATAATCCCATTACGTCGAAATTATTAGACGACACACTTCCTTCGTAGGACAAATTGTCATAAAGGTTTCGAACAGTAATGTCGCCGGTAACTAGCATGGGTGTAATACTGAAATTGATCTGAGAGATATCAATATTGTTATTGTCAATGTCAGCATTAACGATGCTTCTCAATGCCATCGGGAACGGCTCACTCATTCCGTTGTTGAGGAAATCAAACCTAAGGTCTATCTCAAATGGTCTCCCCTCAATGTTTGTGTCTCTACTATCGATATCAAGATTGTTAATGCTATAGCGAATTCCCCTGCTGACATCTTGTATATCAATGCTGGCATTGGCGATCCGAATATGTTCGAACGAAATAGTAAAAACGTCGTCATTTGATTGGGTATTTGGTAAATCAATAGATGAACTAAATGATGTTCCTGTCGATGTTGTCAGGACGTTGGTTTCTGTTGTGGCTTCTTCGATATTAATTAGACTTGATTCAGAATCTTGAGACGTAGGCGATTGATCTATAGCCCAAATATTGACACCGTTTGCATCGGTATAAACATTGATATGAAAGTCATCAGCACTTAATTCACGAATGTAGAGATCACCACCCAATAGTGCGCGGACATCGACCAAAAGCACTGCCGCAGAAGTAGAAGCCAGCTCTTGATTATAGGTTGGGTTTCGAAAGCGAACGTCATTCAGAGTCAGACTTAAGGTCGGAAATAAATCTACACTAATATCTCCGGCAATAGTGAGTTCATAGCCAGTGATGGAGAGTACCGCTTGTTGTATTGCTTGCTTACTGCGCTCGGTATTTATGAAGTTGATTAGCAACACGCCTGCGATGACGAGCACGACAGCAAATAAGGCGAAAACTTTAGAGAAATTCTTTAGGTTCATTTCGATTGCTGCAGATATCTTGTAGCCGAACAAGTGTACCGGAATGGCTCTGCCTGTGCACCGTTGCAAGCTCCAATGCTGTTGAATGATAGACAACTCGGGCGCTGTATAATTTCATTTGTTGCCGATCTACTGCCTTTGCGGCTTTCACTTAAGCAATCTCGGCATTATAATGCGATCTTTCTTCTATCCGGGACTCGCCATGAGCGACGTAGCTCCTTCTGATAACTCACGCCAAGCGAGAGTTGAGCGTAATACCAAAGAAACTCAGATCTCAATTTCAGTCAACCTCGACGGTACGGGGAAGCTCGACGTTGAGACAGGTTTGCCTTTTCTAGACCATATGTTGGACCAAATCGCTCGGCATGGCCTAATTGACCTTTCGATTATAGCCAAAGGGGATTTAGAAATTGATGCCCACCATACCGTTGAAGATATTGGGATTACTTTGGGTCAAGCAGTGAATCAGGCCTTGGATAAAACTGGCATACGCCGATATGGCCATGCCTATGTGCCTCTCGATGAAGCCTTGTCTCGAGTAGTCATTGATTTCTCTGGCCGACCGGGCCTTGATTATCATGTCGACTTTGTTAAAGGCATTGTCGGTAGTTTCGATGTGGATTTGTTCCATGAATTCTTTCAGGGGTTTGTTAATCACGCCTTGGTAACTCTGCATATTGATAATATTCGCGGCAAGAATAATCACCATCAGATTGAGACTATATTCAAAGCATTCGGTAGAGCATTGCGCATGGCTGTCGAGCCAGACGCTAGACAAAAAGGCGTAATTCCTTCAACGAAGGGTTCTCTGTAGTCCTTAATTTTTTCAGACCTTATTTTCATGAATAAAGTTGCAGTCATCGATTACGGCATGGGTAATCTTCACTCTGTTGCGAAAGCAGTGGAGCATGTTGGTTGTGAGCTAGGTGAAGCAACTGAAGTTCATGTTACCCCGGATCCCAAAATCATTGCTGCGGCGGATCGAGTCATCTTTCCTGGAGTTGGTGCGATAAGAGATTGCATGGCAGAGATTAAACGATTGAATGTTGGTCACATTGTTGGAGAAGCCATGAAAACTAAACCAGTGCTTGCGATTTGTGTTGGTATGCAAGCATTGATGGAACATAGTGAAGAGAATGATGGTGTCAATTGTCTTGGTTTTATGAAGGGGAAAGTCAAATATTTTGGTGACAATTTAATTGATGAAAATAGTCAGCGTTTAAAAGTGCCACACATGGGTTGGAATGAAGTTAGGCAAACTCAACAACATCCGTTGTGGCGCGATGTCCCAGACAACAGCCGGTTCTACTTTGTCCATAGCTATTATGTGAAGGCTGATGACTCTGAAAAAATCACAGGCACTACAAACTATGGGACTGAAATTGTCGCAACTCTTGCAGCTGACAATATTTTTGCTACGCAGTTTCACCCAGAAAAATCTCAGACAGTAGGTCTTACTATGCTGCGCAATTTCTTGCAATGGGGCGGGCAGGACTAATGCTTGTTATTCCTGCGATTGATCTTAAAGATGGCCAATGTGTTCGCCTAAGACAGGGGCGAATGGAAGATTCAACTGTGTTTTCTGATGACCCTGTAGAAATGGCTGTTCATTGGTTAAAGCGGGGGGCTAAGAGGCTTCATATCGTTGATCTGAATGGGGCTTTCGAAGGTACTCCAGTAAATGCTGAAATCGTAACTGCTATCGCTAAAACTTGTCCGCAATTACCTATTCAGATTGGCGGCGGTATACGTAACTTAGAAAGCGTTCGTTTCTATATAGAGGCGGGAGTCAGCTTTGTCATTATCGGTACAGCGGCTGTCAAAGATCCGGACTTTGTGAAGCAAGCTTGTGAAGCCTTCCCGGAGAAAATTATTGTTGGTCTTGATTCTTTTGATGGAAAGGTAGCTACTGAAGGATGGTCGGATGTTTCTGAAGTTTCAGTAGTAGAAGTTGCCAATAAGTTTGCGGACGTCGGCGTTTCTGCCCTTGTATACACAGATATTTCTCGTGATGGGATGATGCAAGGCTGCAATATAGAAGCTACTGTTAAACTTGCTGAGCAATCTCCAGTTCCCATAATTGCGTCAGGTGGTATTGCAAAACTTGAAGATATCGTTGACTTAAGAGCATCAGCAAAGACTAAAACTGGCGCGGGCATTATTGGTGCGATAACTGGACGAGCTATTTACGAAGGGAAACTTGATCTGACTGAAGCCCAAGCATATTGTAATGTAGAGGAAGCCTAGAAAATGGCGCTTGCTAAACGGATAATTCCTTGTCTTGATTGTGATAAAGGCAGGGTAGTAAAGGGCGTAAATTTTGTCGACATTCGTGATGCTGGCGATCCTGTTGAAGTTGCAAAGCGCTATTGTGAAGAAGGTGCCGACGAGATCACCTTCCTCGATATCACCGCAAGTCATGAGGATCGTGAAACTACAGTAGATACGGTAAGAGCAATTGCAGGACAGGTGTTTATTCCACTAACTGTGGGCGGCGGTATTCGGAAGCTCGAGGATATTCGCACCATGCTCAATGCGGGTGCAGACAAAGTTGCCATCAACACAGCAGCAGTGTCGAATCCTGAGTTTGTGCGTGAAGCAGCTGCTAGATTTGGCTCTCAATGCACCGTTGTCGCGGTTGATGCAAAACAAGTTTCGTCGAAAGATGAGTCTTTGAAATGGGAAATCTTTACTCATGGCGGTCGTAATTCGACTGGCCTTGATGCCATCGATTGGGTAAAGCGGATGGTGGACTGCGGCGCTGGAGAGATTTTGTTAACCAGCATGGACAGAGATGGAACTAAAATTGGGTTCGATCTCGCATTAAATAAAACTGTGAGTCAAGCAGTGCAAGTTCCCATTATCGCATCTGGAGGTGTTGGAAATTTAGAACATCTGGCAGAGGGTGTATTAGTGGGTGAAGCAGATGCGGTATTAGCCGCATCGATTTTTCACTTTAGGGAGTATTCGATAGAAGAAGCCAAAAAGCATATGGCTTCTCAAGGAATCGAGATTAGACTTTAATCGTTGCGCTGAGCGAAAGTACCTGAACTATTAATGCGTGGTTGTGGCTGAAAAGCGTTAATACCTTTCAAAACATTCAAAGCTTCATTTAGTGGGTAGTCTGTTACTAATACTTCTTCTGCAGAAATTAGTGCATTGGCCATTTCATCATTAGTTCCTGCCTCTTTATCTTGTCTATTGGCATTATCAAGTCGTCCTGGCAAATTTGATTCACTAACTTGGGCAACATTTCTCGAACGGCGGGTCACGAAAGCATTTTCTACGACGATGTCAGGGTCTATACCCTGAGCTTGAATTGATCGGCCATTGGGCGTGAAGTACAAAGAGGTAGTAAGTTTTATGGCCCGCTGTTCTCCTAAAGGCATGACGGTTTGTACAGAACCTTTTCCAAAACTTCGTGTTCCCATAACAATTGCACGGGCATGATCTTGTAAAGCTCCCGCAACGATTTCTGATGCCGAGGCTGAACCATTGTTTATTAAAATAACAAGAGGCACATCTCCGGCTACAGTGTTCGTGGTTGCCATGAACTCCATGTCATTCCCTTCAATTCGTCCCTCGGTATAGACAATGCGACCCTGATCGATAAAAGCATCTACAACACCGACTGAGGCTTGTAAAACTCCCCCAGGATTATTTCTTAGATCTAGAACCAGGCCTTTAATTTCATCATTCTCTGCATAAAGTTCTTCAATTTCTTCTTCGAGCTCGTTCGAAGTGTTAACGCGAAATTGAGAAACCCGCAAATAGGCATAGCCAGGTTCTAACATACGACTGCGAACACTAGTAATAGCAATAATTTCGCGGGTGACAGTTAGATCGAATGGTTCCTGACCTTCTCGTGCAACGGTAATCGTAACCTCTGACCCCGGCTCGCCGCGCATTAGATCGGCAGCTTCCTGTGGCAGTATCTGCCGAGTCGGTCTGCCATCGATTTGTATAATTAGGTCACCGGCTTCAATGCCAGCTTTGTCTGCAGGGGTGTCATCAATTGGACTGATGACTTTGATGTAGCCATTTTCTCTACCTACTTCTATTCCCAGCCCGCCAAATTCACCTGTGGTATTTTCTTGCAAGGTATCGAAGTCATTTTCAATTACATAGGCTGAGTGTGGATCCAGGCCAGATAGCATGCCGCGAATTGCATTTTCCAGCAGAGTTTTATCATCCACTTCTTCAACATAGGCCATCCGAATGCGGTCCAAAGCTTCGGTAAACATCCTAACCTCTTCCAGTGGAAGGGGCAGGGGTTCTGATTGAACATCCTGTGCAAATAGAGGAGGTAGGCTAAACAGAGAAGAAAAGCTGCAAATAAGTGTGCATGCCATCAGTCTTCTCTTTGCACTTTGAAGCAATATCATAGGAAATTCCTGGCTAGTGGTATTCGTGTATACGTCGAACCTAATAGTTTCAGTTTATAAGCAAATTGGCAAATTATAGGAAAAGTAAGACCACCGATTGAGTGGATAGATTCCCCAAGAGCCGGAATTCTTGGCTTTAAGTAAAGATTAGTGTGAGTTTAGCGCAGCCAAGAAGATGGGTTTTGTGCCTCTCCGCGGTGGCGAATTTCAAAATAGAGGCCTTGTCTATCAATGGTTCCACCATCGCCAGAGGTTGCTATTACTTCTCCTTCATCGACCCATTCACCTGCCTGTTTCGCCAGTGATTGATTGGATCCATAAAGACTCATATAGCCATCACCATGATCGATGATTACGAGTAAACCAGAACCTCTGAGCCAATCAGAAAATACAACCCTGCCAGCATGCACAGCCAGGATGGGAGAACCACTTTGAGTGCTAAACATTATGCCTTGTCTAATGAGGTTCCCATCACCGTAGCGATTTCCAAACTGGCTTGTGATCTGACCTGCAGTTGGTAATGGCAATTCTCCTCGCGCATCTTCGAAGGGAGGTACATCCGCAAAGCTCGTAACCCCTTCCATTGCTCGTCTAATTTCTTCCAGTAATGCCTCTATTTCCATTTGGCTAACTTCTAAGTTTTCCAACGCACTGTTACGTTCTGCAATTTCTCTATTCACGCCAGCTAAAGCAGATGCTCGATTCTCCCTAGCTTTGGTAAGCTCAGCAGTTTGAAAATTAAGTTGTGTTTGTTGCTCATTCAGGTGAGTAAGTGTTGTTGATAAATTGTCATTCACTGCTGCCAGTTCTATCAGGCTTGCCTGATAATTTTCGATCTTTGCTGTTTGAGCTTCTGAAAATAATCGGGAGTAATAAAGCATGCGCGAACTTTCTGAAAAATTTTCTTGATTAAGTAGAATTTTTAGAAAGCTTTGATCATTGGTTATGTAAGCTAGGCGAATAGCTCGCTGCAATAATATTTGTTGCGTGGAAATTTCTTTAGAGATTGAGTTTTGGTGAGCTTGTAAGTCAATTAGCTCATCCTGTTTTTCTGCAATTACACTTTCAAGGGAAGACATTGCCTGAGTGACTTGAGCAACTTCACGAGTGGCTTCTTCTAGTTCTTTTTCAGCGCTAGACTGGCGATTGCTTGCTGTCTCTAACCAACCGTCAATTTCAGCAATCGCGGAGTTAATAGAATCAAGATCCTGCAGTGCTTGCTTGGCGCTTTCTGCAGCTAGTACAAAAGAGGTTGTGGAAAAAATAATGCTTAGTAAGAAAAATCTAGTCAGATGCATTGATGGCACCGCAGTGGCATTTACGCTTGTTTATTAGCCAGTAGATCAGTATCAGTAGGTTGTAATAAAACTGATCCGGTCATTTCTTCAGGAATTGGAATTCCCAGCAACATAAGTAAAGTAGGCGCTATATCGCATAGACTACCTTCACCATTGAATTGGTAGTTGTTGCGGCCAACGTACACTAAAGGCACTGGCCCATTTGTATGAGAAGTCAATGGTTGATTAGTTTTTGGGTCCACCATTTGTTCGACATTGCCATGATCTGCAGTAATTAATAAGTGACCATTAGATTCGGTAATCGCTTGAACAATTCTACCTAGGCATTGATCTACCGCTTCTACTGCTTTTACCGAAGCAGGAAAATCGCCGGTGTGACCGACCATATCTCCATTCGCATAATTGCAAATGATCGCATCATACTTTCCTGAGGCGATTGCATTAACCAAATTGTCAGTTACCTCGAATGCAGACATCTCAGGTTTTAAGTCATAAGTTTTTACATCTGGCGAAGGAATTAATGTTCGATCCTCATTCTCAAAAGGCTCTTCTCGGCCACCATTAAAGAAGAAAGTTACATGTGCATATTTCTCCGTCTCCGCAATGCGTAGTTGGGTTTTCCCCAGGCTGGAGAGATAAGCGCCCATGACGTTGTCCAGTTTCTGCGGTGGATAGGCGCACGCAGCTTTTATATCCGCGGCATATTCCGTCAACATAACAAATTCTTGAATCGAAGGACGGCTGGCTCGCTTGAATCCATCAAAATCGTCTTGCACGAATGCGCGAGTAATTTCCCGGGCGCGGTCTGCACGAAAATTCATAAATACAACAACATCATCATTGGCAACAATCGCAGATTCGCTTCCTGCGTCGCCGACTAAGCTTGCTTGCACAAATTCATCGTTTTCATTTCTTGCGTATGCAGCATTCAAGGCATCGGTTACATTGTTATATTGGAAATTCGCTTTGGCTTCGGTTAGTAATTCATAAGCCAGTTTTACCCTTTCCCATCTATTGTCTCTATCCATGACAAAGAATCGACCGCATAAAGAGGCCACGCGGCCTTTGCCGGAGCTCTGTAAAGTTTGTTCTGCTCTCAATAAAGAAGGCTTAGCACTTCTCGGTGGGGTGTCACGTCCATCGAGAAATGCATGTAGGAATATCTTATTAACACCGCGTTCTGAAGCCAGTTTGATCATTGCCATTATGTGGTCTTCGTGACTGTGTATCCCGCCTGGTGACATTAACCCAAATAGATGTAGGGTAGATTCAGATTCAATTGCTTTATCGACAGCCTGTATGAGAATTTCGTTATTGAAGAATGAGCCTTCTTCAATAGCTTTGTCGATTCGAGTAAGGCTCTGGTAAACCACTCTTCCAGCGCCAAGATTCATGTGCCCAACTTCGGAATTTCCCATTTGTCCAGCTGGGAGGCCAACATGTTTGCCGGAGGTGTCAATCAAAGTGTGAGGTCTCGTAGCCCACAGACTATCCCAGTTAGGACTGTCTGCTGCATGAATAGCGTTATAATCAGTATTTTCGCGGTATCCCCAACCATCGAGAATGACTAAAAGGGCAGTTTTCTTGACACTCATTGCGCGACTTCAATCCTCCTGATTTAACGTGACAATGCAGACAGTTGCGATGTCTATATTATCCTTGAAAGAGCATTTGATAGCGAGCAAATGGCGGTTAGCACCTGCCCGCAACCGTTATTTCAGAGCTACTTTTAGACCTTCTTTAGCGGCCATGACACGTGTATACTGCTCGCCTTTTTACTAATTGGCCTGAGCTTAAAATTAAAGGCCACTAACCCAATAAACTTCAGCCTCCGTTCATATTAGCTGGAACGAAACTCGCAATCTCTTATGGCTCAATTTGTAGAATTCATTGGCAATCATTTACTTCTTTCCGCGATGTGGGTAATCACTCTCGGAGCAATTATGATGTACCACCAGCGGACCGGTGCCAGTAGTGTAGGTCCGCAAAAAGCGGTGATGTTGATTAATCGGCAAGGTGCGGTGGTGGTCGATGTAAGGGAAAAGAAGGAGTTCGATACAGGACATATCGTTGACTCAATTAATATTCCCTTGGCGAAGCTCAAACAGCGATTATCTGAGTTGAGGAAACACAAAGAAAAACCGGTAGTAGTGGTGTGCAAGCTAGGGCAACATTCGGGTGATGCGGCTAAGACTCTTCAAGAGTCGGGTTATGCTGAAGTATTTCGACTTTCTGGCGGACTCACAGAATGGAAAGCTCAATCACTGCCACTTGTGCAAAAGTAGCTGCTAAGAGTTCATTTAAAGATTGACGCATCAAAAGATCGACAAGAATTCACTGAATAGAAACAGATAGGAACTATCATGGCTGAAGACTATAACAACCCACAGGCAGCTGGAGCTGCAGACGAAACCCAGCAACCACAAGGCCCACAGTTTGCATTGCAGCGAATCTATTTAAAAGATTCGTCTTTCGAATCACCCCGCAGTCCAGCGATATTCCAGGGGCAATGGACGCCAAAAATTAATTTCGACATTAAAACTCGTAGTAACAAGGTGCAGGATGATTTGTATGAGGTAGTTCTCATACTCACTGCAGAAGCTCTTTTAGAGGAACAATCTGCTTTTCTGGTAGAAGTTCATCAAGCCGGTGTGTTTGCATGCAAGGATTTTGAAGACGAACAACTCGAACAATTGCTTGCGACAGTTTGCCCTAATATTTTATTCCCCTACGCGAGAGAAGTGATTGATTCCTTAGCAATCAAGGGTAGCTTTCCAGCATTAATGCTAGCACCTATCAATTTTGAGTCGCTTTATCAGCAACAAAAACAGGCCGGCGCGCAGCAAGCGACAGGTAACGGTAATGGTGCTATCACCGAAAGTACTGAGACGTCCGCGCCGGAGGCAGAATAAGAAGCTTTAAGGCTTCTCGCCTTTTAAAGATCCAACGTATTTTAACGACCTTCTGCGAAGCCTAATTGTCGCCAGGCTTCGTAGACGATGATAGCGGTGGCGTTAGAAAGGTTTATACTGCGGCTGTTGAGAAGCATCGGGATACGAATTACTCTGTTTTCCCCTATCTCTCGCCGGATGTAATCTGGCAATCCTCGGGTTTCGGGGCCAAATAATAAAAAGTCATCTTTCTCGTACTTTATGGTGTGATAAGACAGTTTCCCTTTAGTGCTGACGCCATAAACCCTGGGAGAGTCATGAGAATTTAGGAAATCTCCCCAGTTTTCGTAGGTAAAAATCCCAGCAAATTCATGATAATCCAATCCAGCACGGCGCATTTTTTTGTCCTCCAGGTCGAAACCGAAAGGTTTTATCAAATGTAGCTGTGAACCCGTATTTGCAGCTAAACGGATAATATTTCCCGTATTTGGGGGTATTTCAGGCTCAAAAAGCACGATGTTGATCAAATTTCGATCACTTGATGCAGGCTCATATATACACTGTTCATTTAAGTGTTACTAAAAACTTTTAGACGCATCTTTCTCAATTAATTGGTCTCTTCTCATCTTTGCGCCTGATTAATGCCGTCGCTTCGCGAGTTATCAACTTGCAGGAAATCATAGCCTCGCTTTGAATAGGCCAGGGGCAATATTTTTTTAGTGCTAGGCACTTGGGTCAAACATTTCCTTAGCATGTCCTTTCACAGTCATTTCAAACCTAATCTGACTCTTGAGAATCTGAATTAGACACTCCAAATTCTTTAATTTTTCTAGTCAAGGTATTGCGCCCCCATCCAAGAAGGTTTGCTGCATCTCTACGTTTTCCCGCAGTATGTTTTAGCGCGATATCTATCAGCGTTCGTTCAAACAATGGTGTCGCTTCATTAAGAATGCCAGTATTCCCCAAGCTGAGTTGTTTGTCCGCCCAAGTCTGAAGCTGTTGAGTCCAGTTACCAGTCTTACCGACCTCTGCCCCTTGTTCATGGAACTCAGGAGGTAAGTCATTGATATGCACTTCACGGCTGGACGCCATTACCGTAATCCAGCGACAAAAGTTTTCTAATTGACGAACATTTCCAGGCCAACTTAAACCCACTATATACTTTTCTGTTTCAGGCCGAAGCAATTTGGGTTCTACTTCAAGTTCTTCCGCCGCACTTTTAAGAAAATGATTGGCGAGTTTAGGAATATCTTCCCGTCTATCACATAAACTTGGGATATGAATTCTTATTACATTGAGGCGATGAAATAAATCTTCTCGAAATAGGTGTTGCTCTAGAAGTTTCTCTAGATTTTGATGGGTCGCAGCAATAATACGAACATCGACTTTTATTGAGGTATGTCCTCCTACGCGATAGAACTCCCCATCAGATAAAACTCGTAGCAGTCGGGTCTGAGTATCTGCAGGCATGTCGCCAATTTCATCTAAGAATAGAGTGCCGCCATTAGCCTGCTCAAAACGACCAGTGCGTTGTTGGTTTGCACCCGTAAAGGCACCCTTCTCGTGGCCGAATAATTCGGATTCAATAAGTTCTTTGGGAATAGCAGCCACATTGAGTGGCACAAACGCTTTATCTTTGCGAGGGCTATGCTCATGTAGCGCACGAGCGACTAATTCTTTTCCAGTTCCTGACTCTCCATTAATAAGCACAGAGATATTTGAATTTGAAAGACGCCCAATTGCGCGAAATACTTCTTGCATAGCAGGCGCTTCGCCAATAATTTCTTGAGAGTGATCGATGGTAACTTGATTATTTTCAGTTTCATTATCGCCAGCGTGTTCCAGTGCTCGCTGAGTCATAGCGACAGCTTCTTCGATATCGAAGGGTTTTGGCAGATATTCGAAGGCACCACGACTGTATGAGGAGACTGCGCTGTCAAGATCAGAGTGGGCGGTCATTATGATGATAGGAAGATCAGGATGTGATTTCTGAATAGTGGAAAGTAGATCCAATCCACTAATACCCGGCATACGAATGTCGCTGATAATTGCGTCTGGCGATTCTTGCTCCAACCGATGAAGTAAGTCATCACCATTCTCGAATGATTCGGTGTTAACTCCTGTCTTGCTTAAAGACTTTTCTAACACCCAACGGATGGACCTATCATCATCAAGGATCCAAACTGAATTATGTGTGTTCATCATTTATAAAACCTTCGCTTTCAGAATTATTAGTTAGATTTTCCTATAGGTATAGAGACTGTAAACTTAGTAGTTCCCGGTTTGCTCTCGCACTCAATTAAGCCGCTGTGTTGATGGATAATCCCATGGGTAATTGGCAATCCCAACCCTGTGCCGTCAGGACGCCCGCTGATCATCGGGTAAAAAATTGCATCTATCATATCTGCCGGTATGCCGGGGCCATTGTCGATTACTTCAATGGTCGCAGCCAGCCGATAAAACTTGGTTCCTATGGTTACATTGCGCACAATGCGGCTACGTAAAATAATCTCTCCTAGTTTGTGATCAATACCGGGGCTGCTAAGAGACTGCATGGCATTGCGTACAATGTTGAGCATTGCTTGAATCAATTGCTCTGCATCTGCAACGATTGAAGGAATGCTTGGGTCATAATCGTAAGCGAGATTAATGCCCTTTCCGCTAATTTCTGCGCTTACTAGATTTCGAACTCGCTCTAGTACTTCATGGATATTTATTTCCCTAAGTTCAAGTGGTTTTCTGGAACCGGACAATCGATCTACAAGATTATGCAAACGATCTGCCTCTTCGATTATTACATTGGTGTAATCGGTGAGTTCGCCAGCGGCAATTTCATGAGCTAAAAGTTGTGCAGCACCGCGAATACCACCTAGTGGGTTTTTAATTTCATGTGCTAAGCCTCTTACTAGCTCGCGAGTTGTAGCGTGAGCGGAGTGTAAAGATGCTTCCCGGCTAATTCGCTGCGAATGCTCAAGGGAGTTGATTTCAAGCAGCGCCTGAGTCTCGCCATTTATCTCTATTGGATTGAGGGTATAATCCACAAAGAGTATTTTGTTGTTAATGACCTGCAGCTCAGTTCTTCGTTTCGTAAAACTGCTTTTTTTGACAAGGGCTGTTTTCATTTCGCCGATGTCTTTCTCTGCATTAACAATAATGTCGCCAACAAAAAGTTGATTCACTTTCTTGTTACTGACTCCAAGCAAGGCTTCCGCGGCTATATTGATGTACAGCAGGCGCAAATTGCTATCTAGCAGCACGACACCGGTTTTTAAAAAATCCAGTAATTGCTGATGTAAGTTGTCCACGGTCACGCTGTTACTCTATTGCTAAGTGATCTTTTGATATTTGAACTCGATTAATGCCAGGGATGGCCTCCACCTATTGCACCACTGTTGCTAAGCAATAAGAGGACCAACTAGTTCAGAAGAGAACTTGCCTACAGTCCCATAGTTTGGGCGCAACTCAATGGAGAATAGCCGTCGGCATAACTTAACGGCGATAATAGTGCACCAAAATAGTGCATAATTCAATATATGTATAGGGATGGGTGTATACAGGTTTTAGACTAGAAAAAGCCCGGGACGAGCCCGGGCTTGATATCAGTCGATTAGCTAAGTTTACGCTAGACCTTCTTTCGTTGTTTTAATAATTACGGCAGCAACTTTATAAGGGTCTGCATTAGAAGCGGTTCGGCGGTCTTCAAGGCGACCCTTCCAGCCATCATCGACGGTTCCAATTGGAATACGAATTGAAGCACCGCGATCAGATACGCCATAACTGAACATGTCGATCGATTGCGTTTCATGTTCTCCAGTCAAGCGCTGATCATTGTTTGCACCATAAACGCTTATATGGCGATCTATGTTTTTACCAAACTCTTCGCAGATCTTGGTGAAAACTGATTCGTCACCGGATTCACGCATGAGAGCGTTAGAGAAATTTGCGTGCATGCCGGACCCGTTCCAGTCCAAGTCTTTACCCAACGGCTTTGGTTCATAATTTATGGCTAGACCATACCGCTCTGCGGTTCTTTCGAGGAGGTAGCGAGCAACCCAAGTTTCATCACCTGCCCGCTTTGCGCCTTTGGCGAATACCTGAAATTCCCACTGACCCGCTGCTACTTCAGCATTAATTCCTTCAACGTTGATTCCTGCTTCGAGACAAAGGTCTAGGTGATCTTCAACGCAGTCGCGTCCATGGGCGTTAGAGGCACCAACCGAGCAGTAATAGGGGCCTTGAGGACCAGGGTAGCCGCCAGGAGGAAAACCAGGTGGCAAACCGGTTTTGGTATCCCAGAGAAAGTATTCCTGCTCAAAACCAAACCAGAAATCTTCATCGTCATCATCGATAGTGGCACGACCGTTTGTGGCATGCGGTGTGCCGTCAGCGTTAAGTACTTCGGTCATCACGAGGTAAGCATTCGCGCGATCGGGGTCTGGAAAGATCGCTACAGGTTTTAACAAGCAATCTGAATCATCGCCAGTTGCTTGCAGGGTGGAAGATCCGTCGAATGACCACATCGGACATTCTTCTATAGTCCCACCGAAGTCTGCTCTCACTTGCGTCTTACTTCGAAGACTTTGGGTTGGCTTGAAGCCATCAAGCCAAATGTATTCCAATTTTGATTTCATTTTCTAACTTTCTCCTGATCGATTTCGACTACTTGATACTAAATGCCATTGGGTTACTTTCTTTTATTCTTACACTTGATCTGCAATCTTCCAGCGTATTGCTTGTACCGCGCTGCAAACAAGTCTTCGCGCCAGGGCAAAAATCCCGCGATATTCCACAGGGTTGTCAATCTATTCAGATAAACTGTTTTCGAAGACTTGCCTTGTGTGCATGGGGAGGAGCAAAATGTATGCCAGCAGCAATACCGCTACAAGGCTCAAATTTACTGGAGCCAGAAATAAACTTCAACTAAAAGAGCACCGATAGAGTGCGTTGCCGATATCTGCGCACCTTTAAGGTGCAAAATCTAGAATGAATACGAAATATTGCACCATCACAGCGCTAAACTTTTTTTCTAGATCGCTGCTCATCTTATTTGTCAGTTCATTTTTGGGGGCACAGTGCTGTACCTCGTAAAGCTTTTTCCCGAGATTACTATTAAGAGTCGCCCAGTGCGCCGCAAGTTTATACGCCAATTGCGGAAGAATTTGCGAGAAGTCCTTAAGGAATTCGATGAAGGTATCAAGGTAACGGGTAAGTGGGATGTATTGGAAGTGGAAACTTCCAATGACGAATCCATTATTACGAAACAAATTACAGAACGTTTAACTTGCACGCCTGGTATTGCTTCAATTCTAAAAGCGGAACGCCATCCATTGCGTGAGATGGAAGAAATCTTTCAACTTACCCTTAAAGCTTATGGTGAATTTATCATTGGCAAGACATTTGCCGTACGTTGTAAGCGCAACGGCAAGCATCAGTTTAGATCAGTTGACGTCGAACAGTATGTTGGCCGTGGATTAAAAAGACATCTGAAAACAGCAGGTGTTAAATTAAAAAAGCCTGATGTGACTGTTGCGCTGGAAATTAAGGATGAATTTCTTTATATAATCCGTGAACAGGTGAAGGGTCTTGGCGGTTATCCTTTGGGTTGCCAAGATGCGGTGATGTCTTTGATTTCTGGAGGTTTTGATTCCTCTGTTTCAAGCTTCTTAACTATCAAACGAGGACTACAAACTCATTACTGTTTTTTTAATCTAGGTGGAAAAGCTCATGAACTTGCGGTGAAAGAAGTCGCATTGTTTCTGTGGATGAAATATCACAGCTCACATCGTGTTAAATTTGTTTCGGTTCCTTTTGCGGGTGTCGTTGAAGAAATCCTTACACAAGTCGACGATTCGCAAATGGGTGTGGTTCTAAAAAGAATGATGCTGAGGGCAAGCGAACGTATCGCTGATGACCTATCGATCAAAGCGCTAGTGACTGGTGAAAGTGTTGCCCAAGTCTCTAGTCAGACTTTATCTAATTTAGCTGTCATTGATACCGCAATAGATAGCCTAGTGTTGCGTCCTCTTTGCACAGTTAATAAACAAGACATCATAGATATCTCCCGTAATATTGGTACAGAAGATTTTTCCAAAAACATACCAGAATATTGTGCTGTTATTTCAAAAAATCCAACGACAAAAGCAAACATTGGAAAAGTAAAAAGGGAAGAAAGTCGATTTAATTTTGATGTTTTAGAGAGCGCCATTGAATCTGCACACTTTCAACTAATAACTGAGGTTATAGATGATTTCAATGCCGCAGCGATTGAAGTCGACGTGAAGAATACCATTTCCAATGGCAGCGTCGTCATTGATATCAGGCACCCCAGTGAATTGGAAATTAGCCCACTAAATATTTCAGATGGAGCTGAAGTGCTGAATGTTCCATTTTATCAGTTGCAAACTCGATTCACTGAACTCGATAGAGATACTCAATATATGCTTTATTGTGATAAGGGTATGATGAGTCGTCTGCATGCGGCCCATTTGTTCGATGAAGGTTACACCAATGTTGCGGTCCTCGACTTAAAGGCTGGGGTTTGAAGCGGATCCCTAGCCTACAAAACTATCTCTCAGTCAGACTAGTTACATAATGTTGCAGAGGAAATACCGTTAACTAGGGCTTAGCTAAGTAAACACGGGTCGTGTATACTCGCGCCCTTTTGCAGAAATCCCAGCAACCTCCTCTCAGAAACAGATTCGATGATCGATAAAATTCGTAACATTGCCATTATTGCTCACGTGGACCACGGTAAAACTACTTTGGTCGATAAGCTATTGCAGCAATCCGGAACATTAGACAGTCGCGGCAAACAAGTCGAGCGCATTATGGACTCTAATGATCAAGAGCGCGAACGCGGTATCACTATTCTTGCAAAAAATACTGCTATTAATTGGCACAATTACCATATCAATATTGTGGATACGCCCGGGCATGCAGATTTTGGTGGCGAAGTAGAGCGGGTGTTATCGATGGTGGATAGTGTGCTCTTGCTTGTCGATGCTGTAGATGGGCCAATGCCACAAACTCGATTTGTGACTCAAAAAGCATTTGCTCAAGGTTTGAACCCTATTGTTGTGGTCAACAAAGTTGATCGCGACGGTGCCCGCCCTCATTGGGTAATCGATGAAGTCTTTGACCTGTTCGACAAGCTTGGTGCTAACGATACACAGCTCGACTTCCCCATTATTTATGCGTCCGCGCTGGAAGGGACTTCAGGCTTGGAGGTAGAAGAACTCTCTGAATCTATGGAACCTCTGTTTAAAACAATTGTAGAAAAAGTTCCTTCACCTAAAGTGACTGTAGATGCACCCCTTCAGATGCAAATAAGTGCACTCGACTACAGCAGCTACGTAGGTGTTATTGGTATTGGGAGAATTACTCGCGGTAGAGCTTCTTCAAATCAACAAGTGATAATAGTTGACCGAGAAGGTAGCGAAAGAAAGGGTAAAATTCTCCAAGTAAAAAGTCACTTGGGTTTAGAAAGAATCGATGTGAAAGAAGCGATGGCAGGTGAGATCGTCTGTATTACGGGTATCGAAGGTTTAAAGATATCTGACACTCTTTGTGATCCGACATTGGTTGAGGCCATGCCCGCTCTTTCGGTTGATGAACCTACTATCAGTATGACTTTTCAGGTAAATGATTCCCCCTTCGCAGGCAAAGAAGGAAAATTCATTACTACACGTCACCTAAAAGAAAGGTTAGAGAGAGAGCTACTCTACAATGTTGCACTGCGCGTTGAGCAGGGTTCTGAACCTGACAAGTACTCAGTTTCTGGGCGAGGTGAATTACACTTGGCTGTGTTAATAGAAACTATGCGACGAGAAGGTTTTGAGCTAGCGGTTTCCAAACCTGAAGTTATTATCCATGAAAAAAAGGGCAAGAAGCATGAGCCATTTGAAACATTGGTTATAGACTGTGATGAACAACATCAAGGTGCAGTTATAGAGGAATTAGGAGAGCGTCGGGCGGAGATGCAGGAACTCCTCCCAGATGGTAAGGGGCGAGTAAGATTGCAGTTTCTTATTCCCACTCGCGGGCTTATAGGGTTTCGGTCTCATTTTCTATCGATGACTTCGGGCTCAGGACTAATGACTCACGTTTTTGATCACTACGGTGAGTTCAAAGAAGTTGAATTAGCGGCACGAAACAATGGTGTATTGATTTCGATGGTTAACGGAAAATCACTAGCCTTTGCTCTATTTAATCTTCAAGATCGTGGACGTCTATATATCAAACCGAATACTGAAGTTTATGAAGGCATGATTGTAGGTCTGCATAGTCGCGATAATGACTTGGCTGTAAATCCAACAAAGGCCAAACAGCTAACTAACGTTCGCGCGGCAGGAAACGACGAGAATATCTTGTTAACTCCACCAGTCCTCCACAGCTTAGAGCAGGCAATGGAGTTTATTGCTGCCGATGAGTTGGTAGAGGTCACTCCCAGTCACATTCGCCTACGTAAAAAATACCTTACCGAGAACGAACGTAAAAGAATGAGCAGAGGCACAGCAGCGCGGGGTTAAGTTGATTTTCCATTCAGCCCGCCCTGGCATAAATCCTTAAGCTGGCCTATTATCGATTACTTAATTCTACCCAAGAGACAGAGCTTCTAGTCAATTGTTGTTATAAAGAGCTCTTAATTCAAAATTAAGGTTGTCTTTGCAGGGAGTGATTAATGCTAGTGCTGTTTCCTGAAATAAAACCCTTCAAACGCCATCAAGTCAGGGTATCTGATAGCCATGAGCTATATGTGGATGAATCTGGAAACAGTGATGGTCTGCCGGTATTGTTTGTCCATGGTGGTCCAGGCGGAGGTTGCGATGCAAGTTCACGACGATTCTTTGACCCTCAAAAATTTCATATTATTACCTTCGATCAGCGCGGTTGTGGAAGATCAATTCCCCATGCCTCTCTGGAAGAAAACACGACAGATCATCTCATCGCGGATATAGAGGTGATTCGAGAATATCTAGGCGTTTCTAAATGGGTAATGTTTGGGGGCTCATGGGGATCAACTTTAAGTTTGCTTTATGCTCAAAACTTTCCTTCCCGTGTGTCGGCATTGATTTTGCGTGGTGTTTTTCTCTGTCGTCAATGTGATTTGGATTGGGTATATAAAGACGGCACTAATCACGTGTTTCCGGATTATTGGGAAGAATTCGTCAAGGCAGTTCCGGAAAGTGAGCGCAGCGACTTGATCAATGCCTATTATGACCGGTTGACCGGCGAAGATGAGTTAGCTCGAATGGCCGCTGCAAAATCATGGTCGGCATGGGAGGGCAATTGTTCGAAGCTGAGGCCAAGCGCTGAAGCTCTGGCTAAATTTACTAAGCCTCATTTTGCACTTGCCTTGTCTCGGATAGAAACACACTATTTTGTGAACAAAGGTTTTATTGAAGAAAATCAGATTTTAAAAAACATTTCCGCAATTTCAGATATTCCTGGCCGCATTGTGCATGGTCGCTATGATATTCTTTGTCCGCTCAACAATGCGAATACGCTTCATCAGCATTGGCAAAATTCTGAATTACATATTGTAAGAGATGCTGGACATTCTGCATCGGAGCCGGGTACCGTTGATGCATTAATACGCGCGACCCAGGACATAGCGAAAGAACTCCAACAAGCCGGATAGTTTACTTTAAAAATGATTGCTCTTATTCAGCGAGTAAATTACGCCAAAGTGATAATTGAAGACCAGCTATATTCAGGAATCGATAAAGGGATGCTGGCATTAATCGGCATCGAGAAAAAAGATACAAACACTACTGCCGATAAATTATTGGATAAAATCCTCGCTTATAGGATATTTGTAGATATCGAAGGGAAAATGAACTTAAGCCTAACGGATGTCGGAGGTGGGCTTATGCTTGTTTCCCAATTTACCCTCGCTGCAACTACAGACAGAGGGTTAAGGCCTGGTTTTTCATCGGCAATGCCTCCTCAAGACGCGAAAGTGTTATTCGAATACTTGGTGAATTCGGCTAAGGAGAAATACGCAATCGTAGGTAGTGGCCAGTTTGCTGCAAATATGCAGATCGCCTTGGAGAACGATGGTCCGGTGACTTTTAGTTTAAGAGCTTGAGTCGAAACTTTTTTTATTGACTATCCTCTTCTTCGGCTTGACGCTTTTGAATTAGTCGCCCAGCAATTATTCCAACTTCAAACAATGCCCACATAGGTAAGGCCAACATAGATTGGGTGAAAGGATCAGGTGGTGTGAGCAGCATGGCAATAATAAAGCAACCAACTACGACATAGGGGCGTTTCTCAGCAAGAGAGTTTGGCTCAGCAAGCCCTGCCCAAATACAAAGAAATACAGCGATAGGAATTTCAAAAGCAAACCCGAAGGCGAAAAATATCGTCAAGGCGAAACTTAAGAAGCTGCTAATATCAGGCGCTACCTGTATACCGTCCGGTGCTACTGAGATAAAGAAACCGAATACAATTCCAAATAGGACATAACGTGCGAAAGCTATGCCTGTGTAAAAAAGTAAGACACTGGATATAAAAAGTGGTATCGCTACCGCTTTTTCATTCTTATAAAGGCCTGGTGCAATAAATGACCAAAGCTGATACAAAATGTAAGGTGCTGCTACTAGAAAAGCGACATAGAAAGTTAGCTTAAAAGGGGCAAAAAACGGAGAGGTTGGATCGATCGCTATCATGCTCGACCCCTCTGGTAGTGCTTGGACTAGGGGTAGAGCTACATAATTGTAGATATCGTTGGCCCAGTAAAACATAGCCAGAAAAAGAACTACGATTGCGACAACACACTTTAAAATGCGATCACGCAATTCAACCAAATGATCGATAAGCGTTAGCTCTTTTTCGTCTTCAGCTGACGCTGTCATCTTGTTTCACTTCTTCGGTTGGCTCATTCTCTGCAAGTCTTGGGTTTTTGCCTGAGCTATAGATTTCTCTAGCAACTTCTTCAACTTCATCAGAGACTTCTTGAATTTCTTCCTGCAGAGATTTTTCCTCGGAAGATTGTTCAGCTGTTACTTTTGAAGCACCTGGATCAAAATCTTCTGAATTTACTAATTTGTTGACTGATGTCTCTGTTTCTTCGGCAACTGATTCCACTTTTGCTTTTGCTTCATCTATTTGAGCCAATACAGATTCATTGTGTAATTGACGACGAATCTCATCGGTATTTAATTCCCTTTCTATTTCAGCTTTGACTTTATAAAAAGAGCGTCGGAATCGACCAATCCAAAGTCCAGCTGTTTTAACTGCAGTGGGGAGCCGCTCTGGTCCGATAATGATCAAAGCAATTATTAGTATTAAAAGTATTTCAGTTGAATGAATGTTAAACATTACCGGCAGTCGCACTCACGTCTAGTGAGCGCGGTGTTTGATGAGTGATATTGAAGCTATTTAGTTTCTACTTTTTCGGCAGTCGCATCGATGGTCTCACCGGTGCCTTCTGTAGAATCTTCAGATGCCTCTGAATCGGACTCGGCTTCGTCATCTTTTATTGCGGTTTTAAATCCCTTTAAGGCGCCACCAAGATCAGAGCCTAAGTTACGTAATTTTTTTGTTCCGAATAACATTACTACAATTAGTAGAATAATTAGTAGTTGCCAAATGCCTATTCCACCTACACCCATAATAAACCTCCAGTACCAGCTATATTACCTATAAGATTCCTAATTGCTGGTTTCAATTTTACGTGAAGCCTTTTCATCAAGGCCAGAAATGTCAAAACGCTTTTCTAATTCAACCAATACTTGATCGGGTCCCATATTGAGGTGGCTTAACATAACCATTGTGTGAAACCAAAGGTCTGCTGTTTCACTTATCACAGCAGCCTTGCTTTCGATAGAATTAGCATTGCACTCTTTTGCTGCAAGAATAGTTTCAGTTGCTTCTTCAATTACTTTTTCAAGAATTTTGTTCAGACCTTTTTCATGCAAGCTCGCAACATAGGAAGCATCGCCGTTCGCGGATTTTCTTTTTTCCAGAACTTCTGCTAATTCGAATAACACTCTACTCATTTTAACACTCAACTTGCACTGCAAACACTAAGAGTGCTTATGATTTTCCGTATAATTCCGATGGATCTTTGAGAACTGGGTCTAAAATTTCCCACTTGTCATTACTAAACTTTTGGAAGAAGCAGCTCTCGCGCCCCGTATGGCAGGCTATTCCACCGATTTGTTCGACTTTATAGCACAAAGTGTCATTGTCGCAGTCCAAATATACATCTACAAGCTTTTGAACATTTCCTGATTCTTCGCCTTTGCGCCACAGTGCATTACGAGAGCGAGACCAGTATACAGCGCGTCCTTCATCAATCGCTGTCTGTAAAGCTTCTCGATTAGCCCAGGCTTGCATCAAAATTCTTCCTGATGTCGCATCCTGTGAGATGACTGGAACCAAGCCATTTTTGTTCCAATTTACTTCGTCCAAATAAGAAGGCATCAGCTTAGTATGCTCTTTCACCGTCTAAAATACAAAAGATAGAAACCGACTGCAGTCAGTCCTAAGGTAGAGATTGGACTACTTACAATGACTGCGCTAGTCAATGGTACTAATGTTGCAACCGCTAAGACAAGAGCAACGATTCCGCCAGTTCGTGCAACTCGTTTTCGTGTCTTTTCCACCTCTCTTTGCCTTACTTCTTGATTTTTTAAAGAATCGCTAATTTCACTGAATTGATTTGATTGCTCAATTGCCGTGAGTAATAAAAGTGGTAGATGTGGTAATTGTTCAATTAGGCTGGGAATATTTTCCTGTATTTTGGTTAATAAAATCAATGGATTTAATCGCTTGGTATTCCAATTTTCAAGATACGGCAGAGCCGTTTGCCATAGATCTAGTTCAGGATAAAGTTGGCGTCCTAGGCCTTCGATGTTCAAGAGTGTTTTTTGCAAAAGAACGAGTGAAGGTTGCACTTCCATATTAAAGCGGCCGGCTGTTCTAAACAGTTGCACCAAAAGTTGGCCAAATGAAATATCCTTCAATGGCCTCTCAAAAATCGGTTCACAGACACTGCGTATGGCCGATTCAAATTCATGAACTTTGGTATTTTTTGGCACCCATCCACTTTTCACATGAAGTTGCGCTACTTTGCGATAATCTCTCTTAAAGATCGCTAACAAGTTCTTAGCTAAGTATTCTTGATCATCATCGCTTAGTGTTCCTATGATTGCGCAATCGATGGCAATGTATTGGGGGTTATTTGGGTTTTCCCGAGACACAAATATATTTCCAGGGTGCATATCAGCATGAAAAAAATTGTGCTCGAATACTTGTGTGAAGAAGATGTTCACTCCGGTCTCAGCGAGCTTTTTAAGATCGATATTATGTGATTTAAGTTGTTTTAGATCGGAGACCGAAATGCCGTGAATTCTTTCCATGACCAGCATGTTCTTGTTTGTGTAATCCCAATAAATTTTGGGGACGTAAAGTTCAGCGCTGTGCTCAAAATTCTTCCTCAGTACAGAGGTATTCGCAGCCTCAGTTTGTAAGTTTAATTCACCCCAAATGATTTTTTCATAATCATTCACTACTTCTGATGGTCGTAATCGTTTGCCTAACGTAGTTCGAAACTCAATTAATGCCGCGACCCATTTAAGTAATCTAATGTCTGCATCGATGATTTTCTCAATACCTGGCCGTAATACTTTGATGACGACGTCTTCACCAGACTGTAAAACGGCTTTATATACTTGCGCGATCGAAGCGGATGCGAAAGGTTTTTCATCGAGCTGCTTGAAGACTTCCGATGACTCAACTCCAAGAGAATCTTTGATAATGAAGTCTATAGTAGGTGATTTAAATGGTGGCACATTATCTTGCAATGACTGTAATTCGTCAGCGAGGTCACTATTGAGGAAATCCCTGCGGGTGGAAAGTAACTGACCAAACTTAATATAAATTGGTCCTAGCTCTTCCATCGCTTGTCGCAAGCGTCGATTTCGAGATTCTTCTGGTGTAGTCACGGAACGACCTAATCGAAATGGGAAAAGTAACACTCGCAACCAGATCATCCTTGGTTGGCCGTCAAGGTATTCATCGAGACGATATTTGGCAATCACTCGTAGAATTTTTATAAGGCGGGGTAGATAGGACACTTATAGGGTTCTGCTTGCGTGGAGGGGGAGGAAAGATAGCATCAGTAAACTCGGCAAACAAGAATCAAAAGCTCAATAAATCTCGATTTTTCAGTTGTTTACTGGTCCCAAGCGTTGAAAAAGATATTCGGCCTTTGCGGTTACGCGATCGATTTTCAATCGCAGTTGATCTAAATCCTCGCTAAATTTCCGAATATCCGAGGAGTGGGGGGCCAATCTGACTTCTTCTTTTATGTAGTCATTTGCATTTCGTTTTAGCTTTTTACTTGCATCCTGGCCCCAGGAACTCAAACTTCTCACAAATTTATCAGTTTCGTGGGTTACTGTATCGCCCAGGAAAGGGGCCAGATGATCTGCCCACTGTATATCCAGAGATTGTATAGCTTGAAAAATATCTTGCATAAATTGTGCGTCGCCAGCAACTGCAATTTTAGAATTGGTTAGTGGTTGAGGTGTGTTCTTTGTCAGCAAATTAACCAGCGTCTTTGTTTCGCCAGAAACTTTTGCGTCAGGGGTTATATTGAGTAGTTCTGCGCTTATGCCACTTAAACTTAATCTATCGAATCCGAAAAATACTACGATACTAAAATTCGGTGACCATGTTTCTATTTCTAAACTTCTTCCGGCGAATGGGGCAAGTTTATTCAGTACGTATCTGTCTGATTGAATTATTTGATTAATGACGTTCTCCGCTGACCACAGGGCGAAACTAATAATTTCTTTCATGGCGCTTTGAACCCCATATGGATTGCACAAATTCCATTCATCACATTGTGATACTTGCAGTCAACTAAACCCGCGTTTTCCATCATCCCAAGCAATGTATCTTGATCTGGGTGCATACGAATTGACTCAACAAGATAACGATAACTCGCGGCATCTCCCGTGAACAGCTTTCCTGCAGTAGGCCACAGAGAAGAAAAAGCATCATAGGCTTTTCTAACTAACTGGTTCTTGGGTTTTGAAAATTCCAGTACCAGCACACGGCCGCCTGGTTTCAGAGCGCGATTCATGGAAGCTAGAGCGGAGTCTTTGTCAGTGACATTTCTAAGACCATAGGCGATACAAATACAATCGAAAGTATTATCTTCGAAAGGCAGTTGTTCAGCATTTACTTGAGCAAATTGAACATTTCCAATTTTAGCCGCATCGATGACTCGATCTCGACCAATCTGAAGCATGGCTTCATTAATATCTGCGAGCACTACTTGACCCGTCGCGCCGACCAATGTCGAAAAGCGTAAGCTGAAGTCTCCTGTGCCTCCCGCCAGATCCAAAACAGTATGACCGGGACGGAGTGCGCTGAGTTCGATAGTAAAACGTTTAATTAGTCTATGGGAGCCTAGTGACATGACGTCATTCATGATGTCATAGCGGCTTGCCACTGATCTAAATACCTGACTAACCCTTTCTTGTTTTTCGCTAATAGGAACTTCTTCGTAACCGAAGTGTGTGGTTTCCTGATCGCTCTTATTGTTAGTCATGATTCTATTGCGCTGTCCTAGGCTGGCTGGATTTTTATTACCTGGGTGTCTGCCGGTAATGCTTCCCTAGTTTCACCGGCAGCTTGCAGTTTTCCGAGATAAGAATTCCAGAGATCAGTTTTGTTATGACTTAATTCTTGCAAGTAAGGCCAGCTATAAATCCCAGTATCATGCCCGTCATCAAATACTAATTTTACTGCATAATTTCCGACTGCTTGTATATTAATCAGTTTTACCTGGCGCTTTCCTGTTTGTAATATTTCTTGCCCTTTCCCATGCCCACGAACTTCGGCTGATGGAGAGTTCACTCTCAAGAACTCTGCGGTTAACTCGTAAGTAGATCCATCAGCGTAGACAAGTTCAAGTACTGAAGATTGTCTATGTAAATTAATATCTGTGGGAGTAAAAGAGCTCATAGCTACATTTCAATCAAAGGATATAACGGCTTAAGTCTTCATCTTTCGCTAATTCGTCAAGCTGATCCTCAACATAGGCTTTGTCGATGACTAGTTTTTCGCTACTACCTACGGCGATATCTGCTGCAGAAAAAGATACTTCTTCTAGGAGCCGCTCCATAACCGTATGCAGTCGTCTTGCGCCTATGTTTTCAGTACGCTCATTCACTTGCCAGGCAGTTTCTGCAATCTTTGTTATGCCATCTTTGCTGAATTGAATCTGTAGATCTTCAGTTGCGAGAAGAGCTTGATATTGCTCTGTAAGTGAGGCATCAGGTTCTTCCAAAATACGTTCAAAATCTTCCGCCGAGAGTGCGTCTAGTTCAACCCGAATTGGCAAACGGCCTTGCAGTTCTGGAATCAAGTCCGATGGCTTGGATAGATGAAATGCGCCAGACGCAATAAAAAGAATATGATCCGTTTTTACACTGCCGTATTTAGTAGTTACTGTAGACCCTTCTATTAAAGGCAATAAATCTCTTTGCACGCCTTCTCTAGAAACCCCTGCATTACCCTGATCATGCCGATTGGTAACTTTATCGATTTCGTCAAGAAATACGATGCCAGTTTGTTCGGTGGATTCGACGGCTCGATTTTTTATTTCTTCTTCATTAATCAACTTGGCTGCTTCTTCATCTTTTACGACTTTCAGCGCCGCTTTAACGGACATGCGACGGGAGCTTTTGCGGCCAGTATTCATATTGGAAAACATGTTTTTTAGTTGGCTGGTCATGTCTTCAAGGCCAGGCGGCGCCATGATTTCAACCCCAGCTGGAGTTTCAGAGATTTTTATCTCGATTTCTTTGTCGTCAAGATCACCCTGCCGTAATTTTTTTCTAAATAGCTGGCGGGCACTCGATTGACCTACTTCCTCGTCTTGTTTTTCATCAGTACGCGCTTGTGGTAGAAGCGCATCTAGAATTCTGTCCTCTGCTAAGTCCTCAGCCAGGTGCTGAACTTTTTGAATTTCAGTTTCGCGTATCATTTTTACGGCAATATCAACCAGGTCGCGAATGATCGATTCTACGTCACGACCAACATACCCAACTTCAGTAAATTTAGTTGCTTCGATTTTTATGAAAGGAGCTTGTGCAAGTTTGGCGAGGCGTCTGGCTATTTCTGTTTTCCCAACACCCGTTGGTCCGATCATTAGGATATTTTTTGGAGTGATTTCTGCCCGCAGTTCTGCATCAAGCTTCATCCGCCGCCAACGATTTCGCAGAGCAATCGCAACTGCGCGTTTGGCCTTATCTTGCCCCACAATGTGTTTGTCTAATTCAGAGGTAATTTCCCTAGGTGTCATTATGGTCATTAGTAATTCCGTTGTTGTAAATTTAAAAACCGACGTTAGTCGATCTTCAATTCTTCAATTGTATGAGTTTGATTTGTGTAAACACAAATGTCAGCAGCGATAGCAAGGCTTTTCTCGACAATTGCTTTTGCATCTAACTCAGTGTTTTGTACAAGGGCTCTTGCAGATGAGAGTGCGAAAGGCCCACCTGAACCAATAGCCATAATGGAGTCTTCAGGTTCTATAACATCGCCGTTGCCGGTAATAATCAGCGATGATTCTTTATCCGCGACTACCAACAAAGCTTCTAATCTGCGCAATGATCTCTCTGTACGCCATAGCTTAGCCAGCTCAACCGCAGCTCTAACTAATTTGCCATGATGTTTTTCCAGTTGCTCCTCAAACCTTTCGAATAATGTAAAAGCATCAGCAGTTCCCCCTGCAAATCCAGCGAGTACTTGTTCATTGTATAGGCGCCGAACTTTCCGGGCATTTCCCTTCATTACAGTGTTGCCCTGAGACACCTGACCATCTCCACCAATGACAACTTTATTACCCCTTCTTACAGAGACGATTGTAGTGCCGCGATATTGTTCCAAAGAAATTCTCCCTAGCCGAGATGCTAAAAGTATCACAGAAGCTAGAAAATATGGGACTTCCGCCGAATTTCAAGTGGAGAGAGTAATAATTTTGGTCTTTAAGGAAAGTTGGGAAATAGACTATTCGGTTTGAAGCGAGTTATGGAAATTCTACTGGAGCTGAATTGTCAGGTTAGCAATATTGTTGCGGTTAAGCAGTTGCTGGGCATTATTCAGTTCGGCGCTAGTGGAATAGGGTCCAGTTTGTACCAGGAAAAGTGTTCTACCCGGCAACTCTGCGGGTTTTACTATTACGTCTAAGCCAAGAGCGGCTTGTCGTTGCATTTCTTGTTCAGCGGATTTTCTTTGCTGAAATGCACCGGTCTGCAGCATAAATCTCTCAGTAATTTCTTCGCTTACCAACTCAACAGGGGTCGCATCTGTAGGGACTTCGTAACGAGGAAGTTCGGTATAAAACTCAAAATCTACGATTGTGTCATTTTCTTTTTCCGCAATTATATCTGCCTGCTCTGAAGAGGGAGTTACTGAGGCTTGGGCGGGTTGCGCAATATTTAGAGGAGGTATGTTGCCAGATAAGTAAAACAGGACACAGGCAAGAACTCCGATAGTGATGCCAACTACGATGCCAGTAACCATTAATGACCATGCAGGAGGTGCTTTTACTGGTTTTCTCTCCAATAAAGGCTCTGGTCTAATTTTTGCAAAATCTTGAGTCATCGTTCGTCAATAATACAATTCCTTGAGATAAATAGTCGAATGAGAGGTAAGACATTGTTTTATATGTTTTTTTAAAAAACTTTTGCCACCTCAACTATCGGTATCTGTGCTCGAAGCTATAGTGCTAATCTCTCATTTTGTAGATCCCTTTGCAGAATGCCCGATGCCTGCCTCAATTCATTACCTGTGTTTTTTTGTGATCTCATTTCCTGAAATGGCACTAGATCATTTCCTGTGGATCAACATCTAGGCTCCATTTCACTCCAGTTGCGACCTTCAGGCTTTCTAACTGATAAACAAGCTGGGTCAAGAATCGCTGCATAATGGGTTTCGACGTAGCTTTGAATAATAATTGAGAGCGGTATCTCCCAGCTCTCTTTTCCATGGGAGCTGGCATAGGACCGATTGAGTTTATCGTTGATTCCGATTGCTGAATCAGTTGCATTGAAAAACTTTTGATTTGTTTTAATAAATCAATTGTTGCTTTCAGCTGCGGACCGTCTGCTTTTATCAGAGCGAGTTGCGCGTATGGTGGCATTGCTGCTATTTTTCTTTCCTCTAGTAACAGCTTTGCTAGATCAATATAGTTCGACTCGCTTAGTAGCCTCAGGATTCTATGGCTGGCATGTCTGGATTGGACAATTACCTCCCCAGGCCGCTCGGCGCGACCAGCTCGTCCCGCAACTTGAGTAATCGTTTGCGCCATAAACTCTTGCCCGCGAAAATCTGGGCTGAATAAACCTGAATCCGCATCGACTATTGCGACGAGTGTCACAGCAGGAAAGTGATGCCCTTTGGCCAGAATTTGGGTTCCAAGTAGGACGCAGGGGTCGCCGGTGCGAATTTCATCGAGCATTGATTCAAACTTTTTCTTACTACGAGTGCTGTCTCGATCAATTCGCATAACAGGGAATGAAGTAAATCGTTGCTGCAGAAATTGCTCCAGTTTCTGTGTGCCAGCCCCTATAGTACTCAGTTCAAGGGATTGGCAATTTGGGCAACTTGAATGGAGCCGCTGCGAATTGCCACAATGGTGACAACGCATAGAAGGTGGTTTTGTATGCACTGTCATTTGCGCAATACAATCTTTGCATTCTGCTATCCAGCCACAGCTCAGACAGTTAAGAATTGGTGCAAAGCCTCTGCGATTAATAAACACCAGAACTTGATTATTTGTCGTGAGGTGCTGATTGATTTTAAACAGCAATTGATCAGAAAAACCTGAATCTAAAATTGTCTCCGCCGTGTCTACGACGGTCATTGCTGCAGTGGACGCTCCGCCGGCACGCTCACTAAGGGATAGATAAGAAAACTTATTTAATGCCGCGTTGTGCAAACTCTCCAAACTAGGAGTTGCAGAACCCAAGATTACAGGCACATTTTCTTCGCGACCACGCATCACTGCGATATCCCGAGCCGAGTAACGGAAACCCTCTTGCTGTTTAAAGGAGCTATCGTGCTCTTCGTCAACTATTATGATGCCTGGCCTACTTAGCGGCGTAAAAATAGCAGATCTTGTACCAATCACAATGCTGGCTGACCCGTCTCTCGCGCTAGTCCACGAGGCTAGCCGCTCATTGTCAGTCATTCCAGAATGCAGGGGTGCGATTTGGCAATCGAAACGTTCCGCAAAGCGGTCTACCGTTTGTGGAGTTAAGCTAATTTCAGGAACTAAGACTAGACATTGTTTGTCTGCATTTAATTGGTCTTGCATTGCCTGCATGTAAACTTCTGTTTTTCCTGACCCTGTAATGCCATCAAGTAGAAAGCACTCAAATTTATTTTCTGTCTTCCGAATCGCGTCGAGTGCGGCTGCTTGTTCGTTATTCAAAGAAAGTGCTTTCAGATTTGTCTTTGGAGGTGGCTTTGCAGTTACTGTTTTAGGAGCTTGCTGTTCGAAGCTTTCAACGAAGTTCTTTTCTTGTAGGGAATTAATCACTGTCTGAGTAAATCCTTGATCGAGAATTGCTTGTTTACTTAGGCCTTCACTCGGCAGCAAGAGTTCGATCAATGCTTTTTGTTTTGGTGCTCTTGTAAGTTGCTCAATAATCTTGGAATTAATCTTTTTACTTATTCTCCAAAACATTTTTCGCGGATGTAATGGCCGAGCGCTGCGAAGTTTCCCTGGAATCGCTGCGCTAAGTACTTCTCCGATCGGATGTTGATAGTAGTTTGAGCTCCAAAGCAAGAGATTAAATATCTCTGGGGGAAATAGAGGTTCCTCATCAAGGACAGCATTGATATGTTTTAACCTACTCAATTTTAGTTCTGAATGATCAGCTTCTCCAATTATGAAGCCGACAATTTTCCGCTTACCAAAAGGAATTTGGACTCGAGTCCCAGGATCCAGGTGCGTAGCAGAATCCTGGGGTAAATAGTCAAATACTCGACGCAGTGGTGAAGGAATGGCAATTTTGTATATTAGGCCTGTATATCCAATTGATTGTGGCGATGCCATTAATTTGAAACCGGAGTGGAAATGCTTGTGACAAGACCATAGTAAATAGAAAAGGCCAAGAGAGTACAACAAATAGTGTAAGGCCGGTTAAATATAGCGGTAAAAGGACTTGGGAAAGGAATTAGAAGCCTTTGAGTCATTTTTGGGCTGTGTCAGCAAATCGCTTAGTTTATACTTCTGCCTGCAATAATTCCGGAAAAGATAGAATTAAAACGCAATCGAGGATGAGAGATGAGTGGCGAATTAGTGCCAGCCGAGTTAGCAGAAGCAAGAGACCGAATTGATGACATCGACCGCGAAATGGTTGAGCTTTTAGCTGCAAGATTTGAGCTTACTCATCAAGTCGGAATATTGAAAGCGAAACAAGCATTAGAATCCCTAGATGAATCCAGGCAGGCGGAGAAATTGTCAGTACTAAGAAAACTTTGTGCTGATAAGGGGCTTGATGCTGAGCTTATTACTGAGCTGTTCAAACGAATCATGGGAGAAGTCGTCAAAAATCATAATCGGCTGCGAAATCAGTAGTTTCTTTTCGCTATCGCCTCGCTACTCGACCCCTTGCCAATTGATTATTCTCTGTTAAAATGCTCGCCCCTTTACTGGTGATGGGGAAGAAAGCAGATGTGCTGCCTCGTAGCCAAATAATTGGGTAGACAGGTAGCGGCATCAACTAAAAGGAATCCTCATGAAAGCAGATATTCATCCAAGCTATGGGCCTATCAAAGCCACCTGTAGTTGCGGAAATGTCATTGAAACTCAAAGTACTTTGGGTAAGGACATCTTGATTGAAGTGTGTTCAGAGTGCCATCCCTTCTACACCGGCAAGCAAAAGATTTTAGATTCTGGCGGGCGGGTTGATCGCTTTAAGCGCCGTTTCGCCAGCCGTAAGTTGTAGAAGTTCTTGAATAGGTGCTTTTTTGACGCGTCCCCACTTTCTCGAATTTTCAGCTGCTCTAAAAAATAATTTCAGTAGAAAGTTGTTCTTCCCCTTCCTCGTCTATGTCCAAGCCGGGGAGTTGGGTTTCAGCTGGTTCCGGAGCATTCTCATTTCGAAAATATTCAAAAACTGCATTTGGATCTCCAGGTGTTGCAGTTTCACCGGTTGCCTTGTCGATTAGCAAGTCTACGATGCCGTCGGGCCGATTCATTGTGTTTTCCGGAGCAGTCCTTAATGCTTCTCGCATGAAATCGATCCATATTGGAACCGCTACTGTCGCCCCCTGTTCTCGCTCCCCTAATGGTTCAGGCTGATCGAAACCGACAAAAACAGTCGTTGCTATGTCCTTGTTAAACCCAGAGAACCAAAGCTCCTGAGGGCCATTGGTAGTTCCAGTTTTCCCACGCAAATCGCCACGTCGTAATTCGCGATAAACACGATTTCCGCTGCCTTCGGTAATTACTGATTCGAGCATAGAATTTAAAATATACGCAACGCGCTCATCAATGATTCTTGGCGCCAAGGTTATTTCATCATCAGATTCTTCTCGCTGTTGATTACAGTCTTCACATACGACAGCCGGGTTGGCTCGATATAGAATACCGTCTGCGTCGATAGATATTTCTCTAATAAACCACGGATCAACTTTGTAGCCACCGTTGGCGATAGCTGAATAACCAGTCACAATTTCTAGCGGTTGGACATCGCGACTTCCGAGTGCAACAGTTAGGTCATTGGTAGGGAAGTTCTGGGTCTGAAAACCAAACTTCGCTGCAAAAGACAAAACCTTGTCAGAGCCAAGGTCGTCATACAAACGCACTGTAGGAACATTGCGCGACTCTTTTAATGCAAAGCGCAATGTTACAGGGCCTAAAAAATCATTTTCATAGTTGTTAGGCCGATAATCGCCACGGGTAATTGGAGCATCATTAATGATTGTCGACGGTGAATAGCCGTTCTCCAGCGCCGCTCCGTAAACAAAAGGTTTGAAATTAGAGCCGGGCGGTCTGGGGGTGACAACTCTATTTACCTGGCTGCGTCTAAAATCATAGCCACCTACCAGTGCAAGAATTTCTCCGTTATCCGGCGACATCGAAACCAATGCGCCCTGAATGTCGGGTACTTGTCCGAGTTCCCAATTTGCGTCGCCACGTTTGACTCGAATTAGGTCTCCAACTGCAACGACATCTGCAGCAATTTGGGGGGGAGGCCATGCTTCGTTCCTGCTTTGAAAGGTGTAGGCCCAGGACATACCTTCCCAGGGAATGCGAATCTGCTCACCGCTTTTTAATATGGCGTCAAAGCTACGTTCCTGCACCGCTACTACGATCGCAGGATTTTGATTGCCATAGTTAGGAACTGGGGCGAGTCTTTGTAGCCATTGATTGGTAACATCTGCCGTATTGGCAGGGTAGTTTGCATCCACTCCGCGATAGCCATGTCTTTTGTCGTAGTAAGTTTCGAGTCCATCTGTAATAGCTTTGTTTGCAGCTAGCTGTAAATTGCCATCAATACTGGTCTTAACTTCAAAGCCCTTGGAATAAGTTTCTTCACCGAACTGCTCGTAAATGGTCTGGCGCACCATTTCGGCGACATAAGGCGCCGGCACTGCAATATTTCTATTCCGGCGGTCAGCGCTTATAGGCGAAATATTTGCAGTTTCAAATTCTGTCTGACTAATCATGTTTTCTTTCAACATGTTCTGTAGCCGAGTTTCTCTTCTTTCGATGGCTCGGGAAGGGTTGCTAAAAGGATTGCAAGTTGAAGGGCAGGGTAATAAGGAAACCATCATGGCTGACTCAGCGAGAGTAAGTTCGCTCACAGCTTTGCCATAATAAACAAAAGATGCTGCGCCTATACCATCAGCTCCAGCACCAAAATATATTGTATTTAGATAGAGGGTAAGTATTTCCTCTCGAGTCAGTTCCCGCTGAATCTGCAGTGCGAACGGGATCTCTTTGAATTTACGCAGGTAAACATTGTCACTATCGAAAGATAAATTATTCGCTAATTGCATAGTGATGGTGCTGCCTCCTCCCAGGCGACGACCGATAATGAATCCATAAAAACCCCTAAGTAGACTCTGGACATCGACTCCGGGATGAGAATAAAAACGAACGTCTTCTGTGGCGATAAGGGCATTGATAAGCACGTCCGGAATATCTTCAAATTGAACAGGGTTACGACGATTACCTATTTCATCGATCAGCTGATTGTCTGCCGTGTAGATGCGAAGGGGGGTTTCTAATTGAACATCGCGATAGGTTTCTGCTGCAGGTAACAGCGGCGCAAGATACAAATACGCCGCCATGCCCACCATCACCGCAGCAGAAAACCCCAAAGTGCTGACTAGCGCTGCCCATTTAGCGACTACTTTTAATTTTGTTCGCATCAGTTTACGGCCTTTAAGCTAGGGATGTTTTTCGCATCAACTATCCACACTGAGCACTAATCTTATCGGGTTTAAAGTCTCGACTATTGGCACATTGCTCCGAATCGAGCAAATTATTATACACCCAGCATCGCTGGGACCTAGATCTTCTTGCCTGGTATACATAATTTAGTTGTTTCAATAGATTCCGTAATTGCAGGTACAATAGCCCCGATTCTGATCCAGAGGAAATTTCAATGAAATCGCAAAATAATGTTTTCCTCGTTGGGCCCATGGGAGTCGGAAAAACAACAATTGGGAAGGTGCTTGCAGAATATCTCGAATTGGAGTTTTTCGATTCGGATCGTGAAATTGAAAGCTCTACTGGTGCCGATATCCCTTGGATATTTGATGTCGAGGGCGAGAGCGGTTTTCGTGCTCGCGAAGTCAAGATGATCAATTTGCTCACCAGCAAGTCAGATATTGTGCTGGCAACCGGAGGTGGCGCTGTTCTTGATAAGGTAAATAGAATGCATTTGGTCAATCGGGGAGCCGTAGTTTATTTGTGCGCATCAATCGAACAGCAAATTGAACGAACTAACCGAGATAAGAATAGACCGCTGCTGCAAACCAGCGATCCAGAACAAAAAATCCGTGAATTAATGAAATTGAGAGATCCGCTGTATCGAGAGGTGGCCGATATTGTGATAGACACGAATAAGAGAAATCCACGCTCCATTAGTCATGAAATTGGCAAGCATTTGCGAAAACTTAGAAATCAATCAACTGCGGAAGAGTAACTAATGCAAACTGTCACGGTAGACCTAGACGACCGTAGTTATCCAATTTTCATCGGAGCCAATCTTCTTGAAAGCGCTGATTTATTGCTACCCCACATTGGGAGTGGGCGAGTCGTTGTTGTGACTAATGAAATCGTTGCGCCAATATATCTAGAGCGAGTGCAACTTCAATTCGGGCGGCAATTCGGGTCTTCTATAGTATTGCCAGACGGCGAAGCTACTAAAAATCTGGATACCATCGGACAAATTTATGATCATTTATTGCAAGGGAAATATGATCGCAAAACAACTCTTGTCGCGCTGGGCGGCGGGGTAGTTGGAGATATAACCGGATTTGCAGCAGCCACTTTTCAACGAGGCGTGAATTTTTTACAAATACCGACGACTTTATTGGCGCAAGTGGACTCTTCGGTCGGTGGCAAGACTGGAGTTAATCATGCTTTAGGGAAAAATATGATTGGCGCTTTCTACCAACCTAAATGTGTTGTGGCTGATACTGAAGTATTGCGAAGTTTGCCTGAACGCGAGATTAGGGCAGGACTTGCCGAAGTTTTGAAGTATGGCTTGATAAACAACCCTGAATTTTTCGCATGGCTTGCGCATAATAGTACTGAACTCCTAGAACTCGATAATGCCTGCATCTCTGAGGCGATAAAAATTTGTTGCGAGGCAAAAGCGAATATCGTGGCCCAGGATGAAAAAGAATCAGGAATTCGGGCTCTTTTAAACCTTGGCCATACCTTTGGTCATGCAATCGAAACTGCTTCAGGTTATGGCGTGTGGTTGCATGGAGAAACTGTCGCCATGGGTATGGTTATGGCGGCTGATCTTTCTAAGCGAATTGGATGGCTCGGTTCTGCAGAGGCTGTTCGGATAAGGGAAGTTCTAGAGAAAAACTTTGGTATGCCAGTGGAGCCACCGGCCGATATAACTGTAGCGCAGTATCTTGATTTAATGTCATCAGACAAGAAAGCAGAGCTGGGTAAACTTCGGTTTATACTTCTTAAAGCCATTGGCGAAGCAGTAATTAAAGGCGACGTGGAGAATGCGGTGCTCGAATCAACATTAACCGCTGGCAGCAAGCTTTGTCTTTAAGGAATTACATTGATAGCTTAAGCCTCGTATTTGATCCTTTTGAGCCCGGTGCCCCAAGTCGCGATTTTTTTGTCGACGCGAATCGTCAGAAATTATTGGATCAGCTCATCGAACATTCCCTCTGCAGCGATTCAATCATGGCTGTTACTGGATGTTTGGGTTGCGGCAAATCAACTTTAGCTAACGCATACTGCCAGAGTTTTGGTGAAGAAGCGCAGTGTGCTCTTATTCCTGCAACATTATTTATGGATGAAACCCAATTTCTGGAGAAGTTGGGTGAGCAATTTCTGATTCATCTAAACGAAGAAGAAACGGAAACATCAATTGACATTATCCGCCGATTTGCTTCGCAACAAGACCTTGAGGCTAAAGCGCTAGTCATTGTTATTGATGATGCGCATGAGCTCAGCCTTGAAGTTCTCAATCTTATTGGTGCTCTACTAATTGATTCTAGTGCTGGAATTCACGTACTTATGCTTGGCGAAGTTCAGCTAATACCCTTACTGCAGGATGCACTACCAAGCGGGAAAAACCCCAATCTGGTTGAGTTTGAGCTCTCAGGGTTTGGTGGAGAGGATTTTGTCGAGTATGCCCGTTTCAAATTAGCCACCGCAGGCTACATGGGACAACTTCCTCTATCCAGCAAAGATCTCAGTCATATCTACAAATCAGCAAATGGGATACCTGGCACTATTAATGTGTTGATTTCAAATGCTCTCGAGAATTCATTGAGCGCGTTGCCGGTTGGTGAGAACGCGCCTTTTCTCGTTCTCAAAGGCAATGCTTATTGGGCAGTGGCAGCAGTGTTAATTGTGCTTCTTATTGGCGCACTTGTTATACCGGACTCAGAATCTAAAGTAGAGCAACAGTCAATGATTGCGACGTTTGATGAATTAGAAACACTAGAGCAGGTAGAGGCAGGAGAGAGAGGCTTAGAGATTCCACAGGACATTGTCAGTGAAGATGAAACTTCTGTGACAATACCTCTTCCAGCTAGCGCGGCATTAATAGCTGAAAATACTCGAGCTGAGGAAATTGATTCCCCGACTGGCACTGTGGGGGTGATAGAGGCAATTGGCGTTGAAGCGCTTCAACAAGTTATTAAATCGATAGCAACAGATATCCGTGATGAGCCTCCCTCCCGAGAAGTCAGTGAAGAGACAGCAAAAAGAGTTGAAATTGAGAACCCTGAAATTGTTGAATTTATGATTAGTGATTTTGAAAAATCCCTTCTCGATTTTCCTTCTTCCTCTTATACAGTGCAGATTATGGGGTCCCGTTCGGAAACAGATGTGCAGCGCTTTGTCGAAGAGGAGTTAGAGTTGTCTTACCGGGGATACTTCGAAACACGTTTTCAAGATAAGCCCTGGTATGTTGTTGTGTCAGGTAGGTTTGAGAATCGATCAGACGCTACTCAAGCAATTGAAGAACTGCCAGTTGCATTAAAATCGTTACAGCCCTGGGTAAGGGCATTAGCCGATATCCAATCAGATATCCGTCAGTTAAATTCACTTAACTGAGTTCTTAGAAACCTGGCCCCACGCCTTTCTGTCAGCCGGGTGGTCGTGTAAAATTGTACCCCTTTTTTGGCAGTCATCTAGCTTCGCCAGCGACTATAGTTTAGCTGTCATATTTGCCACAATCAGCAACTGAATTTAAGGATTACCTGTGACACTCAAGAACGATCGATTCCTAAAAGCTCTATTACGAGAGGATGTTGATGTAACTCCTGTGTGGATGATGCGCCAGGCAGGGAGGTATTTACCCGAATATCGAGCAACACGTCAGCGTGCGGGGAATTTTCTAAATCTTTGTAAGTCTCCGGAGATGGCCTGCGAGGTTGCTTTGCAACCACTTGAGCGGTATGACTTTGATGCTGCGATTCTGTTCTCTGATATTCTTACAATTCCAGACGCTATGGGTCAGGGGCTTTATTTTGAAGAGGGTGAAGGTCCGCGCTTCAAAAAGGTCATTAGAACTGCCGCAGACGTGGAAGAACTATCTACGATTTCTGCACAATCAGATCTTGCCTATGTAATGGATGCCGTAGCCTTAACGCGCAAGGAGCTCAATGGCTCTGTTCCACTTATCGGCTTTTCTGGGAGTCCCTGGACTCTGGCAACCTATATGATCGAAGGGGGAGGCAGTAAAGATTTCAGGGTAGCGAAAGAGTTTATGTATAACAATCCTGAAGCAATGCATTTGTTGCTGGATAAACTGGCAGAGGCAGTTACTGATTATCTGAATTCGCAGATCAGAGCTGGCGCTCAAGCGGTCCAAATCTTCGATACCTGGGGTGGTATATTAACTACTTCGAGTTATCTGACATTCTCACTAAGGTACATGCAGAAAGTTGTCGCCAATCTCGTAAAGAACAATGACGGTAATCAAGTTCCCATAATCGTATTTACCAAAAACGGTGGGCTTTGGTTAGAATCTATTGCAGATGTTGGAGCACAAGCAGTTGGTCTGGATTGGACTATTGAAATTGGGCAGGCGAGAAAGCGCATAGGGCAAACTTGCGCGCTGCAGGGGAATATGGACCCATCGATACTTTATGCATCTCCCACCGTCATTCGCGCGGAAGTGGGAAGTATTTTGGATTGCTTTGGTTTAGGCAATGGGCATGTGTTTAATCTTGGTCACGGAATTACTCCAGACGTAAATCCCGACCATGTCAATGCATTCGTTGATGCCGTGCATGAGCTCTCACCAAAATATCATTCTTGAATCTGAAGATTCCATGACGGCTCTGATTGGCTTGGGAGCAAACTTGGCATCGAATTTCGGCTCACCTACAGAGTCAATTTGTCTCGCGTTGTTCGAACTTGGAAGGCTAAGTCAGACGGAAATATGCGCATCGGCATTGTATGAGTCAGAAGCAATTGGCTGTCCGCCAGGCTCACCGAATTTCATCAATGCTGTTGTCGCGATATCCCTCCCTAGAGACCATGGTGCAGAAGAGCTCTTGGATCTCTTGCAAATTATTGAAAAAGATTTCGGGCGTGCTTTCGATCCGCAGTCTAATGCTCCCCGCAGCTTGGATTTGGATTTGCTATACTTCGGCTCCACTACTCGCTCATCTCCTAGATTAGATCTCCCTCATCCTCGAGCTACGTTGCGACGCTTTGTTCTTGAGCCTCTGGCTGAAATAGCCCCAGACCTTATTCTGCCAGGCCAAATAGAGCCAGTGCGTGAGCTGTTAGATTGTCTTCCGCTTAAACCCTGGGTGAGAAGACTAAGCGGGATTTAGCGCTAATACTATTGATATGATGCAATAAAATCATCGGTATGCCGGCTGATTCGTTCGGCCCTGAAGACTGTTTAAGTGATTAGGTGTGATCAATGAAGGATGAAAATCGGGTCGAAATAAATGTGAATTGATCTATGATAATGATAGCATCAGGGAGTCTTTAAGTGCGTACTAGCTTTGTTCTTTGTCGCCTGTAGCGCAGATTTATACAAGGCCAAAAGTTTTGTGGAGATAAAAATACCGATACCGAGTACCATGAAATTCGTCAAATCAAATATAGTTATTGCTTCGATAGCTGCCTTCGGATTGCAGGGACAATTTGCTCATGCGCAAAAAGATGACAAGGACAATCTTCTGGCAACAGATTCGGAGACCTTTGCCAGTTTCCCCATTGCTCCAACTTCTGTATTGAGTGAAGCTGCAGCACCGCTGTTTGAAATTGCCCGCAGCCAAGAATCGAAAGACATCCAAGGCCATGTGGTTGAAGATGCGCTAAATTTCAATCTAGGCCTGCAAATTACCCCGATCGAAGGCTTGAATATTAGGGCCGATGCATGGCAGCAAGAAATCAATGAAGTTCCCGGAAACATAACTCGTGAGCCGCAAAGCAATTTGTCGCAGCTTTATATCGAAAACTCAGCAATCAATGAGTTTAATATCGACAGTCCTTTTATTGGGTCAAACTTTGAATCAAGCGGTTTCGACATTGGGGCGTCTTATGTTTGGGATACGAATCGGTTTGGGCAATTTACCCTAAGCACAAAAACGACTTTTGTTCAGGATTTTGAGAACAATGGGTCGCTATTGGGCTTGGTGAATTCTGAGCTCGGTAGTGCTTCTGCTCGCACAGTCAGCCCAGAGCTCCAAAGCAGCTTCATGCTTACTTGGGAAATTGGAAATCACACTGCTTCTGCCATTACCAATTATTTTGATTCATTTAAGAACATAAGCGATTTAGATATTGCTGAGATTAGTGCTTTGGTAGATGACATCACTACTGTTGACCTTCAATATGGTTACAGTGTTGAAACCAGCAACAATGATAAGGCTATCATTTCCTTCGGTATTAGAAATATCTTCAATGAGCAAACTGCTCAAATTCTGAATTCAAATACTCGAATCCTAGATCAAAATGGTCGAGTTGCTTACGGTTCTATAAAGTACCAGTTTTAAGAACGCTCCAATCATAACCCCTCAAAGAAAAGCAAACGAATCCCTGTCGGCAGACTTTGGCTTACCAATAGATTCTGTTGAGTAAAAAACCCATAAAGCTGGTATCAAAAACTGCTCTAAAATTATTTTTCTTGGCTAAGTAAGTGACTAATTTCGAATAGGTTGATGTCGGGTTCGGTATTTACTAAAAAGGAATAGGAAGAAGTTCGGAGATTAGTAATAATTTTGCTTAGGAATTGGCTTCTCCAGTACCGGTTAAACTAGCCATCGCCTATAATTGCGGTTCTTTTCGGAGTGGTAGGGGAAATATAAGATGGGGGCTTATCGAGCACCTTTAACGGACATACACTTTCTATTAAATGATGTCTTTCAGGCAGATGAAGTCTTCGCGGCTATGCCTGAAACAGAAGAGGTAACTAATGAATTAGTTGCAGCAATTTTGGAGGAGGCTGCAAAAATCGCAGAGCAGATGTTGTCTCCTATTAATCAGTCAGGAGATCAGGAAGCATGCCATTTTGACAATGGTATTGTGACAACTCCAAAGGGCTTTAAAGAGGCTTATGAAGCATACTCAGAGGGTGGCTGGTCAGGATTAACTGGAGACACAAATTATGGTGGGCAAGGAATGCCTAAGGTGCTTTCAGCAATGATAGAGGAAATGTTCTTCGGGGCGAACTCCTCATTTTGTCTGTATACGATACTGACTACCGGCGCTACGCTCACTCTTACTCATCATGCAAATGAAGAGCTAAAAAACTACTTTCTGCCAAAAATGTTTTCAGGCCAATGGTCCGGAACGATGTGCCTGACAGAGCCTCATGCTGGCACTGACTTAGGCATTATAAACTCAAAGGCAGTACCTGATGCGCATGGGAGTTACGGCATAACCGGGACTAAAATATTTATCACTGCGGGTGAGCACGACCTGACAGAAAACATTATTCACCTCGTATTAGCAAAGCTTCCGGATGCGCCGGCTGGCCCAAGGGGTATTTCTCTATTTCTTGTGCCTAAATTCTTAGTCGAAAAAGACGGCACTCTAGGTGCGGCGAATAATGTAAATTGCGGTTCTATAGAACACAAAATGGGAATCAAAGCTTCGGCTACTTGCGTAATGAACTTTGAAAATTCAAAAGGGTTCCTAGTCGGTGAATTAAACTGTGGACTCTCAAATCTGTTTACCATGATGAATTATGAAAGACTTTCCATGGGTTTGCAGGGCAATGGTTTGGCAGAGCATTCCTATCAAATTGCCAGAGAGTATGCGAAAGAGAGATTGCAGGGGAGAGCTGCTTCAGGGCCAAAGCTGACAGACAAGGTTGCCGACCCAATCCTGGTTCATCCTGATGTGCGGCGCATGCTCCTCACTATGCGGGCGAACACCATTGCAGGCAGAGCTTTATCGCTGTATTCGGCTTTTCAGTTGGATATTTCGAGGTTCCATCCAGAAGAGACTGTGCGTAAACGTGCAGACCAGCTCGTGTCTTTATTGATTCCCGTTCAAAAAGCTTACTGTTCCGATCGAGGGTTTGAATCATGCGTTTTAGGTCAACAGTTATTGGGCGGTCATGGCTATGTGGCTGAATGGGGACTAGAACAAAATGTTAGAGATGCCAGAATTTCTCAAATTTACGAAGGTGCTAATGGTATTCAAGCTCTTGATCTAATGGGTCGAAAAACCGTGCGCAGTGATGGGGAGCTATGGGCATTGCTGGTTGAAGAAATGAATACGTTTATCGAATCCCAGAAAAACAATACTGAGATGCAAAGCCACGTGGCAAAATTTCAGGATTTAATTCAAGAGGTGCAGGTCACAACAGACCGCGTAATCGCGAATGCTAAAAATAACCCCGATGAAATTGGCGCGGCTTCTTATGCCTATATGGATCTTATGGGGCTTACCTTGTTTTGTTTTATGTGGCAACGGATGTTGGCAGCAGCTTATATTGCTAGAGCAGCGGATAATGGCAATAAGGAATATTTAGAGGGGCTTATTAAGTGCGGGGTATTTTTTATGCAACGTCTTGTTCCTAAATCCAAATCACTGGTTGCAGAAATTAACGCAGGCGCGCAATCGCTGATGGCCTTAACGGCGAGTGAATTTTAAAATACTAAAGTGTGTGCTTAGAAGTGTGGATTGATAACTAGACGATCCAATCCACATTGTCTGATGACTATTGCTGTCGCATATGGCTGGTTTATTGAATCTCAATTATCAGACTAAAAGAAATAAGAAGAATTGCATGCGAGTTGACGCTGAGTGAAGGAGCTTCCTGATGCTGGTTGATTCCTCCTCTGTTTGAGAGCGAAAGCAAATTGGTCTCTAGTTTCAACCAGAGTGCTGTGGATAGGCCATAAGAACGACATTTTTGCGAAACGAGGAATTTGAGAGATTAAGATTCGGTTCTGGAATCCTCTCTGTGGCTGTATACTCGCAATACTTCAAGCTTTGGTACAAAAAATGATAAGAGTAGCAATCGTAGGTGCGGCTGGACGCATGGGCAGGAACCTGGTTGAGGCAATTGGCCGCACAAAGTCGGATATTAGTGTAACTGTGGCCACCGTGCTAGCCGATGATCCTTGTTTGCATGTTGATTCGGGCTTGTTAGCCAGTGGCGTCGCCAATGGTGTCGCGACAGTTAGTGACCTGAGCAACCATCTCGACCAATTTGATCTGCTAATCGATTTTACTGCACCTGAAGCTAGCCTTTGCCACCTTGCTGTCTGCCAACAGCACCAAAAGGCAATGGTTATTGGCACTACTGGGATCAGCGCTGAGCAGCGGCAACTTATCTATGAAGCGGGTGAAAATATTCCTATCGTGTTTGCGCCTAACATGAGTGTTGGGGTCAACCTGTGTTTCAAGCTGCTTGAGCAAGCGGCACGAGTTTTAGGTGGTGATGTGGATATCGAAATTTCTGAAGCCCATCATCGATTTAAAAAAGATGCACCTTCAGGTACTGCTCTAAGAATGGGTGAAGTGGTTGCGGACGCCCTGGGCCGAGATTTGCAGCAAGTGGCAGTTTATGGTCGAGAAGGTATAGGAGGAGATCGTGATCCAGCGACTATAGGGTTTTCCACAGTGAGAGCTGGAGATATTGTTGGTGATCATACAGTAACCTTTGCTAGTCTCGGTGAGCGAGTGGAAATCACCCATAAAGCGAGTAGCAGAATGACTTTTGCGAACGGAGCAGTGCGAGCGGCAATTTGGTTATCTCAAAAATCGGCTGGCGTTTATTCGATGCAAGATGTGCTTGGCCTCGATTAAGTTCGCTTCGAAGTAAAATAGTTTAAATTTCTGCACCATATTAACAAGCATTCATGGACAAGTGGGCGTAGTTTTTTGTAACATACCCGCTCAGTATGACAAGTGCTGAAAACCCAAGACTAACCAGAATCTCTAAAAAACGGAATGAAGAATATTCTTCATTCCGTTTTTTTTGATGTGATTTTTAATCAGAAAATTTTCGTAGGAGAGAGAGTGGCTGGAGCAGCTGTACTGGCGTTAGAGGATGGCAGTATTTTCAGAGGTGCTGCAATAGGGGCAGAGGGAAGCTCCACTGGAGAGGTGGTTTTTAATACATCTATGACGGGCTATCAAGAAATTCTTACTGACCCTTCCTATGCGCAACAAATCATAACTCTCACTTATCCGCACATTGGTAATACTGGGACCAATGAGGAAGACAATGAGTCGGAAAAAGTGTGGGGGTCAGGCTTGGTCATTCGCAATTTACCATTGCTGGCAAGTAACTGGCGCAATCAGCAGACGCTTGATGATTTTCTCAGGCAACACAATATCGTTGCCATCGCGGAAATAGATACGAGAAAATTAACTAGAATATTAAGAGATAAGGGATCTCTTAGTGGATGTTTGCTTTCTGGTGAAGCGCTTAAAGATGGCGGAGAAGAGCTGGCCGTTGAACTGGCAAGGGAATTTCCTGGTCTCAAAGGTATGGATCTTGCCAAGCTCGTTAGTGCTTCTGAGCCTTATAATTGGGATCAAAATATTTGGGACATCAAACAAGGCTACCTCCCGGCGGGGGAAACCCGCTTTAATGTTGTTGCTTATGACTTTGGTGTAAAGCGCAACATTTTGCGCATGTTAGTTGCCCGAGGCTGCAATGTGACCGTTGTGCCAGCAGAAACCCCTGCTGCTGAAGTGCTAATGCTTAACCCCGACGGTATTTTTCTCTCTAATGGTCCGGGTGACCCAGAGCCATGTGATTATGCCATTGATTCGATTAAGCAATTTCTGGAACTGGATATTCCGCTGTTTGGAATCTGCCTGGGCTGCCAACTTTTAGCGCTAGCTTGTGGCGCTCACACCCTAAAAATGCAGCTAGGGCATCATGGAGCAAACCATCCTGTGCAGAACTTGAGTGATGGCACGGTGTTAATTACTAGTCAAAACCATGGCTTTGCAGTAGATGTTGATTCGTTGCCTAAGAATCTCGTCGCGACCCATAAATCTCTGTTTGATGGATCACTTCAGGGGATCGAGCGCATCGATAAACCTGCCTTTGGATTTCAAGGACATCCTGAGGCCAGCCCTGGACCCCACGATGTTGCTTCTTTATTCGATCATTTCATTGAATTAATGGAAGGCAAAGAAAGTGCTGTAAATCGAAAATCTCCAGCCACTGCGAGTAGTTAAGTATGCCACGTAGAACAGATATCAATTCTATTCTCATCATTGGGGCAGGCCCAATTATTATTGGTCAAGCTTGTGAATTCGATTATTCGGGTGCTCAAGCATGTCAGGCTCTCAAAGAAGAAGGATTCCGGGTTATCCTGGTGAACTCGAATCCTGCGACCATTATGACAGACCCATCGATGGCGGATGCGACCTATATCGAACCTGTTAAGTGGAGCATTGTCGAAAAAATCATTGAGAAAGAAAGACCCGATGCGATCCTGCCAACTATGGGTGGGCAGACGGCACTTAATTGTGCGCTAGACCTAAATAGGCATGGTGTATTGGAAAAGTATGGCGTCGAGTTAATTGGAGCCACTTGCGAAGCGATTGATAAGGCTGAAGATCGCGAGTTATTTGATCGCGCAATGACGTCCATCGGGCTCGAAACACCACGACATTGCATGGCGCATAACATGAATCAAGCTCATGTAGCTGCGGAAGAGATAGGTTTTCCCTGCATCATCAGGCCCTCTTTTACGATGGGCGGGAGCGGTGGTGGAATTGCATATAATAGAGAAGAATTTGACGAAATTTGTGCGCGTGGCTTGGAGTTATCACCCACCAATGAACTACTAATCGATGAGTCTCTTATAGGCTGGAAAGAATTTGAGCTCGAAGTGGTTCGAGACAAAAACGACAATTGCATTATTGTTTGCTCAATCGAAAACTTTGATGCAATGGGCATACATACTGGTGATTCTATAACCGTTGCACCGTCGCAAACGCTTACGGATAAGGAATACCAGATTCTTAGAAATGCTGCGATAGCAGTTCTGAGGGAAATAGGCGTAGAAACCGGCGGTTCTAATGTTCAGTTTGCGATAAACCCAGCCGATGGACGCCAGGTCATAATTGAAATGAATCCGCGGGTATCCCGCTCTTCAGCATTAGCATCAAAGGCGACAGGATTTCCAATTGCACGTGTAGCAGCAAAGCTTGCAATTGGATTTACCCTGGATGAGTTACGAAATGAAATTACTGGCGGTGCTACGCCAGCGTCTTTCGAACCGACTATTGACTATGTAGTTACCAAGATTCCTCGGTTCACCTTCGAAAAATTTCCTGAAGCTGATGACCGCATTACTACTCAAATGAAATCGGTCGGTGAGGTGATGGCCATCGGTCGAACATTTCAAGAATCATTGCATAAGGCCTTGCGCGGACTTGAAGTTGGCATGTGTGGTTTCGATCCACTAGTGAACAAGAATTTGTTAGACACCAAAAAAATCTTAACTCGTGAGCTCACTGAAGCAGGCGCCCAACGCATCTGGTATATCGCCGATGCCTTCAGAGAGAATTGGACTACCAAAACCATCCATGATTTAACGGGTATCGACCCTTGGTTCCTGATTCAGATTGGAGACATTATCGAGACAGAGAAATTTGTTGCTGGACAAAAATTGACGGATCTTGATCGCGCTACTTTTTTCCAGCTTAAACGGAAAGGGTTTTCGGATAGACGTCTGTCTCAACTACTCGAGATAACAGAGTTAGAAGTGCAAAAAACCCGGCATAGCATGGGTGTTCGGCCAGTCTTTAAACGTGTTGACACTTGTGCAGCCGAATTTGTTTCTGCAACTGCTTATATGTATTCCACTTACGAAGAGGAATGCGAAGCAAACCCATCTGACAAAAAGAAAATTATGGTTCTTGGCGGCGGACCCAACCGTATTGGACAAGGCATCGAGTTTGATTATTGCTGTGTTCATGCAGCATTCGCTATGCGTGAAGATGGATTCGAGACCATCATGGTTAACTGTAATCCTGAAACAGTCTCGACTGACTACAACATTTCAGATCGCCTGTATTTCGAGCCACTGACCTTTGAAGACGTCATCGAAATAGCAGAATTGGAAAAACCTGCCGGCGTAATTGTGCAATTTGGTGGACAAACACCGCTTAACTTGGTGAAAAGACTCGAGCAGGCTGGTGTGCCTGTGATCGGAACTGCACCGGATGCAATCGATCGGGCCGAAGACCGAGAGCGCTTTCAAAAACTGATTCAAAAACTTAAATTGAAACAACCCCCTAATTGTACTGTGCGCAGTGTTGAACAAAGCATCGAGGAAGCAAACAAAATTTCTTATCCCTTGGTCGTTCGCCCTTCATATGTATTAGGTGGTAGGGCGATGGAAATTGTCTACAATGAAGAGGAGCTGAGGCGCTACATGCGCGAGGCAGTGCTGGTGTCTAACGAAAGCCCTGTGTTGTTGGATTACTTTTTAAGTTCCGCTATCGAGATTGATGTGGACATCGTTAGTGATGGTAAACAAGTGGTAGTCGGCGCCATTATGCAGCACATTGAGCAAGCTGGGATTCATTCTGGAGATTCGGCTTGTTCACTCCCTCCTTACAATCTGCCTGATAAAATAATCAATGAGATACGGGACCAAGTGTCTCGACTTGCCATTGAGTTAGGCGTTGTTGGACTAATGAATACGCAGCTCGCATATCAAGATGGCGAAATCTACATTATAGAAGTCAATCCTCGTGCTTCTCGAACGGTGCCATTTGTTTCCAAATGCATTGGTCGTTCTTTAGCGAAAATTGCCGCTCGTTGCATGATAGGAAAGACTCTCGAGGAGCAGGGGTTCACTAAAGAAATTATTCCGCGAAACTTTGCAGTGAAGGAAGCCGTGTTTCCGTTCAATAAGTTTCCAGGGGTGGATCCAATACTTGGTCCTGAAATGAAATCTACTGGCGAGGTTATGGGCGTAGGAACGACTTTTGCGGAAGCCTATGCGAAAGCTCAAATGGGGGCCGGTGATGTGATTGAAACCAGTGGCAATGCTTTCATAAGCGTGCGTGACCGTGATAAGCCCGATGTCATAGAAGTGGCTGAAAAGCTTCAGGCCTTGGGGTATTCGCTAGTTGCAACCCATGGTACCGCTAAGGTAATAGGAGACGCTGGTTTGCCCGTAACTGGCGTCAATAAAGTACTGGAAGGTAGACCTCATATAGTCGATATGCTAAAAAATGAAGAGATTCAAGTCGTGTTTAATACAACTGAAGGGAAACAGGCAATATCGGATTCTTCAACTATCCGTCGTACTGCGCTGAGGCATGATGTTTACTGTACTACTACTATTGCAGGTGCCCTGGCAGTTTGTGAAGCCGTAGATTTCGGTAATAAGATGTCGGTCTATACTATCCAGAATCTTCACGCTGAATTAAATTAAGCTTTCCTGATATATTCAAACTGTGAACTTAATAAATTTATTTGAATCGTAAGAAGCTATGGCAAAATTTCCAATGACAATTAACGGCGCAGAAAAACTTCGTGCCGAATTGAATGAGTTAAAATCCGTTCAAAGACCCAGGATTACTGCTGCAATCGCAGAAGCCCGCGAGCACGGGGATTTAAAAGAGAATGCTGAGTACCACGCAGCCCGCGAACAGCAAAGTTTTTGTGAAGGGCGTATTACTGAGATTGAATCGAAGTTAGCCGAAGCAGAAATTATTGATGTAACTGCAATTGCTGCGAGTGGTCGCGTTATCTTTGGCACAACTATTACACTTTATAATGTAGATACTGAAGAGTCTGTCACTTATCAAATTGTTGGGGAAGATGAGGCCGACGTTCCAGCAGGCAAAATATCAGTAGTATCGCCAATAGCACGTGCTGTTATGGGCAAATCAGAAGGTGATGAAATAGTAGTGAAAGCACCTGTTGGAGATATTAACTATGAGATCGAAACGGTAATGCATCTCTAAATCGAGTGTGAGGTTAATAATCTATTCGCTAAGGTCAGAGAAATTCTATGAAAATTCTCTTCTTAAATTCGACAATTTGGGATCGGGTTTTTTTGATGCTCGGTAAATGAGTATCACATGCCCAATACTTTGGATGCACTGAGCATTGAAATCTGCGCAGATCTTTTCCGTAAGTTTGCGTTTATCATCTCTGGTTGATGTAATCAGTTTGATTTTTATTAATTCATGATCTTTTAAGGCGCGATCAATTTCTTCAATTATATTTTCCGACAATCCTTTTTGTGCAATGATCACAACCGGATTCAAGTTATGGCCTATTGATCTAAATCTTTTTTTGTCGCTGTTGTCGAGAGGCATTGCGTTCCATCCAAAAGTAATAGGCAGCGGATTTTAGCAGTTTATTTACCGTCAGAGTATTAATCGAAGTATTCTTAAGCATGTCTAGGTCTAAAAGTAGTAAGCAATGGTTAAAAGAGCATTTTGATGACGTTTATGTAAAGCGGAGTCAAGAAGAAGGTTATCGTTCTCGCGCAAGTTATAAGTTGCTGGAGATGCAAGAAAAAGATGGGTTCATTAAAACAGGGATGGCTGTAGTGGACCTCGGAGCGGCGCCAGGAGGTTGGTCTCAGGTGATTGCGAAACTCGTTGGTGATCGGGGTCGAGTTATCTCCAGCGACATATTACCGATGGATAGTGTTGCAGGTGTAAATTTTGTGCAAGGAGATTTCACCGAGCAAAAAGTATTTGATAAGCTCTCTAATTGTTTGGATGACGGGCGCGCAGACCTTGTAATTTCTGATATGGCACCCAATATGAGTGGAGTTAAGGATATTGATCAGCCAAGAATGATGTACCTCTCGGAACTGGCCTTGCATTTTGCGAGATCTATACTTAAACCTAAAGGCTGCTTTTTGGTTAAGACCTTTCAGGGTGAGGGCTTTGAGGGGTTTCAAAAAGATTTGAGGCATAGTTTTAGAACAGTGAAGGCTCGGAAACCCGGGGCCTCCAGAGCACGCTCTCGGGAAATTTATCTGCTAGCCGCCGGTTTTTCGGAGTAGATCTAAATTTACGTGCAATATTTCGTGTAAACATTAAAATTGAGGCTCTGGTTTAATCTAGATTCGCCCCAATGTATAGACTAAATGAATAGTGGAAAACGGTTAAAAAAATCACCTAATCAATAGTATTTTTGGAGATAACCTTTTGAATGATATGGCAAAAAACCTGATTCTCTGGATGATAATAGCCGGTGTTTTGTTGACGGTTTTTAATAATATTAACCAGGAAACCCGCGACGACAGTATCAACTACTCCCAGTTCATCCGCGAGGTTCAGCAAGGGAGAGTAGAACAAGTTCAGCTTGCTGGCATTAACATCACAGGAACTCGCACGGATGAAAGCCGATTTCGAACCGTGCTCCCCATGATTGGTGATGATGAGCTAATTAATGAGCTCTTAGAAAATGACGTTGTTATTAATGCGGTGGAGCCAGAACAACAAAGTATTTGGACGCAATTACTGGTGGCTAGTTTTCCAATTCTTATCATTATTGCTTTGTTCTTCTTTTTTATGAGACAGATGCAAGGCGGTGGAGCTGGAGGTAAAGGCGGCCCCATGTCGTTTGGCAAAAGTAAGGCCAAATTATTAGGGGAAGACCAAATTAAAGTTACTTTTGCGGATGTTGCCGGTGTAGACGAGGCAAAAGAAGACGTGCAAGAACTTGTAGAGTTTCTGCGTGAGCCTGATAAATTTCAGCGGCTAGGTGGACGTATTCCTCGTGGCGTTCTAATGGTAGGTCAACCAGGCACAGGTAAAACCTTACTGGCGAAAGCAATCGCGGGTGAAGCCAAGGTTCCCTTTTTCTCTATATCAGGTTCTGACTTTGTTGAAATGTTTGTGGGTGTTGGTGCGTCACGTGTGCGTGACATGTTTGATCAAGCGAAAAAGCAATCACCTTGCATAATCTTCATTGATGAGATTGATGCAGTGGGGCGACATCGTGGAGCTGGCCTTGGTGGCGGTCACGATGAACGTGAACAAACCCTAAATCAGTTACTCGTAGAAATGGATGGCTTTGAAGGGAACGATGGTGTCATCGTAATGGCTGCTACCAACCGCCCAGACGTTTTAGACCCAGCTCTTTTGCGCCCGGGAAGATTCGATCGGCAAGTCGTTGTTGGTTTGCCTGACATACGTGGTCGTGAACAGATACTAAAAGTACACATGCGTAAAGTGCCAATTGATGATCGAGTTGAGGCAAATGTTATTGCTCGTGGAACACCAGGGTTCTCCGGCGCTGATCTAGCCAACCTAGTTAATGAAGCTGCATTATTTGCAGCAAGAGCTAGCCGTCGCTTAGTAACGATGGAGGAGTTTGAAAAGGCCAAAGACAAGATCATGATGGGCGCCGAACGCAAGTCAATGGTGATGTCGGAGAAAGAAAAACTAAATACGGCTTATCATGAGGCTGGCCATGCAATTGTGGGCCGCGTGATGCCAGAGCACGATCCAGTTTATAAAGTCAGCATTATTCCTCGCGGCAGGGCTTTAGGTGTCACTATGTTTCTGCCTGAAGAAGATCGCTACAGTCTTAGCAGGCAGCACATCATTAGCCAGATATGTAGCCTATACGGTGGCCGCATTGCGGAAGAAATGACGTTGGGGAAAGAAGGGGTGACAACTGGCGCCTCTAACGACATCCAGCGAGCTACTGAAATGGCTAGAAATATGGTAACAAAGTGGGGCCTTTCAGAAGAGCTTGGTCCCTTGCTTTATTCTGAAGATGATGGTGAAGTTTTTTTAGGGCGCTCAGCTGCTTCTCAGGCAAAAACAGTTTCAGGTGAAACTGCCATTGCGATCGACAAAGAAGTTAGAAAAATTATTGATGGGTGCTATGCAAAAGCTGCTCAAATCCTTGACGAGAATCGTAGTCGCCTCGAACTCATGAAAGACGCCTTGATGGAATATGAAACCATCGATTCTCTTCAGATTGATGACATCATGGATGATAAGAAGCCACGGCCTCCGGCTGATTGGTCTGATTCTGATCAAAGTAATGGTTCCGGTGCTCACAAGGTAGAAGAAGAAAGTAAGAAAGGGGTAGATAAGTCAGGGCCTATTGGTGGTCCAGCAAGTGAACATTAATAGATCTACTAATTCTCAAGTAACCGTAAACTCTTAGTGACATTTTCCCTTTTTGCTGGAGAGAGAAAGATTGATCTGTCCTCTCCTGTCTGCATGGGAATAATTAATGCTACTCCAGATTCTTTCTCTGATGGTTCCGAATTCGCGTCGGCAAAGGTTAGCCACTTTGTAATCGATGTTGATAAAGTACTTGGCCGAGTTAAAACCTTCATCGATGAAGGTGCACGAATAATTGATATTGGGGGAGAATCGACTCGGCCTGGCGCGGTGGAAGTATCAGTCGAGGAAGAGTTAGCTCGGGTTATTCCACTTATTGAAGCGATTCGGAATAATTTCGATGTCTGTATTTCAGTCGATACAAGTTCAGCTGTTGTCATGAGTGAAGCTATAAATGCTGGGGCTGAGCTTGTTAATGACATTCGTGCGTTGGCCAATCCTGAAACGCTCGCAGTAATAGCAAATACAAAAGCAGCAATATGTTTAATGCATATGCAAGGTCAGCCACGCACCATGCAACAGGAATATCATTACGAAAACGTCGTTACAGACGTCGTAGATTTTCTTAAACAGCGGATTGAGGCATGTGAAAATGCCGGTATCAATAAAGAGCGCTTATTAGTAGATCCAGGATTTGGTTTTGGAAAATCTTTGGAGCATAATTTTCAACTACTAAGAAATCTGACTCAATTCTCTTCACTTAAATTGCCAGTCTTGGTCGGAATATCAAGGAAATCAATGATTGGACGACTAGTGAACCGACCTCCAAAAGAGCGAGTCGCCGGATCACTGGCGGCAACAGTATTGGCTCTTGAAAATGGTGCGCTCATTGTGCGCACTCACGATGTTGCTGCCACGATCGATGCAATTAGAGTACACTCTATGTATACGCAAGCTGTATAGTTGCTATTAATTTCCACTTTTTACTAGGCCGTCTTGATAGGCGCTGATGCAATGCAAAATAAAAATAAATGCTATTTTGGAACTGATGGTATTCGAGGCGCAGTAGGTAGCCCTCCGATCACGCCTGATTTTATGCTTAAGTTAGGTTGGGCAGCTGGCAAAGTTTTTGCTAGCAAAGGTAACGGGCGTAATAAGATTATAATTGGCAAAGATACCCGTATCTCAGGATACATGTTTGAGGCGGCATTAGAAGCAGGTGTTACCGCTGCGGGAGTAGATATTCATTTAACTGGTCCGATGCCCACTCCAGCTATAGCCTACCTAACTCGAACTCTGCGTGCACAGGCAGGAATAGTAATAAGTGCTTCTCACAATTCCTTCGAAGACAATGGCATTAAGTTTTTTTCGGGTGAAGGAACAAAGTTACCTGACGAATTGGAATTTTCCATTGAAGGTCTTTTAGATAAAGATATATCAACAGTGTCGCCACAATCCTTGGGTAAAGCATCGCGGATTAGTGATGCAGCTGGACGTTACATAGAATTTTGTAAAAGTACAGTTGGGTCCAGCCTAAAATTTAATGGTTTAAAAATCATTGTCGACTGTGCTCACGGTTCGACCTACCACATAGCACCAGCAGTGTTTGAAGAGTTGGGTGCGAAGGTTAAAGCAATCGGTGTCTCTCCAGATGGTTTAAACATTAATGCAAACAGCGGATCGACATTTCCTCAATCTCTTGTAGAAGCAGTAAAGCGAGAAAAAGCAGATCTTGGTATTGCTTTTGACGGTGATGGTGATCGCGTGGTCATGGTTGATCATCTCGGTAACCTCGTTGATGGGGATGAAATTCTATATATCATTGCTCGAGATAGACGTCGACAAAGTATTGAGTTTGGCGGAGTGGTCGGAACGGCCATGAGCAATCTTGGTCTTGAGCTGGCTTTAGACGCATTAGACGTTCCATTTGTTAGAACCCCTGTTGGTGATCGTTATGTTATGAAGGAAATGCTTGAGCGTAATTGGCAGCTAGGAGGCGAAAATTCGGGCCACGTTATCTGCCTGGATCAGACCACAACTGGAGATGGAATTGTGTCCTCTCTCCAGGCATTAGCCGCGATTGTAAATTGTGATCAACCTTTGTCTGATTTAAGAAGTAAGATGCGAAAACTTCCTCAGTCAATGGTAAATATCAGGGTTTCAAATGTCGTAGATCTTGCAGCTAACGCGGTGGTGCAATCAGCGGTGTCTGATGTTGAATCCAAACTTGGCAAATATGGCCGTGTCCTGCTGCGGCCTTCAGGTACTGAGCCAGTGCTTCGAGTCATGGTTGAAGGAGAAGATCTTGATAAGGTGGATAAATTGGCCCACGAATTATCAGAGGTCGTCGCTACCGAATTTGCGAGTTAGATAAGCCTGCTGATCATTGCAAGACCCCCGTATCTTGGTTAGTATTGGCGCCCGTTTTTAAAGGCCCGCGGGCTACAATTTACAGAAGTATAGTAGGAAGCTCATTCAACAAGGTCTATAGCCCAGGTATAAAGCGCTATGCGTCAAAAACTAGTGGTTGGTAACTGGAAGATGCACGGGAGTAGAGGGCAGATTCAATCCTTGGTCGCGGGGCTAGTTAACGGATTTGAAAAGCGGGAGTGCACAGTTGAAATTGGGATTTGTCCTACCAATATACATTTGGAGCAAGTCGGAAAATTACTGGCAACCGGCAAAAACTCAATTAAGTTGGGGGCGCAGAACACATACTTTGAGGAAAAGGGCGCTTTTACGGGAGAAGTCTCTGCACTAATGTTGGCAGATATGGGAGTGGAACTGGTAATAATTGGGCACTCTGAACGTCGACGACTGTTTGCAGAAACTGATGGGCTGATTGCAGCTAAATTTAAAGCAATTCAAGCTAATGGAATGATGCCGATATTGTGCGTTGGCGAATCCTTGGAAGAAAGAAAGCAGGGGATTACTAATCAAATTGTTTTAGCTCAGTTGGATTCTGTAATTAACGCCACGGGAATTGCCGCATTTACAAATGCTGCAATTGCCTATGAGCCTATTTGGGCTATTGGGACTGGGCAGACTGCAACACCTGAGCAAGCTCAAGAGGTCCACTGTCAAATCAGAGGTCATCTTGCTAGCAGTGATGCAATAATCGCTGAAGGCGTGCGCATTATTTATGGCGGTAGCGTTAACAGCTCGAATGCTGGAGAACTATTTAGCCAGCCTGATATTGATGGTGGTCTGGTAGGTGGAGCCTCCTTAAAGGCTGAAGAATTTATATCAATCTGTAAGAGTGCGGATTAAAAATCATGGAAACAATAATAGTTGTAGTTCATGTAATAGTAGCCATAGGTATAGTCGGTTTGGTCCTATTACAACAAGGTAAAGGTGCTGATGCTGGTGCGTCATTTGGCGCAGGTGCGTCGCAAACAGTTTTTGGCGCTTCAGGAAGTGGAAATTTTTTAGTGAGAGCGACGACGATTGCCGCAATCATTTTCTTCGTTACCAGTCTCTCTCTGGCGATTTTTGCTCGTAATCAATCTGGAGCAGGGTCGACCTTAGGATTGCCGGTAGTTAATCAAGATATTCTCGAAGAGACAATTTCAGTGCAGTCTGATATCCCGGCATTAGAAGCGACTTCTAATCAGAGTGATATCCCAGCATTGCCTGATAATAACTAATTCGCGTAAGCAAACCTTGATTAAATTCTTTCGAATAGCCGAAGTGGTGGAATTGGTAGACACGCTATCTTGAGGGGGTAGTGAGCTTGCTCGTGCCGGTTCAAGTCCGGCCTTCGGCACCATATTTA
>JAQWQD010000029.1 GCA_029244985.1 Gammaproteobacteria bacterium | reverse complement strand
CCAGCTGAAGTCGCATTGCAGGTAGAACGGGATACTTTGCAAGCCAATCGCACCACAATAATGAATCGTGTTGATTCCCTCGGCGTAGCAGAACCAACAGTACAACAACAAGGGGCAGACAGAATTGTCGTAGAATTGCCTGGCATTCAGGATCCAGCTCAAGCCATTCGTTTTTTACAGCGTATTGCGACCTTAGAGTTTCATTTGGAGGCTGAGCCAGGGGCTTCTGCGGTTTCTTATGAGAGTTATGAATACCAAGGACAGCTAATAGACGTTGATAATGAGGTAATACTGCAGGGTGACCGTATTAGCAATGTCCGTTCTACACTGGACCAGAATGGATTACCTCAGGTTCAGATAAATCTTGATGCCCAGGGCGGCAATCAAATTAATCGCGTAACTCGGGACAATGTCGGCCGAATGATGGACATTCTGTTGAGTGAAACGAAATCACGTACTATCACTACCCTGGATGAAGATGGTAATGAGATAGAAGATGTTGAATTTTATGAAGACAAACGATTGATCAGTCATGCAACTATCATTACTGCGCTACCAAGAACATTCGTTATAACTGGACTAAATGCTAGAGAAGCAAATGATTTGTCGGAATTAATTCGCTCTGGATCTTTGGCGGCGCCAATGACTATTGTTGAGCAGAGCGTGATTGGACCAACAATGGGGCGGGAAAATTTGGAGGCAGGCTTTAACGGAGTATTAGTAGCTTCGGTGCTTGTTCTCGTATTTATGTTGTTCTACTACCGTGTGTTCGGCATGGCTGCAAATGCTGCTCTCATTATGAACATCTTGCTTATTTTTGCGGTCATGTCTTCTGTTATTCCTGCCACTCTCACACTCCCAGGAATTGTTGGTATCGTATTGACTGTGGGTATGGCGGTGGACGCGAACGTTTTGATATTCACGCGTATAAGGGAAGAATTAAGTAATGGCATGTCGCCACAGCAAGCGATAGATGCTGGATATGACCGCGCCTTTACTACCATTCTTGATGCTAATCTGACTACCTTCCTCGTTGCGCTAGTGCTCTTTACGATTGGTACCGGTCCAGTTAAAGGGTTCGCGGTTACTTTGATGATTGGCATTATAACTTCAATGTTTACAGCCATTGTCGGTACGCGGGCATTGGTCAATTTGATTTACGGGGGTCGTTCCGTACAACAACTCTCAATTGGGAAGTACAGGATGCCTGATAAACCAGGCATTAAGGCGGCTTAGAGGATCTGATTGGCACTATGCAATTACCTTCAAATATAGATTTTATGGGTGTGAGAAAGATTGCTTCAGTAATTTCTATAGCACTCGTTATCGTTTCAATTCTCGCTTTATTCTTTAACTCCTTGCAATTTGGTCTTGATTTCACCAGTGGTACTTCTGTCCGTTTAGGTTACTCAGATACAGTGGTATTGGGCGAAGTCAATTCTTCATTAATTAATAATGGCTATGAAGATGCAGTGGTCGTTAGTTTTGGGTCGGATCGTGAAATTCGTGTGATCCTGCCAGTTGATGAAAGTGTTGAAGTGGTCAATCAAGCCGAGCAGGCTGCTGAAGTTGGAGAAACGATTGCAGCATTGTTGAGTGCTGGAAGCTCGAGTGATGTTACCTTGCTCGGTTCAGATTATGTGAGCGCGAAAGTCGGCGAAGAATTGGCGGAGCAGGGAGGTTTGGGCATGTTGGTGGCGCTAGGCATTATCATGGTCTACATCGCTGTGCGCTTCCAGTTTAAATTCTCGGTTGGTGCTGTTGTTGCTTTAGCTCACGATGTAATCATCACTCTTGGTATTTTTTCCATATTTGGAATCGAATTCAATCTGAATACCTTAGCAGCTATGTTGGCAATCATTGGTTATTCCTTGAATGATACGATAGTGGTTTCCGATCGCATAAGAGAAAATTTCCGCCGAATGCGCAAGGGCAGTCCGATAGAGATGGTTAACACCTCTCTTAATCAGACGTTAAGCCGAACCATAATTACCTCATTCACGACTTTGTTGGTGCTTTTCTCCGTACTGTTTATTGGTGGAGAGACCACGCAAGGTTTTGCAGTTGCGTTAATTATCGGTGTGGTCATAGGCACCTATTCGTCAATTTATGTCGCCTCGAATGTCATTCTCTATATGAATGTAACTAGAGAAGATTTGATGATTCCAGTGAAAGAGGGTGCCGATCTCGACGGCATGCCTTAGCAACCCCGCAAGTTTCAGGTATCTATAACTTTTTGGATACTTGCTTTCAGTAAAGTTTGACTGTCTCTAAGCGATAGAATCAGAAAGATCACAAGTGTTTTGTCGATGAATTCTCTGCTTGGCGTGTTTGTCTATACTTGCTATGTTTTAACACGGTAAAAAGCAGTGTTTTTCAATGGCTTGGATTACGGAGCAAAAACAGATAGTGCTTAGGAAGTTTGCCTTGATTGAGGAATTAAGAGTTTTTTGGCTGAAGATGATGGTCTTGAGTGTGAGTTGCTTGCTGGGCATCTCGCTGCAGGCGCAGCCCCCGGATCTATTTCCACAACCACCGGAGCTCAGGCCAGCGATAGACTTTTGGATAAAAGTTTATACCGAGGTTGATACTCGAAGTGGGTTTCTTCATGACTCTCAAAACCTTTCGGTTATATATACTGCTTTGGATTTGGATAGACGAATCATAGAGCGAGAGCGCTCGCAAATTCAAGAAGACCTCCGAGTTCTGGCGGGTGGCAAGCGAAGTGACTTGTCACGAAATCAACAGGAGGTCCTCGATTTATGGCCGGCAGACGTCAGTAATGAAACTTTGCGCACGGCTGCTAATAATGTCCGTTGGCAATTGGGGCAATCCGACCGATTTCTAGGCGGGCTTAGAAGATCGGGGGCCTATCGTGCCCATATTAACCAAGTGACACGGGAGAAGAATCTGCCGCTTGAGCTAGGTGTTCTACCCCACGTCGAATCTTCTTTTAACCCAGGCGCTTATTCTAGCGCGTCGGCTGCAGGGATGTGGCAATTCACAAGGCTTACAGGTAAACGCTTTATGCGTATTGACCATATTGTTGACGAGCGGATGGACCCTTATACCTCTGCAGGCGCAGCAATGAGCCTATTGGAATATAACTATTCAGTATTGGGGACTTGGCCTCTAGCCCTTACTGCCTACAATCATGGTGCGGGTGGAATATCCCGTGCAGTCCGTCAAACTGGAACTCAAGATATTGAAAAAATAATCGCCAATTATCGAGGTCGAGCATTTGGCTTTGCATCTCGCAATTTTTATGTGCAGTTTCTTGCTGTAATTCACGTCGAGAATAATGCTCAAAGTTATTTTGGCGATATTCGCCTAGATCAAGCACCAAGTTTTTATGAAGTGAAAACCGATGCTTTTATCGATGCGGAAGTGTTTGCTCGTTCTGTCGGTATTAGCCTCGAGCAATTACAGGCAGATAATCGAGCTCTCCGGCCGGCAGTATGGGAAGGCAACAAGAGAATTCCCCGTGGCTATACCATAAAAGTACGTGAAACTGCGGTATCGCCAGGCAATTTGTTAGCCAGAATCCCTGACGATTTTAAGTTTGCAATGCAGACTCCTGATGTTGCCTATGTTGTTGAGCGAGGCGATAGCCTCTCTGTGATAGCGAGCAGGTTTAACACTTCTGTGAATAGATTGGTGTCACTAAACCAATTGCCTAGCCGTCATCGAATTTCGATAGGACAGCGCCTCCTGCTGCCTCAAGAGCACATCAGTGCTCAACAATTAATTGAACAAGCAGGTGGAAGTCCTCCAGAAGATGGAGAATATACGGTACTTAGAGGTGACACGGTTTCCCTCATAGCTGCTCGTTATGGTGTAACCGAAGCTGAATTACTTAATCTGAACGGTATTCAGGACCGAAACAGGATTTATCCAGGACAACAGATACGATTGCCTGGGTTTGGTCTTGCCGCTGAGCAAATTGTCACAACCGAAGCCAGAACGGCGCCGGTTCTGGCGACTCAGGTACAAAATTCCGATGATGCAAGTGAGTCAGTCTCTGAAGGCCTGTTCCCGCCGCCTGGTGTTGAAGAAACAACAAGCGAGGTAGAAGTCACGAATTCCACTAATGAGTCAACACAGCTAGCGCTTAATGCGACAACTGAAGAAGTTCTTCCTCCAGCGGCAGTGCTTCCAGACAATCAAGAACTAGAAATGCCAGTAACCCTAGACGAAGAAATTGCGATTGCATTGGATCCAATACTGGATGTTAGTGAGAGTAATGAGCAGTTAACCGAAGCTCTTTCTGCCGACCCTTCAGATTACACTGTGGCCAGTAACAACTCAGTAGAAATTCAAGCTTCTGAAACTCTTGGCCACTACGCAGACTGGCTAGGAGTTCGGGCTTGGGACTTGCGTCGTCTGAACGATATGGCTTTTAGAGATCCTGTAATCATTGGTGACCGACTGATACTTGATTTCTCCCGCGTAAATATCTCGGAGTTCGAGTTGGGGCGCCGAGCATATCACTCGACTCTGCAGCAGGAATTCTTTAGTAACTACCGGATTCAAAATGTTGAGACTTATCGTGTGCAATCTGGTGACAATATTGGTGGTATTGCTAGAACTCAATATTCCACGCCTGTGTGGTTGTTGCGTCAGTATAATCCAGGGCTAGATTTTAATCGGATTCAAATCGACCAAGAAATTGTATTCCCTGTTTTAGAGCAAGTTAATTAGTCAAAACTAAAAAGTTCAGAGTATGCGGTGCGCAACCCTTCCTTGGTAAACCTTTTTAGGTCTGTTTTAGGAAGCGCTCTTTTGTCTTGTTTTAAAGCCAGGAGGTGTTTTAGCCGTTGCATGACTCGCTGAGCTGTATCAACGGTATTTAGCTCATTGTCGTAAAGAAAATTTGTAGGCAGATATTCGGGGTAGGCGAGATCGTTGGGGGCGAGGGGGGTGCAGCCGGCAAGACAGGCTTCCTGGAGTGCCAGTCCCTGAAAGTCATGCATCGCAGTGGATAAGATTACGTCGCAGCGAGCAAGTAGATCATAATATTCTCGTTCTTCTTCTATGTATCCGTAGGCACCCGCTTCTATGGCTAGACTGTTTGTGTGTTTGCTTAATAAACTTTCTATTTGATCGAATGCTGGAGGCCGTTGGCGAAATTTTTCGCCGACAATATGAAATCGAATAGGCGAACTTTGTTTAATTGCCAACTCTACAATAGCTAACAATAACTCTGGTCCTTTGTCAAATTCCCAGCGATGATTCCAAACAACCTCTAATAATTCTGAGGGAATTGTTGTCATGGTTTGTGTTTGGAGGGCTTCAATCGGGACCGGCACTACCACGGCACTTTCCAGTTTTTCGATAATTGAAGATGGGAATTTGTCCGGTAAAATATTGAAAAGATTCATGGCACCTTCAATAAAAGTCGATTTATTGAAGATAGTATTAAAGACAATTTTGTCTGCGCATAAAGCTGTATAAATTGGAACTAATAAGGGTTCAATATTTATAGTCTTCCTGCTTTCTTCTTGTTGTTTATTGCTCGGATAAGCAAACTGATTTTCATGAAAATAGACGATTGTAGGCACTCTAGATAATTGTGGAACTAATCCACGCAAACTGCTTAAATCCGTCATCGATGTTGCTAGTAAGAAATCATAGTCGGCGCATATTTCATTTCGATTATATGAGGCCCAATACAAGCTATTGCTGCGTATGCGCCAACTAAAGTTGCGCGGGGGCAATGCTAGTTGCTTCCAATGAATTTCGGGAAACATAGATACAACTCTTTGGCGCCAGAGTTTATGGCTTCTGGCATCATAGGCTGATAGTAACAGAGCCTTATTGTTCAAAATTTTTTAAAATGGGCATTAAAAAGTTAGCCTTAGTTTTCTTTTCTATTGGCAACATAAAAAATTACTAACACAATTTCATCAAAGATTATCCGAGGATAGAAATGAATATTAAATTGCATGGAATGTATCTAAGCAACTACTACAACGTAGTTAAAACAGTATTGCTTGAAAAAGGCATCGTATTTGAAGAAGTTAATCAAAGCCCTTCGCAAGAAGATGGTTATTTGGACAAAAGTCCCATGGGGAAAGTACCTTGCTTAGAAACAGAAGCTGGTTATCTTACGGAAACTTCAGTGATACTGGAATACCTTGATGATTTAGGTGAGGGGGCATCTTTTTATCCAGAAGATAGGTTTCAAAAAGCAAAGGTTAGAGAGCTGATACGCTATCTGGAATTGTATATAGAATTACCTGCAAGACGACTTTATGGTGAAGTATTTTTTGGCAAGCCTGAGAATGAAGTTTTACAAGCTGAAGTAAAATTAATACTAGAAAAAGGTTTTACGGCATTGTCTCGCATTGCACAGTTTGCCCCATACCTGGCGGGTGATCAGGTTACTTATGCAGATTTCTATGCACATTTTGCGTTATCGCCAGTAACTCGTGTCTGTAAAAAGGTTTGGGGTTGGGATGTTCGCAGGGACAACCCTGCATTCAAAACGCTGATCGACTTGTTATCGGAAAGAGAGTCTGTGATAAGAGTCCAGGCAGATCAGGCGGCTGATTCCTGACCTGCGGTTAGTTGGAATTGTGAACAGATCAATGAGTATTTGGTGAGCTAAGAGTTTTGCATTCTTTCTAGCACGCCAATATTTGTCGACATATCCAAGATTATATCGATGTTGCTGGCGATGTCTTCAGCGCTAGCGCCCACTCCTAGGTCGACACCGGTATTTTCCCTTACATCAGCGGAGTAATAACGGCCGCCAGCCGCCTGGATAATTCGGCCGTTAGGAGCTTTGTCGCTGCACAAGTAAACGACTGCTGGGGTTACTCGCTCAGGTGCTAGACGTTCTGCGCTATCCTCAAAACCAGGCAATTCAACCGTCATTCGCGTTGCGGCAATGGGTGCGATTGAATTTGTGTGGATATTGTATTTAGCGCCTTCAAATCGCAATGTATTCATGAGGCCGACTAAGCCGAGTTTGGCTGCTCCATAATTACTTTGTCCGAAATTACCGAATAGGCCAGATGTCGACGTAGTCATGACGACACGGCCATAATTTTGTTCTGTCATGATGGGCCATGCCAGTTTTGTGCAGTTCAGGCTGCCATTCAAATGCACATCGATGACGGCATGCCAGTTTTCAACCTCCAATTTAGCAAAGGTCTTGTCTCTCAAAATGCCAGCATTGTTTACCAGTATATCTATGCGACCCCAATTGCTCATGGTTTCATCGATCAACTCTTGCACGGAGTCCAAATCAGTGACTGAAGCCGCATTAGCCATGGCAATTCCACCATGTTCCTTGATCTCTCGCGCCACGTCTTCAGCCGCAGAAACCGAGCCGCCGCTTCCGTCAACACCGCCACCTAGGTCATTAACGACGACTTTGGCTCCGCGACGTCCTAGTTCTAAGGCGTGTTGTTTTCCTAATCCGCCTCCCGCGCCGGTTACTATGGCAACTCTGTTTTCAAAACTAATGCTCATTGCTGTTCCTCTACTATCTAAAAATTATTTCTAATGAAAATTTGGACTGAAATACTGAATCTAACACGAAGATGTTTGATTCTATGCCGCTAGCCTGAATGGCGCAATTTACGACACCTTTTATATATCTTACAAGCAAGAGTGGCCTTATGCTGAAAATCCGCTATCATCTGCGGCCAGGTTTTTAGTCGCTTTCGGGTATGAGCAATTTTAAATGGCATTAGGAAGGATTCTTGCATGAGTGATATTGAACCGGTTCCTGCCGCCACTGTTGTATTGGTGCGCCAATCTCAGGATGCACCTGAATTAGAAGTTTTGTTACTGCAGCGAAACTCTCGGTTGGTATTTCATGGGGGGCATTGGGTGTTCCCTGGTGGTCGTATAGATGCGAAAGACTATCAGGATTCGGCTCCAGGGTTAGAGTATCCAGCAGCTCTGCGGGCGGCTGTCCGCGAAACCAAAGAAGAAGCCGGGCTAGATATTGATGCAGACCAGTTAATTCATACTGCCCATTGGACTACGCCTCCAAACCTGCCGCGTCGCTTTTGTACCTGGTTTTTTATCTGTCCTATTTTTAAAATGGTCTCAGTGTCTGTTGATAATGATGAAATCTTAGATCATCGATGGATTTCGCCAAAAAAAGCAATTGCAGATGCAAAAGCCAAGCGTTGGGTAGTACCTAGACCGACCTTGACTACTTTGTCGGATATTGTAGATCACCAAGATTTGGCGGAATTAGTGGCAGCTGTAACGGTCAGTAACATCCGAGTTTTCCCCAAGGCCTCCCGGTACTATCGCCCAGCTGAAATGGGTTGTCCTGATTAGCCATAAATGGATTTTTTTGTATTTTTCCTTGAGTGCCATAGAGTGCTTAATGAAGCGCGCTCCTCACTATTTTCGACCAAAATTACGTATTACTCCGACTAACTGAATTGCCTGAGATTTTGTCCGTATTCTAGCCCTTAATTCCTTGCTTTTCGGGGCGGGTTAATGGGATAGTTAAGGTCGAAAGTTGAATCAATCTGCTTAGACGAGCGGCCTGTGGGGATTGGGTTTTCTTCCTACACCAGGTTGAAAAGTCATTACAATGGCCGCTGGACACTTTAGTAGATAATCGAGGTCAGTTAGCGCGATAACCTATCTATAAAGAGCCTTTATGTCTTCACCCACTTTTGAAAGTCTACGAACCACACTTAAAACTCTTCGACGAAGGCGAAGTAATTTATTTATCCTTAAGCAGGTAAGTTATTTTGTAATCGCTGCTTCCGTTTTTGTTTTGATTGCGAGTGCAACAGTAGCCTGGTTGAATTTAGATAAAACAGGAATAATATTTCTTTTTATTCTTTGTTTGTTAGCGGTAATTCCGCTTGCTTGGTGGTTCGCTAGTATTCTGTCTAGGCGACATACCGATGATCGAAGACTTGCCCACTATGTCGAAGACCACATTCCAGATCTCGAACAGCGGCTTTTAACTTCATTAGAGTTTAATGAGGAAGATCTTGTTCATGGAAGGGCTGGTGTTTCTCAGCAATTTATTCAACAGCTTTGGGTTGATGCTCAAGAGCATGTGCAGCAACAGCAGCGAGAAGTAGAAGCTGTAGTTCCTGCTAAAGAAAGTTGGATTTCATTTGGTTCGGCTGCTGCGGTAGTCGCGATAGTGATTGCTCTTTTTGTTAGCTCCGATGCCTTGCTAAATGCGGGTAGTCGCCTGGCTTGGCCATTCTCGATTGATGAGCCCATCGTTATCATTTCAGTGCCTGCTGATATTGAGATCAGTGTCGAGCCAGGTGATATGGAAATGCAGCGAGGCGACAGTTTGACCATCATCGCTCAAGTAAAAAACGCGATCCCCGACACGATCAATTTACGCTTGCAAGATGACAATTTGAACTGGCGTGACTATAGGATGGCGCAAGACGGTAGCGGAAGTGAAAGTGCTACTTATAGTTATTTTGTCCCCTCGTTAGATGAGGACACGACTTATTACGTAACCTTTCAGGAGCGCGGCGAACAAAGTTCTCCGCAGTACGAAATTAGTTTGTTCGACTTGCCTCAGATAGAGCAGATCGATCTGGCCTTTGAATACCCTGATTACACAGGAATCGAAGACATTATCGAGGAAGATAGCGGTGACATGGTTGTGCCGGAAGGGACGATAGTTGATTTAAAAGTGACTTTTAACAAAGCAATTTCTGTAGCAAGTGTTGAATTTGAAGAAAGTTACAGCAGCGCTGAGGATGAAGAAGAGATTAATGCCGCTGTTGAATATGAGGACCTGGAGCTAACACTAGAAGGGAATGTTGGCGTTGCAAAATTTACAGTGAGTCAAGATGGTATCTACCGAATTAGGGCAACTGACTTTTCAGATATGCAAAGTCAGAATCCCCTTGATTATTTTATCCGTGCAATTGAAGACAACCCGCCAGAACTTGCTTTAGTTCGTCCTGGTAAAGATGAAGATGTCATGCCTTTGGATGAGGTGATATTAGAGGTAGACGCGTCTGACGACTATGGACTTTCCCAGTTTGTCTTAAATTATAGTGTGGTTGGGACAGAAGAAGTGGAAGTAAATTTTCTTCCAGAGTCGAACGTGCGCAATGTCTCTGGAAATGAACTTATCTATCTAGAAGATTTAGGGGTTGAGCCTGGGGATTTTGTCAGCTACTTCTTAACCCTTGCGGACAACAACGGACTAGAAGGTCCTACCGAAGTTATTTCTGACATCTACTTCTTGCAAGTTATTCCGACAGATCAAGAGTTTCGGCGGAATTCTGGTGGCGGTGGCGGTGGCGGTGGCGGTGGCGGTCAAGGAGGTGATGATTCTAGTGCTTTGGTATCAATACAGAAGGATATTATTGCCGCAACTTGGAAATTAAAGAACAGACAAAGTAAGGTATCACCTGATGAATTTAGTTCAGATGCTGAAATAATTGCTGAGTCTCAAAAAGATGCAACTGGCCGAGCAAGAATGTCAATTGATCGATTGGCAGAACGCCTAAATTTTTCCGATGACACGTATGATTCTGCAGTTGAAAATCTTTCACTGGCAATTGATCAGATGAATGCGGCCGCTAACGAGCTAGATCTCGAGCAAATCACAAGCGCCTTACAGCCTGAGCAATTAGCACTGCAATATATATTAAAAGCAGAAGCCAGTATTAACCGCACTGATATCAGCATGCAGCAAGGCGGTGGTGGCGGTGGTGGCGGTGGTGCCCAACAAGAACGCGACGACCTTCGAGAATTGTTCGAAATGGAAATGGGTCAATTAGAAAATCGCTACGAGACGCCAAACAGTAGTCGTGGCTCTTCGCCTGAACAGCAAGAAGAAGAAAACAAATTAGAAGAATTAGCACGACGTCAGGAAGGATTAACTCGAGCACAACGAAATCTTGCTCGACGAGAAGAGCAAATGACTGAGGAGCAGCGAAGACGTGAACTTGAACGATTAATGCGTCAACAAGAACAGCTAAGTCGTGAAGTTCAGCAATTGGCGCAGCAGAATAATCAGCGCCAGCAAAATTCCCAACCCCAGTCATCTCAGAGTGGTCAGCAGTCTCAATCCCAAGCTTCTCCTGGTGGCAGCTCTAGCGGTGGACAGCAACAGCAAACTGCCTTGCAGCGTGCTGCACAACAAATGCAGGAAGCGTCAGAAAGTGAAACTGCTTCCATTGCAGCCGCCAGAAGTCAGAAGGCACTAGAAAATATACGGGAACGGCAACGCGAATTAAGCGAACAGGGAGATCGCTCTGTCAATCAATTGGCACAAAATCTCGGTCAGCGCGGACAGCAGCTGTTGCAGCAACAAAGGCAACTTCAAGAAGAATTAGAAAGTACTTCGCGACAGCAAGGCCTTGGTCAAACCCGTCAGTCAGTGAGAAATTCTAATGAACTACAAGATTTAGTAGAGATGCAACAACAACAACAAAGAGATCTTGAAGAGATCGAAGACATGCTTCGGGCAATTATCGCTCGTGGGGATAATGATGATCAGCGCTTGATGTCGCAGGCGCAAGAAGCATCCAGAGACTTAAGGCCAATTCGAGAAGAAATGCAAACCAGCAATAGAGTGTTACGTAATGGTATGGTAAATCTTTCTGTTGATATAGAGGGAGAAATCGAGGATCAGATCGAAGAGTTCGCCCAACAACTTGTCGGTCTCAACCCCGCTAACACTAATTCACCAACAGATCAGATTGCTCGAGCAGCGCGAGACGCGGAAGAGTTGCGGGAGCAGATCGAGAATCTTGAACAACAGGCTCGCGCTTTTAATGGAGAAGAACAGCAACCTGGAGCAGGGGTGCCAACAGTACGGGAATTGCGTGATCAGTTAAATCGCTCTCAGCAACTTGCACAAAACCTTCAACAACAATTGCAGCAGCAAGCCCAAGCTGGCGGACAACAACCAGGTCCGCAATCCGGTGGACAACCTGGCCGGGCCGATGGGGCCGACGGGCGGCAACAAATTGGTGGTGGCCGAGGAGAAGGTCAGGACAGGGCTGGTACTGGTGGCCGAATTACTACCGATGGTAATAATTTACCTTGGGGTAATGCTCGTTCAATTCGTCAAATTTTGACTCAACAAAACATCGAGGATTTCCTCAATCAACCAGAATTATTCCGAGAACTATTGGATCCAATTATCGAACTGGAAGGTGCTCTTCGTGCTCAGGCTGAACTTGATGCGATCAATAACAAATTGTATGCCAGCTTGGAGGAAGACATCCCAGACGAGTATCGCGATTTAGTTCAAGAATACTATCGTGTGTTGTCAGAGAATCAGGGGTCTGAAAACCAGGCTCAGTAGCAATGCAATACACAAAACCCAATATACTTACGGCACTCGAAGAAGGCACATTTAGTTTTGCCTACGGCATCAGTCCGTTGTTTTTTGGATTGTTAGTATTGCTGATAATTGTTGGCGTCTGGTTTACCTATTACAAAACTACCAGACCGCTAAGCTTAGTATGGAAATCCTTTTTCGTGGCGACACGCTCTAGTGTGTTGATTATCATTTTATTCTGCCTATTGAGACCTGTCATAACCTCTATGCAGGCTGCGCCTCAGGAAACTTACCTGGGAGTGCTAATTGATGATTCTCAAAGCATGGCTATCTCTGACCTTGCTGGAGGGCAAACACGGCAAGCTGCCGTTGCCGAATCTTTTTTCGATGATGGTTTACTTGATGATCTTGCGGAGTCCTTTCAAATACGAACCTTCCGGTTTGATAAAGAAACGGAGCGAATATCTGGTATTGATGGTTTAAGAGAAAAAGGAACGGCATCATCAATAGATCAAGCTTTGCAATATGTTGATGATCAGTTAAACGGTTTGCGCCTAGGTGGTCTGATATTGATTTCAGATGGTGCCGACAATGGAGAGTCAGACCCCACGAACACCGCACAGGGTTTTGGTAATAGACAGATCCCCGTTTTCACTGTGGGCGTTGGGCAGGAAGATATTCCTCAGGATATTGGCATTGTCGATGTAAGCGCCGCTAAGACTGTGCTCGAAGGATCAGTCTTTACTGTACAAGTAGGTGTTAATCATCAAGGCTTCGAAGGTCAGGAAGTTGAATTATCAATAAGAGATGGCCAAGAAATAGTTGCGTCTGATGTGATTACGCTCGGAGTAGAAGGAGTGCCACGACGATTCGACCTGGAGCTTACGCCGGAACGACCCGAACTCATTGTTTATGATTTGCAAGTGGAGTTGCAAAGCGGAGAGATCATTCAAGAGAACAACAACTACAGTTTTCTTGTTGATAACACTGAAAAGCCTGCGCTGGATATTCTTTATTTGGAGGGGCATCCGCGCAATGAATATAAATTCATTCGGCGAGCTGTGCAGGGTGATGAATCTTTGCGCCTAGCGACTTATTTGCAAACAGGCCCTGAAAAATATTATCGCCAAGGCATCGAATCTCCTACTGAATTGAGCAGTGGCTTTCCTTCCACTAAGGAGGAGCTCTATCGTTATGAAGCGATTGTCCTTGGCGATATTGAAGAAAATTTTTTCAATGCGGACCAGTTGCAAATGATCGATGATTTTGTAGCTGAACGTGGCGGGGGATTCTTAATGAGCGGAATGGTGGATGAGGAGTTTATTACCACTCCAATTGCAGACATCTTGCCGGTATCCCTGATTGAAGAAAATTTCTTGCCTGGCCATTTGCGTGGTGGAGTTCGAAGAGGCGATCATCCCACTGGGGAACTGTTTTACCCACGCCTGACAAACAATGGTGAATTTTCGCCGCTATTAAGATTATCTGGAGATGACGGGGAAAATACAAACCAATGGCGGTTGTTGCCAGAGCTACAAGGCGTATATGTCACCGGACGTGTTAAGCCAGGAGCCACTGTATTGCTCGAACATCCAGTACTCCAATATCAGAATCAGCTACTGCCAATTATTGCCCAGCAACGTTATGGTAGTGGACGTAGTGTAGCTGTCACTACTGCTAGTACTTGGCGTTGGCAAATGATGTTGCCATCAGACGATCAGTCTCATGAGACTCTCTGGCGACAATTGTTGCGTTGGTTGGCAGTTTCTGCACCAGAGCGAATCAGCATCGCATTTGATCGAGAATTTTATAATGTCGGAGACGAAGTAAACGTTACCACTACCGTATTAAATGATCAGTACGAGCCAGATAACGATGCAACCCTATGGCTGCAGACTACTAATCCACTGGACCAAGTCACTGACGTTCCTATGGAGTGGGACATTGAAGAGGATGGAGTCTATCGAGCTAACTTTATTGTCGAAGAAGAGGGAGTGTTTAACGTACTTGTCGATGTGGCGAGCGCTGCGAGCGACTCTGCCATCGACAGCTCAGAGAAGCGGACTGCTTTTGTTGTTACGCCTTCTTTGCGGGAGTATACCAATGCAGAAATGGATAGCAGTCTTCTAGAACGCATAGCAGATGTGAGTGGCGGTACTTATTTTAATTTGTCTGACGTGACTGGGCTTGCAGATAGTGTAGAGTTCACGCCGAATGCTTACTCAAGAGAAGTTCAACTTGATCTATGGGATCAGCCTTGGCTACTTGCTCTGCTGATTTTTTTATTATGTATCGATTGGATTGCAAGACGAATGAAAGGGCTGTCCTAAGAAAAATAGAACTAAGCAAAAGGTTTCGCAAGAGAGTTAATTCAACATGAAACAAAGAATTATTTCGCCAATCAAACTTCAATTGTTAATGCTGCTTAGTGTTTTGCTTCTTAGTGGGTCAGCAAATGGACAATTCGAAGAGTCTAAATCCGGGACAGAACTTGTTTCTGATTATTTTCTTGATAGTCCAGACTCTACTAAATATGCAGTCATACTGGTTGGCCCAACAATTGGCGAAGTCAATCAGGCACAGTTTAGGCAATGGTCATTTTCCCTTCACGACATTCTCTCTCGGGACTACGGCTACACTTCTGACACCATCACCCTCCTCTATGATAAGGGCGCACCTGCTTTACCTGGCGGTGATAGAGTAGATGGGGCTTGTGATCTGGAAGGGATAGAAAACGGCTTAGCAGAATTAGCAGCCAAAGTAAAAACTGGCGATCAAATTACGCTCTATTTAATTGGACATGGCTCCGGTGCAGAAGAAGAAGCGAAGTTTAATATCGTGGGCCCAGACATCACCGGTGCTGTATTTTCGGACTTGTTAGATCAATTTAATGAGCAAGATATTGCGATTATTAATACCACAAGTGCTAGTTACGGTTTCTCAACTTCGCTCTCTAGTGAAGGTCGCGTCGTTATTTCATCTACTCGTTCTCCTTCGGAGCGTTATGATCCAGTTTTCTCCCGGTACTTCATTGAAGCCCTCGACAGTCGCAACGGCGACAGAGATAAAAATAATCGAGTTTCCATGCTTGAAGCTTTCGAATACGCCAAAACTAATGTCGAGGCTTGGTACGAAGAGCAGGGGCGCTTAGCTTCTGAGCATGCCGGTCTTGACGATAATGGTGATGCTTTATTTGCGCTCAATCCGACAGTAGATGCCATTGATGGGCGGCTAGCAGAAATCGCCTATATCGACACTCTGTTAGATGACACTCAAAATTTGAGTCCGCAGGCTCGTGAATTGAAAGCACGGATGCAAGAGATTGAGCGTTCTGTCTTCGTCTTTCGGGGGCGCAAACAAGATTTTCTCGAAGCGGATTACTGGCAACAGATGGAGGCTTTACTAGTAGAGTTGGCCGTGGCGACCGGGCATTTCAATGCAGCTGTTGGTATTTCGGATGAAGCAGAATCCATTGATAGCGAATATATCGAAAGTGAAACTACGAGTGAGCAAGCTGATGAAATCCAATCTTTGTAATAAGCCCAGTATAAGAATCAATGCGTTGCTATTTAGTTTATTACTGGTATCACCGGTATTTGCACAAGAACCACAGACGAACACCGGGGAGTCTCCATTGTTTCGAGGCGAACAGTTATTAATCAATGGCTCTTATGCGGCCGCGGCTGACATCTTCCAGATGGCAGACGGCTTAGATAAAAATGAAGGCATTGTAGGTGCGAGCCGAGCCTTCTTTATGATGGGCAATACCCAACAAGCAATTAGTATTATTGAGAATACTATTGAAGATAACGATTACGCGCGATTTCCTCTGATTAGCACGCAACTTGCTGAAGTAAAAAGGGAAATAGGCCAGTCTGCTGAAGCCCTAGCAATACTTACAGCTGTGATTGAAGGCCAGTTTGAACCTCCGGTGCGCACTTTAGTGCAGTATGGGAGCCTCCTTCAATTTGTCGGGCGAAAAGCAGACGCGCAGCAATTTTTGGATCAAGCAGTTCAACGCTATAACAATGGTTTAGTTTTCGCTTCTGAAGACGTTGCGATGGTAGCGTTAGCGAGTTGGCTATTGGATAGTTTTTATGATGCGAATAGTTTGTTTAATGAAGCTACCCGCGCTAACCCGAATAATCTTGAAGCTCATACCTTGTGGGGTGATTTGTTTTTAGAAAAATATAACGCTAGTGATGCCGAGCGTTCTTATCAAGAAGTATTGGATATTAATAGCCGCTATGTCCCGGCACTAGTTGGTATTGCGCGAGTAGGCGGAGACGAACGTTCGCTACAAAGAGCCTTGGCAATTAATCCTAACTCTGTGTTGGCATTAGAGACATATGGTCAGTTATTGCTCATCAACAGTCGGCAGGAAGAAGCTGAAGACTATTTTAGCCGCGTGTTAGATCTCAATCCGGAAGCATTAAAAACTCACAGCATACTTGCTGCACAAGCTGCTTTAAACCAACGTGATGATGAATATGCCGAGCACCTCGCTAGAGTGAATAGTTTTAGCCCAAATAACCCGAAATTTCTCGGTGATGTTGCTGATACCCTCGGCAATAATTATCTATTTGCCGAAGCAGTCGAATTCGCTCGTGCTGCAATAGATGCTGACCCAAATTATTGGCAAGGTTATACCCTGTTAGGTAACAATCTAATTCGCTTAGGCGAGGAAGAAGAAGGTAAAGCTAACCTGGAAATAGGTTTCGAGAATGATCCGTTTAACGTGCTTGCATCAAATATGTTGAAAGTATTCGACACTCTTGAAACTTACACAACGGTTGAGAGTGAGCATTTTAAAGTACACATGAGCGAAAACGATGCCGATATTCTTTGGCCTTATCTAGAGCCACTTCTTGAAGAAGGTTATGACACACTAACGGCGAAGTATGGATTCGAGCCAGAAAGTCCAATTCTTATTGAGGTTTTTGAAAACACTGAAGATTTTGCGGTTCGCTCTGTGGGTTTGCCTGACATTGGTCCTTTAGTGGGAATCTGTTTCGGTAAAGTTATCACCTTGATATCGCCAGATACATTATCAGCAAATTGGCAAGAAATTGTTTGGCATGAATTCATGCATGTCATCACTTTGCAGATGACAAATAATCGCATGCCTCGCTGGCTTTCTGAAGGAATATCTGTTTGGGAAGAAAGAGAAGGACGACCTTATTGGGGTCGTAGCCAAGGTTTGGATTTAGTGAGAGCTGCAGCTGATGAAAAGCTGTTGCATATTAAAGATCTCAATTCAGGATTTTCTGGAGCTCAAAATAATGCTGATTTAGGGTTTGCTTATTTTCAGTCTTATCTAGTAGTTGATTACATTACCGAAGAATACGGCTTTGAAAAATTAGTTGAATTTATCGATCAATATGCGGTGGTAAAAGAGGAATCGGTTCGTTTCGATGAAGTGTTCCAACTAAACTTGGATCAATTCAACATGGGGTTCAAAAATTGGATTGATCGACGCGTTGCGGAAATCAATGTCTATGTTCATTCCGAAGATGTGCCTGATGAGGGGGATGGTCACGGTCATGGTGTTCGTGAGAATTCCAGCGCTATATTGGCGGAGCTCTATAATAATGCTTCACTAAAGCAGCATATGCGGGCACGGATTGAAGAAAATGCGCGGGATTTTCAAGCGCATTTGCAATTAGGTATAGTTTTGTTTAAGGAAGAAGATTTTGAGCAAGCCAAATTTCATTTGGTAACTGCCCATGACATGCTTCCTACGTACACAGGGTATCCGAGTCCCGCACTAGTGCTATCACAGATCTATGAAACAGAAGAAAACCGAGATGAGCAATTACGGTGGTTAGAAACCTTGCTGGAAAACCTCCAGCATGACTATGATTCTGCGATGATTCTAGCCGATGCCGCTTTAGAGGATGAGAATCTTGACAGAGCTTCTTATTTCATTGATCGTGCAATTCAAGTAGACCCCTATCGAAGTTCGGTCCATGAGCTAAAAGCACGTTATGCGAATCTTGTTGATGATCCAGCACTAGCAGTCACAGAGTATGAAGTGCTGCTCAAATTAGAAATTAACGATCCAGTTGAGGCCCGTACAGATCTTGCTGAAGCCTACCTTCGTAACGATCAAGTAGCAGAAGCTAAGCAGAGCGTGCTATATGCGCTTGAGATAGCACCGAGTTATCGACGCGCGCAGCAAGTATTACTGGAATCTGTCAATGGAAGTCAAAATTAGTGGGATCTACTCTAGTAAAAATAAGTCTCGCTATCGGGTTGGTATTATCTCCATATTCGGCAGTCGGCCAAGTTTTGCAATTTGGTGGCGACAACGAGGATCTATCTATCTATAGCAGCGAGATTACTGAATTTACTTGGATGCGTGGACAGTATACTAACTATCAAGGCGGTCGATCTTCGTTCAGCCGCAGAGGTTGGTGGGACACAGATTATCCTGATTCCGATGAGAATTTTCTCCGGGGAGTGATGCGCTACACTAATGTAGAGACTAATCCTCGCAACCATGAATATATACAACTAACTGATCCGCGCTTGTACGAGCATATCTTCCTTTATATGAATTGGAAGAGAGTACCCATTGGCTCTTCTTACAGTGGCCCCAACTTTTCGCCAGAAGAAATCGAAGCACTGCGTGAGTATATGTTTCGTGGTGGTTTCGTTATGGTTGATGATTTTTGGGGTCAACCTCACCTGGACGATATGTTCGTGGAAATTCGCAAAATATTTCCAGATCGTGAGATTATTCAACTAGACCCTAGTCATGAAATGTTCCACATATTTTTTGACATCGATGAATTTGCGCAGGTGCCCGGTCGCATGGTGACTTGGGACTTTGGCGGATTTATGAATCTTGACGATCCAAGCTATCCGCCGGAAGTTTACGCTGTTCTTGATGATGATGGACGAGTAATGATGGTAGCGAATTATAATACTGACCTCGGTGATGGGTGGGAACATACGTTTTATGGACCTTACCCGACTAAGTTTACCAATGAGGCGTATAAGATTGGTATCAATTTTTTAATTTATGCATTTAGTCACTGATGAACGGGAATTAGAAATGACAGAAGCAGCAGATACAGAACAACAATTAGAAATTGAAGATCAGGATGATCTCGTGCTGGTAAAACGTATGCAGGAAGGCAGGGATAAAATTGTTGCCGAAATAAAGAAAGTCATTATTGGTCAAGAAGATATTATTGATGAATTGTTGATTGCTTTATTTGGTGGAGGCCACGTACTCGTGACTGGAGTCCCCGGGCTTGCTAAAACGTTGCTCATTAAAACTGTCGCAGATATTCTTCAAGTTGACTTCAGCCGAATTCAATTTACACCAGATCTAATGCCGGCCGACGTGGTTGGTTCCGAGGTTGTTGAAGAAACCGAAGCGGGTCGGAACTTGAAATTTGTCAAAGGCCCTATCTTTACCAACATTCTGCTTGCGGATGAAATAAATAGAACTCCACCGAAAACTCAGTCTTCTTTACTTGAGGCGATGGAAGAACGGCAAGTAACTGCGGCCGGTGTTACCTACCCAATGTCAAAGCCTTTCTTTGTTCTGGCCACTCAAAATCCGATAGAGCTAGAGGGTACTTACCCCTTGCCAGAAGCCCAGCTCGACCGCTTCATGTTCAAGATTGAGTTAGGTTACTTGTCGGAAGAAGACGAAGTGACGGTAGTAAGACAAACGACGCAAACACACGACAATGCGCTGGCGCATCCATTGGGAGGTGAAGATATCTTGGATTTTCAACGCATCGCGCGCCAAGTTCCTGCAGCGGAAGCAGTCATTCAATATGCCGTGCGTTTGGTTCATGCGTCTCGGCCACAGTCAGATACTGCGCCAGAATTTATTAGAGATTGGGTAAGTTGGGGTGCGGGGATTCGAGCTTCTCAAAATCTAATTCTCGCGGGCAAAGTCAGAGCCTTATTGCTTGGCCGTTATAACGTGTCATACGGTGATGTCAGAGCACTTGCACCTGCAATTTTGCGCCATAGGATACTATTAAACTTTCACGCTGAAGCAGAGCGCGTTACTACAGATAATGTAATTGAGCGATTGCTGGCAGCAGTTCCAGAACCAGCATCTGACATATAGCATAGAATAAACGGATAATTTTCTTTTATGTCAGACTCTCTTAATTTTTTAGATCCGAGTGTATTAGCAGGGCTCGACAATCTCGAGTTGCGGGCACGAGTAGTAGTTGAAGGTTTTTTATCAGGATTGCACAAGAGTCCCAACCGTGGTTTCAGCGTAGAGTTTAATGATTATCGTCACTATCAACGTGGTGATGATATGCGACATGTGGACTGGAAGCTCTACGCAAGAAGTGACAAGCTTTACATCAAACAATATGAAGATGAGACTAACGTGCGCTGCGTTATTTTATTGGATACCAGTGCATCAATGGCATACAGCTCCGGAGGCATTAGTAAGTTAAATTATGGAATTACTCTGGCTTCTGCTCTCGCATATTTTATTATGCGGCAGCGGGATGCGGTCGGACTTATTACTTTTGATGAACAGATAAAAGATTATATTCCAGCAAAATGTAGACAGCCTCACTTGATGCGAATTTTAAGGACCTTGTCCCAAGTAGAATCGGGACAGAAAACGGATGTAGTCAAGCCATTAACTGACCTGGCATCATCTCTTAATAAAAAAAGTTTCGTTATATTAATTAGCGATATGCTAGATGATGAAGAGCGAATTATTAATACGTTACAAAACTTGCGGGGCATGGGTAATGACGTTATTACTTTTCAGGTTATGGATGATGCAGAATTGAATTTTCCTTTCAATGAAGCTAGTGAATTTGTTGATATGGAAAATAATGAATCCTATATCACTTCACCAGCGGCTATTCGTAAAGCCTACTTAGAAAATATCAATGAATTTCTATCTTATTGCCGCAAACAGTGTCAGAGCAGCGGCGTCGACTATTGCTTGCTGAATACTGCGCAGTCTTTGGATGAGGCTTTATCTTCTTATATGTCGAAGAGGGCTAAGAGTTTCTAATGGTTTTTCTAACCCCCCTTATTTTACTCGGATTATTAGCTGCGTTAATTCCTATCGCGATTCATTTAATTCGTCGTGAAAAGCCACCGAAATTGATGTTCAGTACGATTCGGTTCTTGAAAAAGACGTCAAAGAAATTAATTCTTTTTCAACATTTGCAGCAAATATTTCTACTACTCCTCCGTTCCGCAGTAATCATACTATTAGTAATGGCATTTGCTAGGCCACTTATCAATCAATCAGTTGCTCGATTACTAGATGCAGATCCTCAGTCTGCCGTAATCATGTTGGACCTATCAATGAGCATGCAATACCAAGATATTTTTGCCCAGGCTAAACAGGAAGCGCTAGATCTCCTTGGGGGTATGACCGCAGGGGATGAAGTGGCGCTAATTGGATTTTCAGACTCAGCGGAAACTGTTCGTGAACTGACTACTGATCTCGACAGTATCCGTGCCGCTATCGATGAAATACCTGAGGCAGGCTTTGGTAACACTCGGTATTTGCCGAATCTACGGCTTGCTGATCAAATACTGGAGGCATCACGTTTTGAAAATCGAGCTGTTTATTTGATTTCTGATTTTCAGGATATCGGTGTGCAGTCCACCGATGAAAGCTGGAATCTTGCTCCGGGTGTTGCCTTTACCGGCATTGACATCGGCGCTGAAGAAAGCAGCAATTTAGTACTGACTGATGTGCGTTCACCAGACCAATTACTTGAAGATACAACAGAGCAACAAATATTAGCTCGAGTTAGAACAACGGGAACTCTCTATTTAAATAAAGGGGAAGTTACCTTGAGCATTGACGGTCAAATGGTAGATCGAATACCTGTAGATTTGGGAGAACGATCAGAAGAAGTGGTTACCTTCACAACCGTTTTCGAAGGCGAAGGTACCCATGTCGGCGAAGTTCGAGTGACCGGTGACAATTTCGAAATTGATAATTCTTATTTCTTTACAGTAGAAGTATTGCCAAAAATTAGGGTGTTGGTGGTTAATGGGGAATCTTCTGAGAACTGGTTTGATGATGAGGGTCACTGGTTTGGTTTGGCTGTGAGTAGTGGCGACGAATCTCCTTTTGAATTGGAAATAGTCGAACCTTCTGACTTAAGCGCTGCATCCTTGAGGCAGAGTGATGTAGTAGTACTCCTTAATGTGGGAGATTTAAGCTTAGGCCAGGCATCGGCAATTAGTGAATACGTAGAAAGCGGGGGTGCGCTGTTGGTTGCACCAGGAGATAGGATTAATCCAGACTCATTTAATCGCCAATTCGAAACCATAGCCCCAGCCATATTGCAAAATCAAGACATGAGTGGGGATGAGTATCTGGTTATAGCTGATTTTGATCGTCGACATCCAATTTTGCGGCCGCTCGATAGCGATTGGTCAGCTCGGTTCCAGGGACATTGGCGTTTGATTCCTGATGTTGAATCGGATGTATTGATGCAGTTCGATAATACCGAACCTGCTTTGGTAGAAAGGGAAGTCGGTGACGGGAAGGTCATATTTTTTGCCTCTGCCATGGACTTGGAATGGAATAACTTACCGCTACAAGGTTTGTTCTTACCTTTTGTTCATGAAACCTTAAGACATTTAGTACAACCTGAGCTGAGGCAGCGCGCCTATCAAATTGGCGACAGTTTTTCTCTTGACCCTAGCGGACAGGCAGAAGTAATAAACGCGGTAGATGCTAATGGGAATGAAATCCAATTCACCAACGATGGCTTTGTTATTCAAGCAGCTACTCCTGGGTTTATCACTACAGAGATCGATGGTGAGTCGTCTAGATTTGCCATTAATATATTGCCGGAGGAATCCAATTTTGCACGTACTCCGGTAGAAAATTTATATGATTCCATAATCAATCCAGACACCAATCCAGTTAGATCTAGAGAAGTACAAACCGCACAGCTTATCGAGGAGCTGGAGAGACCGCAGCGTATCTGGTGGTGGATTCTAAGCCTTGTCATGGTGCTAATCATCGCAGAAGCAATCATAGCAAATCGGACTTACCGCTGAGATTATCATTAAGCATATTTTTTGTACCGTATCTAGGAAAACCATAGGCTTCAATTAGGGTTTAATTCAAAGCCTGCAGTATATATGTGCTTAATTATTCTGTAGCAAAGTATATTGATTAGAAAGTAGCACTTATACCTTTTATTTTGACATGCATAAAGAAAAAGAGATATTGGAGTGCCAAGCTGCTCTTTAAAATCGAGTGCTTGTCGGACGCCAATAAAGCACTACACGTATTAATTGAAGGGATAACTGATTGCTTAGCTGTTGTTGTAGAGAATATTTCAAAAAATGCGCTAAAGAGGAAACTTGAAAGTCACTCAATGCTTTAGAAAAGGGGGGAACAAAGAAAAACCCCAAGCTCCTGACTTTAGCTATTTACAGTCAGCGAATCATTTCCCTAATGCCGCAAAACCATAAACTTCGAAAATCTTATCATAGCCATTTTCAATTTAATGAGCTAATTACAATTTGTCACAAAGCATGTAAATATTAGCTTTTAGATAAAATCAGATAGGGGTGAGAGACTATTTTCTGAAGTATTGAGCACTTTGTGTATCGAACGAGCGTTAGATATATTTTCTAATTAGTTAGTAGTATCTGATTCTGGCGAAATTATTCCCATTCTCTTAGCTCTTCGTTCCCAGTTCTTTCTTGCTAGTGCTTGCATATCATCGGTATTATCAGACTCATCTACTATTTCAAGACCAAGCAAGGTTTCGATGATATCCTCCATGGTTACAATACCTTCCATCCCGCCAAATTCATCTACAACTAGTGCCATGTGTTCTTTTTTGGTAATTAGCATATCGAGCAAGTCAGGGATTGGTAAAGAGGCGTGTACAATTATGATGGGCCTTCGAATTTTCCTTAGAGGGGTGTTGTCCTTGTCTTCAACTAGGTTGAGCAACAATTCATCTTTTAGGGCGTAGCCTGTGATGTTATCGCTATTTTCTCGGTAGACTGGAATGCGAGAAAACGGCAGTGTTTCATGTTCATCGTGAAATTCTCGTACAGTGGTATCTTCATTGGCAGCTATCACCACTATGCGCGGCGTCATTATGTCTTTAACTAATACGCCATTAAATTGGAGTAAGTTTTGAATAATTTTTTGCTCTTTTTCTTCTAAAGCGCCACTTTCTTTTCCTAGGTCTGTCATTACAGCAAAATCTGTGCGACTAAGTACGGGTTTATCTTTGTCCTTTTTTAAATTACGAGTGATAAGTTGGCTTAACCAAATTAGTGGGGCTAACAAAACCAGCATAATCTTGAGTGTGCGGACAGTGAAGGGTGTGAGGGACTCCCAGTTATTCGCCCCGATCGTTTTAGGAATAACTTCAGAAAAAATTAGTATGGATAAAGTCATCCCGCCAGCTATGAATGCTTCCGAACTAATCAGTGTAAGACCAAATAATTCTAAAGAATTAGGGCCGAAGATGACCGCTGCCTGAGATCCTACACCAATAGCGCCGACGGTATGAGCAATTGTGTTCAAGGTAAGGATCGCTGCTAAAGGTCTATCGATATCATCCTTAAAGCGAGCAAGGTCTGTAGCAATTTTAGCTTCTTCTTGCTCTTTAATTCCTACATAGGCAGGGGTGATACTAAGCAGCACTGCTTCTAAAATAGAACAGAGAAAAGAAAAGAAAATACTAACTAAGAAAAAGGCGACTAACAGTCCCATCAATATTTTTCGTCTGTCGCGGAGTAACTCTATTCTTACATAATTGGAGTGGTGCTTTCAATTATTCCAAGTAAATGGGATACACGCACACCAAAAGAAACTGGTTTTGACCGGACTTAGACCCCTAAACTTGGCTGTGGCTGCGTCTTCGGTGTACGGCTTACCAGGCGTCGCAGGCGATCCGGCATGGCCAGCATGGAAGGAGTAACGATTAGCGTTAGAATGGTGGCGAAAGAGAGACCGAAAACAATGGTGGAGGCCAAGCCAGTCCATTGCGAGGCGATAGGTCCACCTATTTCGATCTCTGCCCCGAGTAAATCGAAAGAAACTCCCATCGCCAAAGGGAGTAGGCCAAATCCGGTAGTAAACGTAGTTAAGAACACCGGGCGTAATCGTTGTACGCCAGTGTGAACGATGATTTCTTCCAGAGACCAGTTTGGATGATCCCGTTTCAGTACATTAAAGGTGTCAATGAGGACGATATTGTTATTCACGATAATTCCCGCCAGTGCAACAATACCAATGCCCGTAAGCATGACACTAAAGGTCTGCCCAGTAGTTAATAATCCAAGGAGTACGCCAGCAGTTGAAAGCAGGACCGACGACAAGATCAACAAAGCCTGGTAGTAACTATTAAATTGGGTAACCAGGAGAATTGCCATTAACGCCATGGCTAGGGCGAATGCCTGCATTAAAAAAGCGGCTGATTGTTCCTGCTCCTCGTTGGCTCCCCGGAATTGAAATTCCACTCCCGCTACAGGTGGATTAGTTTCAATCCAAGCGCTAAGCTCCTGCAATTTGTTATTAGCTACAACGCCGTCTGCGGGATTTGCCCGAACATACACAACGCGACTACTATCAACCCGCTGAATCGAGCTAACCTTTTGCTTGGCTTCTCGAGTAACAAAACTACTAATAGGTACTGGACCATTGGCAGTGCCTATTCGAATTGAATCCAGTTGGTCGATGCCACGATATTCGGCTGGATAGCGCACACGAATATCTACTTCTTCTTCACTATCATCGGGTCGATAGTCCCCCATAAAAATACCGTTAGTAAGTAATTGAATAGCCGCGCCAATTTCAGTCATGTTGGCTCCGAACATGGCAGCTTGGGCGCGATCTACATTGATTTGCCATTCGATTCCAGGAATTGGGGCAGTGTCATCAATATCGATAAGTCCTGTCATTTCTGTTTCCATGAACGCCCGAATACGTTCTGCTTCTGAGAACAATAGATCGAGGTTTTCACCAGCTAGTTCTACTTGAATCTCTTTGCCAACTGGAGGCCCTTGTTCAATGGTTACAATTTCTGCGCGTACACCCGGAATTTCCGAAATTGCTTCTCGATACAAGCTTTCGATTTCAAAACCATTGAGTTCTCGAGTCCGTCGATCGGTTAACTCGATAAAGATCGTACCGATTAAATCCGGTGCTGCTTGAGTTGGGCCGGCGGATTGACCCCCGGCACCAGATTGAGTGACGATGCCTTCGTAGTGGCCAATTTCTGCTATGCGATCTTCAGCATCTAGCATTATTGTGCGCAGTTCTGCGGGAGAGTAGTTTCCTCGTGCAAAAATTTGTACCTGTGTTTGTAGTGGTTCTGCAGACACAAAAAATTCAATACCAGATCCCCAGCGGTCATAAGCCATTATTATGCTGATTAGCGTGGTAATCGAGAGAATGAACACAGTGCCTGGAACACGAACAGCTCGCTTAAGCACGGCGGCGTATATTCCTGTTATACCGCTGGTTTTGGCTGGATCGCCTTCTTCCAGACTGCGTAAATAAACTTTGTCTGCATCGCTCGATTTACCAATCAGCGCACCAATGGCTGGCGCAAAAAGTAATGCATAAAACATTGAGCCTATTAGTACAGCGAATACAGTAATTGGTAGATAGCTCATGAATTGACCAGACACGCCAGGCCAAAACATCAATGGCAAGAAGGCCGCTAGTGTTGTCGCTGTTGACGCAGTAATTGGCCAAAACATACGGTGCACTGCAGCCTTGTAGGCCTCTCGACTATCTAGTCCTTCAGCCATCTTGCGATCGGCATATTCCACCATGACGATGGCGCCATCAATCAACATTCCTAAGCCAAGTAATAAACCGAATATCACCATAAAGTTATAGGTGAAATTGAGCATGTTGATAATGATGAACGCAAAGAAGAATGAAAAGGGCACCGCTAGAGTGACGAGCAATCCGGAGCGTATCCCTACAGTTGCAATTACAACGAGTAGCACCAATACCATGGCAGTTGCCATATTCCCCGAAAGACCCGCATTTTGCTCGAGGGCGATTGGAACTGAGTTGTTAATATAAGACATGGTTACGGCGGGGGGGAGAGTATGTCGAACTTCATCTACAATAACTTCAATCTGTTCCATAGCTTGAACCAGATTGGCCCCTTTGCGCTTCATAATGTTTAATGAGATTGTTTGAGTGTGGTTCGCGTAGGAGTAGCGAGTCGCATCTTTAAATGTTCTTCGGACTTCAGCTAGATCGGAGACTGTGAGAACGCCCATTTCAGTGGAAGCCAGTGGTAAGTTAAACAAATCATCGGCATCTTCTATGAGGCCAGGTACCTTCACTGAGAAGCTGCCTTGGCCAGTATCAACTTGTCCTGCTGCGATTAAACGATTGTTGCTAGTAACCGTTTGCACGATGGCACTATTTGGAATGCCGTAGGTCTCTAGCTTGGATGGGTTAATAACGGCTTCGAGTAACTCTTCACGATTTCCTACCATAGGGGCTTCGAGAATTTGTGGAACTAATTCAATTTCTCGCTGTAAATCTTCTGCTATGCGCAGTAAGGTACGTTCAGGCACACCTTCTCCACCAATAGCGATTTGTACGATGGGCATGGAGACTGCAGACATCTCCTGAATGATGGGTTCCTCAGTCGATTGAGGAAAACGTGCTTTGGCACGGTTGATCGATTCGCGTACTTCGGCCAGTGCAGCAGAAGTCTCAAAATTGATATCGAATTCAGTCATGATTGTGGCAGCACCTTCACTAGAAAATGAGGTGACTTCGACTATGCCATCAATAGTTTTGAGCTCCAGCTCTGCAGGTTTTGCTAATAATCTTTCAGCGTCTTCTGGTGAAATACCTTCATGGATGATCGTAGTGACAACCATCGGCACCTGCACATCGGGGTACATTTCTATGGGTATTGCTAAATAGGAGGCATAGCCGGCTAATAAAGTGACCGTAAAGATACTTAACGTTGTTCGCGATCTCGATATAGCCGCGTCGATATAAGATTTCATGGAATTCCTGTCTGGCGGATTAAGGCTTTCTGGTTAGAGCGTTACTGATCCCAATCGAAATTGACTTCGACCATCTGACCGGGGAATACAATCTCCTGGCCTAAGGTCACTAACGTGATGTCGCCTTGCATTCCTGTTACCCAGATTCCTGGATCTAACTGGTTGGTTTCATCACCAACAATTTGAATATTATGAAACTGGACAGTGCTATTTTTGTCCAGAATTTTAATGCCGATTGCTCCGGTATCATCCAACGTAAGAGCAGAGGAAGGAATTCTATAGGCATTTACATTGTTAGCATTTACCTGCAGCTCAACTGTTATGCCTTCGCGTAAATCCTGATACTGAGGATCCACTTCTATTTCTATCCGGTAGCTGCGAGAGATAGCATCGGCGGCTCTAGCTAAATAGCTAACAGTACCTTCAACATATTCTCCGCTTAACAATCGACCAGAAACTTGGGCGCCAACACTAAGAGCACCAACATCTTGCTCTGGTACTAGGCCGACTAGCAACATCGGGCTATCATCCAGTACTGAAGCGCACACAGTTCCAATGTTAAGTAGGTCACCCACTTCAATTGTTCGGGTTTCTACAACACCATCGAAGGGTGCAACAATTTTTGTTTTTGCCAGTGCTAGTTCGGTGCGAGCCACAGCGGCTTTAGCGGATTCCAGAGCAGCTTTGAGTTGAGCTACGATTACATCGGACTGCAATCCTTTTTCTTGTAAATCAAGTGAGGCAACATATTCGAACTGCGCTTGCTCTTGACGACTTAAGGATTCATCCAAATTAACCTGGCGATTATCTATAGCGATTTCGCAAAGTACGTCACCTTTGCGCACTCGCGCACCGCGCGCAATTGGTTCTCCAATGACTCGGCCAGCTTCCTCGGCACGAATTTCGACGTGTCGAAAAGCTTGAGTTTGTCCACGAACGCGAACTTTTTCAGTGTATGACTGCGGGCTAATGCGTTCGGCGCGGACAGTTACGACGCCAGGACTTTCCGAATCAGCTAGGCCTTCAGGTAAAGCGACTACTTTAGTAGGTGTTGGCTGGCTGCCTAAGTTTGCGGTTTCAGCATTATGTGGAAGCGTCATCCAAGCAACTACCGCTGCTAGAATCACTACTGCTAATAATTGCTGCTTTTTCAATGTTTCCTCCATTAGCTTTTTTCAGCAATTGTTATCATCAAGCCCCAAAAAAGCCTACACCGTGCAGGCTAAGTAATTAATTAATATTACTCAACTCCAATAGCGTGGGATTAGAAAGGTGCTGGTTGTTCGTCCCTGTCGTTTGAAATATCCCGGTTCACTGAGGACTTCTGCGGTTTGCGCAACTTTACATTATGCTACCTGCAAAAATGTTACTTATTGTAACGAAAACCCGAATTTTTTGCAACATCTTACTGATGTAACCTGCCGGAATTATAGGATGTTTCGACGCTATTATCTGTGTGAAGGTTTTTCGTCCGATTTGTGTTAATTTTTACCGCCTCGAATAATTATTTAGGGAGTCGAGTGGGTCGTGAGCGATTTAAAAAACAAAGTAGCAGTTGTAACAGGATCTAGTAGCGGTGTAGGCGCTGCAACAGCGCGGCAATTAGCCGCATTGGGCTGCCATGTGGTCATTAACTACAACTCAAATTCTGCAGGCGGTGATGCGGTTGCAGCTGATTGTGAAAAAGTTGGAGTAGAGGCTTTAGTATTTAAGGCGAATGTTGCGAATGATGAAGATTGCCGTGCCATGGCCAATGCTGCAATCGAAAAATGGGGGCGTATTGATGTCTTGGTTAACAATGCTGGGACGACCAGGTTTGTTGATCATAATAACTTGGAAGGATTGAATGCTGACGATTTTCAGAACATTTATGGTGTAAACGTAATTGGTGCCTACCAAATGACTCGTGCTGTTGCGGAACAAATGAAGCAGCAAGAAGGAGGTGGGGCAGTCGTTAATGTTGCTTCGATAGCTGGGGTGGCTGGTGTAGGAAGTTGCATAGCTTATGCGGCCTCAAAGGGAGCTATGATAACGATGACATTATCATTGGCGCGAGTATTAGGTCCTGCAATAAGAGTAAATACTGTTTGTCCAGGTTTTATCGAAGGTGAATGGTTGAAACAGGGGTTGGGGGAAGAGCGTTACGAAGCGGCCAGGTCAGCAAGTATTAAAAATGCACCATTAGGCTTAACAGCGAGTGCGGATACAGTCGCTGAATCAATTCTATTTTTTATTCAAGGACCTACAGTGGTAACTGGCGAGACTTTGATTGTGGATGGTGGGCGTCACCTAGGCATGACCCCGCTTACCAGGCGCTAGCGCACCATTCTAGAAAACCAGGTAAAAGGCTGGCGAGAGCTATTTGGCAACCGGGCGTTTTTGTAGTTTACGTTGTAAAGTGCGGCGGTGCATTTTCAGTTGCCGGGCAGTTGCAGAAATATTGCCGTTGTTTTCCATCAGTACTCGCTGAATATGCTCCCATTCCAAACGCCGCACTGACATCGGTTCTAATCTAGTAGATTCATTTGGCTCTATTTCTATCCCATCACTTGCCAACATTGCGGATAAGATTTCATCAGCATCGGCAGGTTTTGCTAGGTAATTATCAGCGCCAAGTTTGATCGCTTCTACGGCCGTAGCAATGCTGGCGTACCCTGTGAGAATTAGAATTCGTATTTCCGGAAGTTGCTGTTTTAGAATAGGAATTAGATTAAGTGAGGTCTCTCCGCCAAGATTTAGGTCCAGAATCCCGAAAGTAAAATTCGAGCCTTCTATCAGTTGCAATGCTTTATCGCTAGTCTGTGCGTGCGACACTGAGAAATTTCGCTGTTTCAGTGCCCTACTTATTACTCTGGCGAATACTTCGTCATCTTCTACCAGAAGGATTTTGTTTAAATCCACTCTGATTAGCCTTGTTGGTGATCAGGGAGCGGTAGTTTGATTAATGCTAGCGCGCCACCAATTTTTAGATTAAACATTTCTATGCTTCCGCCTAAGCGTTGAACCGCAGCGTTTGCAAGAAAGATACCCAGCCCCATACTTTCCTTGCGGCCAGAAATGAATGGCTCACCCATACTCTCCATTACCTCAGTTGGAATGCCTGCTCCGTCATCATTAATAGATATTTCAAATTGTGATGGATTCGCCCCATTGATCTTGAAATTAACTTCTACATGATTTTTCGCAGCTTTAATGCCATTTTCGATAATATTAATTACGGCATGCCTTACATTCAGACTAGATGCTACTTTAGGATCATCAAAGCAATCAATTATGAAATCAATTGATGCGCTTGGATGAATGTTCAGGATGTAATCTTTTATGTCCCCAACAAACAAAGACAAAGAAACGTTCTCTTCTTGCTCCGGGTTATCTTTGTTGTAGTAGCGTGTTAATTGAGTCAAAGAATGTCTGCAGCGAGTTACTTGTTGTTTGAGTACTGAAATCTCTTCTTTAATTTCGTTGTTCTTTAATTCTTCCGCGTCTAATTTGTCTAGCTCGGTTAAGAGAACAGCCATGGTAGAAAGAGGTGTACCCAAAGCATGAGCTGTACCTGCTGCTAAGGTGCCAATCGCAACGAGTTGTTCGTTACGCATTTCATTCTCTCTCGCATTTGCTAGGTTTAACTCTCGTACTTTTATTACATTTGCCATATGTGTAATAAAAACTGTGATTAGTATAGAGCTCACCAAAAAAATCACCCACATACCAACTAGGTGTAATTGAAACACGATTTCTTGCTGAGCAGGTCCAGCACCCGCGCCGTGATCGCTTTGCAGATCAAGGAGCAGAAAAGAGGTATAAATCAAAATGCCCATCACGGCGAAAGAATTGACGAACACTCTAGGCAGGAGTGTCGCAGTCACCGCAAGCAGAACCAACAAGTATGAAATCAGCGGGTTACTGGCACCCCCTGTGTACAGGAGAAGTATTACAAGAATCACAACATCGACAGAAAGATGGCTGAATAGCTCAATGTTGCTTACAGCTCCGCTTGATTTTAACCGTCGATAACCTAGTGCCACCGATATAAGTACCGCCAGGATAAGTCCCAAAATTAAACTAAGTGAAACATCCAAGTTTAAAAGAGGTTGAGAAATTAACAGCCCTAAAACACTGATTACGGTAACAAAGCTGCGTAATAAGAGCAGGCGCTTCAGCCCCTGACGCGCCAAAGCGCCAGCTTCGGTAGCCAAAGGCACGATAAAGCTAAAAGCTTCAGAAATTTTCAGGTACTTGATCATTACTGTATTCTACCTCAAACCAGCATTTGTAAGTGCTTCTAATCCAGAGGCATTTTGTCGCATGTCTGACAGCGTCACCTAATTGAATGACTAGGCAAAATCTGTTTTGCGGGTTATATTGCCTCGACATCGTACTAAAGCAATAATAGCCAAGTAAATCTTGTTGAATTCTAAAGATCTCTCCTCATTATCAGGGGTTCAAAAAACCTATTCAGAATTGCTTGTCCAAGAATTTGGACAGTGCCCGTTTTTGCATTATGGACTTCATTCTAACGCCTCAGAAAATGAAAATTACCAGGAACAGCAAAGGCTATTCGCAGAGAAAATATTCCATCTAGGCAATCATAGCTGCGATAAGAAAAATGATGTCGAGGGTAATCGACAGCTGTCTGTCCTTCTGCACGGGTTTAGTTGTGCCTATTTGGCGAAGAGATTTGAGAAAGAAGGATATCGAGTTAAATGGATTGATCAAGAAGTACCTGCAGCTTCTAGCTGGGAAGTCTACAATTTTTCTTTCGCAGATGGAGAGATTAAAGGTCAGTATTCTGATGAAAAATTCGACTTGATAGTTGTTGAAGGCAACCACCACTACTTGCAGCAAATGTCCATGTTGAGCAAAACACGAGAATTGCTTCGTGGTCAAGGCAGGTTAATAGTTTTCGGTGAGTATATAAATGATGATTCCAAGATAGAGAGGTCGACACTTCCTAATCTAACCAGTATGCGACAACTCGCTGAAAGATTAAGTTATTTGGTATTAGACGACCTAGACTATACCGCCGATGCAATTTTTAGTATTGGTTTACTTAGAAAGATCGCAAAAAAAACAGCAGTAGAAATTACGAATGAAATTACAGCCACTGAAGATGAATTAATTAGCAATCGGCGCTGCTATAGAATATTTAGGCTGCAAAAAGATAGTAGCCCCAGCGGAGAATATGCTTTTGCTAAATATGGTGATATAGATAGTTTTGAGCCGTGTGAAATTTCAACTTTATTTGAAGAGAGCTTCGACACTACATTTAACCCAGATGTTTGGAAATGGAAATATGACTTAGGTGCGGGAAAGTGTGTGATAGCGAGAGAGGCCAAAAGTGGAAAAATTGTATCCCACTATGGAGGTGCACCACGACAAATACATTATTTTGGCGAGCCGAATACCGCTATACAAGTTTGTGATGTAATGGTGCTTCCAGAGATTCGCAGGCAGTATGGCAAAAATAGTCTTTTTTTTAAGACCGCAGCGACTTTCCTTGAGCGAGAAATAGGGAATACAGTCAATCATTTGCTGGGGTTTGGTTTCCCGAATCAGAAAGCAATGAATATTGCATTAAGGCTGGGTCTTTATGAAAAGACTGATGAGTTTCTTGAGTTGGTCTATCCTCTTAATCAAGAAGTTGCGACATTTCCTTTTCATTTATCTCCAATAGATATTTCTTGTTCGCAGCACCAGCAAGAAATCGATTATTTATGGCAATCGATGAAGCAAGAAACGACTACAGGGATTATTGGAGATAGGCACTGTAACTACATCAAGTATCGTTATTTTGAACACCCATTCGCCCATACAGATCTCTACCGATGTATTTTTCTAAATGATGGAACAGAAAAACCTGTTGCAGCAGTGTTTTTAAAAGAGCATGAGCACCGGTTGTTAGTAATGGACTTAATATGTCCTCTGTCAATCATGAAGCAGGTGCTTACTAGTTTGAGTCAGCTTGTGCCCGAGGCAGAATTAAAATTGTGGATTACTAGAGGCTGGCTCGATGCGGTTAAATCAGAGATGGCAATTGAGAATCATCTTGGGATCGAGATACCTTGCAACAGTTGGAATCCTGGCCCACATTCCGTTGATCTATACGGTAAATGGTGGCTCACAGCAGGCGATATGGATTTTATGTAAAACAGTCAAGTTGATAAGGTTTTAGACAAATGAGTACGAACAACATCTACGAGCAGAACCTGGATCAAAATCGGGCAAATTTTGCCCACCTAACGCCTTTGAGTTTCCTGGAGCGAAGCGCCAGCGTTTATCCTGCAAAACCATCTATTATCCAAGGGGAGCGAACTTATACTTGGGAAGAAACCTATGGTCGATCTTGTTTGCTTGCTTCAGCTTTGCAAAGCCGCGGAATAGGTAAAGGTGATACGGTTTCTTTTATGGGGGCCAACACATCAGAGACTTTTGAGGCGCATTTTGGTGTACCCATGACCGGTGCTGTTTTAAATGCTCTGAATGTAAGGCTCGATGCAAAAGCCATCGCGTTTATTTTGGAGCATGCAGAAACAAAAATTTTATTTACCGACAAAGAATTCAGCACCACGATAAAAGAAGCACTAGATTTGTTGCCTGAGAAGCCTATCGTTATTGATATCGATGATCCGAATTTTCAACAAGGTGAATTGTTAGGTGAAAGCAGTTACGACGATTTTATTAAGACAGGAGATAAGGACTATCGATGTTTTCAGATTAGTGATGAATGGCAGGCGATTTCTTTAAATTATACGTCTGGAACAACAGGGGATCCGAAGGGGGTAGTTTACCATCATCGTGGCGCATACTTGAATGCAGTATCTAATGTGCTTTGTTGGAATATGGGAGATCATCCAGTCTATCTCTGGACATTGCCAATGTTTCATTGCAATGGTTGGTGTTTTCCCTGGACGCTTGCAGCAGTGGCAGGTGTTAGTGTTTGTTTGCGTCATGTTAGAGATGATCTAATCTTTAGTGCTATTAAGCAGCACCGAGTCTCGCATTTTTGCGGAGCGCCAGTTGTACTCAATACTCTGATTAATGCTGATGATGAATTAAAGCAAGGTATTGATCATCAGGTTTCCGCAATGACCGCGGGAGCAGCACCTCCAGCCGCAGTAATTGCAGGAATGGAAAATATGGGGTTCAGTGTCACTCATGTTTATGGGCTTACCGAAACTTATGGCCCGTGCGTGGTCTGTGCCCCCAAACAAGAGTGGAAGGAACTTTCTGTAGCGGATCGAGCTGAAATGTTGGCGAGGCAAGGGGTAAGGGCACCATTGCAAGATGAGGTAATGGTAGCGGACCCAGAAACAATGCAACCCGTACCTAAAGATGGCAAGGCCATGGGTGAGATTTTTATTCGAGGGAATCTCACTATGAAGGGCTATCTCAAGAATCCCAATACAACAGAAGCTTCTTTTTCTGATGGATGGTTTCATTCCGGCGATTTAGCAGTCTGGTATGAAGATGGCTATACTCAGATAAAAGATCGCTCAAAAGACATCATTATATCCGGCGGTGAGAACATTTCGTCGTTGGAAATCGAATCGGTACTTTTCAAACATCCAAAAATATTGGAAGCCGCTGTAGTGGCAAGCAGCGATACGAAATGGGGTGAGGTACCCTGTGCTTTCGTTAGCTTGAAATCTGGCGAAGAAATGAGCTCCAGTGAGCTTATTGCTTACTGTCGGGAAGAATTAGCTGGATTTAAGACGCCAAAAAAAGTAGTTTTTGGTCCTATCGATAAGACTTCGACTGGAAAGGTGCAAAAGTACCTACTTAGGGAAAAAGCCGAGAGTGTTGATTATGCTAAGAAATAAGTTAAATATTAGCTCAACAACACACCGTGCGGAACAAGTAAAATGAAAGTTCAATACCAAACTTGAGGAGAAATAAATGAAGAAGTTATTAACAGCTATGGTAGCTGCACCGGCATTGGTATTTTCAATGCTATTAGCGGCTCAAGACATGGAAGACACAATTACTGTGACAAGTTCTATTTTTGATCATCATGGCATGGTGCCAGAGGAAAATTCTGCCTATGGCGCAAATACCTCCATTGACCTAACCTGGTCAGATTTGCCGGCAGGAACGCAATCTCTAGCGCTAATTTGTGATGATCCTAAAGTTGTCGAGATTGGTATGATGGAGACGCCTTTTGTTCATTGGGTTGTCTACAATATTCCAGCGAGTGCGAGCGGACTCCCTGGCGGTTTAGCAGCTGAAGCCGAGCCCATGGTTGATGGGTTAGCAGGTATGATTAATGGCAACAATGGTTTGGGTCGCTCCGGTTATTTCGGACCTCGCCCTCCGGCAAATGGCCAATTGCACCAGTATGATTTTCGAATATATGCGCTTGATGAAGATCTTGATTTAGCGGCAGGGCTCAATAAGGATCAATTGTTGGAAGCAATTGATGGCCATGTGATAGGCACTGGTATGCTTATGGGTCATTACGAACGCAAAGAATAATTTGTGTAAACAGCAGGTAGAATGAGTGCTTTTAATAGCGCAAAAAAATAAGCGGGCTTTTGGCCCGCTTTTGCTTCACTTCTTTTTGATGTGTAATCTATTGTTCTCCTTTTAGAGACTACTTTTTGGCAGAGTCCTACAATCCAGAACTTGTTTGTGAAGTTCGTCGCTTTCGGCCAAATCACCTTTAACACTTTGGTTCTTAAAACAAAAAAAGCATGTAAATTGAAAGCTCATAATACTCAATAAGAACTATAGTATAGATCATTGAAATCTGTGTCTTACTCAATTTATTCTGCACTTTTCAGCAAATTAAAACACTAAATTACAGATTCTGACCACTGCTTTACAGAGTATAGATGATGCGATAATGTGCTTTTTTCCTGACTATTATAGAGCTCAAATGTTGATAATTGCATTTTGGTTTCGCCACTTTAAGCTCTAAAGTACAAAAAAATACCACTAAAATAGGACCAACCCTATGAACAATAAAATACATAAACTAGGACTCGTTCCTCTCATTTCCTTTCTGTTATTACTGCCAGAGGCCTTGAGTGCACAGGGCAGAATTGTTGAATCAGGTTCTCATCGATTTGAAGAAGTTGCTGAAGATGTTTGGTTTGTAGGTGGCAATGGCAGTATTCACACCATGAGTAACGCTATGGTATTAGTGGGTGAATTCGACACGCTTGTTGTGGATTCGCATGTAACTCCATCTGCATCCCGCGCGTTGTTAGATTCCATCCCAGTTATCACTGACAAACCGGTCCGCTATCTGGTGAATAGCCATTACCATTTTGACCATGCCCACGGTAATCAATCCTTCCCCCCAGGTGTTGAGATTATAGGCCATGAATTTACTAGGGCTAAGTTAAACGGCGAAATAGGAAATGTTCTCGAGGAAAATACTTTTAAAAGTTTTTCCGATCCTGTGCCAATGATGGTATCCAATCTTGAAATACAAGTGAATCAGGAATCGGATCCCTCTCGTAAAGCGCGCTTGCAGGAGCAGTTGCGTGTGCAAACAGATTACATGAATGCTATTCCTGAAGTGAATCCAACACCACCAAATATTACCTTGCAAGATAAAATGACCTTATTTCAAGTTGTTGCTTCTGGTTCACGAGAAATTCAACTGCTGCATTTTGGTCGTGCCCATACCGGCGGCGATGTGGTCATATTCCTTCCACAGGAGCGGATAGCATTTACGGGTGACATGATGCTTCCCGGCCTTGCTTATATGGGGGATGGTCACGTAGACGAATGGCCAGCTGCACTTGAAGGGTTAAAGTCTTTAGATTTTGATGCCTGGTTACCAGGACATGGGCCGGTTATGCGATCCAAAGAGCAAATAGGAAACTTTCAGGAATATTTGCGTGATTTATGGGTCAAGACAGGCGCCATGCATAGCAGAGGCGTAAGTTGGGAAGAGGCAGCGACTGAAATTGATATGACTAATCATACTGCGAGCTTTTCACAAATTCGTGAAGTTGGTGTCGACCCTCGAGCGATTAGGCGTATTTATCAGCTGCTTGACGAAAGATAAGTTCTAGTTAGGTTGATAGGGGCAAAAAATCCCTTCCATTCTATCGTTGCCAAATACTATAAAAGGGCCAGATAGCCCTTTTATAGTATTAGTTTTTCTTATTCTAAAACTGGATAACCAAACAAAGGTGAGTTGGAATCAATGATTGATTGCATTGCCGTCACTCCTAAATCTTGGCGGACAGTCAAATGTCGATAAGATGTAATTTGCGTCATCATAATTCCAATCATTTCTTCAACAGGGTCTACCCAGAAGATTGTCCCCCAAGCGCCACCCCAGCTAAATGTCCCTGGTGTTAATGGATCGCGTGCTTTGCCAGCATCACTTACCAGGCCAAAGCCTAGGCCAAAAGTGTAACCAGGACCTCTTATGTAGACATCGTTGTCACCACTGTGATTAGAAATCATGAGGCTCACAGTTTTTGGGCTTAGTAACCGCACTCCATCTAAATCACCACCATTAAGCAACATTTGACTGAAGCGAAAGTAATCCGGCGCGGTTGAAAATAATCCAGCGACACCCCCATAGTAATTTTCACCAAAAAAGGGCCGATCGGAGTATTCATTCGTCCGGGATAGTTCGATGCTTTGGTCGGGGCCTGAAGGGCTGTAAACGGAAGCAACTCGATCACGTTTCTCAGCGGGTACCGCATAGAACGTATCTTCCATTCCAAGTGGGTCAAAGATCTTCCGCTGAAGATAATCTTGAATAGGCTCGCCAGCAATACGTTCAACTAAAAGTGCGACGTAATCCGTGGAGCTACCATACTGCCAGTCATCTCCAGGATGAAAGGCGAGGGGTAAAGGAGCTCTGCGCCGAATTGTGTCTTCAAGATTATCCATTCTTTCTAATAGAGCTACTTCATCGTCATTCAAAGCATCTCGACTTGGGTCGAGTCCGGCCGTGTGAGAAAGCACATGACGGAAATCGATCGGTCGGTAGGCTTGTATTCGATGGGCGCCGAATTCATTCTCAACAATAACTTCTTTCCCGGCGACCTCAGGAATCCAGTCGGTTATTGGATCTGTTAACAAGAAATGGCCTTCCTCGTAAAGCATCATCAGTGCTGTTGAAACAATCGGCTTAGTCATGGACATAATGAAGAAGATTGTGTCCTCCGACATTTCCTCTTTATTTTCCTTGCTTTTCCAGCCTTGGGATTCTAAGTGGATGACCTTCCCCTTGCGGGCGATCAGAGAAACGGTGCCAGCCAATTGATTCGAATCGACATAGCGTTGCATCGACTCCGATAATCTGCCGAGCCGCTCGCTGGAAACACCCACACTTTCTGGGTTGGCTGTGGGCAAACCATTGGCCCAGGCGGAAGAGGTGATTGATATAGCCGCGATTAGCAGAAGTAATCGCCGGCCATGAATTTTTACTGTGCTTGTTATTAGAGGAAGCATAGAAACTCCTGACAATTTGGATGTTTGGGAGAAGTATAGAGTTCTGCTCTAGATTTGACCAGTCGCTCTAATTACTTCATCCTTCATCCCTTTGCGAAATCTAGTAGTAGAAAAGCAATGAGTCAATTACCCCCCAGCAGCAAGCCTATTTTTCTCTCACCTGGACATAATGCCGGAGATCTGGTCCAGTCTCATCAGTGGAAGATATTAAAAGAAGAACCTGGATTGGTTGAAGTTGATGCTCATTTGCCTGAGCATTTATTGAACCCTAGGAATCAATTATTCGGTGGGTTTCATGGTATCTATGTGGATATGATTTCCATTTATGTGGCCAGAACTTCGATCGCCGAGCAACGCAAATTTAAGTGGTCCACAACGGTAAATATGCGTATTGATTATTTCGCGCCAGTAGAAGGTCCACACTTTTTTTTAAAGGGCGAATTAATCAATGACGGGAGAAGTACTTGCTTGATTGCTACTACGTTTAGTGACCCAGAAGGAAATAAATTGGTTTACGCCATTACAACTTTAAAAAAAAGTAATTAGATTAAATAAAAAAAGCCGGCAAGAGCCGGCTTTTTTTATCGATTAGCGAATTGTTTGCTACATTGAATAGCCTTTTTCATCGTGGTCAACAATGTCACAACCCATTTGCTCTTGTTCATCATTAACTCGAATGCCAGAAGTCATTGCGCTAACAATTTTTAACACAATAAAAGTGACAATCGCGGTATAAATGCCAACGGCTAAAATACCGGTGACTTGAACGCTAACTTGCGAACCTATTGTCATGCCGTCCGCGAGGCCATTGCCACTGAAGATTCCAAGATTACTGGACACTAATATGCCCGCAAGGAAAGTTCCTACAATGCCACCCACACCGTGAACTGGAAACACGTCAAGGGAATCGTCAATTTTCATTCTTTGTTTTAGAAAGGTAGTCGCAAAATAGCAAATTACGCCGCCAGCCAATCCAACTAACAAAGCTCCGGCGGGACCAACTGAGCCAGAGGCTGGTGTAATAGTTGCCAGCCCCGCTACCATGCCGGTAATAGCTCCGAGGCCACTGGGTTTGCCATACTTAATCCATTCGATGATCATCCAGGAGAGGGCACCTGTGGCCGCTGAAATATGCGTTACAAATAAGGCCATACCAGCTGCGCCATCAGC
>JAQWQD010000013.1 GCA_029244985.1 Gammaproteobacteria bacterium | reverse complement strand
GGCGGGAAGCGAACCTGTTTGTTCTGGCTCGCCTATCAGAATACATCAACCGTAGCTCTACCATGGAGATATTCCAGGATCGGGAACGAGTAAGAATCGAGCGTCGAGGAGAAGCGCCGCTAATCTGTGGGATGGATACTGGCCCGACTCAAACATTTTCAAATCAACACGGTGCAGAGATCTGTGGCTGGGATCGCCAACAGCTTGTCTTTGAAGTAGCGCTCCCTGACGGACTCTATATTATTCATCGCTTCAGTGTTGCCTCTAACAGTCAGACCCTAAGAATGATTACCAGCATATCGAGCAACGGATCTATCCCGTTCAATCTCGTACAGTCTTATAACAAATATCAAGCCCCTCCCAACGAATATAATTGCATACAAACCATTACAAGAGGCAGAGTTTGTAGCCAACGAACTCCATTAAATTAAAGAGACATGACCCTTAATAAAGTCTACGGCTTTTCTATGTTACTACCACTTGTAGTAACGTTTGCGAGTTGTTCTCAACCTTCTCCGCAGGCACCCATCGAACTGCCTATTCCAGCAGTTGGTATCGTAGAGCTGGAAGCAACAATTCTTGAACCAGAACAATATCAACTACTTGATATCGGGATAAAAGTCTTTGACATATCAATTAGCGAAGAGGAAGCATTAGAGCTTGGTGAATGGATATTCACAGAAATAAGAGAAAATGAAACTCACTATTTGCCTTATGTGCTGCGCAGCACTCTAGTTGCATCGAATCAATGGGGGCCGGTTAGAGTTCTCCCCCTTGAAGATCCATCGATGGACTTGCTTATTAGCGCAACAGTTCTGGCTTCGGATGGCCAGCGACTAACTATGCATGTCGAAGCTAGCGATAGTACGGGCCGTTTATGGTTAGATAAAGATTATGCCGACCAGAGTTCAGCTGATGATTTCCCAGTATCAACCCGGTACACACCAGGCAATCAATTCGATTCAGCTAACTTTACCGAACCATTCCAAGACATCTATGATCAGGTTAATAATGACCTAGTAGACGTGCGTTCCACCCTGTCAACAGAAGACTTAGTGAACATTAAACGCGTCTCTCAATTGGTTTATGCCGGCGACCTTGCTCCAGAATCTTTTGCCGAAAACCTGGGCAAAAATGAACTTGGTAGATTAACTGTAGTCACACTCCCCGCAGCCGATGACCCTCAACTTCGGCGAGTAAACGAGATGCGACAGCGTCACCATTTGTTCATCGATACTGTTGATCAATACTATGAATCGCTCTATGAAGAAATGCAGGCGGCTTATGTAGTCTGGCGCAAATATTCTTATGATCAAATTGAAGAAGAGAGGATTGCTACTAGTGAGAGTTATGATTTCAATAGTTATGGCCGTTCACGAAGCTACTTAACTCTTACCCAACGTTACGATAGATACCGCTGGAGCAAAATATTTGAGATGGAGTACCGAGATCTTTCGCTAGGCTTTAGTAATGAGATCGCGCCTGCCATTCTTGAACTCAATGAACAAGTGCACGGTCTTAGCGGCACCATGGAAGAGCAATATATTCAATGGCGCAGAATTCTGCAACAATTGTTCAAGCTGGAAGAAGAAGTTCCTGATTAGATTCAAGCCTTTTTGAAAGTTTGATGTCCACACATCATATTGAGATTTTAAGTAACAAGGCAAAACTGGATAATCCGTGCGCAAGAACAATAAAAACCAAAGCAGGCGACAGTTTTTAAAAAAGGCAAGCGCTTTTGCAGCGTTATCGGCTGCGGCTGGCGCAGTGTCTCCATTTCCCTTGTGGGCACAGTCTTCAAGTCTACGTATTCGCGAAGTTAAGGCCTATCCAATATACATAAATCAGCGATCCGATGGATTGCTTGATGCCCCTAGCTTCGATGGCGATGATGATCCCCGTCGATGGCGCTTCGGCGGTCCATTTGAACAGCTTCCCTCAGCAATCATCACCATCATTAAAACCAATGAAGGCATTACCGGTTTCGGAATGGGAGCTGGGGGCAGTGCTTCAGTGGAGATAATCGAAGGTCATCTCCAATATTTGTTACTAAATACAAACCCGCTCAATGTTGAACAACTCTGGGACCAGATGTATACCTCCAGTATTTTCTACGGGCGAAGTGGCATCTTTGCCATGGCTCTTAGTTCTGTCGACAATGCTCTTTGGGATATTGCTGGTAAGCATGCGGGCTTGCCCGTACACCAATTGCTTGGCGGGGCCAATCGCGATCGAATTGAAATCTATCAAACTAATGGCGATTTTGTTGAGGCGCGATCGCGAGGAGTTAAAAACTTCAAACGGACTACTTATGGCGGTCCGCGAACACCATCTGTTGTACTTGATGATTTTGTGGATTCTGTGCTTGAAGCAAGGGATGTACTCGGGCCTGATGTAAGAATAATGACTGATTGCGTATCTCGCGATGGGACCGTCGAATGGGCAATTCCTTTTTGTGAAAGGTTGCGCGAAGCAAAGTTGTACTTCATGGAAGAGCTATTATCTCCAGATGACGTATTCGGTTATGCTGAACTAGTAAACCGCATCGGTGGTAAAGGAGAAGGCTGGACACGTATAGCCTGTGGTGAGCACGAATACACCGAACATGGATTTAAAGTGCTAGTGGGAATTGGTTCAGCAGAAATTTTACAGCCCGATATTACTTGGTGTGGAGGCACTACCGCTGGTCGCCGTATTTCCGCCTTGGTAGAAGCGGCTGGCTTGGAAATAATTCCCCACCGCGGCGCTAGCTCTTGGGGCTTTCCTATTGCTTTAACCTCCCCGAGTTGTACTATGGCTGAAAGCTTTCCCGAAGGATCGGCCATACTTGATGCCATGTCCTGCCGGGTAGAAAACGGCTATGTCTTTGCCCCGAGCGAACCAGGCTTTGGTCATTCGCTTAGTGAAGAAATGGTTTTAGATTTCCAGTTAACTCTTAGACAATAAACTTAAAACAGAGAGGAAGTGCTATGTCGGAAGAACAAGTTGTAGCAAGAAACTCGAAAGTTAAGGTACTAGTAGGTGGCTCACTTGCTGCCCTGCTTGCTATTGGCATTGTTGGATTTATCATTTATTCCGCGACTTGTCCTTGTGTGAGAACACCGGGAGGCTTCCTCTTCGGTGAGAGTAATAATGAACCCGTTTCTGATTGGTCATTCGCAAACCAGGTGCCGCTGTGCCAGCTGCAGATTTATGCTGGGATCCGGCCGCACTCGATTAACTTAAATTGTATGTCAACGCCTGAAGGCGAAATGTATTTAAGCTGTTCTGTTTGTGATACAAAATACTGGGCTAGCAAAGTAGGTTCAGATGAGGTCGGGGTAATGCGTTTAAGTGGTGTTACCTATCCAGTATATGTAAATCGCATAACCGATCCTGCCAGTATGGATAGGGCTTGGCGTGCGCGAGTCGCGAAACTACAAATATATCAAGCACTGGATAACCCAGCGCCGGATCCCGACGCAGAACGTCCAGACCGGTGGTGGACGTTCCAAATTACTTCTCGCAGCTAAAGAGGCACATTATGAAAGCAATGTTGTTTTATCCAAGCCTAATCATTATGTTTGGTTTTCTTAGTTTCTCTACCCAAGCTCAAGAACGCAGTTGGATCGATCTGGCCGTCCACAATTTTGGCGCGCCTATTAATACCATGTGGGCAGAAGGAGAATTATCTTTTGCTGATGACGGCACCATGGTTTATTGCAGTGCTCGTCAAGACATGGCAGTAGCACCCGGTGACCCAAAAGATCTCTATTTAGCAAGCTTTAACGAGGAAACAGGAAGCTGGGATACCCCAATTAACATGGGAATCCCTATCAATGCGGCGCCTGCGACAGATGTCCACCCCCTGCGCGCTGGGGATGATCGCGAACCATGGATTACGGCAGACGGCAATACCATCTATTTTAGGTCGGATCGATTGGCCTCAGATGGCAATGCAATTGACCTCTTTGTTACCAACAGAGTAAACGGCGCATGGACGGAACCTGAATTACTCCCCTATCCCATTAGTACTGACGAAGGTAACGAGCACTGTCCAGCGATTCTCCAGGATGGCGTGACACTATGTTTCGCTTCGATGCGAGCTGGAGGCTATGGTGGCTCTGACATTTATTGCAGCCAAAAAGATGAGGGTGGTAACTGGACGGACCCTATAAATCAGGGCCCCAACATAAACACGGCTGCAGAAGAGTTTCACTTCACCCAGGACACCGATGGAATGGTGTATTTCACTTCAACGCGTCCAGGTGGTTTTGGAGGGAGAGACATTTATGGAGCGATGCAAATGGGACCGAACAGCTGGGATACTTCCTTTAACCTAGGGCCAACAGTAAATACATCAGCCGAAGATATGTGCCCTGCACTGCCGCCTGGTGCTGATTCCTTTTCTTGGTTCTCCTCACGTTCCGACAACAATTTGGGAAGTTTTGATATTTACTGGACCAAGAAAGCTAATATAGAAAATCAGTAATTCATATAAAAAAGGCGATGAATTCTCACCGCCTTTTTCTCCTCGCCTTCTTTGAACGACTGTAACTAACCAAGATTGTTTTCAAACAAATTCAATAAACGACTCCAAGCTCTCTCCGCTTGGGCTTGATGGTAGACCTGTGAATCAATGGCACACCAACCATGCATCGCGTCGTCGTACACTTCGATTTCTGCGTTAATGCTCGATGCAGCATAAGCTTCGCGAAGCGTTTCTTTTGCTTCCGGATTATTATCATCGTCATTCTGGGCAACACAATGCAGCATTGATGCTCGAGTATCTGGAATGAGCAAATGCGGGCTGTCCGGATTCCCTGTCGCCAATCCACCACCGTGAAAGGTTGCACCTGCGGCCAATCTATCGGGAACTGCAGCCACGGTTCGCATAACCATTGGGCCGCCCATACAATAGCCTGTTGTACCTATGCCTTTGTTGGTGTCGACTTCAGGCTGATCATCTAACCAACTAACAAAAGCCCGAGCATCAGTAAAATGCGTATCCGCGTTCAGGTTGCCCGCCATTGGCAGGACAATCTCTCGAATTTCAGGTTGTCCAAAACTTGCTCCTCGACCCACAACTGGCGCACGAGAATCACGATAAAAAGGATTAACCGTTAAAACCGCATAACCAGAGCGCGCCAAACGCTTACCCATTTCGCGGAAGGCAGGTCGTAAGGCAAGAATATCAGGCCACACCAAGACTGCTGCATGGGCTCCACTTGAAGGGGTTACGAAATAACAATCCGCAACGCCATCCGGTGTTCGAATTTCCACATCACGTTCCGTCACTGATTGGGCGTTAGCCATTGGCGGGAACATCATCGCCAGACCAGCACCTGTTGCTAGTTTAGTGAAATCCCGGCGAGTCATTTCGGGGTGGCGGCTTAAATACTCGTCTACATCTTTTTGTGTATCGTTATCGCACATTGAGCTTCTCCTTCAATCTTTCTTTCGCTCTCATTCGCATTTGCTTGCTAACTTCAAGCAATAAATGCATGGGAACTGTTCTTGTGTTTGTTCTAGCGTTAGTGCTCTCGTTGGTTCTTCCCAAAGCAGCATTATGAGAATATTTGGGACAGACTTAAAACACAAGCTCTGTTTTCGGCGTTATTGAGGCCCTAATCATTTCCTTTGCCGAGCAGAATAGTGCCCACGGCCGTATTATTAGCAAATGTCTTACGTCCTCGTGGCGAACAAACAGTCTAGACGATAACAGCAGAACTAGAACAATGTTTTAGTGGGAAAGTAAAAGCAGGCCTACTGATTACAAGTTTTAATTCCAACTTTGATACCATTACCGGAGACTTGACTAACGACAAATTGAAGGCAAACTTAGGAGATTCAATAAATTCACTCCTGGGCTAACGTAAACCTAGAAAGGCGAAATTATGACTAATTCAACCAGGCGTTCTTTTTTACAAGCGGTAGCAGTCACTTCCACTGCTTTTGCTATTCCGCGAATAAGTATGGCACAACAAAGCTGGCGAGTGTCTACTGTTGCAGGAACTGGAGTTGCAGGCTACGAAGATGAAGGTCGTGGCGGCATCATCGCAACTGAAACGCCTGTTAATAATCCCTATGGTGTAGTCATCGGCCCTGGTGATGATCTTTACTTCTGTGAAGTCGATACGGGAAGAACCCGCCGCTTAAATTTGGAAACCAATAGGTTAAGTACTATCGCTGGCAATGGTGAAAAAGGATTTATAGCCGAATCCCGCAGGCCTAGAGAAACATCCTTCAATGCGCCCCATGAAATTCGCTGGGATGAGCAGGGCAATCTCTATATTGTTGAACGGGACTCACATAGCGTAAGACGCATCGCTGCCCAATCCGGTTTAGTCACAACCCTGGCCGGTAATGGTGACCCGGGTGATGATGGTGATGGTAGATCAGCAGTTTTGTCGCAGCTCAATCGTCCTCATAGTATCGCTTTTGATTCTAGTGGCAACTTACTCATATGCGATATCGGTAATCACCGCCTCCGGATTGTAAGTCGCGAGACTGGAATTATTAACACCTTATCTGGCACTGGCGAGCGCGTTCAAACACCAGATACCGGCCCTCTGGAAGGAACACCATTGTTAGGACCGCGGTCTATAGATACTGACCCTGATGGCAACGCCTATTTGGTATTAAGAGAAGGCAACGCGATTTTTCAGATTGACATAGCGGGTAACCGACTGCAGCGAATTGCTGGAACTGGCGAGCAGGGATACACCGGAGACGGCGGCCCTGCAATCAACTGCACTTTTAATGGGCCTAAGGGAATCGCGTACTCACGCCAAGATCATTCCTTGTACATTGTAGACACCGAGAATCATGTAATCCGTCGCATGTCTTTGGCTACCGGACTAATAGATACCGTGCTCGGCAATGGTGAACGAGGTGATGGACCCGATGGCGACCCACTAAACTGCATGACGAACCGTCCTCATGGTGTTTGTGTTCACAACGGTCTCGTCTATGTCACCGACAGCGAAAGTCACCGTGTTCGTGCTATTTCCGGGCTTATGTAGACAAGCCTGCGGCTCATCACGTATGAGCGATAAGACTGGTCGAATAGTCGCGCGATATCGAAAAACTAAGAATTCTTAACTTTTTTACGCGCAAGAAAAAGAATGAAAAAAGCCGCTGTATAGATTAGCCCATTAGCTGCAATGGTGATAATAAAATACAGCAGACCACTGCTCCCACCAAGAATTAGTTCAGACAAATAAGTGCCTGGAGCAAGAACAGGTTTCAAACTTTCTATAAAAGATATGGCAAGACCGAGTGGTGCAATTGTTAAGAATATAATACCCACTAAAAATCCACAGAATAAGGATTTAAACCAGAGTGAGCCAGTAAACAAAGAGTCCTCCCATTCGGGGTTAGTGGTAATCAATTTCAACCATTAGTCGTAATAGTAAGGCGCCAAATTTAACGAGTTTGCCAGTTCCAAACTATGCTCCATCCAGAAAGTCGCACCGGCTTCTTGAGTCAGCACTTCTACTCTGTTCATAGAGCGCAATGTTTCTTCAGCATCAGTATTAAAAACAGGCGTTCTACGTAATTGACGACTAATTTCGAAATGGTAGAGATCTCCAGAGAGCACAAGAGGGCCAAAATTTTCTAGCTCTAATTTGAGCACCTGATGACCTGGAGTATGACCAGGAGCGGATATTATTACGACACTACCGTCTCCAAAAACATCGTGATCGCCTTGCAATAAAACTTTTCTAGAATTTACTAATTCACTGTACAGCGGCGGACGAAAAACAGGATTAGATTCTGCATCATGAAAAGCCGCCATATATTCTGTCTCTTGTATCAGCAGCGTTGCAGTACTAAATTCATTCGCCGCACCAACATGATCATAATGAAAATGAGAGTAAGCAGTATAACCAATGTCCTGTGGAGAAACACCGATGGCATCAAGCTGATCAATTATTGAATTTTCGTACCAGCTAGTGGCGTCTTCTTGCCGCGGGCCAACAATGTCGAGTGGAAGTCCCGCATCCCAAATCATTTTTCCGTCTGGATGATCTATCAGATAACACGGTACAAATAATTCCCTTACTTCTGTTTCTTCATTTGTGATACCAAAGTTGCTGACGTCGGCAAAGCTTAAGTGGCCACAATCAAACACATAAAGTTTTAGATCTGCGTTGGCATTGGATACAATTAATAGAGCGATCGCTGTAAATAGTATTTTTTTCACCGTTATTCTCCGTAGTTTCTTCAATGCTATACTACCCTTTAGTTTTAGGCTTCTGGTTTGAACTTCTCGGAAACCCGGTCTACACCCTCTGGAACTCTTTTTTCCATTATTTATTAAGCTGCCTAATCGTGCCACTTTTTTTGCATGCCCAATTTACAAATCTTTCAAGAACCATTTGAATCAGCAAGCGTAATTCTTCTTTCTAGGAGGTTGTCATAAAAAGCCTAACCTTTCAGCTAACAAGCTAGTAGGAACGTGAGTCCTTTACAAGCATTTTAGTTAGCCAAGTGCAGTTCAACTGGAATAGAACCCTCTCGACTCCCAGTCATAATCGCAAAGAATGTATCGCCCCAAGTATATTTCTCTTGCATCAAGGCATTTATTCCTAAGCTCTTCTCTTCTCTTAATTCAGCGGTGTAAGTGTAACGGCGATCATTACGCGTGACGTCAAATTCATTATTTGCCTGTAAACGGGTAAACCAATCTGATCCAGTTGCGCCGACGCGCAAGTATTGATAGCCATCGTCATCAACCACCCACAATCTTGTGGTCACTTCTTCTCCTAATTCATTAAGGGTATGCAACTCAACTACTTCTATACGTTCAGAGGCAATAGTTTGCAGTACGAGTAATAGCGCTACTAATCCCATTATTGAACCTAAGAACCATTTGAATCTCTTCATCATTGATTGCTCCTCTTTCCCGGTGCCAGCCTATTGATATTACTCTAATTAATTGAAGTCTCTAATGATAGTGAGGATTTACCGCATTAAACATCATTATTACTTTCATTAGGCCTAGCCAATCTGCTCAATACCGCGTAAGTTCCCAATTAAATATACAGAAGGTTTCTAATGAAAAAAGTTCTTAAATGGCTGAGCATTACGGCTGTCGTGGTTGGGATATTCCTATTCAGTATGCGCTTTACCGATGGCCCAATAGAGATATTCACAGGAGGTCCTTTTTCTACTGGCGAGCTAACCGAAGCGCCAAGTGATTGGAGTTATTTAACTGATCGAGATCTTATCGAGTTCCAGACTCTTGATCCAAACCGTTCTCGTACAGTCTGGCTCGCAGTTCATGAAGAACGCTTATTCGTTGTTAGCGGCTACATGAATACTGTCCAAGGCAGAATCTGGAAACAATGGCCACATTATCTGGAAAATGATGACCGCATCATTTTGCGGATTGATGGCAATCTCTACGAACAACGCCTTGAGAGAATAACCGAGGGGACAGAAATCGTTCCAGTACTGAATGAACTGGCGAGAAAATACTTTAGTGGTAATGAAGGGCTGGGTTCCTCAGAATCAGTGACCAATGGCGACACATGGATGTATGAAGTTGTATCCAGATGAAGCATTGCCAAAAAACCTTCATTCAGAAAGTCAGGCCACAAAAAGTTTTATTATCTAACTAACAATTTAGCGCTATAACTTTTCATGTCATTATTGACGATAGATTGCGCGAATTAAGACATAAGCAAAGAGAGAATAACTATGAAAGTATCAGCAAAGCATCTAATCGCCTTTCTGAGCATAAGTTTACTCGCAAGCTGTGGTGAGGCTGAGCCACCTGCTCCAGCGCTCGAACTTAGTTTTGAAGAAACCTTGCAAATCCAACTTATCGAAGCCCAGCCCGGAGATATAATCGAAGTTCCAGCCGGCACTCATAATTTTGTCCGCAGTCTTTCTCTAACTGTTCCCGGTATAACTATTCGTGGTGCGGGCATGGACGAGTCCATTCTGTCGTTTTCAAATCAGGCTCAAGGTGCTGAAGGTCTATTGGTCACCGCGGATGATTTCATTATTGAAGATCTCGCCATTGAAAACACTGTCGGCGACGCACTTAAAATAAATGAAAGCACAAACGTCACAATCAGAAGGGTACGCACAGAATGGACTAACGGGCCCGACCCAGAGAATGGGGCTTACGGGATTTATCCGGTTCAGTCGCGCAATATATTAATCGAGGGCTCTGTCGCTATTGGCGCGGCAGATGCCGGCATCTATGTTGGACAATCCAGCCAAATTATTGTGCGCAATTCACGAGCAGAATATAACGTTGCAGGTATTGAGATTGAAAACTCAACCTTTGCCGATGTTTATGACAATGTCGCAACCAACAACACAGGAGGTGTTCTAGTTTTTGATTTGCCAAACCTTGAAGTGCAAGGTGGCCAAGCTACTCGAGTTTTTAATAATCAAATCTATCTGAATAATACAGAGAATTTTGCACCGGAGGGTGCAATTGTCCGCAATGTTCCACCAGGAACCGGTTTATTAGTTTTAGCTAACGACAACATCGAAGTATTTGAAAATGAGTTTTGGGACAACAACAATGTAAACATTATGGTTTACAGTTTTACGTTGGGTGGCCGCACCATCGACGACCCTAACTACGATCCTTTCCCTGAACAGATTTACATACACGACAATGAATATCGCGGTGGTGGCACTGCACCCAGACATCGAAACCTGATGGCTTGGCATGAGGTCGCGCAAGTAAATACCCCCAATATTGTTTGGGATGGCTTAGTAAAAGACAGTGGGGAAACTTCTAGTATTATCTGTCTTGGCCCAAATACCGGTGCCAGTTTTCTCAACCTAAAAGGTGGCGAAAGCCCGGAAGATGTTAGCTACGATCCAGAACCTCACAGCTGTACTATACCTCGCCTACAGAAAGTAGAATTCGATTTCCCGGGTGACGACTAGACACGGCAGTTACTTCAAAGTTGTAACGTAAACGGCTAGAAAATCTCGTTTAGGGTTCCGATCAAGCCTAAATCCTGATAATCCCACCGCTAATGTCAGGTCTAACTTAGTGTGTTTGCCGCATATCGAAGAAGTTAAAGCCAAACATATGAGCGGCTAAGTACAACTAGTCAAATACACTTTCCATACGGTTTGCAATATCCATGTACACAGCTTTAAAACCTGGCAGTAGAAATCCAGAATCAATCAATAGGTCTGTTGCTTCTTCATATTTTTTTAAGTAGTCATCGAATGAGCGGTAGAGCCCTTCGATAGAACTGCGCTGATCTCTGTTCGCTAACGCAGTCACTGCATCTCGCGCATAAGGAATATAACCGCCTGACAATCTTGCCAGTGATTTTTCCGCCCCAGTTTCAATAGCACGCAAGTTCCATGAAGTAAATGTGGCAAGTGGCACTTCTGCAGTGGGCGGCAAAATTGTACTATGACTTAAGTCATTATTATCAGAATCTACTGCAGGTATTAGAGAGTTGTAGTAGTGATCCGATGAAATTGGATGCTCATCGATTATGCGCTCTTCTTCCCAGCGACTGCCGTAATTATTATGAGTCGGTTGATAGATAGCAGTTGGGTGGATGACAGAGTTTAATCGATTCCAGGCAGCACTATTTATTCTGCCATCCACATGGGAGGTGACTAGTGAACTATCTTCGATGCGAGGGTAACGAGACGCTGGAGGCTCAATATCCTCTGATACCCAGGCATACATGCTAACTATTAAGGACATCCCAATCGGATTCCACATGGTGGGATTTCGTGGTAGTTGACTAATTGAGGCCGCACTCGGAATACCATTGCCGGATCCATGCTGTGAACCACCGATGGTGTAAAAGCGCACTTCTTCAGGAAGTGGCGCGTCAGCAGTTCCTTCCGGGTTAGTGTGTGGTAGCGACCCGGCTCGTCCCCAGTACTCATTAGATGTTTGGATATGCATAACCTTCGGCACTGTATTTGTTTCTCTCGCTTTCTTTAACACGCCATCAGTATTGCCAGTAAAAGGGTCGATGCTATTTCCATAGGTAAAAGGAAATAAATCATTGGGATAAAGGTAGTTTGAATGCTGTCCATTAGTTCGAGTGGGCATAGCGAAGCGGTTATTAAACATTCCATAACCACCGCCGGCGATAAACGGAACTACACCATCGAATACCTGACGCTGTTCTAAGTCAGCATTAAAGCCGTCGTACATGAACTGGCGCAACAAGCGGCCACTCTGGGAAAATCCATAGGCAACGCCGTGTTCAATTGCAGGAAGACCCAGCTTCTCTAACTCTTTACTTCCTTCGCCGCCATAACGAATTAGCGATACAAGGTCTCTAATCCCTGACATACCTGCTCCTGCTAGCACGGGATTCATGGCCTCATAAATAAGTTCATAGATGTAGCCTGGCTTAAATCCACTCTCCAGATTCAATGTAATATTTTTTTGATTGCTGTTTTGAGAATCAGCTACATTAAGCGAAAATTGAGAACGCTCTATGGGCACGCGAGGATCAGTTGGATAAAGTCGCTCGCTTAAAGTAGCGTTTTCCAGACCTGCTGCGGTAGGTTCATAGGCGAGGTGCCCGCCGCCACCAATGGCGGACTCTAAGGCCGGTCGAGAGACAATTACTTCATAGCGCACGTCTCCCGTAATTATTTCTTGAGCTGAACCAACGATTGGCGCGTGCAAACGGAGACGTCCGGGCCGCTCTTCGATCTCATTAATCCAACCGGTTAACAAGTAGGTAAACCCGCGTTCAGACAGTGGGTGTAGCAAAGAATCCTCGGGGGGTGTCGATCCACGGCCACGATTATTTACCATGTACATCAGCCCGCCATTAGCAATGGAATCGGATGGCACTATAAGCTTGAAGTCCGCCGAATACTCCACCAGTCCTCGTTCATTAGTCGGCGCATACGCAATATCCGTAATAGCCGCATTGGATGGGTCCACAGGGTCCAAGGTGAAGTAGACAACCCCACGAATAGCTCTATAACTAAAATCTACAGCACTATGAGATAACGTTTCCTCGTTAACCACCTCGATACGAGTGACTTTGGCAACAGCAGCTGAGCTGAGGACAGCATAGATTGCAACAAGCAAAAGGAAATGGGGTTTTATTTTCAACATAATCTGATCCGCTCGTCTTATTCTTATATTGGGATGTGCATTTTTTAAAAGGATTTTAAATACAGCTAATTCGGCTACACGCAACTGGCCATTCGTTAAGAGTCGAGTTTTCCGCATTTCAAGCAGTTAGTCAATGGAGCTGAAAGTTAGGCTAAATAGCCTAGTTCGCGGTACCGCGCGAATCAGGTTTAGCACCTTTCGCTCGCTGAGAGAGAACGGGCATTAAAGCTGTAAGAATTGAGCCCACCACTAACAACAGAGCACCGATAATGGAAATCCACGAGAGGCGATCTGAAAAGGCATAGTCAGGATAAAAGCAGACCGTTAGCTTCAAGGAGCCGATTGTAAACAGTGGAGCCAGGGCTAAAACTGCGCTCACTTTTGAGGCATCCCAAAGGTTTAGGGCTTCCGCAAAGCAACCGTAGGCAACAAGGGTATTGATACAACAAAATAGTAATAAGGCGAGTTGGAATTTGCTAAGCGCGAAAAGACTCATCGGGGAGATAAACGGCAGCAACACCACAACAGAAAATAAATATATAAGGAGAAGGATTTGCGGCGAGGTATATGATTGAAGTAATTGTTTTTGCAAAAGAGCATAGGCGGTCCAGGTTATAGCTGCCGCGACTACAATCAATACACCAATAGTCTGACTATTCTCCAAGCTGGTAAATTCTGTAAGTCGGTCATTAAAAAATAGTAGAAGCCCAATCACGATTAGCAGCGTTCCCATTTTTTGAATTCCCACAAATGATTCTTTATAAAAAATGACCCCACCAAAAATTAAGAGAAGTGTAGTGAGCTGGATAACAGCTTCGCTTGTTTCTCCATTCACATAATTTAGAGAATTCGAGAACAAGTAATAATTGCTGCATAGTCCTGCCGCAGCAACCAAAAGAGAAAAGCGCGTCCTGGCACTTACCGCTTTTAATTTGGGAATTTCTTGCCTAAAACTTAGCCAAAAAAGCAATACAACTCCGGCAACCAAGAAGCGAAACCAAACTATTGTTGAGGCATCCATGCCAGAGAGCAATTCCTTCAAAGCAACAGGCAGCATTCCCCACATGGCCGCTGCTATGAGGGATAAAAAAAATCCAGAGAAATGATTTTGACCAGGCTTACTCATGTAAAAATACAAAGCTTTCTAGAAAGGAACTGCATGCTAGCATACAAGGCAATAAAATTTTCGCGATTCCTCCATGTTAACCGGCTAAATCACGATAATTTAATATGCCGGGAGAAGCGAGCGCTTAAAAATTCCATTTGATCTGCAAGCACGTTGCGATTAGAGAGGTAAAGAAATTCATATTGATTCGGCACGAATGGGATAGCTAGCAATTCCATTCTCGCGTCTTCCGGCATCCTGTCTGCTTTGCGATTATTACAACGGCGACAGGAGGTTACAACATTAGTCCAAACATCATAGCCACCCTTCGATAAAGGTTTAACATGGTCCCTGGATAAATCAAGAACCGAAAACTTCACACCGCAATAAAGACAGATATTTTTGTCGCGGCGGAAAAGAAATTTATTCTCTAAAGGAGGGTCGAAGTTTTCTTGGTGCAGTTTGCCTTCACAGGCAACTATGCTGGGAAGTTTAAGTATAGATTGAATACCACTGCGATTGTAGCCACCACGAATTTCCATTACTGTGTTGCCAAGAGTCCAGATAACCTGATTTTTAACTAGCAGCGTGGCGGTTTCTTCCCGAGTAAGCCAGCTAACTGGAATACCAGCCTTATTTAATCGCAGAATTTTGGCACTCATACACAATAACCTTTTACAGCAATCATGATATAGATTCTATACACTATTTCTTTCGTTGCAAATATCAATGACTGGAACTTGCACCTCATTTTAAACTGGTTGGTTAATATTTATTTTTTTAAGAGAAGAGCTGTTCTCTAATTTTTTCGCCACGTGGAAAAACCAACCAAAAAATGCCAAACTATACTTCAAGGTTTCTAGCCTGCTCCTTTGCTTTGTACTTTTTATAACCTCCGCTGCTATACCAATACCCTCCTTGCACTATCAATAATAATGCAATGAAATAAGGAATAGTGCCCCAGTCACGGCCTCCAACTTGAAAGTAAAACACAGCGTTATAGTTGCGATCTTCAGTAGGATGTTCCGCAGTAACAACGCCTATGTAGGTGCCTCTTTCTTCAAAAGCATAGCTGGCTCGATAGTAACCGCCATCTTCGATAGTAGGTGGCTGGTAGAAAACAGTTGCGGCTTCCAGGTCGTCTAATCCTTCGATATCTTCCCAACTAGCATATTGACCGACATTATTTATATCGCGCACAATACGAAAGTCAATATACATTTCCTGAAGTAAGTTGTGCAGGTATTCCATTACAAAGACTGAGGTCGTTGCGCTTGGAATGTCTTCGCAAAATTCCTCGTTTTGACTTACTTCCGGTTGAAATACTGTAAAATGGGCCTGCATAAAATTAATAGTGATTACGCAAAGATCTTCTTCGAAAGCGACACCGCCATGAGAAAAGCTAGAATTTGAATTCAATAGCGCAAAGGTACAAGAAAAAATTATCATCAGTTTTCGTGCTGAAACTAGTTTAGATTTTAAGGAAAGAAGCATATTGTTGTAGATTGACCTCATCTGGAAATGCATGCTGAGTAATACTCACCAAGGAATAATCGTTCCATCATAATTAAAAAAACTACCTGTATTATCGCTGTTTAGATTGTCGATAACAGAAATCATACCTACAACACTCGTTTCAGTGTCGATTAGCCCGTTAGGTCCCCCCATATCGGTTCGCACCCAACCTGGGTGTAGTACTGCGACATCAAATCCTGCACCTCCCAAATCCACGGCAATGCTTTTGACAACAGCGTTTAAGGCCGCTTTGGAACTACGATAGACATAGGAACCGCCACCATTGTTATCGTCTATGGAACCCATTTTCGACGTAACGTACAACAGTTTTTTACCTTCACCCTGTTTCAAATTCTCGATAATGCGCTGGGTTAGCAACATTGGTGCTATTGTGTTTACGCGAAGTACTGGCAGCCAGTTTTCTGCATCAACATTGTTAAATACAGAATTTCTTGGCCCATAAACTCCCGCATTATTAATAAAGATATCTATAGGACTATTTACGAGTTGTGCAGGGAACGCCATTAGAGATTCATCATTGGCAACGTCAAGCTCGAGCAATTGTAGATTCTCATTGTTTGCGCTTAATTGCGCCAGCGCCTCTGCCGCTTCAATATCACGACAAGTGCCAATCACGTTTTCGCCGCGTGCTAAATATTGTTTTACAAATTCCAGGCCAATACCGCGGTTAGCACCTGTAATGAGTACCGTAGCCATAATCCCTCCTTAATTTTTTTAGATACCTCGAGCCGATCGTCAAGCCGCGGAAGGCTTAATTTGAAACGATCTCATTCTAATAGACCTGTCGAGGTTTCCAAGAGATGGTTAATCTACCCGCCTCAAACCCTGAGGTCAAAGCCTGAATAACTTGAACTTCGAAATTCAATATTCGATTATAGCTTCTTGTAACCTAAGCTCATACTTACCTAGGGACTTATGAATAATGGGCCTCTTTGCTATACTGCTGCGCTGCTAAACGGATTGAATCTGTTCATTAATTGGCTAGGTTTACAAGAAACTTTATGAAAGCATTATCTGTTCCGCTTGCCCTTGCTATATCGTCTGGAGCGGCAGCACAAGAGCTAGAGGAAATAGTCGTTGTTGGCGTCGTTCCTGCAGGCTCAAGCATAGATACCGACAAACTCGCTTATCCTGTTCAAACTGCGACAAATGCCGACTTAAAAAATATTTCTGCTGTCAGCATTGCTGATTTTCTCAAACAGAGCTTCTCGAGCATCTCGTTAAATGAAGCGCAGAATAATCCGCTGCAACCAGACCTTCAGTATCGCGGCTTCACTGCTTCACCACTGCTAGGTTTGGCCCAAGGCCTTGCCGTATATCAAAACGGAATCCGAATTAATGAGCCTTTGGGAGATGCTGTGAATTGGGATCTCTTGCCTCAATCGGCGATTCAAGAACTATCCCTAGGTGGAGGGGCTAATCCACTATATGGACTGAATAGCCTCGGTGGCTCGATAGTTATTGATATGAAGGATGGGTTCGATTTTGAAGGCGCGAACGCTGAAATTAGTGCGGGCTCATTTGGCAGACATACAGCAAACCTGGAATTTGGTGGCAACAACGGAAAGCTGGCCTACTACACCAATATTGAATATTTTGAAGAAGATGGTTGGCGTGATCACTCTAACTCTGAAGCAATCAATTTTTACAGCAGCCTCAGCTATCGTTCAGACTACACGCAAATCAATTTAAATTACCAACACGGTGAATCAGACCTAATCGGATTTGGTTCCTCGCCCGTCGAACTTCTTGACTTCGATCGCGCGGCTATTTTCACTGGGCCTGACATTACCGAGAATGACATGGATATGTTTAGTTTCGATTTTTCGCATGAAGTAAGTTCGGCAATTAGCTTCAGTGGTAATTTATTCTATCGCCAGAACGACACCGTTTCTTTTAATGGCGATGGGTCAGAATTCGGTATCTGTGAGTTTGGCGGCATAGGTTCCTTAATAGAGGGGCTAGAAGAAGACGATTTAGAAGAACTAGGGCTTGATGACGACGATGTCTGTGAATCTCAATTTGCAAGCGCTGAGGGTTTAGAAGATTTTCTGAACAACACAGCGATGGCGATGGGGGTGAATGAATCTTTTAATATCGAAGGTTTTGAAGATGATGACCTTTCGGGAGCGGGCCTCCTTTCTGATGAAGCGATCAATAACCTAAGTAATCGCAATCAAGAAAGTACAGGCGCTGATTTTCAATGGACCTTTCTCGGAAACTTTTTTGGTTACAATGGACAGTTAGTAGTCGGTGGTGCTTATTTCAATGGAGAATCGGCATTTGATTCGGTAGTGGAACTTGCGAGCCTTAATCCTATTACCCGTTTAACTACTGGCCTGGGGACAGGTATTTTTGTTGATGATCAAGCCACGCTAATTTCAACTCAAACAGAATCCACCAGCTTCTATATTTCTAATATCTTAGACCTAACAGAAACCCTTTCTTTAACTTTATCTGCCCGCGGAAACTATACTAACGTTGATCTAAGGGATAAATCCGGTGAACGACCAGAGCTTAATGGCAGTCATCGCTTCTCACGAATTAACCCTGCCATCGGACTCACTTGGCAGATGAATCAAAATCATAATTTTTACAGTTCGTATTCCGAATCATCCCGCGCACCTACACCTATAGAGCTTGCCTGTAACGAAGGAGTTTTCGATCTAGCTGTACAATATGCCATAGAAGACGGCGAAGATCCTGATGATGTCGATTTCGAATGTCGTCTTCCTAATGCTTTTTTAGCGGACCCTCCTCTGGATGATGTAATCGCAAAAAGTTTCGAACTTGGTGGCCGGGGTTATATAAATGCTATCCGTTACAACCTTGGACTGTTTAGCACTACCAATCACAATGATATTCTTTTCCAAACTACGGGGCGATCAACTGGCTTATTTGCCAATGTGGACAAGACACGACGCCAAGGTTTTGAAGGCTCATTAAGTGGAAGAATCCAAAGGGTAACTTGGTTGCTAGCTTACAGCCATATCGCTGCAACTTTTGAAGATAGTTTTAGCGTGCTCAGCCCAAATCATGATTTTGCCGATGACGAAGGAGAAATCTTAGTCCGTCGTGGTGACAGTATTCCAGGAATTCCTCAGAATCAGTTTAAATTCTCAGCAGACTATGCAATGTTTGAAGGACTAAACATTGGTTTGGATGTCGTGAGTAATGCAGAACAGCATCTTAGAGGTGACGAGTCGAATCAACTGGATGAAATTGATGGCTATTCAGTAGTCAATTTGCGGGCTCGCTATCAGATTAGTGAAAATCTAGAAATTTTCGCTAACGTACTAAATTTGTTTGATGAAGAGTATGAGAGCTTTGGTTTGCTCGGAGAAGAACCAGGAGAAGTGGAAGTTCCGATCATCGAAGATTTTGAGATCCCAGTATTTCTTGGTGCGGGGCCGCCACGTGCAGCATTTATTGGTGTGCGTTATAGTTTTTAATCCGTAAAAAGGTAGCACAAAAAACTAGAAGGCGATTTTTTAAAGTTTATTGAACAATGAATGGATCAGAGAAAAGCTCTTGAAATTAGCTAATCAATTAGATTACCTCGGCACTGAAACCGCTTTTGCTGTTTCTGCAGCAGCGGCTGCATGGCAAGCAAAGGGAAACAAGGTTTATCCTTTCCATCTTGGTGATATTAATCTCCCAACGCCTGGAAATATTGTTGAAGCGATGAAAAAAGCCATCGTAGATGGTTACACTGGCTACTGCCCTGGGGCCGGCATACCAGAACTACGCGATGTATTGGCACACGACGTTGGTACAAAACGTGGCCTTTCTTATAACGCCGATAATGTGGCCATACAGCCGGGCGGAAAGCCCGTTATCAGCAAATTTATTGCAACAGTCATGAACCCGGGTGATGAGGTGCTTTACCCAAATCCTGGCTATCCAATTTATGAGTCGCAAATCGAGTATCAAGGAGGCATTGCGGTACCTTATGGCTACAAAGAAACTAAGACTGGCTTTAGTTTAGACATGGAAGCCATTAAACATGCCATAACACCAAAAACCCGTGCTCTAATCTATAACAACTTTCAGAACCCAAATAGCGCAGAGTCTTCTCCAGAAGAGATGGCAGAGTTAGCAGCCCTTTGTATTAAGCACGACCTTTGGGTGTTAAGCGACGAGGCCTATTTCGAAATTCAATACAGCGGCTCGCCGCAATCAATTGTTTCCTTGCCCGGAATGCAAGAGCGTTCAATTATTCTTTATACCTGTTCCAAAAGATTCGCGATGACCGGTTGGCGATTAGGCGCTGCCATAGGTCCTAAATCTGTGATCGATATCATTAGCAAATTCAATACGAATATCGAATCATGTACCACGCATTTCATTCAGCGCAGTATGCTTGAAGCAATTGAAGGTGACACTGCAGGCCCAGCTCAAATACTGGCTGAACTAAAACGTCGACGAGATGCGTCAGTTGAAGGACTAAATGCTATTGATGGCATTTCGATTCAGGCACCTAATAGCACGTTCTATTTATTCCCAAACGTAACACAGATAACTCAGCGCAAAGGCTTCCTCGATGTCAACCAGTTAATGGAGGGAGCCTTGCGAGAAACTGATGTTTCTTTTTGTACCCGAAACCACTTCGGTCGGGCAGTCGAGGGTGAAAAAGAGCACTATCTCCGGTTAGCTTATTCGGGTATTAGTGTTGAAGACATTAACAAAGGAATGGCAAAGCTTAAGATTTATTTTGAAAGCTAATACTTCAAAAACTTACTCAAAGTTCTGCCAATCAGTAATCAGTACCCGCGCCAAGGGAGCGGTAATAGATAAAGTCGGATCTATTATTATCGCTTCACCTTCAGAAATATAAGGATCAAGATCAGGAAAGATTGCACTTATATTCCCTGAATGACTAATAAGTAAACGATTGCCAGATTCTGATTTTAATTCAAGTTCAGCCCTCAATGTCATTAGCACAGAATCTGGAATTTCACGCACTTCCTGCAGCAGAAATTCCTGAATTATCACATTATTAAAACCCGCAAGGCGCGCAGTTTGCCGCGTTCTATAGCTGGGGCTACTTTCGACAGACCCGAGTGGTATTTCTAGCCGGCGAATAGCCTCACCAAAGGCAGCTGCATCGCTGCGCCCTTTTCCATCCAGCTGTCTTTCCAGGTTCAAATTGCCAGGGCTTGCCGTTGTCGTAGTCGGCAATTCGGTTGGTGCTTGAGCATGGCGCATAAAAATCAGGTAGCCGCCGTTTTTTAGTAATGGAACGATTTCTTCTTTTGTAAGAATTTGACTTATTGCCGTATTAGAAACTAGTAATAGAAAAAGCACAGTTAAGAATTTGGAGATTGCTAGTCGCATTACTTTTCTCTCACTAGTAATTACAGAATCTTTCGTATTTGGCCAGGCTTTCCAATCTACCAAGCGTAGATAAATAACACCCTTTTTGAGTTGGCTACCTATTTAATAGGTTATGTTTTGTTAAGTTCCTTTAAACTGAGGTCTGCGCTTTTCCATAAAAGCGGTTCTCCCTTCTTTGTAGTCTTCGCTCAGGAAACAATCATTAACCAATTTATTAATGTGTTCAGGACTAGATTGACTCGGATCTTTAATCACTTCGGCAACCGTAGCTTTGACTGATTTAATGGTGAGGGGCGCATTGGCAGCGATGCAATTTACATAATCTAGTACTGCCTCCTCCAGTTCTGCGCGGCTAACAATGGAATTAATAAGCCCAATGCGTAGGGCTTCCTCTGTATTCAGGAATCTGGCTGTAAACAAAATATCCTTGGCACTAGAAGGCCCAACCAGAGATTCCAAAGTTTTAATTGCCTCAAATCCATATCCTAGTCCCAACTTTGCTGCGGGTATACCGAATATAGAATCTTCTGTCGCAATACGGATATCCGTATTAAGTGCTATTGCCAAGCCGCCTCCTATGCAAAAACCTTGAATCATGGCAACTACAGGTCGTGAAAAATTGGCTAGTGTATTAAGGGCGTCATCAAATGCGTCTTCATAAGCATCTCGATCTTTCTGGCTTGAGCGCTTCTCTTCAAATTCAGAAATGTCTGCACCAGAAACAAAAGCCTTGTCTCCAGCTCCTTTTAACACTACTACGCGCAAGGAATCGTCAAGGCTCATTTGTCGAAGGATGTCAGCCAGACCTTGCCACATATCGAGAGACATGGCGTTGCGTCTTGCTGGCGAATTAAAAGTTATCCACCCTATTCCATTTCCAACTTCCACTAGCATTTTGGGTGTGGATGATTCGACTGAGATTTTAGATACCATGATTTTCCTTGAACTTCGATTGCAATTAATTGCTTAACTATTTAATCGTTCCATTTTTTGCTAGCTCAGCAATTTTTTCTTCACTATAATTTAGCTCCTGCAGTATTTCCGCGCTATGTTCTCCTAGCTCAGGACCCGGTCTCTCAAACTCGAAGCAATGATCAAATTTTGAGAGATTAATAGGTGAACGCAGTAAATCAATGTCACCTAGGTCGAAGTGCTTCACCGACTTCGTCATATTTAGCGAATTAACTTGCTCATCTTCGAATGCTTGCCCAATAGAATTAATTGGACCACAAGGAATTCCTACTGAATTCATCTTCTCTACTAAGTAACTAGTAGAATGCTGAGATGTAATGCCGTTGACATGCTGCCAAAGCTGTTCCCGTTTTTGCAATCTACCTGTAACTGATTGATAGTCTTCATTGTTAGCAAGATCATCTGCATTCATTACTTCGCAGAATGCTTTCCACATTTTGTCGGTGCTAGCCGCGAGATTGACTAAACCATCGCTAGTATGGAAAACACCCATAGGTGACAGAGTCGGATGATTATTACCTTCCTGTCCTGCTATTTCACCGCTCATGGTGTAACGAGCCGCTTGGAAATCTAGTTTGCAAAGCATCGCTTCTAATAAGGAAGTGTGAACCCATTGTCCTTCGCCGGTGTGTTCCCGATGTAAAAGTGCCAACAAAATACCCTGGCCCAAAAACATGCCAGCAGAAGTATCGCTTACTGCAATACCAGCACGCATGGGGCCTTTACCCGGTTCGCCAGTTATAGACATGAGGCCACTCATACCTTGAATTACTTGATCTACCGCCGGGCGTTTAGAATAGGGACCAGTTTGGCCAAAGCCTGAAATACTTGCATAGACTATCGCGGGGTTTATCTGTTTAACAGAATCATAATCCACCTTTAATCGATGTTTAACATCGACTCTAAAATTTTCGACCACAACATCAGATTTTTTGACTAAATCTGCAAATACCTTGTTTCCTTCCGAAGATTTTAGATTAAGACATAGGCTGCGTTTATTGCGATGGAGGTTTTGTGAATCAGGCCCCTGCCTGCTACCAGCTATATCTCCTTCAACCGGAGCTTCAATACGGATGATGTTAGCACCCCAGTCTGCAAGCAATCGCACGGCAGTTGGGCCAGCTCGTGCAATAGTCAAGTCCAACACAGTGTAACGAGAAAGGGGGAGTGCTTGTTGATCCATTTTGAGAACTGTTCAAGTTTTTTAGCAAGAATAAACCTGCTGATTAGGCAAGTCTACGTGGAAAGTCCCTGAGATGAGCAACTATAGAGTGGTTTTCATAGTGCTTTATACAATGCCTACTGAACTAGTCGCGCGTCAGCTTCTTGTCTTCTTGCGCCAGCTAGAATGCTTGGCAGTGAGTAATTACCTTCATGGCAACCAGATTCATAAAGTTTCTGGCCTTCTGGCATACGTTGCAATGTCATTTGTGCAGTAACTCTCTCAGTGTAAATCTCAGAGTCCATAATCTGATACTCGAATACGATTTCAGTTGGAGATACTGGCGTAAATCGTTCAATAACTTCCAAGGCTCTGCTGGAACGTAAGCGGCGGTCTGACTGATCGGGTTTAAAGGACTTAGTATGAACTACCAAAGTCGACTCCTCCCAGTACCCAATCGAATCGCCGTAAAATTTTGGGTAAGCAGGTTCTTGATGACTCCCATTCAAGCGAACGATTCTAGCCGTCACGTGATATTCACCATAGATCAAAACATAATCTTCGTTTTGAACAATTTGCAAATTACGCCAGGGTCCATCAATAGGCAGCGGCATTATCAACGGTAACTGACCGGGAATGCCCAGACAGCGTTCGTTAGGCGGTCGGTTCTCAGGGCCATCGAATTCGCCAAACCCTTGAGCTACACGTTTGGCGAAAATATCCATTGGCGGATCATCTTTATATGGTAACCGGCCATTTTCTGGTTCGATAATGATGGACGTACGATATTCTCCATTGACAGGCACATAGTTAGTTACGAAACCATTAAAATTCACGTCGGGTTGATTAGTAATAGTAACTCCAGCAGGAGGCGGCCCTCTTCCTGCGTCCAATGGTTGTTGTATCCGTTCCGCTGCACGTTGAGCTGCACTAATTAGTTCAGTTATTTCCGTTTCAGTATAATTGCGCTTAGAGCCAAGAGCAGTTGGTCTTTCGAAAGGTGTGCGAGTTTGATCGGACCACAGGCCTTGAAGGTCCGGATGACCATGCTCTGTGAGAGGAACATTATAAGTACTGCTTGATTGTCCAAAGCTTGATGCTGAGAACCAACAACCAATAACCACAGGGATAACAAGTCGAAGAGGGATTACTGAATAAAACAAATTCCTATTCCTCGCTGATAGTGACGCAATTGAACAGCTTGTTTTTTAAGTGACTGTGAAATTACACGCTTAACAGTATTATACTGACCAAATCTTGGCAATCGATTCAGGTAGCTTTTATGAACATCCTCTCCTCTCAAATCAAGCGATACAGTATTCGTTTTGTCGCTGTATTGTACCTGGTGAGTTCAATGCAACTATCTCAGGCCCAGCCCACTAATCCAATTAATCCAATTAATCCAAATGAACCTTGGGATTGGCCTGAAGAATATGTGCTTAATCAAGTCAATCAGGTTCGAGCAGGCAGAGACCTGACTCCAGATTCGTGGCCTAATGGTGCTCGAGTTGCTGTTTTGCTTTCCTTTGATGTAGACAACGAAACGATACAGGGGCTGCGTACAGGAGAAATCAATATCGGTCCGCTTTCACAAGGACAATATGGATCAAGGGTTGCCCTTCCCCGGATAGTAAACTTAATGAATAAGGAAAATATTCCTGCTTCTTTTTTCTTTCCTGCTTGGAGTTTAAAGATAGCACCCGAGCAAGCAGCACTAATTCTTTCCTCCGGACTTCATGAAATAGGTGTGCATGGCTGGATTCATGAATTAAATACCGTTCTGGACAGCGAAACTGAAGAGCGGCTTTTAAGGCAAGCGATGGAATCGATACAAGCAATTACCGGAATAACACCAGTTGGTTATCGAGCGCCGTCGTGGAACCATAGCCCTAATACTTTGCGAATAGTGCGAGAATTGGGCTTTCTCTATGAAAGCTCATTGATGCATGATGATCGACCCTATGAATTGCTACAAAATGGTGAGGCAACCGGCATGGTTGAATTGCCAGTTGAATGGATACTAGACGATGCACCATTATTTAATCCTTTAGGTCCCCGCTACATGAACCCTCGCGATGTCATGGAAGTCTGGATCGATGAATTTAATATGGCCTGGGAGGAGCGCACAATGTTCTTACTCACAATGCACCCTCATGTCATTGGCCATCGTTCACGTATGATTGCATTGGAAGGGTTAATAAAGCATATCAAAGCGAAAGGTGATGTTTGGTTTGGCACCCATGAAAAGGCAGCTCAATGGGTGCGACTGCAAGCAGGAATGGATTAGGCACTGTTAATGTTTATAAACTCTCGGGTATGATTTTACAGAACGGGATAGATTGAAGGTTAGCTGTTATGACTAACTTCAAGAAGACTAATCGGATTTACTTGCCTAGGTCTAGACAGCAAGGTTCAAGGAACATTAGCGAAGCTAATTAACGCGAATAAAAGGGGTAACTAGAATTGAGAATACTATTTACCAGGCAGATTCTAAAAACTTTACTGCTCTGTCAGGAAAATCTGTAAACAATCCATCAACGCCCGCTTCAAAATAGTGTTTTTGTAATAAATCACCGAAATCACTGGCATAGCTAGGCACTTGGCCAGGATCTAATCGATATGTATAAGGGTGTACTTGCAAGCCTGCAGCATGAGCTCTTTCAACCAAAGGTGTAATCTCTAACTCAGATTGCGTCGAAGAGCGACCGATTACAAGGGTTTTCTCTGGCCCAATACCATCAGCGAAAATAGCAAGCTTATTCATGCCGTCAGCCTCTAGCATCCAAGCATAAGAAGGCCCGCCGCCAATCAATTGAACAAGATTTATGTCAATACCCGCTTGGGGTAAGATTTCTTGCTTGATGATTTCCAGTTCAGAAAAACTAAACGTCTGGAGGAAAACTTTGTCTTGCTTGGTAGCATAACCGTAACGCTTCAGCATATTTATAACTGCCGTACTAATATCTCTGCCGGCTTCTCGATGAAACTCTGGTTGCTTTATTTCAGGATAGATACCGATATCACCGCCAGTAGATTTATTGAGTCCCTGAATAAGCTGAATTTCTTCTTCAAAGGTTGATATACGAAAGGAAGATGAGCCCATGGGAAATCTATTCTCATATCCTTGAACTTTCTCACCATCGCGAATTTGAAAACTTTCGCTGACATTCAGTGTACGAATTTCTTCCAGACTAAAGTCAATCGCATAGAATCGACCATCATCTCGAACGCGTTCTGGAAATTGACTTGCTACATCAGTGGTTCTGTCAAGCGTGATATCGTGTAAAACGATTAGGTGGTCATCTTTAGTCAGGACTACATCTTGTTCAATGTAGTCGGCACCCATACCATAGGCCAAGGCTTTAGCTTCTAGGGTGTGTTCAGGTAAATAGCCACTCGCGCCGCGGTGAGCAATAACGATTTTGTCTGCAGCTGATAAAGAAGAAGTAATCAATATGGAAACCATAAGACTAGCAAGAAATATTCTACGCATACTTTCACCTATAGCTATCAACAATTATGCCTGAAGTCGGTGTTTATCGCTATTTATGACTAATAGTTTACACAGCGATTAGGATTTACTCTAGAGCTACCTCGACTAACTGCCAAAGCGATAACGGAGTTTAATTGCGAAGCTGTCCACTATACTGTCATTCCAAGATTGCTCGAACAAGTCCTGAAATGTGGAAAAATTATTGCTAGGCAAATTAGACCCCCGTGTATATACAATAAAAAGGTCAGACAGTGGGGCAATTTCCCAGCGATATCTTGCCTGGAAAGTCAGTCGGCTAATTACAAAGTTATCAGGCTCATTATCAGGATTAGCTACCGAACTCAGATGCTTTAGGCGCCCCGGATTTACTTGCCAGAAACGGTCTTCGAATGCTTTCAAAGAATTCCACTGCATGCTAATTCGAAATTGTTGCTTCGCAGAGATGAAGAAGTTCGACTGAAGTTTTGGAGCCCATTGATGCGCCTCGAAACTCGTGTAATTCCCATTCCCCTGGTGAACAAGCAAAGCTTCTTGGTCGGTATAATTCAGCGCAAGATCAAACGAAAAACGATCATCAGGGCGCCACACAATTCCCAACCCACTAGTTATTTTTTTCGGGCCCAAGTCTTCTTGGCTAGCTTCTAGATTAAGTTTCCAAGCAACTTTTTTAGCCGGATCAGTACTGTAATTAGACCGGACTCCAAAACGCTCAGGAATACGAAAAGTACCCGTACCTCTGCCAAGTCGGTCATCGACCCGCTTGGGAAAGTACGTCAGCGTCACATCAAAACTATCATTGTTTAAATAATTCCAAGTTCTTCCAACAAATTGGCCTGATAATACAGAATCCCCTTCAGTATTGTATTGGTTAACAGAAGTAAGCATGGTCATCCGTGATGTCAGACCAGGCACGTTCGATTCGGTGAGGACGAAATTATAATCTAGGTTCATCTGCGAGTTTCTCGAAATAAAACCAAGATCGTTCATATCGAACTCATCATCGATATAAGTAGAAGTCAGGATATGTTGCACCCCACGCCTAGGTATATAACTAATATCGCCCAAAAAGCCAGTACCAGTTTCTCCATTTACATCGCTGTGCATAAACTGACCATCCACTACCCAGCGCTGATCAGCCGAAAAATAATGTGCATCAATTGCATTTACCGTTGAATCGATATCAGGGTGAGAAACATTTGTACCCATCCATCCAATCGAACGCCTACCTCCACTACTAGTATCTTCATATAATAATCTTCCCACTGTATAGTCGCTTCCAGTCGCTTGAAGATTCACCCTCGTACCATCCGATAAGGTACCGCGAATTTCAGAATCATCTTCCGACGCTATTAATGTCCCGTATCGCAAATTCCCATTTTGGCCGGTAAATTTAACAGCCCCTAGCAAATCCGTAGGCTGGCTCAAATCTGTAGGTCTAACCTCTAATCCATTAGGAACTGAATATCTCGATGCGCCCCCAATCCTTCTTGTATTTAAAAGAGTAATTGGGCCACCTGGCCCTCTGACATTCTGAGCTATCGACCGTGGGCTGGTATTAAACACATCTTGTCCCTCTAGAAAAAAAGTCCTTTTTTCTGGAAAGAAAGTCTCGAAAGCCGTTAAGTTAACAACTACATCATCGGACTCTACCGTTCCAAAATCTGGATTTAATGTACCAGATAACAATGTGTTGGTAGTCGGTCGCCAGTAGATATCGGTGCCAATTTTATTCTCCGCATCATGGCTAACCCCATCAAAATCTGTTGAAATGAAAGGATAGATAGTCAGTTGCCGACGCGGCTTAATTTCACTTAATTCGTATTTTTGGAAACCGCTCAAGAAGACATTTTCTGTTCGGGGTAATGCCGGCGTACCCCAAAGTTCCCCTCTCCCCATCATATTCCGGATAAACGCAAGGCCTATTCTGCGCGTATTTCCTGCTTGCGGTAGCGGCATCATCGACCAAGGTACGAAAATCTCTGCGCTCCAACCTTCATCGATAATCTGAGTTCGGCCATCCCAAGCCCCGTCCCACTGCAAATTCAATTGACGCTCTGGAAGCAAGGACATATCGGTCATGCTGTCGCCAAGACCAAGCCGCACACCATAACCGTAGCGGCCATCTCCAGAAGCATCGATCACTACTCCTATCCCATCGTTCACGGGCAAAAGTGGGGATGCGTCCCGGTTTGTCATTCGAGCGATAAGAGAGTCAGCAGGTTGGTGGTTCACCATAGAAAAATACATACCTCGCTCCGTATAGAAGAAACGAATTTCAGTCCTATATGGCGCGTCTTCCAGTGTGTCTGGATCAGTAATTTTCATGCCATCGATAACAGGAAGACTTTGCCAAACAGGTTCGTCGACAAAGCCGTCAAGCAAAATATTGATATCACCCTCTTCGACTTGAGTTATGCGCGGAAGAGGCAATTGTGCGATAGATTGCACGCTCGAAAAAGAAACAACGCTAATCACCATTAAATTACAAAATTGCGAAACATTTTTAAGGATTGACACAAGTACCCTCAGTGCATGAATTTGTGACGTGCCGAAATATAACGGAATCTGCGTAGTCTTGCTCAAATAGCAACAATTAGTTGCATTTGTCTCTTGGTTAAAGGCTAGTCAGCGCAAAATCTAATCAGATAACGATTGCCATGATTCATCAGAATTCTTCTCTATTTTGTCTTTTTCATGACCCATTGATAGCCAATTGATGTGTTGTAATTAATGTTAAGAATCAAGGTCAGAGGAGGCCGGATGTGAAGTGGAATAAGAAGTCTCAGAATGTTTTATTTATTGAAGATGAACAAAACTATAATTGGGCTTCCGCTAGAACGAGTGTAAACCGGCGCCTAGTTTATATGTCGATTCTTTTTATGATAGTGGCAGTATTATTTAGTGCGCTACGATGATCTATTCTACTCAATCCTATTACTAGGCTAGCGAGCCTTTAAAGTAACGTCGATAGAGAATTGTTCGTCGACCCGAAATACTTCAATACTTACTTTATCCCCTGGTGCGGATTGCCTTAGAAAATTCGAATAGGATTGCATATCAGCAATAGGTTCGCCGTTGTAATTAAGTAAGACATCTCCCGCCAGAAGGCCTGCTTCCTCAGCGGCACCGTCTGGGGTCACCCCCGAGATGCGAACGCCTTCGCCACTATAGACAAAGTCGGGCACGGTGCCCAAGCTGGCAGCGCGCTCGCCTTGAGGACTTGCTATTTCAATAGTCTCAGCACCTGCAAGATTCACCCGTAGTGGATCGGCACGATTCCCCAAATAAATAGCAGCTTCTTCTAACCACAGTGCAATACTAGACATTCCAGTTGAATCGAGCTTTTCCGGGGTATCTGTCGGTTGATGATAGTCTAAATGGGTACCACTGAATAAATGAATTGCAGGCACACCAGCATTAAGAAAACTTACATGGTCACTGCTCGCTATTGTTTCCTCAGGAAACTCAGACTCAACACCAATAGTGAAGCCTATACCTTGAGCCATGAAGGGCCACTCGTAAGCCGATTCGGTTCCAAACACTTGTAAAGTACGACCATTCAACCTGCCGACTGCATCGAGATTAATCATGGCAAATAAATCTTCTGTGACAAATCCGCCAGGCGGATTCTCAACGAAATGTTGAGATCCCAAGAGTCCCTGCTCTTCTCCGCTGAAGGCAACAAAAAGTATCGGGCGCTGAGGGGTGAAGGCCCTGGCCAATTTCGCAGCAACTTCTATAAGCACACTAACGCCTGAAGCATTATCATCCGCTCCCGGATAAAACTCGCCTTCATCATTAACGCCAAGATGATCATAGTGCGCTCCGATAACAATAGGCTTAGCACTCAATTCACGATTCGTACCTGGTATAATGCCCACCACGTTCGCTAATTCTGAATTAAGATAACCAGAAATTGAATCCCGCCAGCGCTGAATATAAGTGCCGTTTGTGGTCTGCAAACCGGCTATTCGAAACTGATCAGCAATATAGAGAGCAGCTCTGTCAATACCTTTACTGCTTATAGCTCTCCCTTCCATGGCTTTGCTAGTAAGTTCATTAGCATGACGAAGTAATTGTCCAGGTAAATATTTTGGTGGCAACTTGGTCAATGGCGTTATGGAAGGAACAGATTCCCAATTTATCTCAGCTAATAGGCCTGGTTTTTCCCATCGCAAAGGAGAATTAGGGCTAGTCCATATGCCTTTCACATCATTCGTAGGCTCACTGCCAATGAAACTCAAATAAGAATATTTCCCATAATGGGGTAATTTTTCGATCATGCCGGGCATGGCAATCATGTCTTCTACAAGAATCCAACCGACGGCTAACTCCTGATCTTGCGGATGACGCCCAATGACAACAGTGCTTCGGTTCTCAAACTCAACTTCACTACCAGCTATCACTACTCCGGCTGGAGAGCTGGATACTCCATAAAGTGCAGTAGTAGAGTACGCTACTTCAATAAACGGGTTATCCCGGCCGAGTATCCAGACGGAACGGTCAGAAGGAATCGATTCGATATCATCAGCGTAAACAATATTCGCGTCAACACCGTAACCAAAGGCTTCTGTCATTTGTACCCAATGCTGCCTTTCTGAACTTGGTAGAACAAAAGTAATCTCACTTGCACCAAACAATTCACCGATTGTAGGCGGTGTCTCTTCTCTATCTAACTGACGGAACACATCGAAATATGGATCAACTAATACTGCCTCCAAGCGTTCGAAGTCATCAGCAAAAAAACCTTCGAGCTTTTGTGATAAAGCAATTTCATAGATCTCTGGTTCAGGTTCACCTTCGTAATAAAGCGCAATTGGTACTCTTAACTGGTAAGGATCTCCGAACTGAGTCTGTGCGAACATAATGCGTGCTCGATTTCCCGTCGCTTCTTCAACAGACAATGAAAGTTCTGGCGCACCAATTCTATTAACCCACTGATCAAAAAAATCTGATAGATCGATACTGCTGATTTCGGTAAACAACGCTTCAATATCAGAGAAAGAAGCACGCTGATATTTGTAATCAGAATACAGCTTACGCAGACCTTTAAGAAACAACTCATCGCCCAACTCGACCCGCAGCATATGCCAAAGCATAAGCGTTTTCCCATAGCCTACTGCCTGTGATGCCGCTGAGTTACGGGAAGTGAACTGCGATAAGGCGAAATCTGATCTTTCGGCAGCATAGTTTTTATAACGCGCTAACATTTCTTTTCGGTACTCGTGGCCTACTCCATTCATTTCTTGAAATAGGTGATCGGCAAGATAGGCGGTAAGGCCTTCACTCCAGTTACCGGATTCATAATCGGGGTAAACGCCGTTACCCCACCAATTATGTAAAATCTCATGAGGGTAAGAAGACTCAAGAATAAATGGAAAACGAATTACTTGTTCTCCAAGTAAAGTAAATGACGGCATGCCATAGCCGGTTTCCCAAAAATTTTCTACCAATGCAAACTTGCTATAGGGATAAGCACCCAATAAAGGCTCATAAAGTTTCAAATATCTTTCAGTGGCATCCATATATTTAGTCGCCAAATTGGGATCCGGCGTTCGCAGATAGGCTAGCACTTCAACATCATCCGCTTGGGCTGAATATTCAGTGAAATTCGCGGCAATCAGATAGATCTCTTCCATTGGGTCATGATTTACCCAAGCGTTGTCGCCATTTCGATCACCTTGACTTACGACTTTCCAAGTGGATGCCGTATTAGCAAACTCAACTTCTAAATCGAACGTGACCAACCCATTGTCAAATATAGGCACCCAAGCACTACCGTGGTTAAGATAAACCCCTTGCTCTCCTATAATTCCTGAAGTTTCAGAAAAGCTTTGAGCATATTCAGGACTGGATTGTTCTGCCAAGTCATAGATAGAACCACTATAGGCAAAAAAGACCTGGCCATTATTGTTCGCAGATAAAGTTAGAGAATATTCATCTGTAGCCGCAGCAAGCCCACCAGTCGCATTAATCTCAATGCTTTCATCGGTTACATTGTTGGAGAGTTTCTGCAGTGAACCGGAATTTTCACTAATGATTAGATTGTTGTTCAATTCAAAGGTTCTTGAAGAAGCTTGAAACTCTTCCGGGAATCTAATGGTGTCTTCAACTGTAATCTGTCGCGCTATCGGGTCGAGCAATATCTTCAGGCTGTGATGAATGGGGGGTATTGATTCTAGTTCGACAGTTTGGGCAAACTGAGGCTGAGGCTGCCCGAATCCAATCGATGGCAAACTAATAATTAGAAAAAAGAAGAAAGAAAGTCGCTTCATCGAGGCTCAGTCAACTTAATCGAGGCCAAGGATCTCCAAGGCACGGCTATGGTTCCAGTCTGACATATGAATCTGGGAAGTGCCGTCTGGAGTGCGAGTCGTGCTCCAAGCTAATTTGTCTCCAGCGGGAGAGAATACCGGAAGAATATCAGTGCCTTCAGTATTAGTTACCCTTACTGGTGGATTGGCTCCTTCAGGATCAATCATAAACAATTCGAAATTTGCATGGCCAAGTATGTTGCTGGAGTAAATAATGTAATCACCGCTAGGATGAAAATAAGGCCCCCACGATACCATCACATCAGCGGTGAGTTGGCGCTGATTACTACCGTCTATGTCCATTGTCCATATTTCTGCGCTATTACCATCAGGATTAAAGCGGCGCCAGACTACTTTGGTGTTATCGGGACTAAAGAACGGTCCACCATCGTAGCCTGGAGAATGGGTTAGTTGTTTAACATTAGAACCATCAGCATCCATCATGTACAAGTCCATAAAGTAGGAGCTGTCGTCGTCAAACAGCTGCTGCTCTGCTTGGCTAAGAGTCCGATTATAAGCATTGCGATTTGATGCGAAAAGGATCTTTGATCCATCGGCGGAATACGAACCTTCTGCATCATAACCATCTGCACGCGTTAGATTAACGATATCGCTGCCATCACTATTGGCTTGGTAGATATCATAGTGCTGATCGTAGTCCCAACCATATTCCCTCTCGATTCCACTTCCTCGAATCTGTATTTCTTCCGCTTGTTTCCCGAGAGCATCAGGATCTTCGTGTGTCGATGAGAACATCACTCGATCCATTGTGGGGTGTATCCAGGCGCAAGTAGTTAATCCTATGCCAGGGGATACTCGATTTGTTTCTCCAGTCTCCAAGTCTCGGACAAAAATTTGATAGAAAGGATTATCACTTGGCACTTCGCTTTGAAAAATAAAACGATCACCGTTAGCTGAGAAATAGCCTTCACCCGAACGCAAACTGTCAGTGATTAATTGATAAGTGCCACTAAGTAACTGCGACTCATATTTGGTGTCATAAAGACCAGTACCGATTGGCTCGTCGTAGCTACTAGCGCCGGCAGCGCCGTCAGCCGCCGAATATGCTCCAGCTGCATCATCAGGTTGTGCCGACGCTGACAGATGAATCAGCATTGGTAGAAAAATACTGGTATAAAAAATACTGTTCAATACAAAGGCTCTCATTGCTTCCACCCACTACATTCCAAATTTGAGAAAACTTAATCAAAACTAAAATTTTGTTGCTGAGGAAACACTCCAAACAGACCCCCAGTGTGAATAAATACCACATTGCGTGCCCCTGACAGTTGACCTACGTCACCTTTCTGAATTTCACTCACCATGCCATGAAAGGCTTTTCCTGTATATACCGGGTCAAGGAATAGGCCTTCGCTCTGCGCCAATTCCGCGATTATATCAAAAACTTCTTGGCCCGCGACTCCATAGCCTGGTCCGACATAACCTTCAATAGTGGCTATTTCTAGCTGACCCTCATTAAGCCGCTGATCATATCGTTGTTTCCAGAGAGTCACATCGTCTCTGATTTTCTCCTCAAAGTAGGCCGCGTCGTCACAAACGTTAAAAGCCCTTATTTTAACTGGCAGATCAAATAATTGTGATCCCACAATCAAGCCGCCCTGAGTGCCACCTGAGCCGGTCGCGGTAACAATGTAATCCGGTTCTATCCCATGTAGTTTAAAATCATTTTTCAATTCCTCGCAGGCCGCAATATATCCCCAGAGCCCGATTTCATCAGATGCTCCGGTTGGAATAAATAGTGCTTTATCACCAGTAGCGAGATATTGACCCTGTAGTTCACTAGCAACAGCTTCATGAGTTCGCCATTCTTTTTCTGATAGATAGGAAATCTTTGCGCCGCTTAAATGATCCAGTAGCAAATTACCGTCAGGGTGTTCGGGTTTTTCACCGCGCAATATCAAATGAACCTTTAATCCCAGGCGAGCGCCCAGAATAGCGGTGGCTCGGCAGTGATTGGATTGCACACCGCCACAAGTTATGAGTGCGTTGCAGCCTGCTTCCATGGCATGCGCGATAGAAAACTCGAGCTTACGAATTTTATTACCCGACACTTCAGTACCAGTGAGCTCATCGCGCTTTACCCAGATTTTACCGTTGAATCCAGCAATCTCGAATCGTTTTAATTCGCTTAATGGAGTAGGAAGATTGGCTAGTGTCAGCCTAGGTGGATACTCAATCATTTATTAATACCGGCGTAAAAAAAAAGGAGCTCAAACTCCTTTTTATCAATCTGTCTAGAGTGAATTTTTACTGAGACGTTACTGCTTCTTCATCGCATCATGTGCCATGACTCCACTCTCTTCTTCAGTAGCCAATGGTCTTAGCGCTTCACTGTATAAAAAGAGATCGGTAAGAACAGCACGTAAATGAATCGATGCGTTTAGATTATCGACGACTTCAGAACCGAGCTTCTCCTGAGACAACATAAAGCCCATTGCCGCCCCGGCTTTCTTGCAGTCCTGCGCAATAAGTTGTTCGAAATCATCATTACTGTCGGCAAAAACCTCTGTAACATGTTTCATTGCAGAGGCCATACCTTCGATAGTGGGTCTCGCATGAGGACCGGGTCCACCTGTCTCATCAGAAGCTGGCCTTCCCTGCGCCGCATAAGCTAACAAAAACTCATAACCAGACTCAATAGCCTCAATGCTTTCTTCTATATCCATATACTACTATCCAAATACTGCAGCTTTATAAAAAAGCGCTCTGATAATTAATCAACTACTCGGCTTCTTTCGGCGACCACTTTGCAGTATCGTGATTAGCTGCCATCTCGTCTTCTGACATCCATCCGGAAATCATAGAGCGGGTGTAAAAAATCTTTTCAGGACGAAGCGCAAAATAGATGTGCGTTGCCGCCAGAGCTACCAATGCTAGGGTCGATAGACCGTGCAACAAAAAAACTAGCCCTAATTGATCTTCCGCCATGCTGTTAGTGCGATCCCAAAATGGCGAATCGATCTGCATGAACATTAAAACGCCAGTCACGATGACTGCAAGGGCAACAACTGTGACTGCCCAATGCATACCTTTCTGCTCAAAGTAATACTTACCAGGCTTTCTAGACGAATCGAATGGTTCAGCAAAATCTTTCGGCATTAGTAACATGGATTTAAAGTCTTGCCAGAATGATGCACGAATTATATGCGCAACAACGAGAAAGGTGAGTAACAGACCACTGATCCAGTGAATATCTAACCAGGCGACGCGTAGCCCAAGAATAGGTGCTACACCCGTGAAAATCAGCACCAGAATACTCGCTGCCATTAACCAGTGAAACAAGCGATCAATTGACTCATGCCTCACGACGCGTCGACCGTCCCCAGTCGGTCTGTCTAAATTTTTCTTGGCCAGTGCTGCCATAATAATTGCGTGTGCAATCAATAGAATGACAATGGCCATGAAAACGACGTAGAGCAAATCCCAAGAAACACCGAGGATAACTTCTTCACCCCAAACATCTCGTTTATAGCGGACTATTTCTCCCACTGTACTACCCTCTTATTCTAATTAGTTTTTTCAGCTAGCGGAGACGAACCGAGGTTTACCCTCGGATCGCTCTTTTAACTAGGTTTTGCATTAATGGTATTTTGAAGTTGTTGTAGTTCAGTGCACGTGCGCCATCTGTTGCTATTTCACCGGCGCGAACCGCAAGCTCTTCAGAACGCTGTTGCCCGCGAACTTCGCTTTCAACTGTTTCCAACCGACGCGGCGTGCACTCAACGGCTCCACAAGCAAAACGCGAATCTTCAATTGTTCCACCGGACACTTTGAAAACTGCAGCGATATTAACAAGAGCAAAATCCCAAACGTTTCTATCGGCAACTTTTTCCCAGTAGAACTCTGCATTCGCCCAAGTGCTGGGAATTCTAACCGCTGTCAGTATTTCATCGTCGTTAAGCACAGTCATGTTTAAAATATCACGATCAGGTCCAACAAAAAAATCTTGTGCTGGAATCAATCGTTCGCCACTGGAACTTGAAACAACCATTGTTGCATCAAGTGCGACCAGGGCTGGCGCTGTATCGGAAGGGCTAACTGCAACGCAGCGACTTGCTCCAAATAAAGCATGCTCACGATTAAGACCTTCAGGTGAATCGGCATAGCAAATATTTCCGCCGGCTCGATAACAATCTAGTCCGCGACGGTAGTACCAACAACGAGCGTCCTGATTAAGGTTGCCGCCGAGCGTACCTACGTTACGAATTTGAGGGCTTGCTACCACGCTCGCTGCTTTTGCTAAAACACCATAGCGGGACTGGACGAGGGGATTGTTAGCGATTTCAGTCAAGGTTGTGACTGCACCGATTTCAATTCCATCGCTGATTTCCTTGATGCCTTTCCAAGCATCAATTTGTGTCAGCTCGATCATGGCTGCAGGTGTCTTATTCCGGTCTTTCAACCAGCCATAAGTGTCCTGACCACCACCTAGTAGCCAACCTTCGTTACCTAGCCTGGACGCAAGGTCCAGCGCTGTGGCTTCATCAGCTGGCTGATAAAGCTCAATATCAGGCATTACGTCATGTGATGTGGCTACCATATCAACCTCGGAAATTGTTCTGAGCAAGAGGTACCGCTTCTTCGGATGTTCCTGCTACGTGGTTAATGATCATGTCTGCAGTAATTGGCGAAGCACCAAAGATGTGTCCATCTAGTGCATCGGTGATTGCTGCGGTAAGAGCGGCGGAAACTGAGCCCATAGAAGGCTCACCAATACCACGTGCACCAACTGGGTTCTCAGGATCAGGTAAATCCACCCAGCCAGTTTCTATTTTTACCGGTGTATCGAGATAGGTTGGCACCTTGCTCTGCCAGTAACCAGTGCTTGCTGGTAATCCATTTTGAGGATCGTATAAATGACGCTCGTACGCCGACAAACCAATACCCCAAACAGCACCACCGACCAGTTGGTTATCCATGCCTTTAGGATGCATGATAGTTCCGGCTTCACCGATACTGATCATCTCAAGGATATCTATCTTACCGGTTTCCTTATCCAGTTCGATTTCACAAGCCGTAACGGTGAACCCTGGAGGGTTACCTTCGTGGCGGGGGTCGTGGAAGATCCCCATAAAACCAGTGCCTTCCAAACGGGAAACTGCTATCTGTGTCCACTCAGCTAGTTCTTCAGGGAGCTCTGCGCTCCCAGTATATTTACCGCCTAGTTCAATTGCTCGCTGCGCAACTTCTGCGTAGCTGTAGCCAACTGACTCATCAGCAATCTGATGTACGCGCTCATTAGAGACGTCGTAGTCAGTAGGATCGCCACCTAAGTCTGTCGCAGCAATCTCTTTCATCTTCGTTAACATATCCTGAGCTGCCCCATAGCAGGTTCGGGTGTTCGTGAAGATTGAGTTGCTGCCATCCTGTGGCGAGGTAATAGGTAAGTGCAAATCTGTACGTCCAGTGATGATATCGCAACTCTCCCAAGGCATTTGCAGAACTTCTGCAGCTGCTCGGGAAGTTGATGCGTAGGAATAAGTACCCAGATTTCCGACTCCGTTATGGATTTTAAGTCGTCCATCAGCACCCATCATGACAATTCCGTCCATGCCTGAACGACCGGCATTGTGATAGCCCTGACCTATACCGAGTCCTATTACTTTGCTGCCGTTCGTCTGGCGACGCCGCGATTGGCGACCTTCCCAATCAAATTCAGCTGCAGCTTGCTCCAGTGCCTCTGGCATATAGGCAGAAGTAAATGGCGTGCGCTGTGGGCCGCCAACATCACCAGTCATTGCCGCATTAATTTTGCGAATATCGAGCCGGCTAACACCAAGTTCGTCTGCCGCAACATCCAAGATTGGAGAGATGATTGGTGCGATCTGATTCTGACCAGGTCCACGCTGGGCTCCACGATGTGCAGTATTTGTTCCAATAGCGGTGCCACGGAAACGAACTGCATCAGCTTGATAAAGTACACTTATACAATCTGCTGCTGAGTAAGCGTCTGCACCCCCGCCTTTGCCGCCATTGTCAGACACGATCCAAAGATCGCAAGCTGCCATAACGCCATCAGGCTTGAATCCAACTTTAATCCAACCAGTAAGACCCTGACGTGCACCGCCAAAGGTAAATTCTTCTTCGCGGGTTGCACGCATCATCACTGGACGATTAATTTTTTGGGAAAGTTTCGCTGGAACAGCATAAACAGGGATCGACCCTGCTCGGGCGCGTTGACCAAAACCACCACCGGTTGCTGCGTTAACGAAGACTAAGTCTTCTTTTGGTACACCTATAATACCGGCAATACCATCAGCAAAAGCAGTTAGGCTTTGCGACCCACCGTGCAGGTATAGCTTGCCGTCTTCCCAGTAAGCTAATGCACTGCGTGGTTCCATCGAATGGTGCGGATAACCTGCGTTGGTGAAGGTTCCTTCATAAACATAAGATGATTCACCAAAAGCCGCATCAAGATCACCATATTCAACAGTCTGCTGCGGTTCCGCTGTTGGTTCGTTACCAGCACGAAAACTCGCTACTTGGTCAGCAGTCCACTTCTCTTCAACAAATCCCTGACGGAAAACGAACGTGTTGCCGCCATTATAAGCGTCGGCACCACCTGGCTGTAAGCTGTCTAAGGGGTCAAGAACGAAAGGGAGTCTTTCGAAAGTAACAGAAATCTGCGCGATGGCCGACTCTGCAGTTTTCTCGTCCACTGCCGCTAGTGCAAGAATTGGCTCACCGACCAAAGTGGGTTCGTTAGTGAGAATTTTCAAGCCAGTGCTTTGCGGCTCTCCATCTGGATAAACATCATCCGCTGTGAGTATGCCAATTACACCATCCATCGCCAGCGCCGCTGACGCATCTATGTCCAATACCCGTGCATGAGGAATTGGACTTGTTAGTAAGCGTGCATAGACCATACCCTCGCGAGTGTAATCTTCTGCATACTTAATCCTACCAGTGACCTTACCCGGCACATCTGGTGGAGTAAAATCTTTGCCAATATGCATATATGCCATGATAATTATCCTATTAATTCGGTAGCGCGCATAACGCCGTCGAGGTAAGAGTCATAAGATCCACAGCGACATATATTGCCAGACATGGCGTGTCGTGCTTCTTCTCGGCTTGGATTAGGATTAGCGCGCAACAAACCTACTGCTGACATTACTTGTCCTGGTGTGCAGTAACCGCACTGTGGGGAAAGTTCTTCCACAAAAGCCTGCTGCACTGGATGCAAATCGCCGTTAGCACTTTCAAGACCTTCCACGGTTTCAATGCGCCCATTCTTCATAGAGTGAGTGAGCACTGAACAAGCGTAAGTTGTTACGTCATCAACTAACACTGTGCAGGCACCGCACTCACCGCGGTTACATCCGAGTTTAGTTCCTGTTAAGCCAAGCTTATAACGTAACGTTGATGCCAAAGTTTCCTGTGGCTCAACGTCAACGCTGCGAACTTGACCATTTACATTGATTCGGACCAGACGTTCAACAAATCCTGAAGGGCGTTCTTGGCCAGTTGCCGAGTACCAAGCTGCAGTACTCGTGGCAGCCGCACCAGAGGCAATTACCCCTTTGATGAAGCGTCTACGGGTTAGTTTTTGATTCACGGGTTCGTCGCCTCCTTTAATAGGCTTTTTAAATCGGTTTTTGTAAAAAGTATTCGAAAGACTGTTAATTCTTTTTTATTAATATTACTCGCTACAAATCAAAATGAGAATCGTTTGCAATTAGCCTTTTTGTCTGTTAAGGCGAGTCTGTCTGTGTGTAGATTAAATCACCTATCCTTTTTAATCAAGCAAGCAACTTGCGCGGATGGCTCATGTTTGGGCCGTTTCAGCGCAATCGCGGGAACACAAAAAAGACCGCTAAATCCACTTACGATTGCGCAATTTTTACGGACAAATTCAATAGTAAAAATCTTTCCAGATTCTGATTAGAAAATTGCTGAATTTATAATATTTAATGAACAAAATGGTCGCCCGCTGCATCTTAAAATTCTCATCTAATGAAATTTAAAAATGACAGTTTGTTTTCAATTTCTTTAGTCCCAATTAATCTATAAGCGACCAAAAATCAGCTACTTAGTTAGTCAAGAGTTGTGCGGAAAGCCGCGTAAACCTTGACATATCCTGTCGTAATGTTATTTTGTCGGGCTCCCCATTTTGAGCTCAACTAAGCACAAAATTTGAGCTCAACTAAGCACAAAATTCGGAGTGAGAAACAAGTTATTCGCCAAGTCCTATCAGGTAAGATTCAGCAGCGTTACGCCTACCAACCCGAGGGGCAATGCCATTACCGGGGAGGGAAATACCGGATGAAAATTCGAGTTTGCAGCATGGCTAAACAGGAAGAACTGAATCACGAAACAAGTGTGAGACTCTTATCATAATGAACGACATGAAAAAATTGCCGTTGAAGTTTGGTTTTCCCGAAAAGACCGGACTCTACGACCCTTCCATGGAAAAAGATTCCTGTGGTGTAGGCTTTGTCGCTAATATTAAGGGTCAACCCAGCCACCAAATCATGCTGGATGCGTACCACTTGAATTCTAGAATGGATCACCGCGGTGGTTGCGGTTTTGAAGCAAATACCGGTGACGGCGCTGGCATTCTCATGGCCTTACCCCACGACTTTTTTCAGAAGACCGCGAAAGAAGCCTTCAATGCTGAAATTAACCCTGGTCAATATGCTGTAGGCAATATTTTTCTACCCCAGATAGAGGGAGAAAGAGATCGATGCCAGGAAACCATAAGCAAGATCATTAAGGAAGAGGGACAGCACTTGCTGGGTTGGCGCGAAGTCCCAACGAACGCCGACGCAGCCGATGTCGGCCCGGCTGCGCGTATGGCTCAACCATTTATCACTCAGCTATTCATCGCAGCGGCAAATGGCCTCGCTCATGATGAATTTGAACGAGTCATCTATATCATCCGAAAACGATTTACCCACATTCTACGCAATGACGAATCATTGACGGAGAGAAAACAAGTTTATGCCTGCAGCCTTTCAACTAAAGTAATTGTTTATAAAGGCATGCTTACACCAGGGCAGTTGTTTCCTTTTTATAATGACCTAACCAACAAAGATTTTGCGACTCACTTAGCTATGGTGCATTCACGTTTTAGCACTAACACTTTCCCATCCTGGGATCGAGCGCAACCAAATCGCTTTATGAGTCATAACGGTGAAATTAATACTTTGCGAGGCAACGTTAACGCCATGGTCGCACGCCAGGGAAAAGTTGCAACTGATGTCTTTGGCGATAAACTCGGCGATATTTTCCCGGTGATTGATGGCGACCTCTCCGACTCAGGTAGCTTCGATGCAGTTTTGGAATTCTTACTACTCTCTGGTCGATCTCTCGCGGAAGCAACCATGATGATGATTCCTGAAGCTTGGCAATCCGACGTCAATATGGCGCAGGGAAAGAAAGATTTTTATGAATACCACTCTGCACTAATGGAACCCTGGGATGGACCAGCCTCGATTGTCTTTTCTGATGGTCAATATATTGGAGCCGTGCTTGATCGCAATGGGCTTAGACCAAGTCGTTATTACATTACTCATGATGACAAATGCATCATGGCTTCTGAAGTAGGGGTCATCGGGGTCGACCCCGCTAATGTGAAAGAAAAAGGTCGTCTACAACCGGGCAGAATGTTTCTACTGGATTTCGATCAGGGTCGCTTAGTTCCTGATGAAGAACTGAAACAAATTATTTGTAACAAACGACCCTATGGCGAATGGATAAGTGATCAAAAAGTTTCCTTAAATAATATAAGCTCTAGCAATATTGCTCATTCATTAGATTCAAGCAACACCTTGCGTCGAATGCAAGCGTTCGGCTACACCACTGAAACTATGCAGTTCATGCTAATTCCTCTAGTTACAGAAGCGAGAGATCCGCTGGGCTCCATGGGAAATGATTCTGCGCTAGCTTGTTTGTCTGACAAGCCACGCATGATCTACGACTATTTCAAACAACTCTTTGCGCAAGTAACCAATCCTCCGATCGATTCGATTCGCGAAGAAGTAGTAATGAGCCTACGTTGTTTTATTGGCCCAGAAGGAAATCTATTAGAATCAACGCCTGGCCAAGCACATCGATTAAACCTAGAACATCCGATTTTATCTAACCAACAATTAGCTGACATAAAATATATGGATTACCAGGGAATGCGTTCCCAAGAAATTGACATCACTTATACTGCAACGGAAGACAATGGATATGCCAATGCCATCGATCGAATCTGCATTGAAGCGACTCAAGCGATCGCTGCCGGCTATTCATTTATAGTTCTTACCGATCGCCTTACTTCTAAAGCCCATATTCCGCTCAGTGCGCTTATTGCTTGTGGTGCCGTTCATCACCACTTAGTTCAGCAGGAACAGCGCGCACAGATTGGTATTATTTTAGAAACCGGCGAGGCAAGAGAAGTTCACCATCATTGTTTGCTAACTGGTTATGGTGCAGATGCAATCAATCCTTATCTAGCCTTTGAAGCCCTATGGCAAGCAAACAAAGAAGGGTTGTTAGGTGATAAATACTCTGATGAAGACATGTTAGTTGCAGCCTACAAGAAAGGTGTATCTAAAGGAATGCTCAAAGTTATGGCCAAGATGGGCATCTCTACTTTGCAGTCATATAAAGGTGCGCAAATTTTCGAAGCGGTTGGTCTGGCAGATGAGATTATCAATAGGTGTTTTGTGGGGACCGCTAGTCGTGTTCAAGGTATTAACTTCGATGTGCTAATTGAAGAGTCGAATCGTCGTCATAGTATTGGATTCCCTACCAAAGAAAGTGAGCTCATTCCGGTTCTGAATAACCCCGGCGATTTTCACTGGCGCATCGGCGGCGACATGCATATGTGGAATCCGAACAGTATTTTCAACTTGCAGATAGCAGCGCGTAACAACAATGTCGAAGCCTATGACGCCTTTGCTAAGCATACTAATGAAGAGGCAACCCGTCACTGCGCCTTTCGAGGGTTGCTGAATTTTCGTACTGATATTAATAAAGCCATCTCTATTGATGACGTAGAGCCTGCAAGCGAAATTGTAAAACGCTTTGCAACAGGTGCTATGAGCTTTGGGTCAATCTCCGAGGAAAGTCACGAATCTCTGGCGATCGCAATGAACCGGCTCGGTGGGAAATCAAACACTGGAGAAGGCGGTGAAGATCCTGCACGATTTGATCCGTTGCCCAATGGCGATTCTAAGCGCTCTGCGATTAAACAAGTGGCGTCAGGTAGATTTGGAGTTACGGCTTGGTATCTAACCAATGCTGACGAGTTACAGATTAAGATTGCACAAGGCGCGAAGCCTGGTGAAGGCGGCGAGCTTCCGGGTGGAAAGGTAGACAAAAACATTGCACGCATTCGCCATTCTACTCCTGGCGTAGGACTTATTAGTCCACCTCCACACCATGATATTTACTCCATCGAAGATATTGCCCAACTTATCCATGATCTAAAGAATGCAAATCGCGAAGCACGCATAAGCGTGAAACTTGTTTCTGAGATTGGTGTTGGAACTATTGCTGCAGGTGTAACCAAAGCGAAAACAGACCACTTGGTGATTTCTGGTCATGATGGCGGCACCGGCGCCTCACCGTTGACATCAATAAAACACGCAGGACTGCCATGGGAGCTTGGTATCGCAGAAACTCACCAGACTTTAGTAATGAATAACTTAAGATCACGAGTTGTGTTGCAAACTGATGGCCAATTGAAAACTGGCCGCGATATTGCCATAGCAACGTTGTTAGGTGCTGAAGAATATGGTTTTGCAACCGCCCCTTTAATTACGCTCGGCTGCATAATGATGCGTAAGTGTCATTTGAATACTTGCCCGGTAGGCATCGCCACACAAGATCCAGAATTGCGCAAGAAGTTTAAAGGCAAGCCTGAGCATGTAGTCAACTATTTATTCATGGTGGCCGAAGAAATGCGCAACATCATGGCGGAACTAGGGCTAAAGACAGTCAATGAGATGATAGGTCGTGTTGATTTATTGGATACCAATGATGCGATAGAGCACTGGAAAGCTAGTGGCTTAGATTTAAGTTCGATGCTAGAACCCGCACAAGTAATTTTTAATGATACAGGTTTTTTTTGCAGTAAGGCGCAAGACCATGGTTTAGACAAAGCATTGGATAATGAATTAATTCGATTAGCACAACCTGCATTGGAATCCGGCGAAAAAGTTTTCATTGAGCATGAAATTATTAACACTAATCGTGTGGTGGGCACCATGCTCTCTAATGAAGTAGCGAAGAAATGGAAGGCAGAAATGCTGCCGGATGACACAATCAATATTAAATTCACTGGATCCGCTGGCCAATCATTAGGCGCCTGGCTAGCTAAGGGCATAAGCCTCACTGTCGAAGGCGACGCCAATGATTATGTGGGCAAAGGCTTATCCGGCGGAAAAATTATAATCTACCCACCAAAACAAAGTTCTTTTAAGGCAGAAGAGAACATCATTGCAGGCAATGTTATTTTGTATGGAGCCACTAGTGGAGAAGCCTATATCCGTGGCATCGCTGCCGAACGTTTTGCTGTGCGAAACAGTGGCGCAAGTGCAGTGATAGAAGGTATTGGTGATCACGGATGTGAATATATGACTGGTGGCTCTGTTGTCGTTTTGGGTAACACTGGCCGTAACTTTGGTGCTGGCATGAGTGGTGGCACCGCATTTGTATGGGACCCTGAAGGCGCATTCCCCAAACAATGTAATAAGGAAACTTTTGAATTGGAATCTGTCTCCGCAGCTAATGACATATTGCGGTTAAAATCGTTAATTAAAAATCATCTTGATTACACTGGTTCAACAGTTGCTAAATCAGTATTGGATGACTGGGAGTCAGCATTGGGGCAATTTGTAAAAGTTATGCCTAAGGATTACAAACGCGTTTTGGAAGAACAGGCGGCAGATACAGCTGCATAATTGCAACGATCGAGATGTAGGCAAGGGAAAGTAGGATTAAAGATGGGCAAGCCCACTGGATTTAAGGAATTTGAACGCAAGACTGAGCCTTATCGCGATGCGATGGAGCGTTTGATTGATTTCAAAGAAATCTACACAGATCATCATGAAGAACATCTCGCCAATCAAGGCGCACGCTGCATGGATTGTGGCGTTCCTTTCTGCCAATCTGAAGAAGGTTGCCCGGTTTATAATCTGATTCCCGAATGGAATGATCTAGTTTATAACAAGCGCTGGCAGGAAGCGTTAGATCGTTTACACAAAACTAATAATTTCCCTGAGTTTACAGGTCGAGTTTGTCCAGCTCCTTGTGAAGGCGCCTGCGTATTAGGGATTCATGAACCTGCTGTCACTATCAAAAACATCGAGTGCGCAATCGCCGACAAAGGCTTCGAAGAAGGTTGGATCGTTGCAAAGCCACCACATTTCCGCTCGGGAAAAACAGTCGCCGTTGTGGGGTCGGGTCCCGCTGGACTGGCTGCTGCAGCGCAACTCAATCTGGCGGGACATGAAGTCACTGTCTATGAGCGTGATGATCGCGTTGGTGGACTATTGATGTACGGCATTCCAAATATGAAATTGGATAAAGGCGTAGTAGATAGGCGGATTAATCTATTGAAGGATGAAGGCATTAATTTCATCGTTAATGCTGACGTGGGTGGAAATGGTGACAATGCAATTGCGACTGATCAGCTACTTAGGGATTTTGACGCTGTTCTACTTGCGACCGGCGCCACTAGTCCTCGCGATTTACCAATTCCAGGGCGTGAAGGCGACGGTGTGCACTTCGCAATGGAATTTTTGCTTAAGAATACTAAGAGCCTTTTAGATTCAAACCTAGAAAATGATGATTATATTGATGCCAAAGACAAAAAAGTTATTGTTATCGGGGGCGGTGACACCGGCACTGACTGCATAGGCACATCTTTGCGTCACGGTTGCAAGTCGTTAGTGAATTTTGAAATCATGCCGAAACCGCCGGAAGATCGAAGCAATAATAATCCATGGCCTACCTGGCCTTTAATTTTTCGCGTGGACTATGGTCACGAAGAAGCAGCCGCACGAGATGGCCAGGACCCGAGAGTTTATTCGATTTCGGGCAAGGAATTTGTTCGGAATGATTCAGGCAAGCTCCTTGGCATTAACACAATCGGAGTTGATTCTGAATTCCAGCCTGTCGAAGGAACAGAAAAATTCTGGGAGGCTGATCTAATATTTCTCTCAATGGGATTCCTTGGCCCAGAGCATTATGTAAGTGAACCATTTGGCCTGGAGCTAGATCTGCGTTCCAACTACAAAGCTGACTATGGGAGTTTTCTTACATCTCACGAGAAAATTTTCGCTGCTGGCGACTGCCGTCGTGGGCAATCATTAGTTGTTCGTGCCATTGATGAAGGTCGATTGGTTGCTGACAATATAAACAAATTTTTGGAAATCTAAATACTTACCAAATAATACTGGGCCTTACAAAAACACTCCCTGCAGTTGTTCATTTTCCTCTCCCTCTTTGCCAGATGGCTTCCTATGGAAGCCCAATGAGATAGGGGTGATAGCGATTGATCCAAAAATCTTAATGCTAAGTCAACATTGAATGTAGGTACTGAAACCTAACAGATCCTGGCACTGGATAACCCCATAGATTGGAGAGCCTTATCAATTTCATCGAGTATCAATGGATCCTCAATGGTTGCTGGCATCCGATATTCCTCATTGTCTGCGATTTTCTGCATGGTCCCACGCAAAATTTTTCCAGATCGAGTTTTAGGCAGGCGGTCGACAATGACAGCTTGCTTAAAAGATGCGACCGGGCCTATCTGGTCCCGCACTAATTTTACACATTCCGCAACGACGTCTTCGTCTTCCTTTAGTGCACCTGATTTCAATACGAGAAAACCAACTGGCAATTGACCTTTGAGTTGATCTGCCACACCAATCACCGCACTCTCAGCTACGTCAGGGTGGCCGGTTAAGACCTCTTCCATTCCTCCTGTTGATAACCGATGGCCTGCAATATTAATAATGTCATCGGTACGACTCATTACAAAGACATAACCCTCTTCATCAATGAAACCGGCGTCAGCAGTTTTGTAATAGCCTGGAAACTCTACAAAGTAACTTTCAATGAATCGGTCTGGCGCCTTCCAAAGAGTCAGCATAGAGCCTGGAGGCATAGGTAACTTGCCGCAAAGTGCCCCAACTTCGCCTGCAGGAAGCGAATTGCATTGCTCATCTAGAACATCGAGCTCCCAACCTGGCACAGGCTTCGTTGGCGAACCAGCTTTTATCGGCATCATTCCATAGCCCATGCAGTTTGCTGCAATTGACCAACCAGTCTCTGTTTGCCACCAATGATCTATGACTGGCTTGCTCAATTTTTCCTGAGCCCAGAACAATGTATCAGGATCGGTTCGTTCACCCGCAAGAAACAAAATTTCGAAATTGCTTAAATCATACTGCTGCAATAGCTTGGCATCTGGATCTTCTTTCTTGATAGCACGAAAAGCAGTAGGCGCGGTAAACATTGCCTTCACTTTATGCTCCGCAATAACTCGCCAGAACACCCCCGCATCCGGAGTGCCAACGGGTTTGCCCTCGAACAAAATCGTAGTGCACCCTTTTAGCAGCGGTCCATAGACAATATAGGAGTGACCTACCACCCATCCCACATCGGAGGCAGCCCAATACACGTCACCTGCTTCGACATTGTAAATGGATTTCATTGTCCAATTTAGCGCGACTGCATGGCCCCCATTATCTCGAACAACACCCTTCGGAACGCCAGTCGTACCTGATGTGTAGAGTATGTACAAAGGGTCTGTTGATTTGAGTGCTACGCAACCTACTGGCAATGCGGTTGCCATCGCCGATTCCCAATTAATATCTCTGCCTTCAATAAGTTTAGCTTCTTCTTCTGGTCGCTGTGCCACAATTACCGATGCTGGCTTATGGGTTGCGAGATCTATCGCTCCATTTAAAAGCGGCATATAAGAGATAATGCGATTTACTTCGATGCCACAAGAAGCAGTTACGATTACTTTTGGTTTTGCATCATCTATGCGCACTGCTAATTCATTCGAAGCGAATCCTCCGAAAACAACACCATGGATTGCTCCAATCCGAGCACATGCCAACATGGCTATTACAGTCTCTGGAATCATAGGCATGTAAATAATGACTCGATCGCCTTTCTTTACATCGAGAGATTTAAGCACTCCTGCAAACTTCGCGGTTTTATCCTGAAGTTCAGAAAAAGATACTTTCTTGACAGTATTACCAGTCACTGGGCTGTCATAGATAAGTGCTGTAGCATCGCCACGACCAGCTTTTACATGTCGATCTACTGCGTTAAAGCAAGTATTTAACTCCCCATCGACGAACCAGCGCCCGTGAGGACTTTCACTAGTATCTAAAACAATACCGGGCTTTTTTGTCCAATCAATCTCTTCGGCCGCGGATCCCCAAAAGGCAGCGGGATCTTCAAGAGATAAGGCGTAGGCTTTGTTAAACGCATCGCTGCTATCTGATGACATTTGTTTCTCCTAATTCTTAATGCAAGAAGAGTATCAGATGCTCCCTCGAAAAAAAGCTGCAACAAACTACCTGAGAATTACAACTATCGAGAAGCATGAGACTTTGAAATACTTGAAGTAGGGAGTGTGGCATATATGGTAACTAATAGGAGCTGCGTCGGCTCATTCCAACTAAGCACTAGATGATCGGTTTCTCTTCACTATTACTTATTGTGGTGCGGATATCTAAGCCACAGTGTAGGCATTTTCGCGACATCAAATTTAACAATATGGATTTTACATAAAACTGCCGCGAGCACGCCGGACATTTTCGCCGCGCCATGTCCAACCAAAAAGCTGCACACAAACTAAAATAGAAAAACATGAACAGATCTACAGGTTGTCGATTACTAAGTAAAATCCAGACGGTGAATATGTACACCGGCAATGTCCAAAGACAAACAATGAGCCGAATACGTGCTCTAGAAATTTTTTTCAAAGGAATACTGAAGTTGGGCCTTTTAGCAAGATCTGGGGTAATTGTAGAATCACCAGCATTTTCTCGCTGCGGTTTTTGTGAATTCATAATTGACCGACGGTTTCTCTTGATTAGTTCTAATCCAAAGTAGTTTTTGCGGGGATTGTATTAAACGGTCCGAATGGAACTCTACCAATGAAATATGTAATAAGCACTGCAGCGGAATACAAAATTGGGCTTTTCATTCTTATTCCCGTTAAACTCGGTATCGCTCAATTATGTTACTGATAGCCTTGAGCTTGGAGACGGAAAAGTGTGGCATAGTGCCCTTCTTTATCCAGTAACTCACTATGGCTTCCTTCTTCCTGTATCCCACCTTTTTCTAAAACGATTATATGATCAGCCCTGCGAACTGTAGAAAAGCGATGAGAGATAATTATTGAAATCTTGTTGTCAGTAAGATCACCGAAATGGCTAAAAATCTCAGCCTCTGCTTTAGCATCAATTGCTGCGGTTGGTTCATCCAATATGAGGATGTCGGCTTTACTGCGCATGAAGGCTCGAGACAAAGCTATCTTCTGCCATTGTCCGCCTGAAAGTTCTTTGCCATCTTTAAACCATGTACCCAACTGAGTTTTATAAGATCTTGGCAAATCTCTAACAAAAACGTCAGCCATCCCCTTCTTTGCTGCCTCTTCTATTAAAGGTTCTTTTTCAATTTCATCGACATCGCCTATGCCTATATTTTCACCCACAATTAACTGATAACGCGCAAAGTCCTGAAATATCACGCCGATCTTTTGTCTTAATGTTTCTATGTCCCATTCTTTGAGCTCTAGCCCTTCCAGAAATATTCTCCCTTTGCTAGGCGAGTAAAGACGAGTTAACAACTTTATAAGAGTAGTTTTACCACTTCCGTTTTCTCCAACAATAGCCAATGATTCCCCAGGCTTAATATGTAATGAGACTTTATTTAATGCAGGTATCTCACTTCCTGGGTAAGAGAAACTCACATCTTCAAATCGAATACCATCATCTCGATCAAATCCTAAAGTTTCAGTACCAGTTTGTTCCGGAACTTTGTGTTCTAAATACTCAGTAAGGTTTGATAAATAAAGATTATCTTCATACATGCCATTAATCGCAGTAAGACTGTTGGTGACTGCATTCTGCCCCAGTCGGAATTGCGCGATGTACATCGTCATTTGTCCAATAGTAATAGCACCCGCAATCGTAGCGAAACCAACCCAACCATAAGCAAAGTAGAAAGCAGAACTAGCGAGCAGCCCTAGCACGTAACCCCAGAATCCTCTTCGGAGCACAAGGTTTCTATCTTCTTTATACATACTCCGAAAAATATCCACATAGCGTTTTAGGAAAAGCTTGCCCAGCTGTAAGAGTTTTACTTCTTTAACACCATCTTCTCTGGTTAACACCATTTCCAAATAAATCTGCATCCGCCTTTCTGCAGATCGGCGTCGGTGAATCCGAAAGGCTTCACCTGAAAATTTTGCTTCGGCAAGAAACGCAGGGATCCCTGCAACAGCGAGCAGAGCAACCGCCCAAACTGAAAATTGAAAAAGAAAAATACCAATAGTAATTAATGCAATTAAGTCCCTGAGAAGATCAAAGGTTTTAATCACCAGAGAAAGTGGACGGCTTGATGCTTCTCTTCTCGCGCGCACTAGCTTGTCATAGTACTCGGCATCTTCAAAATGTGCTAACTCCAACGTTAAAGCCTTTTCTAAAATCATTACGTTAATCTTATTTCCGAGCAACACCCGAAGAATTGATTGGCAAATAGTATTCAGGCGTTGAGCTCCTGTCATGAGAACAACTAGTCCCAATTCTAGAAATACATAGAATAAAACATCATCGCGGGCTTGTTCAGCGGCTGCACTATCTTGCTGAAATGCGGAAGCCACTGCGTCGACGAATAGTCCACCCACCGACGCGATGGCAGCTGGTAGAACTCCAGCAACAAGCGTAGAGAAAGCCATCGCTAGAGTAAGTGCGGCGCTAGTGCTCCAAACAATTTCAAGTGCAACACGGCTGTATTGAAAAACAGACAAAAACTTTCGTACCGAGCTTGGTGGCTGTTGATTGTTAACTTGATCGATCAATGCGTTCTCATTAGTTAGTTGTCATAAAGACAGAAGCAAAGTAAAGACAAAAATATACTGAGTACTTCATAAAAAAAGAGGAGGGAAGTCTAACACAACAAAAAACCCGACCATGTGAATGGCCGGGTTTTAGTATTTTAGCTAATTCAGACTCCGACAAGCGGCACCTCAGTAGCTACTAAAATCAAGCAAAGTTGTTTTAGGAAATGAAGGGGGTGTTATGAAAATTTAGTGGAGGCGCTTGACTAGCTTAAGTTCTTCCTCGAAAAATTCCTTCACCTGAAGGAGCTGAGTTTTGTCTTTCTCGCTCTCCATTAGTGGCATGTGCTGTTCAATATCGTTGAGGATATTTGTAATACTTCCTGTGTCCAGAGTACTTAGATCCAGATCGAAAGGGAATTTTGTTTCCTTGGTCATGCCAAATACCGCTCCATACTGCTGGAAAGCCCTAATTTAGGGTAGTCAACGTTTGCAAGGAATAGTATCGACTGACTTTAAGAAATCTCCATAAGAAATTATAAAATAAGGGTTTTTTATATATTTATAACTCAATAATTTATATGAACATCGTAAACTTTATGCGGTTAATATACAGATTTACGCTATCCCAAAAATTTAGTGAAACCTGATTAGATGATTAGTTCTAAGACACCAAAAAATTCCCACTGAGCAACTTACAACAAAAAGAAAGAGCAAAATAACAATGCAGCCAGACGAAGATAAGCCTCAACAGCACTACCACCACGGAAATGTGAAAGAATCGCTCATCGATGTAGCAATGAAACTCATCGATTCTAATGAAGTTGAATTGCTTTCGCTGAGAAGCTTAGCCAAAGAAGTGGGTGTAACTCCTTCAGCGGTATACAACCATTTCCCAAATAAAAATGCTTTGATGTTGGAAATTAAGATTCGTCTCTATGATGAATTCAATAAGTTTTTCGAAAGCAGATATAACCATACTAATGACCCAGAACAAGATTTGTTAGAGGTTTGTATAGTTTATTATTATTTCTCTCAGGATTATCCCTCGCGCTTCCAGTTCCTATTTAGTTGCATCTTTCCCATGGAATGGTCGAATCCTAAAATGGTAGAGCTTTCTTGTCGCACCCTAGTGCGAACAAGAAAGCTCATCCTAGAAATTTGTGACAAGTACAAAGTGCCTGTTTCTGATGAGAAAGTAGTTAACACTTCTTTGTTGGTTTGGGCCCAATTGCATGGATTGGTTGCCCTAAAAAACTCTGGCTCCATTAAAGCCGCTATTGCCTTCCAGGACTGGCCGGAGGCCTGCTCACTAGTTAAACATGAACAGGCGGAGGGACTAATTCGTAACCACTTGAGGATGACCGTAAACGCAATATTGAAAACGGTGCACGGTGAGGACCACCACTAACTACCAATCCAGCCCCATGGCTCTTCTTGCCAGGGGGTTTTTCACTACAGATAGATTGTCCACACCGGTCATACCAATGTTGCGTAGCCACCGAACTGGCAATCCCTGTTCTGCAAACAAATGTTTAAACCCTTCCATCATCCACATCGTGCCTAAATTTTGGCCGATTCGTTTGCGTTGATATCGTTTCAATACCGTTAAATCGTTTAACTCTCTGCCGACCTCACTGCCATGTAAAAGTTCGTTAGCAAGTGCGGCAGCATCCATGAAGCCAAGGTTTACCCCCTGCCCTGCCAAAGGGTGAATGCTATGGGCAGCATCACCAATTAGAACGACATTGGGCTTTACATAATCGACAGCATGGCGCTGCCTTAAGGGGAATGCAAAACGCTTATCACACCATTCTATTGCCCCTAAACGAGACTCTATAGAGCGACCTAACTCGAGACAGAATGCTTCATCGTTAAGAGAAATGAGTTCTTCTGTTCGATCTGGAATTGAAGACCAAACGATAGAACAATAATTTTGTTTACTATCATTTGCGTTTATGCCCAGTGGTAGAAAAGCTAATGGGCCGGTCTCGATAAACCTTTGCAGAGCAGTTAGTTGATGTCTTTTTTCAGTTTTTACAGTAGTAACAATCGCGTGATGATCGTAATTCCATTCCCGTGTATCAAATTCACTGAGTTCGCGGACCTTTGAGTTTGCTCCATCTGCTGCGATTATCAGCCTTGTTACAATAGTGGTTCCACACTCAGTAGTTAAAGTAGAGCCGTTATCATTAATTTCTAATTTATCAATACTGAATGGCGCTAGCACGGTAAGATTTTCCTGGTGAACTATTTTTTTATAAAGTGCAGCCATTAAAATGGAATTTTCTACAATTGTTCCCAATTCTGCTTGGTCGAGCGCATCAGATGAAAAACTGATACTGCCAGTTCCATCTGCATCCCAAACATGCATATTTTGATAATCACAACACCGAACTGCTTGGATATCCTTCCACAAATCTAATTCTTCAAAAATTCTTTTAGTAGCCGAAGTAAGCGCGCTTACCCGAGGATCGAATTTTGAAGTCTCCAGTTGTAGGCTAAACTGATCTTCATCAAATTTAATTCGGTCTATCAACGCTATGCGCAAAGACATGTTGCGCAGCAGGGATGCCATGGTGGCACCGACCATACCGCCGCCTACTATTACGATGTCAAACTCAAGATTTTGATCAGATGTCATAGGCCCTTATTATAAGCGTCAGAGCTCGAAGTCCCTAACTTCAAATTGTTTCACGGTGGCAGAATTGTTGGTAGACTGGTGCGCTCAGTTGAAACAACCAACTCCTGGAGAAGATGTATTATGAGCAATGTTGTCAGCACAGATCAATTGAATGATTACATTGGCAAAGAAGTAGGTCTTACGGACTGGTTTGAAGTGGACCAAGAACGCATTAATAACTTCGCTGAGGCGACAGGTGACTTCCAGTACATCCATATTGATGAAGAGCGTGCTGCTCAGACTCCTTTTGGTGCCACAATTGCACACGGTTTCTTAACACTATCGTTATTAAGCAAGTTGAGTTCCATGGGCGGCGGACTAAAAATTGCAGATTCTGTGATGGGCATTAATTACGGCTTGGATAAAGTACGATTTGTAAACCCGGTTAAGGTTAACAACAAAATTCGCGCCAGGTTTGAATTAGTCAGCGCAGAAGAAAAAAAACCAAAACACTATCTGCTTAAGCACAATGTTACGGTTGAAATAGAAGGCGAAGATAAGCCTGCACTAATCGCAGAATGGTTGGGTATGAGTGTAGTTGCCTAACTCACATGTTTTTGTCACGGATTGAAAAATAACAGTAACCGTTTAAACCAAGAGATAAGGCAACAATTGATGAAGCGGATTTTCCTTTCCCTACTTGCATTTCTTCCCCTAATAACCGCCTGCATGGGAGAGCGGCCCAGGAACATCGGCGTACAAGAAGGCCGACTTGCAGCATGCCCCGACTCCCCTAATTGCGTATCGAGCTTTGAGACTAACGACGAACATGGCATAGAGCCAATTGCTGCAACTCTTGATCAGATTGAACAGGTTTTGGTTGAGCTAAAAGAAGCGAACATCGTCGGCGAGTCAGAAAATTATCTCTACGCAGAATTCACTAGCCGTCTAATGCGCTATATTGACGATGTCGAATTTCTCTACGACGCGCAGGCTAGAATCACTCACGTCAGATCTGCGTCGCGCATAGGCCAAAGTGACTTTGGGGTAAACCGAGATCGAATTGAAAAAATCCGCGAATCAGTTCGTTAGAACTTTCTATTTAAGCCCATCGCCTGTTCAGTAAAGCGTTTTCTTACCGCCGGGATCAACTCCAAAGACAGTAATCCGAATTTGCGAGTAGCAATTCTTTCAAGTTTTTTACTGGAAAATAATTTGGTGAGAGCATCAGTAAAACTGATTACCTTTTGTTGATCGAATTTTTGGGAATTCACATAAGTCTGCAATGTTTGCATGCTACCAAAAGACTGCTGCTTTTTGCTCGCAGTTTTTAGGGTTATGACCAAGGCGTCAATGTCCCGCAAAGCGAGATTCAGGCCCTGTCCTGCGACTGGATGCAAAGTGTGGGCGACATTACCCAACAAAACCAGACCCGGTCTTATCTGTTCTTTTGCTATAGAAAGACTTAGCGGAAAGCAGAATTTTTCGCCAATACTAGTGAGCTTTCCCAAACGATTGCCAAAACTAGCTTGTAGTTTAGAGAGTAGCCTGCTTTCATTAAGCCCCATAAGGTTTTCGCTTTCCCTTTCTGCTGTAGTCCATACCAAAGAGCAACGATTCTCTCCTTCAAATTCTCTTAAAGGAAGAACTGCTAAAGGACCATTTTCAGTAAAGCGTTCAAATGCTATGTTGTTGTGTGGTTCTTCAAATGTAATATTGGTAATGATTGCATGTTGTTGGTAACTTTCTTTGGACTGCTCAATTCCTAATTGCTTACAAATCGGTGAGCGCCCACCGTCTGCAAGCACCACTAAATTTGCACTCACATTGAAGCGCTCGCTTTCGGTGGAAATTAATAAGTCCATTCCACTCGGTGTAGGTGAAATCTGCTGAATGCTTGCGGGTATTAGGAAATCGATATGATTGGATACCTTTAGCTTTTCATTTAGTACCGCACCCAGGTCTGCATTTTCAACAACATATCCCAGGGCCTCCACACCCAATTCTTCTCGAGTTAGCTGCGTTAAACCAAACCTGCCCTTATCAGAAACATGGATTTCATGAATTGCTGAAACTAGAGGTTCAAGAATTTTCCAGAGATTCAATGCCTCAAAAATTTGACGCGAACCGAAAGAAAGTGCAGTAGACCTCGCGTCGAAACTCGGTTGTAGAAATTTGTCCGATAACGGCGTCGAAGCCTCTACAACAAGTATCGATGGACAGGTTACACCGAATGACTGACTTAAAGCATAGGCAAAGCTTGCGCCGACCATGCCACCTCCAACTATTACAATCTCATAGCTGTTATCAGGAAAATTGATATTCATGGTGTAACACTTAAACTGCGGCGGTCGACATGAAAGATTCTATTTCTTGGATAGTCTTGGGGATACCTGCGCTAAGAATTTTATTACCTAATTTTGTCACTAACACATCATCTTCAATACGAATTCCGATACCCCGCCACTTTTTTGCAACCTTTGTATTATTCGGTGAGATATAAATTCCTGGCTCAATTGTGGTTACCATACCAGGTTCAAGCAATCGCCAATGGTCATCGATTTTGTAGTCACCGACATCATGAACATCCATTCCTATCCAATGCCCAACGCGGTGCATATAAAACTCTTTATAAGCTTCACTTTTTATTAACTGTGCAGGCCGACCTTTCAACAAACCTAGCTTAACTAGCCCCTTTGTGATGACTCTAACCGATGCATCGTGGGGTGCATCCCACTGTGCACCTGGCTTTACTTCAGCAATTGCAGCCTTTTGAGATTCCAGGACGATTTCATAAATTGCTTTCTGCTCCGGAGTAAATTTTCCACTGGCGGGAAATGAGCGAGTAATATCAGAAGCATAATGCTGATACTCGCATCCTGCATCTATGAGCACCATGTCTCCATCTTTAATTTTGGCATTGTTGCTGTCGTAATGAAGGATACATGCATTATCACCAGAACCTACAATAGAAACATAGGCTGGCGCACGGCTTCCATTGCGAGTAAATGCGTAAAGTAATTCAGCTTCAAGTTCATATTCCATTACTCCAGGCTTGCAGTGAGCCATGGCTGCTTTATGGCCCTCAGCAGATATTTTTGCTGCCTTCTCCATTAATTTAATTTCTGTAGGGCTTTTGTGTAATCGCAATTCATGAAGTAAATGATCAAGAACCTGAAATTCACTGGGAGGATGAGGTCCTATTTTCGCTTTACTACGAATCACCTTGACCCATTCCATAACACAATTATCGAAATCATCATCTTTGCCCATCGAATAGTAAACTCGATCCCTGCCTTCGATCAGACCAGTAATGATGTCATCTATATCGTCTATAGGATAAGCGTCATCGACACCCAATTCTTCAATAGCCGCATCAGGTCCTAAGATATACCCAGTCCATAACTCTTTTTCTTTGTCTTTTTCCTGGCAAAAAAGTACAACCTCACCCTGTCGTCGCCTCGGAATTAACGCCAATAAAGCATTAGGTTCAGCAAATCCCGTTAGGTAAAAAAAGTCGCTATTTTGGCGATATTGATATTCAGCATCGTTATTCCGCACACTAGGGGGCGCAGAAGACAGCAGCGCAATGCTGTTAGATTCCATTTGCACCATCAAATCCTTTCTACGCTTGTTAAATTCCCGATTACTTATGCGCATACTGCTCCTCTTGGAAAAAAATTATAAGTGCACCCGGCAGCTTGTAAGTCTTTGCTTTTATAAGACTTAAAATTAGATGGACTAGCATATAGAGGACTGGATAAGGAACCAAGCCCCAATTTTTCGATTTCCATTATTGACCGACTTTAAACTCGGCTCTATAGTTACGACACATTTAATGTAATTCCTAAACTTATGTTAATAGTCCTTTGCAGCTATTGCATTTTAGATAGTAGATTGAAGACAAAAAATGGCCGAAATTAGCGAAGATAGATTCGATACTTTGAATGACAAGGTCGATGATTTAATTAAACTTTGTGCAGAAATGAAGCGCGAAAATCAAGCACTTAAAGCTAACGAAGGTAGTTGGCGAGCTGAGCGCAAACAACTTCTGGACCGTAACCAAGAAGCTAAATCCAAATTGGAATCAATCTTGGCGCGATTGAAGGCCATGGAAAATTCTTAAGTATTTATGGACTAAGATATGAGTGACCAATCTTCTTCAGTACAAGTAAAAATCCTGGACAAAGAGTATCAGGTAAACTGTCCTCCTTCAGACCAAGAAGCTTTGATGAAATCCGCGCGTTATCTTGACGAAAACATGAGGGAAATTAAAGGTCGTGGAAACATTCATGGTGGGGAGAAAATCGCTGTTATGGCAGCACTTAATATCACCCATGACATGCTAAAAAAGAATAGGCTGATCAACGAAACACGTCATGTGACTTCACAGCAGGTGAAGGGATTAGAAGAGAAGATAGAGCTAGCCATTGCTACCTCCCGCCAACTTGAAATCTAGTGTGTGATGCCATAGTGTCTAAGTTGAGACGGCGTCTACGGTTCACGTGCTTCGATTAGTTCACTTATAAATTTCTTCTATCATGGTTTTTCGCCCCAGTTACTTTGTCATCGTTGATCCTTTACTAGCTTCCTCTTTCGATCACACCTTATATGGGAAACATAAGTTGCTAGATATATAATGTTTATTCATAGTCAGTGGTTTAATCTAGCTTTTTATCCTGCTGTGACATTAATGCCAGCGACTGATTCCGAGCCTTTCCTATCTTGCAGTGCACGATATATACTACTCACAGAGTTCCCTAGAGCATTTGCCAGTCAAAAGTGTTCTTGAGCCGATATTGTAATATCCGGAGGCAACTCGCCAGATGTTGGTGTGCACGTCCGCAAGTCGGAAAGCCTTATGCATCGCGAGAGCCACCACCTGAACCTTTCGGTTCAGGGCAAGTTTGATAGCGGTGTTCCGGGGGACTTGATACTTTCTGTGTGTCCTCTGCTTTAACTTTTATTATGAACGAAGAAGAACGTCAAGTATTACGGGGCTCGCTCCGGCATGCCCGCCGAAACCTTAATGCCGATCAACAATCTGAAGCCGCACAATGCCTTCACGATTTGGTCGTAGGACAAGATTTTTTTGTCGATGCTTCTCATATTGCTTTCTACAAAAGCATAGATGGTGAAATAGATCTCGAGCTATTGCTCAGTAAAGCGCTAGCGGAAGGCAAATCCTGTTACCTGCCGATTATTTCAATAGAAAATGTCGATCAGATGTCCTTTGCTCCCTATGACAACAACACTGCGCTCACTCAGAACCAATGGGGTATAGGCGAACCACCGGCACCGGATGAGTTAATTTTACCAACAAGTTTTGATGTAGTCTTTGTGCCATTGGTAGGATTCAATACCAATTGCTTTCGTCTCGGTATGGGTAAAGGTTTTTACGATCGTACTTTTAGTTTTAAAATCTCTAATCGTCATAGCCGGCCATTACTCGTAGGATTAGCCCATGAATGTCAGTTAACCGAAACATTTCCAGTAGCAAGTTGGGATGTAAGGCTGGATGCGGTGATCACCGCTGAGAAAATATACCGCCCCGATACTGCATAGGGCGGTTAGAGCTACTTCACTACCATCCTTGGTAAAGCTTTCCTTTGTCATTATCTTGGAACTCAACCAATAAAGGTTCCTTAATTCTTCCCTTGCTTACATTAGGGCGCTTTGAGCGACGCTGCTGGCGAATACACTGATCACAAATAATGTAATCACCACCATAACCATATCCGGCTTCCTTCTCATCTGCTTCTCCGGTGCTGATCCAATGTTCAAGTGCCTTAGCGGCCCAATTTTTCAAAGCTTTAGATTTAATTTTCAATAAAAAACAACAGGCTAGTGCAACTAGTTAATGTGTACTTAATGTGATTGGTTTTAGCATTAACTATTGCTTTCCGAATTTTGCTCTCTATAATACTGTATATAAATACAGTATTTTTTCTATACTTTAAAAAAAGAACAGTGAAATCTTATTCGGAAAGTTCAGCGAAGGCCCCAGAACCCTTGTTTAATAGGGCATACAGCCATGCGGATGTGGGTAATCAGGATAATATAGCTGGCTCTCCCAGCATTGATGAATTACTTAATCACAATGCCAATCTCTGGCGTGGATGTGATATGGCCGGTCAAGGCATCCACGGCCGCAGTACTGGTTATCCTCAATTAGATAGCATTCTGCCTGGTAGAGGCTGGCCGCAAAAAGGCTTGATTGAAATCATAAGCCCTCAGTGGGGTATGGGCGAACTCCAGCTATTGATTCCCTTAATGCGTTCAGTTATTGAACAAGGGCATTGGATTCTATGGGTCTCCCCCCCTCATCTTCTTTATGCTCCGGCACTGGTACAGGCAGGCATCAGTACCGATCAGGTATTAGTGGTGAATCTGGAAACTTCGTGTAAAGACGCTCTATGGAGTATAGAAAAAGCCCTACAAACTAATAACTGCGGCCTGGTATTGGCTTGGCAAACCTGGCTTCCTGGTAAAGTGTTGCGTCGTTTACAACTCGCCGCGGAAACTGGCGGAACCCTCGGTGTTCTTTTTAAGCATCGCGATAGTAAGTACTCACAATCAAAGATGCGCTTACAAATAAAGGGCTTTCCACCTCAAGCTGGTAGCTTTAATAAAGCAGAGGTCACCATTATCAAGGCTCGAGGTAATTTCCAGCCCCTCACCACCCAACTTGAGCTGTACCGACACCATTCGCAACACACAGCCTGAGGCCAGATTGGAAGATCCAAACAGCACATCACAGCTCCCTCTTCCGCCTCCGTTAAGTGGCAAAGCTGAGGTGGTTAAACTGCCTCTACGAGACAGACCTAGCCTTGCACTCAAAAATAAAGTCGGAAGAGCCCAAAGCAAGAAGCCAACAAGCCTATGGTATGCAGTTTACTTCCCACAATTAGCAGAACTCAGTGAGTCGCAACAGGATGAACAGCTCAATGTTCTAGCCGCACTACTAGAAAATATTAGTGCCACGGTCAGCTTTCATCCCCAGGCATTAATCTGCGAAATTCGTAGCAGCTTGAAATACTTTGGTGGCATCGAAGCCATTCATAACAAACTCAAAGGACCCCTTGCTGAGCAACTCAAACAGTTAGCACTACCAGAATATTTTTTATATGCCGCATGCCCTACGGTTACCGGCAGTTTGTTACTTGCTCGGTCAGGACACAATGGATTGATTTATCAACAAGATAATTTACGATCAGCCTTGGGACAATTGTCTACGGATGTTTTAAATTTAAATAAGGAACAAAACCGACGTCTCTATAATATGGGTATACGTCATTTAAGGGATATTTGGCGCCTTCCAACTAGTGATTTATACAAGAGGTTCGGCAGTGACTTTATAAACTTACTCCACAGAGCCTTAAATTTAGCACCAGAACCAACGCGGAACTACGTGCCCCCGCCTGCCTTCTCTACTACATATGATTTACCCTATGAAATCGATAGTCTTGATCGCCTTTTACCCGTCGCGGACGAAATGTTAGAGCAGCTTTCTGAGTTTTTACAGCGTCGCGACTTATGCACGAGCCACTTATTATTCTTACTAAAACATGAGAAGCGCAGTAGTACTGTTATTAATATGAGCTTGCGTCAACCCAGTCGCTCTAGTAAACATTTATTAATGCTATTAGGAACTCACTTCAGCAATCTTACAATTCCAGCGCCAGTAATTGCGGCGAAGATAAAGGTGAAAAAATTTGATGCCTTCATAACCAACAGTGAATCATTGTTATCTGAAGATAAGTCTACCAAAAAACAATATAGTGACAATAATCTCAATCAGTTTATGGAACAGCTGAAGGCGAAATTAGGTGGGCATTTCGTTAACAGCATCAAAACTATTGCAGAACATTGTCCAGAATATGCTACACAACAAATGACTTATGAAAAAATGGAGAAAATTGAAAAACCATATGGGGTAGGGCAAGAGCTAAAAAAAAATCCAATTTCGCCACGCCCACTTTTTTTATTGGAAAAACCGGAGCAACTCGTTCTTAGAAATGGCAAACTTTATCATCGCAAATCTATAGAGATTATTAGCGGACCAGAGCGGATCGAAACTTATTGGTGGTCCGGCACCGATGTGCGTCGTGATTATTATGTGGCCTTGGAGCAGAACGGCAGTCGTCTGTGGATTTATCGAGAACGCAGTGGAGAAAATAATTGGTATTTACATGGATACTTCGCGTGAAAAAATGTTATCGATTCTAGAAAATGCAGCAGTAAAGACACACAAATTAATATCATTAGGTAAAGTTTCGTGATGAAAGCTCCATAGAGCCTAACCAGTGACTTAGATCTACTAGTTCTTGTGCAATCAGATGAATAACTCCATCGCTTTTTTGCACTTTACCTACCACACCCATTAACATTGCTTTTCGTACAATAGACCTAAGGCGCTCCTCAATTTTTGGCCAAACTACAACATTGACAAACCCGCTTTCGTCTTCCAAAGTTATAAATGTTACACCTGCTGCTGTCATTGGACTTTGTCGGCAGGTTACTAAGCCTATTACCTTGACATGGGCATCGTTATCTATAGCAGTTAAGTAGCTGGCTGGAGAAACCTGATATGAATTCAAATGGTTGCGGAAGAGAGCTATTGGATGTCGGCGCAGGGTAAAGCCAGTCGAACCATAATCAGCAACAATGTTCTGGCCCTCATTCACAACGGGTAACAATACATCAACACCGAAATCGATATCGGCGAAATGGAGATCAGAGTAAAAATTCATTTGTGTAGTTAGCCCAGTGTTTTCTTGACTAATATTTCTATCCTGACATCTTGCTTCAACGCCAGATGCCTGCCAGAAAGCGCGATGCCGATCTCCACTCAGCTCTTGCAAGGCATCGGCGGCAGCCAATGACTCCAAGTCTTTCTTATTAATACCGCTACGAAACACCAGTTCTTGAATAGTTTGAAATTTACCTGCCTGTCTTGCTTCAACAATCGCCAATGCTCCGACATCGGAGATACCTTTCACTTGCCTGAACCCAATACGAAGCATAGGGTCCATTGTCTGTTCACAAGGGGAGTAGAGTCTTTCGAAGCCACTATCAAATTCCAGAGTGCTTTCATAAAAACTTTTATTGATATCAACAGGGAGTATGTTCACTCCATGATATCTTGCATCATTAATTAGTTGTGCAGGAGGGTAAAACCCCATGGGCTGGCTATTGAGTAGGGCGCAGCAAAAGGCGGCAGGGTGATAAAGCTTAAGCCAGGAAGATACATAAGCGATCAGGGCAAAGCTGGCAGCATGGGATTCAGGAAAACCGTAATCACTAAAACCCTTAATTTGCTTAAACAATTGTTCGGCAAACTCTTCTTCATATCCTTTTTTGAGCATACCCTTAACCAATTTTTCTCTATAGGACTCTAAGCCAGCTTTACGTTTCCAGGCAGCCATGGCGCGCCTTAATTGATCCGCTTCGCCACCGGAAAATCCTGCTGCCACCATGGCAAGTTGCATGACCTGCTCTTGAAAAATCGGTACACCCAAAGTGCGCTCTAAGACATCTTTGACCGCATCACTAGGATAGATAACTTCTTCCTTGCCATTTCGCCGATTCAGATAAGGATGCACCATGTCTCCTTGAATAGGGCCAGGCCTCACTATTGCTATCTGAATGACTAAATCGTAATAACTGCGTGGCTGCAATCGAGGCAACATGCTCATTTGGGCTCGAGACTCAATCTGGAATACACCGACAGTGTCAGCATCACTCATCATGTCGTAAACCTTAGGGTCTTCTGATGGAATGTTTTGAATGCTTAAGATCTTGCGACTGTAATCACTAATTATATCCAGGCACTTCTGTACTGCGGTTAACATGCCTAGAGCCAACACATCGATCTTTAACAGACCTAGTGATTCAAGATCATCTTTTTCCCACTGAATAACTGTACGATCAGCCATGCTGGCATTTTCGATGGGAACCAGATGAGAGAGCAAGCCCTGGCTGACAATGAATCCACCTACATGCTGAGATAAATGACGGGGAAACCCTATTAATGACTGCGCCAGAAACAATAGGCGCTGAATAATCGGGTCAGCATAATCAACATTTGCGTCCACTAGTTGTTCTTTCAGATTCGAATCCCCCGAATAAATAGACTTTGCTAAATGGTCGAGAAGTTCTCTATCCAAACCTAACGCCCTACCCACATCTCGAAGAGCACTACGGGAACGATAAGTAATAACCGTCGCCGCAATAGCGGCGCGACTGCGGCCATATTTTTTATAGATGTACTGAATAATTTCTTCTCGTCGAGCATTTTCAAAATCAACATCAATATCTGGTGGTTCGTCCCGCTCTTTGGAAATAAAACGCTCAAATAACACTTCAACTCTGGCCGGATCCACCTCGGTAATACCCAGACAATAACAAACCGCAGAGTTGGCGGCGGAACCCCGGCCCTGGCAAAGAATGTGTTGGCTATGGGCAAAAGCAACAATGTCATGCACTGTTAGGAAGTAGTGCTCATAATTAAGCTCTTTGATTAACTCCAACTCATGCTCGATAAGGTTGCGCACTTTCGGTGTCGCGCCTTTTGGCCAACGATGGCGGACACCAGCTTCAGTTAATTCTCGTAACCATCCATGTGGAGTGTAATCAGGAGGGACTAGCTCCTGGGGGTATTCATAGCGTAATTCATCCAATCGAAAATCACAGCGACTGGCAATCTCGGCACTAGCCTCCATAAGCTCAGGGGGGAATAGTTTTGCCAATTGTTCTCGATTACGTAAATGACGTTGACCATTACTCTCTGCGTTGAAACCCAAGTCTTCGATAGGTGTAATCAGGCGGATTGCAGTTAGCGTATCCTGCATAATGCGCCGGCCCGGATCATGCATATAGACACCACCAGCTGCGCATAGAGGAAGTCCGAACTGTGCTCCTAGTTGTTGTAAAAACTCTAGTTTTAAACGGTCATCGCCACGCAGCAGCAACTCAGTAGCAATCCAAAGTTTGTTAGAAAACTGGCGTTTTAACCAAACAGACTGGCAAGCCAATAATTCTGGCTCTTGCTGTAAATTGGGAATCCATAATGCCAAACAGTCCTTGGGCAGATTGTCTTCCACCATAGAACGATCTATAAAATAACTTCCCTTCTCTGTTTCACGACGAGCACAACTTATTAAATGACTTAAGGCTCCATAGCCTGTTCGGTTGCACGCAAGCAAAACTATGTGGCAACCCTTATCCATGACAAACTCGCTACCAATAATGAGTTTAATATCTCTTTCTTTGGCAGCCATGTGGGCACGCACCACACCACTAAGAGAACACTCATCAGTAATTGCGATAGCGCAGTAACCGAGATCGTCAGCACGTTTCACTAGCTCTTCTGGAAAGGAGGCGCCACGTAAAAAACTAAAATTTGAAATACAGTGCAACTCTGCATAGGCAGGCAGTGGCTCTAGCTGAGAGGAGAGCTCTGTTTCCCCTGGGGGCTTTGGGGTCATAATAATGATCTAATATACTGTATATTTATACAGTATATTTATTACCCCTAAATATCAACTACCAATTTAAATTAGAGAAAGGTAAAAGCCCTTGAGAAAGAAAAGCAGCTAGCAAAAAAGTAAACACAGAAATATAGAAGCAACAAAAAAGGGCTCCGTAGGAGCCCTTTCTAGGAAGGCATCATGGATAAACAAAAAGCTTAACTTAGAAAGATTTACCGATAGTAAAAACAATAGCTTCACTTTCAGTTGCCTGACCAGCTGAATTCAACTGATCTGAAAGCTCATCACTACTAAAGATACCAGCAATACTAATATCGATTTCAGAAATTGTAGTCCCCCAGCCAATTTGAATATAGTCACCGTCGAACTCATCGCCGAAAGTACCGTATGTACCATAAATACCGTTCTCAGCAGTAAAGGTGAGTTCTAGAAAATCATAATCCTGTGCCGCTCCGAAACCTTCCCATTCACCTACAGAATAACCAAGACTTAGTGGTCCATAACCTAAGTTAAAGTTTACTTCTTCATAGGTGTCGTCAAACTCACCCGTATAATAGTAACCAGTAAACCCTACTCCTGCTGTAAATCCTGAATCGAATTCAAAGTTGTAACCGAAGTAGCCATCCACTTCCGTACCATCACCCACATCGGCAGCCCAGCTGCCTGCGTAAAAGCCACCCTCACTCCAATCAATACCTGCCGAACCTGAAGAATCGTTTTGAAAGATTCCACGGTAGTAATATTCAGATGCCCACCCGATGTTGTAGGACACTTCTGCAGATGCTGATGTGGCAATCAATGCGCTCGATGCTAAAACGAGACCCGCAGCCAGATGAGTTAGTTTTTTCATTTCTTCCTCCAAAAGTACGTGATTTGGCAAGACAAGCCTGCCCGTAAAAGTAAATGTTTCTCTAGTTTTGCAAAGGTCGTGCCACAATCGTGAAAGCCCGTATTCATTGGTTTATAGAGGAACAGAACTGAAATTAGCTGATTTTATTGCTACAAAATGGTGCCTTAAGAAGACCGCACTAAAAGGGTGCACCATAAAGAGGCACGGTTCGCCCAAGGGTGCTGTACAATTGGCCTTAAGCCAACGATACTATCTACACAAGCCTACTCCTCACTCTCGACCTCTTTTGTTCTAGCGAGATTGGGGAGAATCAAAATTCAAGCGCGGAGGATTTTTATGCATTCAGAGAAACCAACTTACTTTGGCAAGTTAGCCACAAGCATACTCGCCACTTTTATCTTTCTAAACGCCAATGTTTTTGCTGATACTTCGTGGCCGCAAACTGCGGTTGGAGCTGGTACAGCAGGTTTTAGTGAGACGGGTATTGCATCTTTAGATGCAGCAATGGAAAAAATCGTCGCGGATCAAGATGTGGCCGGCATGATTTGGATGCTGGCAAAAGACGGTGAAGTGGCTACTTTCGAAACTGCAGGACTTGCTCGTGTCAACGATCAAGCCCCTATGACAAAAGACACACTTTTCCGAATTTATTCCATGACAAAACCAGTTACCGGTGTCGCACTCATGATGCTTCACGAGCAAGGTCTGTGGGATTTTGATGATCCGATTAGCAAATTCATTCCTGAGTTTGAAAACCTTCAGGTGATGACAACTTATGACTCTGACGGGAATATGGAATTGGTTCCAGTAAATCGCCAACCCACAATGAGAGAGCTATTAAATCATTCAGCAGGCTTTGGCTATGGCTTGGGTGGCAGTGATCCGGTCAATAATGCTTTCCGCGATTCTGGAGTACTCGCTTCAGACGACTTAGAGCAACTCGTCGATAAGGTAGCAGCAATTCCTTTACTGTCCCAACCTGGTGAGCAGTGGTATTACTCTGTGGCAGTTGACCTCCAAGGTTACATCGTACAGCAAATCTCTGGAATGCAATTTGGGGATTTCTTACAGCAACAAATATTCGAACCGCTTGGAATGGGAGATACTACATTCTATGTCCGCGAGGAAGACCAGCATAGATTCGCTGAAGTTCATAACTGGGATTCAGAGCGCAATCGACTGGTTCAGCGTCCTCATCGTACTGATCGCGCAAGTTATTTAGATCCAAATAGAATCGAATCTGGCGGCGGCGGACTGGTTTCCTCGACTCACAACTACGCCAGATTTTTACAAATGCTGGTTAACGAAGGGGAACTCGACGGCGCTAAAATTCTTTCGCCAGAATCCGTTCGCATAATGCGCACTAATAGTTTGCGAGATGAGCTAGATATTCGAGGCGGACCCGATAGGCCAGGTCAGCCTGGTATTGGTTTCGGCGTAGACTTTGCTGTTATCTACGATCCAGAACTAGCGAATTCACCGCAAGGTCCAGGAACTTATTATTGGTCTGGTGCGGCAGGAACTTGGTTTTGGATAGACCCAAGTCAGGATATGTTCTGGCTGGGAATGATCCAGGCTCAAGGTGCACGCCGACCTGGAGCAGCCAATATGCGTGCTGTCGCAAACGATATTATCTACGACAGTTTCTAACGATTCATTCTAGGGAATGACTAGATGCATAACGCATCTAGTTGTCTCCCAGTATCATTCCGCCCTGCTTACGAATCGCACCATTAGCCTGGAATAGGGACCGATAATTTTCTAGGCACGGCGTATCCCCTTTTCACCGCGGGCCTTTCTGCAATTCGTAAATACCAAGTTTTGAGGCGAGGGTAATCGCTCAAATTCATTTGCTGAAATTCGTATCGGGAAATCCAGGGCCACGTCGCGATATCTACAATAGAGTAGTCATCGCAAATAAAATCTCGTTCCTGTAAGCGATTTTCAAGCACTTCATAGAGGCGGGCATTCTCTTTGCTATACCTTTCTTCTGCGTAAGGAGCTTTCCCTGGATTGAATTTCACAAAATGGTGCGTCTGCCCCAACATAGGACCTACATGCCCTGTTTGAAACATCAACCATTGCATTTGCTGCCAATACTTGTCGCCGGAAGACTGCATAAGTTTGCCGGTCTTCTGTGCCAAATACATAAGTATTGCACCTGACTCCATCATCCCTGCGCCAGTCTCGTGGTCAATTATGGCCGGGATTTTATTATTGGGACTAAACGCCAAGAATTCGGGGCGGTGTTGATCACCTTGAGTAATGTCAACGGGAAATACCCGGTAGGGTAGTTCCAGCTCTTCTAACATAATCGAAACTTTACGCCCATTTGGCGTTGCCCAGGTATAGAGATCTATTCCATTAAATTCTTCTTGTTGATTTGTCATTATTCTCGCTTCCAATCCTCGATAGATTGCTGATAACTCGCGGGTTTGATAGGTAGACCGAGTCGAATTCAAAAAATGTATTACTACTAATGCAGGCCAAAATTCACAAGGAATCATTTATACCCGCGTGACTAAGACTCTCTTATAAAGTCATAGTCTATTGGCTTACTAAGGTCGATGGTCTTATGTTCTGATTCCATCGGGTATTTCAATCCCGTCGCACAATTGAACAACATGACTTGTTCATTCGGATTAATGCGTCCAGTTACTAATTCTTGTTTTAGAGCTGCCAATGTTGCGGCACCTTCGGGGCACAGCAAAATCCCCTCTTTAAGAGCACATTCTTTATGGGCTTCGTTTATCGCATCATCACTTACAGCAACCGCAAAGCCATTACTCTCTCTGACCGCATCAAGAATAAGAAAATCGCCAACTGCCGCTGGCACTCTAATTCCAGAAGCAATAGTCACTGCGTTTTGCCAAGGTTCAGCATGCCGTTCTCCTGCATCATAAGCGTGAACAATAGGCGCGCAGCCTTCTGCTTGAACAGCAACCATGCGCGGACGCTTTGGCCCAATCCAACCAATTGCTTCTAACTCATCAAAGGCTTTCCACATTCCAATTAGCCCCGTTCCTCCCCCCGTTGGGTAAAGGATGACATCGGGAACAGTCCAATGCATTTGTTCTGCTAACTCCAGTCCCATTGTCTTTTTGCCTTCAATTCTATAAGGCTCCTTCAGGGTAGAGGTGTCGAACCAATTCATCGCTTCCTTACCTTCTCCGACGATCTTCCCGCAATCATTAATGTAGCCGTTGGCGAGAAAAGTCTTTGCCCCTTGAAATGCGATTTCTTCAATATTTACTCTAGGAGTGTCCTCTGGGCAGAAAACAAAAGTCTCAATGCCTGCTCGAGAGCAGTAGGCGGCAAGTGCAGCACCTGCATTGCCATTGGTAGGCATGGCCATGCGCGTTACACCTAATTCTTTCGCCATTGCAACTGCTAGAGCGAGCCCCCTGGCTTTGAATGAGCCTGTTGGTAATCGGCCTTCGTCCTTTATCAGTATTTCGCCACATCCTAGTTCCTGCTGAAGCTTCGTAGCGGGAAGAATAGGGGTCATCAATTCACCAAGACGAACTACATTTTCAGATTTACGAACAGGCAAAAGCTCGCGGTAACGCCAAAACTCTGGCCGCCTTTGTTGTAAATCGTTCTTGGACACCGCTTTCGCTATGCCTTCCAGGTCATAGCGCACTAACAAAGGCTTACCTGCTTCTGAAAGGCCATGCAATTGATCAGCAGGGTACAGCTTTCCGGTGTAACTACATTCAAGGTGTGTGACAAATGTTGAAAATTCTTGCATTAGTTATTAATCCTAAAACCTTATAAGTGCGCGACTACAAACGAAACATTTTGATAATAGCTTCGTCGTTTCGAAAAATATGATATAGGGCTGCGCCAATGTGTAAGGCAATAGCTGCTAACAAGGCCCAACATGTCCACATGTGTATGTCAGAAAAAAGAATATTCAATACATCATTCTCTTCGGACCATGTCGGGAAATTGATTAGCCACCACCAAGTGGTCTCCCAACCGCTGAAAGAAGAAGAAAGATAGCCGCTGAGACAACAAGCAGTAATAAGAAAATAGGTAAGCATATGATCAAGATCAGCAAGTTTTCCTAATCTTGTTCTAGCCATTTGTGGTTTATTCATTTTAGATTTTATCCGCATTGTGATCATCACAATGACCACAATCAATACCGTAATTCCAATATTCTTATGCAATTGAAATGGCAACTCTCGGTAGGTAAAGTTCTCAGAGGGCAGAGGCAGCGCTAACATCCACCAACTTGAAACGAAAAGAAAAAATACCGCTGCAGCAGTCAACCAATGCAAAACAACTTTGGACTTTGGTAATGCTCCTTCCATTAGCTGTTTTCCTGTTCAATGGGAGTTGAGTAACTCATCACCACTGCAAAAATTGTCAAGTGTATGAAAAACCAGAGTAGTGTCGGCCATAGATACTGTGCGCGGAGCAATGGGCCTGTATTCACGACAGCAATGAAAGTGCAAAGATCAACGGTGAGTAAGGCAGCGAAACAAAATTTCGCCATTGTTAGATTCATTTTTCTTCCGCCCACAAAGGCAATCCCAGTAACAATTGAGAAAATACCAAAAAATATACCCAGCGCCGACAACCACAACATTGCTGGACGAAACCATTGTGGAGATGATACTAGTGCGATTTGCACATTACTTACCATTAACTCACATTCCTGCTGGCTAAGGCCTTCCTCTTCTAATTCATCTGCACGACAGTTCGCAGGTACAAACAGTTCCGCAGCAGATCCAGGAGTTAGTACAGATTGTTTCAGTAATTCGTTGCCATGATTAGCAACCAGCAAAATGCCGAATAGCACTGCGATTATGCCCAACCATTTCGGATTGATTCCATTTCCCTGTTGCACTGTCATTGCTGGATTAAGATTTCTGCTTACTCAATTTGGTTCGCATACTTCTCTCGGAAGCGTTCATAGAGTTCTTGCTGAGTGCCATAAAGATCAATATCTCTTCCTTGAATATAGGCACCGAGAACTTGACTAGTGCGCATATCTAGGGCATCACCCTCCGAAATAAATAGCGTCGCATCTTTCCCAACTTCGAGACTGCCAACCCTGTCGGCAACACCTAATATTTCTGCGCTGTTTAAAGTAACTAAAGAAAGAGCCGTTTCCCGATCTAAGCCATAGGCTGCTGCAGTACCGGCAAAGAAGGGTAGATTACGCTGTCTATCTAATGATGTTGCGCCACCTCCGATGCCAACTTTCAATCCTGCATCGTGGAGTAAAAAAGGAGTTTTGAATGGTGCATCAACATCATGCCAGGCTTGCATTGGAAGTTCATGGATTCGTTCATAAATTATGGGAATATCTTGCGTAGTTAGAAAATCGACAACTTGCATTGCCTCCGCGCCACCAACTAAAACTATTTCTTCAACACCATAACTTCGAGCAAACCGTATTGCACTGATAATTTCCTTTGCTTGGTCAACATGGACAAATAATTTCCCAGAACCATTGATTACTGGTTGCATGGCAACCAGATTAAGATTGAGCGGTTCACCGGTATAGGTTTGTGCTGCTTGGAATAAAGAATGAAGTAGTTGAGTCTGAGCCTCGTAATCTTCGTTATCTGTAGTTTCAAATAAACCAGTTTCAGGGCTACGGCGCCGAATTCTTAGTGCAGGCCAATGCATATGCATGCCGACATCTTCAACTAACATTGAGTCTTCCCAATTCCATCCATCCAGTTTAAAGACTGAAGAAGAACCTGAGATCAACCCGCCTTGCGGTGTTGATTGAGCTGTAAGAATGCCATTAAAGCGTTGAGTAGGAATCATTTCTGAATCGGTGTTGTAGGCAATAGCCGAACGCACACTGGCATTTATATATCCTTCTTCCAGAACATCCTGAGTGGCACGGATTGATCCAACCTCCTCCAAACCTAATACAGTATTCGGTAAAACGAAACCTGGATAAATATGCTGACCTTGTAAATTTAGGACAATGTGGCCCTGCATGTTGATGCCATCGGATACTGAACCCACCGCAGTGATAATTCCTTCATTGAAGGTAATAACGCCATCGCCAATGACTCGACCATTACCTATATGAATAATTGCACCTGTGATTGCGATGGGTTGAATCTGGTCCGGTGCAGGAGTTGGAACAATTGCGTTTACGTTATGTAAATTTAAGTTCAGCAATAGCAAAAGGAAAAGGGGAGCTGACGCGGAAATTCTTCTCAGTATTTTTTTCATGTCCACCCTCCTAGTTACCCACCACATCGTTAGTTATAGCAGCGATGATCCGCGCCCTTTCATCTTCAATCTCACGCCTTAATTGTTGATCATCTCGTCGATCATAATAAGGAATGCCTTCGATCCAAGTAGTCTCAGCTACAGCATAAACCGAGAGGGGGTGATCGCTCCAAAGTACCAGGTCCGCGTCCTTGCCTGCTCTTATACTGCCCATACGATCGTCGAGGTGCAGCAATATTGCGGGATTTAGGGTTACCATCTTGAGAGCGTCAATTTCACTAACATCACCATACTTCACAGCTTTCGCTGCTTCTTGATTGAGACGTCGTGACATTTCTGCATCGTCAGAGTTAAGGGCAACTACCACACCTGCTTGTTGCATCAATGCAGCATTGTAGGGAATAGCATAACGCACTTCCCATTTGTATCCCCACCAATCAGAGAAAGTAGAACCTCCAGCTCCATGCAATGCCATTTTGTCGGCGACCTTGTAGCCTTCAAGAATGTGAGTGAAGGTATTGATGTTGAAATCAAAACTGTCAGCGACATGCATCAGCATATTTATTTCTGATTGGACGTAAGAATGGCTGGTAACAAATCTTTCACCATTTAAAATTTCCAGCATGGCTTCATCAACGAGGTCGCGTCGAGGAGCGGCAGTATCCCTTTGCTGATTGCGAGATAGATTATTGTAGTCATCCCAGATTTTTCCATACTCCTGTGCCTGTGAAAATGCATTTACGAATACTTGCTCAACACCCATACGGGTTTGAGGGTAACGCACCGAAGAAGGATTGCGCGAACGTTTAACATTTTCGCCGAGGGCAAATTTAATATATTCGTCTGCCCCTTCAATTAGTAGTTCCTGCGGTGGAGCGCCCCAACGCATTTTGATAATCGCTGACTGTCCTCCTATAGGGTTAGCAGAACCGTGAAGTAGTTGTGCAGCAACAACACCCCCAGCTAGGTTTCGGTAAATGTTGATATTTTCAGAGTCAACCACATCTTTCATTCTTACCATGCTGGAATTAGTCTCTGTTTCGTTAATACTAAAAAGTGCTATATGTGAATGTTCGTCAATAATTCCAGGTGTTAGGTGTTTACCAGAACCATCAACCACCATTGCACCATTCGCAGATAAGTTATCACCAACTTCTGCAATTTGGCCGCTTTGTACTCGCACATCAGTTACTAGGTTCCCGATTTCTTCATTGGTCCAAACAGTTGCTCCTCTAATTAATAAATCCTGTTGCTCAGGTTGTTCTGTCCGCCCGTAAGCAGAAAAAGGGTAGACGGGCGCACTGGGTAGATCAGCTATTGTTCGAGTTGGCTTAGATTCACTCTCGACCTCATCATTTTCAGCGCTTCTGGTCATGCGCCAGGCCATGCGTGCACCGGCAGGGGAACGTCCATTTCCTCGCCAGCCTGCAGTGCCGTCTATCGGCCAACCGCTGAGGCGAACACGATTACCATCTTCATCAATAGCTAAGTTCAGCGTTATCAGATCCTCTGTAAGGTCAATATTTGCTGTACGTGTTTCATCTTCATTTACTATGAGTTGTGCTGAAACAGAACTATTTTCAAAGCTTAGTTCTATTGAATATTGTTCTCCATCGACCTCAAGGTTATAGCGGCCGGCCCTATCATCAAAATCTTCCGCCAAAACAAAGCGCTCGCCTTCTATCCAATTCTCAAGAATTTGCGCATCTTCTGTGAACAATGGATCAGTGGTAATAACAAAATTTGCAAGTGCGTTTGGCGTTAGTTGTCCCACTATATTTTCTAAGCCGAGAATCTGAGCAGCAGAAAGTGTAATAGCAGAAATCGCTTTTTGTTCGGACAAACCACTATCAACAGCTTTCTCAAGATCCTCCCAGAACTCGTCACTACCCCCTGAAGAGGTGATAGCAAAATCAATCTCGTTATCTTCAAGAATTCTCGGATTAAATGGTGCCAGCTCCCAATCTTTAAGATCTTCGAATGAAACACTGTCGGCAGTTAAAGAGTCCGCAACATTTGGTGCCTCGGGAAAATTAATGGGAACAATAAGATTGGCATTTGTAGCCTTTATGAGTGCGATCTGACGAAAGCTGTCTCCACTGGTTTTCAGGACATACTGAGTTTCGAATTCATCCCCAACGCGATCAACTGTCAATGCTTCTTGCCAGTTTTCCACTTCCATAATCTGGGGCAATGTTTGTATTGTATTCCAAGCTTCTAATGTGTCGTCAGTGAACGGTCTTGGTTGCTGATTTCCAAACCACTCGGCGTCAAGATAAGTTTGACGAAGCAACGCAAAGGCACCCATTAGCGATACTGGCATGCTCTGTGTCGATGTGCCCTTGTCCAAGGAATAATGAGCTGCCACATCAGGCACTACAATCGATTCATTAGCATTTTTGTCACCTAGAGTGATCAGTGCCGACGTGCCGCGGGCAATGCCATCAGGTCTTAAGCTAAGTACCGCAGAGAAGCCTAAATCTCTGTATTTCTTACGCTCATCTTCATCAGGAGTGAATCCTGTGCTGGCTCGAAAATTTGAACGAATAGCGTCATTAACATTAAACGCACTTTCACTGGGATAAAGATTTTCAGCAGCGCCGTTCTCGTCTCGGCGTTGTAATTCTGCTAAGCCATAATCTGTGTTGATATCGATGAAGCCGGGGTAAACATATTTGCCGTTCAGATTTATTTCAAAAAAACCAGAAGGAACGCTGGTTTGTTGCACTAAATCTACAATTCGTCCTTCTCGAATAAGCAAACTGCCACCTTCTAGATAGCTGCCATCAGCTTGGTAGAAATTACCGTTTGTAAAGGCGAATGCAGCCAGACGGTCGTCCGCAACCCCATTTGGCGTCGCTGTTTCTTGCGACTGGGCAGTCACCATCGAAAGCGAAACCAGTATCACTGCAGATGCAGCTGTCCCATTTCTCCTGATTCTTGCTTTGAATTTACCAATATTGTTGGATTGTTCTTGAAAGTGCATTGGTCTTTCCCCATCAGAAATGTTCGCGAGTCGGGTGCAGTTTACAACCAAGTTTCTGCAAATATAAGAGCGGAACTTTTTCTGGATTTAGGCATGGCTTAACCAGAAGTTCAATTCAGGTATACTCCGGAATCGCCAAGCAATAATGATGATTGGGGGTTTTTATCATGTCATCTTCAACAACTAAATTTTCACATGCACTTTGTCTATCCATAGCAGGCTTATTGAGCGCTTGTGGCTCAGAAGAAACCAATGTTGAACCAGTTGTATCAAGCGCGAGTAATGAAGCAATAGCCAGTTTACAAACCCCTGCTGCTTCACTAGAAACCGAGTCACCAGAGCTTGGCTCATTTGGCATAGATCTAAGTCATCAAGACCCAAATACACGGGCTGGCGATGATTTTTTCCGCTATGCCAACGGTAAATGGCTAGATACTTTCGAACTTCCAGCATCACGCAGTAACTACGGGTCATTCACAGTATTGGGCGATCGCTCCGATCAGCGTGTTCGGGAGATTATTGATGATCTAACCAATATTGAACCTGCGGACGATTCAATCGAGCAGAAAATTAGTGACTACTATCTCAGTTACATGAATACCGAGGCATTAAACGACTTGGGTATTAGCCCATTACTCCCTGGCCTTTCAACTCTCGATGCAATAGATACAATTGAAGAGCTTATTCAGGGATTCGGCCGTGCTTTAATCGATAATACCGCGACACCATTTGGATTTTACGTTGGGACCGACCGCAGCGACCCCGACAAACATCAGTTGGTGCTGTCCGTTGGCGGTATTGGTTTGCCAGATCGGGACTATTATCTAGTAGACACAGAGCAATATGAGAATGTTCGCTCGGAGTATGTTGCGCATATCGCCAGAGTTTTGGATCTTGCGGGCATAGAGAATACACAGGCAAAAGCTGAAGCCGTGCTGAATTTGGAAACACAGATTGCCCAGCATACTTGGCCTCGCGACCAGAGACGTAACCGCGACCTGACTTACAATCCGATGAGTTACGAAGATTTTAAGAGCCAATTTCAGGGTTTGGATTGGGATACTTATTTTGCGGCCGCCGGCATCACTGATCTAGAAGATCTCAATGTTTCCTATCCAAGTGCCATGTCGCCTATTATTGAATTGGTAAATACAGTTGCAGTGGACGATTGGAAGAATTTCATGACCTATCGGTTTATTGTTGATAGTGCTGCCGTGTTGTCAGAAGAAATTGATCGTGAGCAGTTTAATTTCTACTCAACAGTACTGAATGGTGTGCCAGAACAACGAGAGCGATGGGAAAGAGGAGTTGCTCGAGTTGGCGCCCTAAACAGTCTAGGTGAAGCTGTTGGCCAGGTATATGTAGAGCGCCATTTCCCTGAGTCTGCCAAGCAACAAATGGAAGAGCTGGTCGAGAACCTTCGCGCCGCAGTTGCGCAAAGTATTGATGAGATTGACTGGATGGGAGCAGAGACTAAACAAGAAGCTCTCAAAAAACTCGAATCATTCCACCCTAAAATAGCGTATCCCGATGTATGGAAGGATTTATCTTCGATTGAAATTAGTCGGGATTCCCTCTTCGAGAATGCACAAAACATTCGAGAATTTAATTATGAAGATGAAATTGGTCGCCTGGGTCAGCCAACGAATCGTGAAGAATGGGGTATGACACCACAAACTGTGAATGCCTATTACAATTCTTCCTTTAACGAAATCGTTTTCCCTGCTGGAATATTGCAGCCCCCGTTTTTCGATCCCTTGGCAGACGCAGCAGTAAATTATGGCGGTATCGGTGCTGTTATTGGTCACGAAATGGGACACGGTTTCGATGACCAAGGGTCTAAATCGGATTTCGCTGGCGTCCAGCGCAACTGGTGGACTGAGGAAGATCGAGCTAATTTCGAAATGCAAACCACAGCACTTGCTGCACAATATGATCAATTTGAGCCAGTGCCGGGTTTTTTTATCGATGGCAACTTTACCCTTGGCGAAAATATTGGCGATGTTGGTGGGCTGTCCCTTGCCTTTCGCGCCTACAAGATGTCGCTCAATGGTGAAGCAGCACCAGTAATCGATGGGCTCACGGGTGATCAACGATTTTTCTTAGCCTGGGCCCAAGTATGGCAAAGAAAGTATCGTCGGGACGCACTAATACAACGCCTCACTTCCGACCCACATTCTCCATCTGAGTTTCGAGTAAACGGTGTAGTGAGAAACTTCGATGAGTGGTATGAGGCTTTCAATGTTCAACCCGGTGATAAACTCTACCTTTCGCCAGAAGAACGCATCCGAATCTGGTAACAGTAGCATTTCAATATAATCAGCAAAAACAGGAGCACAGTAATGAAAAAAAGGTTAAATCGATTATTGTGCTTCCTGACCCTTTTAGTCCCTGCGGCAACTAACGCTCAAGAGTTCGACACCATTATTAGAGATGGCAGAATCGTGGACGGCTCCGGTAACCCCTGGTACGTCGCTGACATCGGCATAATTGACGATCGAATCACATATATAGGCGATTTATCCAGTGCTATTGCTGAGCAAGTTATAGATGCCAGTGGACTTGTTGTGTCACCAGGCTTTATCGACCCTCATACCCATGCATTACGCGGTATCTTTGATGTGCCCAATGCGGAAAGTGCGTTACTGCAAGGAGTTACCACGCTCACTGAGGGTAACGATGGCAGCTCTCCATTTCCAATTGATGAACACTTTGCTGCAATCAAAGCAAAACAGATCAGCCCTAACTGGGGAGTATTTGTTGGACAAGGCACTGTCCGGTCCCTAGTGATCGGCGCTGAAGATCGAGAGGCATCTCCACCGGAACTGCTAGAAATGAAAGACATGGTGCGCCAGGCGATGGAACAGGGTGCACTGGGCATTTCCACTGGTTTATTCTATGTACCTGGAAGCTTTACACCAACCGAAGAAGTAATCGAGCTTTCCAAAATCGCTGCAGAACATAAAGGTATTTATATCTCACACATGCGCGAAGAAGCCGCACAACTCTTAGATTCAGTGCAAGAAACGATTCATATTGGGGAGCAAGCAGGCATTCCCGTACAAATGACGCACCATAAAGTTATAGGCGTCGAAAATTGGGGAGCGTCCAGGGAAAGCCTACGAATGGTCGATGAAGCTCGTGCTCGTGGTGTAGACATTACCATCGACCAGTACCCTTATACCGCTTCACAAACTGGTATTACTGCACTTATCCCACAATGGGCGCAGGAAGGGGGGCGTGATCGGTTATTAGAAAGAATAAATAGCAGTGAGACGCGGCAAACTATTAAAGACGAAGTTGTTTTCAAAATTCTCTATGATCGCGGAGGTGGCGATCCGCGGAATGTATTCATTTCCAGGAATTCCTGGGATCCTGAGATGGCAGGTAAAAATCTTGCAGATTTGAGTATCGAAAGAGGATTACAGCCTACTCCCGAAAATGCCGCCGACGTGGTGTTCGACATAATTCGCGGCGGGGGGGCTACCGCTGTTTATCATGCAATAGGCCCAGATGATGTTGACCTCATAATGCAACACCCGGCAACTGCAATAGGCTCCGACGGCCCAATTGGAATCTTTGGTGAAGGAACGCCTCATCCTCGTCAGTATGGGACATTTGCCCGAGTGTTAGGAGTGTTCGTTCGAGAGCGCGGCATTATTACTCTCGAAGAAGCCGTGCGAAAGATGAGCAGCCAAACCGCTCGACGATTAGGCATACACGATCGCGGTCTGATTACAGAGGGCTACTTCGCGGACATTGCTATATTCGACGCCGATGAGATTATCGACAAAGCAACATTTGAAAACCCACATCAGTATGCAGTAGGTGTGAAATACGTGCTCGTAAACGGTAAACTTGTGGTCGAGAATGGACAACATACTGGCGCAAGACCTGGAAGAATCATTACCGGGCCAGGTTATATCGGAGCACCCTAATTTGATCCATCTTAATTAAATGCTCTAAATTCTATTCCAAGAAGGTTTGTTATGAGGATAAACATGCCTCTGTCGGCTTTGTGCCAAACTGTCACAGCAGCGGTGACAACCTTCGATTATTTGTATTATAGTCTGTTCTGGAATGGTTCCGTGAAAGAAATGATTGTAATAGCTTCCGGGTTTGTGCTTTAGGTTTTATAAAAAAGAATTGGAGAAATAATGATGAAAAAAATAGTGCTTCTACTCTCTGCAGCATCCATAGCCGTGTCTGGTGTATTGTTTACGGTGTCGGCGCAAGATCAAACACCAGAAGAACGTGCGGCGGCAGCCGTTGATCAGCGCAAATCACTGTTTAAAACGATTCGCTATAATATAGGGCCAATTGCCGGTATGGCTCAGGGCGCTCCATTCGATGCAGAAGTTGCAGAGCGCAATGCAAGAAGAATTGCGTCAATGGCAACAATGATTCCAGAAATGTTAGCGGTGGATACCAGCGCATTTGATAACATTGAAACTACGGCACTAGACAGTATTTGGGACAATCAAGAGGATATAGCCACAAAAGCACAGTCACTGATCGACAATGCCAATGCCTTTGCCGAAGCCGCAGCAACTGGTGATATGGGTGCGACTCTCGGTGCTTTCCGCGCATTTGGTGGGTCCTGCGGCAACTGCCACGATACTTATCGAGTTGATACCGACTAGTAAATAAATTGAAAAGGAAAGGGCGGTATTAGCTGCCCTTTCTTATTCTGATGAATGACCTTCTATCTCCACACCCACTTACTTCAAAATAATTTTTTCTGCGACACCAGTTAATCTTCTACTGCATGATGACGAGTAAAGAACGCGGCTAATGCATCTCGATCCTCATCAGTAAGTTTGCTGGTGTTATGTTCAATTACTTCATTCATATCACCGCCGACAAATTCTCCTTCAGGTTTTAACCCCAGCAATAAGAAAATATC